>CAZSEO010000026.1:0-31896 GCA_964605985.1 uncultured Oscillospiraceae bacterium | reverse complement strand
CGAAGCCGGCTTCGGCGCAGACCTCGGCGCAGAGAAGTTCCTCGATATCAAGTGCAGAATGGCTGACCTCGCTCCCTCTGCGGTGGTAGTTGTTGCAACTGTAAGAGCACTCAAGCATCACGGCGGCGTTGCCAAGGCCGACCTCAACAATGAGAATCTCGAGGCTCTCGAAAAGGGTCTGCCCAATCTTCTTCGCCACGTTGCAAACATCACTGAGGTTTATAAGCTGCCCTGCGTTGTTGCCATCAACAGATTCCCGTTTGACAGTGAGGCAGAGCTTGAGCTTATCGCTGCAAAGTGCCGTGAGCTTGGCGTTAACGTTGCCCTCTCCGAAGTTTGGGGCAAGGGCGGCGAAGGCGGCGTAGCTCTCGCGGAGGAAGTTGTTCGTCTTTGCGAGCTTCCCAACAGCTTTGAAAAGTGCTATACCGATGACCTTTCCATTGCTGAAAAGATCGAAAGCGTCGTAAAGAAGGTTTACCGCGGAAACGGTGTTGTGTTCACTCCCGCAGCCAGGAAGCAGATAGATACCCTCGAAAAGCTTGGATTCGGCGGTATGCCGGTTTGTATGGCAAAGACACAATACAGTTTCTCTGATAACGCTTTGCTGCTCGGTGCTCCCGAGGGCTTTACCGTTACGGTAAAGAACGTAAAGGTTTCTGCCGGCGCAGGCTTTATCGTAGTTCTCACCGGAGATATCATGACCATGCCCGGACTGCCGCCCGTTCCGGCGGCTGAGAAGATCGACGTTGACGAAAACGGAAAGATCACCGGACTTTTCTGATAACGAATAAATAAAAATGCAGAGTAGAAGCAGTGCGTTAAGTGCCGGCGGATGGGAAGTTGCCGCCGGACGAAGGGGAGACCCGCGGTGCTGCTTTGCATCCGCTGCCATTTGAAGAATTTGTCTTCATGTGGCTCTGCTTTGCCGTTTTACGGCTGAAAGGAGAGGTCATTCATGAGAAATAATAAGCTTTTTAAAATAGCTTCGGCTGCGCTGCTGGTTGCCATCGAGATAATTATTTCGAGGTTTTTGGGTATAGCAACGCCGATAGTTAAGATCAGTTTTTCTTTTATCCCGCTTTCAATACTCGCCGCTATGTATGGCCCGGTCTATTCCTGCATCGGCGCGGGGCTGGCGGATCTCATCGGAGCGATACTTTTCCCCATAGGAGCATATTTCCCGGGATATACTCTTACCGCGGCGCTCACAGGGTTGACCTATGGTTTATTCCTGTATAAGCGCAAAAACAGATGGCTCAATATCATAATGGCTGTATTGGTGATAAACCTGTTTTGGCGGCTTGGCCTGAATTCGGTTTGGATCAGCATGACCACCGGAAAGGCTATGCCTGCTATCATGGCGACAAGGCTGATAAAAACCTTTGTCACAATGCCGATAGAGGTAGTACTTGTCCATTTGGTCATAGAGCGTATCTGCCCGATACTTAAAAAACTTTCATAATAAAACAAAAAGCTGTCTTTAAGACAGCTTTTTGTTTTATGTCAGCAATAATTATTCCATCAAAACCAGTGCGTCAAGATTGAGAGACTGAAGATTGGAAGCGAGGATGGGGTGATGATCCTCAGAGTCGGGATCGGGAGCGGGAAGCATCTCTCCGGTAACGGAATTCATGATAAAGCCGGTGATGGTAACATCGTTTGGAAGCAGCGGATGATGGCGAAGAAACTCAACAGTTTCGCAGACCGAATTTTCAACAGTATCAAATCCGCTGAGCCAGGATTCAAAATCCACACCGCAGTAGCGCATCATTTCGATCTGATCACGCGATACACCTCTGCGCAGCATGTTGTGTATCATTTCTTCGCTGTTCATATGCTGAACGCCGCAATCGGTGTGACCTATGACCAGTATCTCATTTACGCCAAGCTCAAATATGGCTACCAAAAGGCTGCGGATAACGCTTCCGAAAGGGTGGCAGATCATGCCGCCGGCATTTTTTATAATCTTTACATCGCCGTTTTTAATTCCGAGCGCGGCGGGCAGAAGCTCGGTCAGGCGGGTATCCATGCAGGAAAGTATAGCTATCTTTTTATCGGGATATTTTGTGGTTATGTATTTTTCATATTTCTTTTCTTCCACAAATCTTTTGTTATATTCCAGCATTTCGTTGAGCATACATTTTCCTCCTTAAATGGTATAGTTTATTTTAACATGGTATCAAAAAAATGTCTGTAAAAGATATGTTAAGATATCAATTTAAATTTATGTTGCAATAGATTTACAAATAATTGATTCAATAATCTTTACAGCAACTGTTATTTAGGGTAAAATGATACGAGAGATAATTTGACTTTGGAGCTTGTTCCGGGACATAAAAAATAAAGATTTCGGGTGATATTTATGGCGTTAAAATACAAAAGAGTACTTTTAAAGCTCAGTGGTGAGGCTCTTGCGGGCGGAAAGCATTTCGGGCTTGACTACCCCACCGTTAGCGAGATATGCAAGAGCATAAAAAGATGCGTTGAGCTTGGCGCAGAGGTTGCGATAGTTGTCGGCGGCGGCAACTTTTGGCGCGGACGCTCCAACGAAAGCATGGACAGGACCAGAGCTGACCATATAGGTATGCTGGCTACCGTTATGAACTCACTTTCGCTCGCTGACGCCCTCGAAGCGCTGGATGTTGATGTAAGAGTTCAAACCGCTATCACCATGCAGAGTGTGGCTGAGCCTTATATCAGAAATAAGGCTGTCCGCCACCTTGAAAAGGGAAGGGTCGTCATCTTCGGATGCGGGACCGGCAATCCGTTCTTTTCGACCGATACCGCTGCTGCTCTGCGATCTGTTGAGATAAACGCGGATATCATACTTATGGCTAAAATGATCGACGGCGTTTATTCCGCTGATCCCAAGAAGGTGCCTGATGCTGTTCGTTACGACGCGATCTCGTTCTCCGAGATACTCAACAAGGAACTTGCCGTTATCGATTCCACCGCCGCGTCGCTTTGCCGCGACAACGATATGCCCGTCTTGATTTTCTCTCTGCAGGATCCTGACAATATTGTCAGAGCTATTCAGGGAGATTCGATAGGAACTATACTGAGGGAGGAAGCTTAATATGAACGCTTTTGTAAAGCCTTACGACGAAAAAATGACCAAGACTATTGCCCATTTGGAAAAGGATTATGCCGCTATCCGTGCAGGACGTGCAAATCCCGCAATTTTGGATAAACTCAGCGTTGTTTACTACGATGTTCCCACCCCTATCAACCAGCTCGGCAACATCTCTGTTCCCGAAGCGCGCACTCTTACCATCACCCCTTGGGACAAGACCACTCTCAAGGCTATCGAGAAGGCTATAATGACTTCCGATATCGGCATCAATCCCCAAAACGATGGTACTATGATCCGCCTCGTTTTCCCGCCTCTCACCGAAGAGCGCAGAAAAGAACTCTGCAAGCAGATATCCAAGATGGGCGAGGAAGCTAAGGTAGCTATCCGTTCCATCCGCAGAGATGCAAATGATAAGCTCAAGGCTCAGAAGAAGGAGATCCCCGAGGATACCGTAAAGGATATTGAAAAGGAGATCCAGGATATTACCGACAAGCGCTGCAAGGAGATCGACGGCATTTCCGCACGCAAGGAAAAGGAGATCATGGAGGTTTGATGATCTTGCCTCTTTGCTTTGGATCTGATCGATAATAATCAATAGAATCGCGCGATAAGCGAACCGGAATGTCGTGTTTTAAAAGAGCCGGCCGCCGCGCGATTTTATGCGTTTGAAGAACTGTGAACTTACTGATTTTGGAGGAGCAATATGGATAATAATGCTTCTGTTATACCTGAACATATTGCATTGATACTTGACGGCAACGGTCGCTGGGCAAAGGCGAGAGGGCTTTCTCGTTCTATGGGTCACCGACAGGGCGCAAAAACTCTTGGGCCGATAGTTCAGCATTGTCAGCAGCTGGGGATAAAATATCTCACCCTCTATGTCTTTTCTACCGAAAACTGGTCGAGACCTGCCGCCGAGGTGGAGGGTATAATGAATCTTCTGCGTGAGCAGTTTAAAAGCGCAGAAAAATATATCGACCAAAATGTACGTATAAAGGTGATCGGAGATGTTTCACGACTTGCTTCCGATATCATCAGACAGATAGCTGACACCGAAAAACGCAGCGCTGCAAACGATGGGCTGACCATCTGCTTCGCCCTTAATTACGGAGGAAGAGATGAGATAGTCAGGGCGGCCCGCACTATCGCTCAAAAGGCGGCATCCGGTGAGATATCACCGGACGAGGTTTCGACCGAAATGTTTTCTGATAATCTTTACACGGCGGGAATACCTGATCCCGATGTCATTATCAGACCCAGCGGAGAAAAGCGGCTTTCCAACTTCCTGCTGTGGCAGTGCGCTTATTCCGAGTTTGTATTTATGGATGTCCTTTGGCCGGATTTTACACCCGACCATCTTGACAGAGCGCTTACTGAATTTTCGGCACGCAGCCGCAGGTTCGGAGGGATTTAATGAAACAGCGTATCATTTCGGCAGTTGCGGGACTGTGCGTTTTACTGGCGGTCTTGCTGCTGTACGATACCATGGTTTTGAATATAACAATATCTGCGATAATTGCTATCGCCATATACGAGCTTTTGAAGGCTTGCGGTGCATTTGCCGCTCCTGTTGCGATACCGGCTATTTTGTTCGGCGCAGCTATTCCTTTTATTGATACCGATATGACTAAAAAGCTGCTCCCCGCGGCTTGTTTGCTGTTCGTTATCATCCTTTTATGTTATCTGCTCAAAGCTCATAAAGAATTCAGCGCCGAAAAGATCGGGTTCGTTTTCTTTTTTACTACGGCTGTGTCTTTTTCAACCAGCTGCTTTGTATATTCGAGAGATAATTTCGGAGTGACTATCGGCTTGTATGTAGCATTGCTCACTTTGGCGGGCGCATGGCTAAACGATACCGGAGGTTATTTCGGTGGAATGCTTTTCGGAAAGCATAAGCTGGCTCCTCTTATCAGCCCCAAAAAGACGGTAGAGGGCTTTATCTGCGGTATAATCGTTTCCATTCTTTCGCAGCTACTGTTTACCCGGATCTTTGTCGCGGCCGCAGATGCCGCATGCGGGATCACTGTTCAGGCCGATTATCTCAGGATAGCATTGGCAGGTCCCTTTATAGCGCTTTTGAGCGTATTGGGCGACCTTTCTGCCTCTGCTGTAAAAAGACAGTATGGCATCAAGGATTTCGGCAATATAATGCCGGGTCATGGCGGAGTTATGGATAGATTTGACAGCGTTTTGCTTACTTTGCCGCTGATTTATATCATAATGGTTTACTATCCGCTCATAACTATCAAGTGAGGTGTTTCGCTTGAATAATAACATCACAGTTCTTGGGTCTACCGGCTCTATCGGCAGGCAGGCACTGGACGTTGTAAGAAACTTAAATTTAACGGTAACGGGTCTTTGTGCTCAGAGCAGTGTTGACCTGTTGGTGGAGCAAGCGAGGGAATTTAACCCTCGCTGCGTTGCAATTGGCGATGTTTCGCTTTACGGCAAACTGAAAACAGCCCTTGCTGATACCGATATCAAGGTAACGGCAGGCGGGGATGCCATCGTTGAGCTTGCGGCGCAGAAAACCGACGTTGTTCTTGATTCTATCGTGGGGATAGCCGGACTTGCTGCGGCGCTTTCTGCCTGCGGGGCGGGTAATACTCTTGCGCTTGCCAACAAGGAAGCGCTTGTTACCGGTGGCAGACTGGTGACAGACGCGGCCAAAAGAAATAATGTTGAAATTATTCCGGTGGACAGCGAACATTCGGCGATATTTCAGTGCTTAAACGGCGAAAATCGAGATAGAATAAAAAAGATAATACTGACTGCTTCGGGAGGACCATTCTTTGGAATGACCGCCGATCAGCTTAAAGATATAACCCCCGCACAGGCGCTCAAGCACCCCAACTGGAGCATGGGAAGAAAGATTTCCATAGATTCTGCAACATTGATGAACAAAGGGCTTGAGCTTATCGAGGCGATGCATCTTTTTTCGGTTGAAGCGGATAGAATAGATATACATGTTCACCGCCAAAGCATAATCCATTCGGCGGTGGAATTTGATGACGGCGCAGTGATGGCTCAGCTGGGAACCGCTGACATGAGGATCCCGATACAGTATGCCTTTACCTGGCCCGACAGATTGCCGTCGCCCGCAAAGCCGCTTTCACTGTTTGAGGTGGGTGCGCTTACCTTTGCCCGCCCCGATACCGAAACTTTCCTTTGCCTTAAAGCGGCGATGAAGGCGGCTCAGCTCGGCGGACTTTATCCCTGCGCTGTGAACGGTGCAAACGAGCAGGCGGTAGCATTGTTTTTGGATAATAAGATCAGCTTTTTGCAGATAGGCGAACTGGTTTCAAAAGCTCTTGAGCTCGATCTAAAGGATAGAGAACTCACGGTATCCAATGTTTACGCTGTTGATAAGGCTGCGCGTGAGCTGGTTTTGAGCAATATTTGATTTTCTTTTGAAAGGGCGAGTGTGTTACATTGAGCGGTGGATTTATAACTGCTGTTGCATCTGTGCTGGTATTCGGCGGCATCATATTGGTGCACGAGCTGGGACATTTTGTCGTTGCAAAACGCTGTGGCGTATTGGTGCATGAGTTTGCGATAGGAATGGGGCCCGCTATTTTTCAAAAGCAGAAGGGAGAAACGCTTTATTCCGTCAGGGCTATACCGATAGGAGGTTACGTTATGATGGAGGGCGAGGATGACAACGAATGTGAAACCGAAGGCTCTTTTTCGAAAAAGCCGCTGCTCAGCCGGCTTGGAGTTTTGGCGGCGGGCTCGGTGAACAATCTCATTCTTGGTTATATCCTGCTTGTGATACTGACCTTTATAAACGGATATGTGGGAACCACTTACGTTGCTGTTTTCGACGAGGGTGCGGTAAGCTCATCGGTGCTGCAGCTGGGAGACAGGATAATAAAAATAAACGGCCACCGGGTCAGGTCCTCAAACGATATAACATACGAGTTTGTTCGGGACCGCGATGGCATTATAGATATGGTGGTGGAACGCGATGATAAAGTGATCTCGCTTGAGCCCATCCGGTTTAAAATGGAACAGCTTGAGGATGGATCTTCTGCAATAGATCTTGATTTTAAAGTCGCGGCAATATCGGCAAGACCGATCGATTACGTGATCTATCCGATAAACTGGGGTATCTCACTTGCAAAGCAGGTTTGGGGCTCGCTGGTGGATCTTGTCACCGGCAGATATGCGGTCAATCAGATATCAGGCCCGGTTGGTGTGGTAAGCGCCATTGGTCAGGCAAGTAAACTGGGCTTTAAGAATCTTTTGATGCTTGCCGCGTTTTTAACTATAAACATCGGTATTTTTAACCTGATACCGTTCCCGGTTTTGGATGGCGGGAAGATCTTTATCGCACTGATAGAAGCAGTTTTCCGCCGCAATATAAACAGCAGGATTTTGGATGGCATAATGACTGTAAGCGTTGCTTTGCTTATAATGCTGGTGCTTTACGCAACATTGAACGATATTCTGAGGATCTTCAAATGATCGTCATCAAAGGGGATTTTTAAATGCGAAGAACTGCCAAAACAGTTAAAATAGGAAATGTCACTATAGGCGGAGATGATCCCGTTGCGATACAGTCGATGCTAAGTGTACCTTCGTGGGATATTGAAAGGAGCGTTGCTCAGGCAAAGGCGCTTGAAGCAGCGGGATGTAAAATAATACGTGCCGCAGTGCCCGACATGGAAGCGGTAAAGCTCATCTATGCGCTTAAACTTGCGGTATCCGCACCCATTGTTGCCGATATTCATTTCGATTACCGCCTTGCACTGGAATGTGCCGCGGCAGGCGTTGATAAGATAAGGATAAACCCCGGAAACATTGGTGGAGAGGACAGGGTAAAGGCGGTTGCCAAAGTTTGCAACGAGAAAAATATTCCGATACGCATCGGGGTAAATTCCGGCTCGGTAGAAAAGGAACTGCTGAAAAAATACGGTGCACCAACCCCTGAAGCTATGGTGGAAAGTGCCGCAAATCATATCGCTATGCTTACCCGCGCCGATTTTGATAATATTGTGCTTTCAATAAAAAGCTCTGACTTGAATTCCATGGTCAGTGCATACCGATTGGCGGCGGAGCGGTTTGACTGTCCGCTCCATCTCGGCGTTACCGAGGCGGGGACCAAGCATATGGGTCAAATAAAATCCGCCATAGGTATCGGAGCGCTGCTGCTTGATGGCATTGGCGATACCATAAGAGTGTCGCTGACCGATGATCCGGTAGAAGAAGTAGCAGCAGCAAAGGATATACTCAAGGCGCTTGGGATGAAAGGCTGCGGAGTTCAGTTGGTATCCTGCCCGACCTGCGGAAGAACGAGGATAGATCTGATCTCTCTCGCCAAAAAGGTAGAGAAAGCGCTTTGCGACTGCGACATGGATATCAAGGTAGCGGTGATGGGCTGCGTTGTAAACGGACCCGGAGAAGCGAGAGAAGCAGATGTAGGTATCGCAGGCGGAGATGGCTGCGGCATAGTTTTTGAAAAAGGCGAGATAGTGGAAAAGGTATCCGAAGAGGAGCTGCTGCCAGCGCTGCTCAAGAGGATAGAGGCTTTAAAGGATGGCTCAAAATGACGTTTGAACAGTTCACCTCAAATTTTGGCGGACTTACTTTAGAGATGTCTCTTGCCGATGCGCTCGGAGAGGTAGAGGCGTTACATATATTTACGCAGCGCAGAGAAATTACTGTAAAGGTAAAATGCTTGCGTCTGTTGCATTGGGATGAAATTCGCCTGATAGAACAGAGCATAGCATCAAAGCTTTCGCTCAGCGGCGCGAGACTTATCCCGTTTTATCCCGGCATGGTTCCGAGCGGGGATTATTTTGATGTACTTTTAAACGAGCTGCAGCGCGAGGGTATACCGGTAAAGGGATTTTTGTCGGGCAGCAGTGCGGTGTATTCCGATGAGCTGAAAGCTTTGCGGATATCGCTAAAAAACGGCGGCGGCAAAGAGCTTGAGGAAATGGGGCTTATTGCCAAGGCGCAGGAGATATTGAGCGAGCAGTTTGGCTTTGAATGTGGCGTTCAGTTTATGGGCGAGGTGGTTTTGAGCAGCGAAAATCCCATACTTCAGATGATGGAGCAGGAGTTGAAGCAGGCTGCTGAAAAGAATAAGCCTCAGGGTCCCAAGCTTTTAAAGCTTAGTTTTAAGGCAAACGGCCTGCCCTTTGTTCCCGACAGCATGGAGATAATTTATGGAAAACCGATAAAGGGGGATATAACTCCGCTTTGTGAGATAAACGAAAGCAGCGGAAGGATATCGGTTTGGGGCGACGTTTTCAAAATAGACAGCCGCGATATGAGAAGCGGTAAGGGCAGGATATACAGTATTTACTTCACTGATTATACCGGTTCGAATGTTTTGAAAATGGTCATGAATATGGAGGATATAGCTCCCATCGAAAGGATAAAGAAGGGCGATACCCTTGTTATCGCCGGCGAGGCTTCCTTTGATAAATATGATAAGGAAGTAAATATCCGCGGAAACCATATATCGAGAGTCAAAAAACTCAAGCGCGAGGATAAATCTGAGCATAAGCGCGTCGAGCTGCACGCCCATACAAAGATGTCCTCGATGGATGGACTTGTTACCGCCGAGGATATTGTTAAAACCGCGGCAAGATTCGGTCATAAGGCTATCGCCATAACCGACCACGGCGTCGTTCAGGCATTCCCCGAAGCGGCATCTGCGGCAAAGGCTGCTGCAAAGGCCGGCAACCCGATAAAGATACTTTACGGTGTCGAGGGTTATCTCGTTAACGATAAGATACCTGCCGTTGCGGGCGGTTCCACCGCCGGGATAGATGATACCCTCATCGTTTTTGACCTTGAGACGACAGGGCTTTCCGCTGCCAACGACCGGATCATCGAAATTGGCGCGGTCAAGATAAAAAACGGTGAGATCATCGACGAGTTTGATATCTTTGTCGATCCCGAGCAGAGCCTTACCGAGGAGATTGTAAAGCTTACCAACATTACAGATAAAATGCTTGAGGGCGCTCCCTCTGAGAGTGAAGCCCTTGAAAAATTTTATGAGTTCTGCGGCGGCGATGATGCTGTTTTGATAGCTCATAACGCAAAATTTGATACCTCCTTTATGAAGGTGGCGGCAAGAAGATGCAAGAGACCGTATAATTTTACTTCTGTCGATACCCTCATTATTGCCCGTGCGCTTTATCCTGAACTAAAATCGTTCAAGCTGGGCAAGCTTGCCGACCATTTGAAAGTTGGCGAGTTTCAGGCTCACCGCGCCTGTGATGACGCGAGAGCGCTGGCTCAGATATTCTTTAAGATGGTTGAAAAAGCAAGATCCAAGCGTGATATCAAAATGGTTTCTGACTTGAACACCCTTTTGGAATCGGTGGATTTCAAAAAGGTGCCGAGTTATCACATAATCATAATCGCTCAGAACCTTGTCGGTTTGAAAAATCTTTACAAGCTGATTTCTGAGAGCCACGTAACAAATTTTTATAAGACTCCCCGCATACTTAAAAGCAACATCGACAAATGGCGTGAGGGGCTTATCATCGGCAGTGCCTGCGAGGCGGGCGAGCTGTTCAGGGCGATGCTCGACGGCGCGCGCTTTAACGAGCTTTGCGAGGTAGCCAAGTTTTACGATTTTCTTGAGATACAGCCTATCGGCAACAACGAGTTCATGCTGAGAAAGGGGCTTTGCCAGTCCGAAGATGGCCTGCGCGATTTTAACCGCACCATCGTGAGAATCGGCGAGCATCTTAATATCCCGGTTTGCGCTACCGGCGATGTGCATTTCCTTAATCCCGAGGATGCCGCTTTCAGAGCGATATTGATGGCGGGGCAGGGCTTTGACGATGCCGATAATCAGGCTCCGCTTTATTTTAAGACCACCGATGAGATGCTCGATGAGTTCTCTTATCTGGGTGAGGAAAAGGCGTTTGAGCTGGTGGTCACCAACCCCAACGCCATCGCGGACAGGGTAGAGGTAATAAAGCCGATACCAGACGGGACCTATCCGCCTTCCATCGAAGGCTCTGACGAGGAATTGCAGCGCCTTTGCTGGGAGAGGGCAGAAAAAGTCTACGGAAAGCCGGTCCCGCAGCTGGTATCTGACCGCCTTAAAAAGGAACTCGATTCGATAATCAAAAACGGCTTCTCGGTCATGTATATGACGGCGCAGAAGCTGGTTGCAAAATCTGAGAGCCTTGGATATAAGGTAGGCTCGCGAGGCTCGGTAGGATCTTCTTTCGTTGCCACCATGTCGGGAATTTCGGAGGTAAACCCACTGCCGCCCCATTACGCCTGCCCCAACTGCCAGTACAACGAGTTTATAACAGATGGTTCGGTAGGCTCCGGTTTTGACCTGCCAAACAAGGCTTGCCCCAAATGCGGCACCAAAATGCTCAGTGACGGACATGATATCCCGTTCGAGACCTTCCTTGGCTTTAATGGCGATAAGCAGCCCGATATCGACCTTAACTTCTCGGGTGAGTGCCAATCCAGTATACACCGATACACCGAAGAGCTGTTCGGTGCTACACAGGTGTATAAAGCGGGAACCATATCCACCGTTGCCGACAAGACCGCATACGGTTATGTTAAAAAATATCTTGATGAGCGCGGCAGGGTGGTACATAAGGCGGAAGAAGAGCGCCTTACCATTGGATGTACTGATGTTAAGCGCACCACCGGTCAGCACCCGGGCGGAATGGTCGTTATTCCACAGGGCTTTGAGGTCGCTGACTTTACTCCCGTTCAGTATCCTGCCGATAAATCTGAGACCGGAATGATGACCACTCATTTCGACTTTCATTCGCTGCATGATACCATTCTCAAGCTTGACGAGCTTGGGCACGACGGTCCGACCCTTTATAAGCATCTTGAGGATATGACCGGTATCAAAACCGAAAATGTTCCGGTAAATGATCCCGAGGTCTACAGCCTGTTCACCTCGCCGGAGGCGCTTGGAGTCACCGCCGAGGAGATCAACTGTGAGACTGGAACGCTTGCGCTGCCCGAGATGGGCACCAACTTCGTACGCCAGATGCTGGTGGAGGCGAGACCCAAGAATTTCTCCGACCTTTTGCAGATCTCAGGTCTTTCTCACGGAACCGACGTTTGGCTGGGCAATGCACAGGAGCTCATACACGACGGCACCTGTACCATTTCCGACGTTATCGGAACCCGTGACAGCATCATGGTATATCTGATGCACAAGGGAATGGAGCCGGGATTGGCGTTCAAGATAATGGAGATAACCCGAAAGGGCAAGGCTCCCAAGGATCTTACCCCCGAGATGCAGCAGAATATGCTGGATCATAATGTTCCGCAGTGGTATATCGACAGCTGCCTTAAAATAAAGTATATGTTCCCCAAGGCGCATGCGGCGGCTTATGTTATGTCTGCGGTCAAGCTCGGATGGTATAAGATACATTATCCGCTGCAGTTTTACGCCACCTATTTCACGGTGCGCCCCGATGACTTTGATGCCGAATCGGCGCTTATGGGCAAGAATGCCGTCAAAAACCGAATCGACCAGCTCAAGGCAATGGGGCTTGACCGCTCCGCTAAGGACGACAATACCATGGCGGTACTTGGCATAGTTTACGAGATGATGGCGCGTGGATACAGTTTTTTGCCGATAGACCTTGAAAAATCTCAGGCGAATAAATATGTTGTCGAGGGAAACAGCATTCGTCTGCCGTTTGGCTCGCTCAAGGGCGTAGGAGCTTCGGCGGCTGAAGCGCTTTATGAAACGGCGCAGAAAGGTCCGTTTCTTTCTATCGAGGAATTTTCTGAAAATGCTGTTGGTGTATCCAAAACAGTTATAGAAGCGCTTAAAAACCTTGGAACTTTTGGTGATTTGCCTGAAACAAGCCAAATAAGTTTATTTTAGTTGACTAATGCGATTTCCTGTGTTAGCATAGTAGCATATTAGCACGCTAAATTATTTTATCATATAGAGGTATCTGCAATGAAGCAGTTTGGCAAGATAACGCCTGACGGAACTAAGGACAGGCTGTTTGATGAGTGTGAAAAACGGGGAAGCTTTATGAGCGCTCTTCGCGAGCTTTTCAAGTCGCGCGGATTTTCTGAAGTTTCCACCCCGGTTTTGGAATATTACGACGTATTCGATACCGCAAGAGGATATTTTCCGCAGGAGAGCATCTATAAACTGGTGGATCATACCGGCAGGATCCTGGTGCTGAGACCTGACTGCACTATTCCGATAGCGCGTCTTATCGGCTCGAGGCTTAAAAACCATACCGGACCGCTTCGCATCTATTATAATCAGAAGATATACCGCCACGCCGACGGAAATACTGCCGTTTCGGGCGAGATATCTCAGATGGGCGTTGAGTATATCGGCGCAAACCTTGCTATCTGCGATGTTGAGATAATGGAACTTGCCGCGAGAAGCCTTTCTACCGTTTGCGGCAATGATTATCAGCTTGAGCTTTGCCATATCGGATATTTCAATGCGCTTGTCGACAGCCTCGGCGCAGAGCCCGAGGTAGGCGAGCAGATAAGAGATCTTGTTGAACATAAAAATTTTCCGGCGCTCGATTCGTTGCTGGAGCAGTTTGAGGGATGTCCGGCGCAAAAGGCGCTTAAAAAGCTGCCCGCGCTTTTCGGATCGGTTTCGGTGCTTGCCGAAGCCAGAGAGCTGTTTTCTAACGAGGCGGCAGATAAGGCGCTCGATTACCTCGCAAATATTTATAACACCCTTTCCGCATTGGGATTGGGGGACCATCTTACCATCGATCTCGGACTTGTAAACCAGGCGGATTATTATACCGGCATCATTTTCAGAGGCTACACCGCGGGACTTGGCGAACCGGTGCTTTCCGGTGGTCGTTACGACAGCCTTATAAAAGAATTCGGCGTGGACAGACCCGCGACTGGCTTCGGTATCAATATCGATCTTCTCTGCGAAAAGACCGGCATCGGATCTGAGCTAAAGGCGCCTTCGGCAGCTGTTGTCGTTGATGACAACAGCGATGCCAAGATCGCTTTTGAGCTGCTTGAAATACTTAACAGCCGGCGTTTTTCTGCTCAGCTGATACCGGTGGAAGATGTCGCATCCGCAGATGAGCAACAAGGCTTTGACCGCGTATTTATTGTTGAAGGCAAAGACAGCAGGGAGGTGCTCTGATGCAGCGAAGAATAAGGATCGCGCTCACCAAGGGCAGGATCGAAAGAAGCATGCTTCCGCTGTTTGAAAAGGCGGGATACGGCTGCGAGGGGCTGCGCGATAAAGGCAGAAAGCTGATAATCCCGACCGATGGCGGAGAATTTGAAGTGGTATTCGCAAAAGCGGCGGATGTTATCACCTATGTTGAAAACGGAGCCTGCGATATCGGTATAGTCGGAAAGGATACCATTTTAGAAAACGGAAGCTCTTTTTACGAGATGGCAGACCTCGGCATCGGAAGATGCCGTATGGTGCTTGCCGCGCCTAAAGGCAGCAACTTTTTTGACGGTTACGCCGCGAGAAGGGTAGCAAGCAAGTATCCTAAGATAGCGGCAGACTATTTCGCTAAAAAGCAGATGGATGTCAAGTTGCTAAAAATAGAAGGCTCTGTAGAGCTTGGACCGGTGCTTGGCATCACCGATGCGATAGTTGATCTTGTTGAGACCGGCAAAACGCTGGAGGAAAACGGTCTTGAGGTGATCGAAACGGTTTGTGAGGTCTCTACCAGGCTTATCGTAAATATCGCAAGCCTCAAGCTTCACAAATATAAGATAGAAGAGATTGTAGACCGTCTCAATAAAGCTCGCGAAGCTGAATGAATATCAGCGAAAGGAAGTTTTTTATGGTTAAGATAATCAACGCCGACGGCAGATCTGAAAAGGAATTGTTTTCGATCATGCGCAGCCGTGCAGGCGAGACCGATAAAAAGGTCAGCGAAGCAGTCAGCGATATACTTGAAAATGTTAAGATGCGCGGCGATGCGGCTGTTCGCGAATACGCTATGAAGTTCGATAAGCGCTGCCCCGAGGTCTTTGAGGTAGACCGAGAGGAGATAAACGATGCTCTTACCGAAGCGGATCCGGAATTTGTTTCCGCGCTGCTCAATGCGCAGGAGAATATAGCTGCTTTCCATAACCGTCAAAAAACCCAGAGCTTTATCGATGCTCAGCCCAACGGCGTGATACTCGGCCAGCGTGTAAGAGGTCTGAAGAGGGTGGGGCTTTATGTTCCCGGAGGTACTGCCGCATATCCATCTTCGGTACTTATGAACGCCATCCCCGCAAAGATTGCGGGGGTTGAAGAGCTTATCATGGTCACGCCTCCCTCTGAAGGCGGTAAAGCAAACCCCGACATACTTACCGCCGCTGCGATCTGCGGAGTCGACAGGGTGTTTCTTATGGGCGGCGCTCAGGCTGTTGCGGCAATGGCATATGGAACCGAGAGCGTCCCGCGCGTAGATAAGATAGTCGGGCCCGGAAATATATTTGTAGCTACCGCCAAAAAGCTGCTTTACGGCACTGTTGATATCGATATGATAGCAGGTCCCAGCGAGATCCTTATTATGGCTGATGAGACCGCAAAGCCGGAATTTCTTGCCGCTGATATGATGGGTCAGGCGGAGCACGACAGAATGGCTTCGGCTGTTTTGCTTACTACCAGTGCAGAGCTTGCCAAAAAGACGGTCGCTGAGATAGAGCGACAGATCGAAGCTATGCCCAGAAAAGAGATAATTGCCGAATCGCTTAAAAATTACGGCGCCATCATAGTCTGCCACGATGAGGATTCTATGGTCGATCTTGCAAACGAGCTTGCGCCCGAGCATCTCGAGGTCCAGGTCAATGAACCAATGAGGCTTTTGGGCAGACTGGATAACGCAGGTTCGATATTCCTTGGGGAATATACCCCGGAGCCGCTTGGCGATTACTATGCAGGTCCCAACCACGTTCTTCCCACCGGCGGGACAGCGAGGTTCTTCTCTCCGCTTGGAGTTGACAGCTTTGTTAAACGCAGCGCATACCTTTGCTATAATAAGCAGGCTATGACTCAGGCAGCGGAGGATATCCTTACCATTGCGGGCAGAGAGGGGCTTTCGGCTCACGCCAATGCTGTCAGCATAAGATTGATCGATTTTTGACTGGATGTGATTAATATGCGTCTTAATCCTGTGATAAAAGAGCTTTCTCCTTTCAGCTATTGCGGAACGGGATACGCCACAAGACTTGATGCCAATGAAAGTTGTGTGCCGATCCCTGCATATATCAAGGCTGAAATTGCTGATCACATAACCAATACTCTCGACCTCAACCGCTATCCCGATGACCTGACCATCGGGCTGAGAAAAGCGTATGCCGAGGCGTTTGATGTCGATGCTGATCGTGTAGTTCCCGGCAATGGTTCTGACGAGCTTATCAACATGATAGTCGGCAGACTGATTCCCCATGGCGGAGTAGTTGTGGGCATGATGCGGGACTTTGGCAGCTATTGGAGCAACGCCGCTATTTTTGAACGAAAGGCTGTCAAGCTGCCAAGGCTTGACGACATGACCTTCACTGCCGATATGCTAATAGAAGGTGCAAAGGCAAACAACGCCGATCTTCTGATCTTTTCCAATCCCAACAATCCCAGCGGTTCGCAGCTTGAGCGCGGCGAGGTCATCCGAATAATAGAATCGCTCGACTGCCTTGTGGTAGTGGATGAAGCTTATATGGATTTTTCAGACCAATCGGTGCTCGATCTTGCCGGAAAATATGAGAATCTTATAGTTTTGCGCACCCTTTCCAAGGCTATGGGCGCCGCAGGCGCGAGAATGGGCTTTGCCGTTTCTACTCCTGAGCTCAGCTACGCTATGCGCTGTGTAAGAGACGCGTATAATGTCAGCGCTCTCGATCAGGCGGCTGCAACTATTCTGCTTCGCCATCCCGAATACAGAGCTGAAACGCTTAAAGAGATAAAGCGTCTGATGGATATACTTAAAAAACGACTGGCAGAGATAGAAGCCAAGGCGAACGGAAAGATGAAGGTTTATCCGTCGGTAGTAAACTTCGTGCTGGTTTGGCTGGAGGATGCCGCTTCTGTCAATAAAAAGCTGCATCAAAAGGATATTTCGCTCAGATTCTTTGACGACCACCTTATGCGTATAAGCGTTGGAGATGAGCCGACTCTTGAATTTGTGCTCAACGAGCTGGAAAACGCGATTTTAGGATAAAGGAGCTGCCGATATGAGAAATGCCGAGATAAAGCGTAAAACCAAAGAGACCGATATCAGTCTGCTGCTCGAGCTTGACGGCAGCGGAAAGGCCGATATTTCCACCGGGATAGGCTTTTTTGACCATATGCTGACCGCCTTTGCGGTACATTCCGGCATCGATCTCACTGTTAGCTGCAGGGGTGATCTTGAAGTTGACTGCCACCACACCATCGAGGATGTCGGCATCGCTCTCGGACAGGCATTTTTAGAGGCGGTGGGTGATCGCTCAGGGATAGAACGCTATGGCAGCTTTATACTGCCGATGGATGAGACGCTGGCGCTTTCCGCTATCGATATCAGCGGAAGAGCATTTTTGGTATTTGATGCAGGCTTTACTGCTCCAATGATAGGTCAGTTCGATACTCAGATGTTTGAGGAGTTTTGGCGCGCCTTTGCGATGAATTCCAAAACTACGCTGCACATTAAGCTGCTCAGCGGCGCTAACGACCACCACAAGGCTGAAGCGATATTCAAGTCTGTCGCACACGCGGTCAAGGCAGCCGTTGCTCAGAATAAAGACGGTTCCACTCTTTCCACCAAGGGATGCCTTTGAAACTTTTCCAAAAACGGGGTTGAAAATATGATCGCTATAGTTGATTACGGCGCGGGAAATCTTTTCAGTGTTAAAAATGCCTGTGATTATCTCGGGCTTGAAACAGTTACCACCAGTGATGCCGCTGTTTTGGAAGCGGCTGACGGTATTATCCTGCCGGGCGTTGGAGCTTTTCCCGATGCGATGAAAAAGCTTGATGCCACCGGGCTGATTCCGGTCATCAAGGAGCAGGTGAAGAAAAAGCCGCTGCTCGGCATCTGCCTCGGTATGCAGATGCTCTTTGATTACAGCACCGAGTTTGGAAAAAACGAGGGGCTTGGGCTTATCCCCGGATACACCGACTGGATACCATGCGGTGATCTCAAGCTTCCTCAGATAGGCTGGAACGAGTTGAAGCTGCATAACGATTGTCCTATTTTTGCCGACGTTAAAGAAGGCGATTATGTTTATTTCGTTCATTCCTTTGCGGCGGTGTGCGAAGAAAAATATCTTGCCGCCACCACCGAATACGGCGGGACAGTCACCGCGGCGGTCGCTTACGGCAACGTTATGGGAACGCAGTTCCATCCCGAAAAGAGCGGAACGGTAGGTCTATCTATACTTAAAAATTTTGGAAGGATGGTTGCAAAGTGATAATTCTTCCTGCGATAGATATAAAGGATAAAACCTGCGTAAGGCTTGTAAAGGGCGATTTTGCAACTGCGCATAAGGTTGCTGAAGACCCACTGACCACTGCCGAAGCATTTCGCAAAGCAGGTTCTGTTTGGCTTCACATGGTCGATCTCGACGGCGCTGTTGCCGGCAAAAGGGTCAATCAAGAGGTTTTTACCGAGGTCGCTAAAAACTGTGGGCTCAAAGTAGAATTGGGCGGCGGAATAAGAGATATGTCCACTATAGAGTATTATCTTAACAACGGTATTACCCGTGTTATTCTCGGTTCGGCTGCGCTGACCGACCCGGAGCTTGTAAAAGAAGCGGTGAGGGAGTTCGGAAGCAGCATTGCGGTCGGAATAGATGCCAAAAACCGAATGGTTGCTACCCACGGATGGCTTTCAACCAGCCAGATGGATTTCATCGAGATGGGAAAAAGAATGGAAGACAATGGCGTAAAGTATATAATCTTTACAGATATTTCGCGCGATGGAACGCTCAAAGGTCCCTCTGTTGAGCAGCTTTTAGAGTTGAAAAACGCCGTAAACTGCAATTTGATAGCCTCGGGAGGCATCGCGCAGCTTTCTGATATCGTTACCCTTGAAAAAGCAGGCGTTTACGGCGCTATCTGCGGCAAATCGCTGTATGCCGGGACGCTTGATCTTGCAGAGGCACTTAAAGCCGGAGGTGATCAGAATTGTTAGCAAAAAGAATAATCCCTTGCCTTGACGTTAAAAACGGCAGAGTTGTAAAGGGGATCAATTTTGTGGGACTCAAAGATGTTGGCGATCCCGTAGAGTGTGCGATAGCATATAACGAACAGGGCGCCGATGAGATAACCTTTCTCGATATAACAGCCACTCACGAGGGCCGCGGTACCATGATAGATGTAGTTCGTGAAACTGCAAAAAAGGTTTTCGTTCCGCTGACTGTCGGCGGAGGCATATCTTCTGTCGATGACATTAAAAATCTGCTGAGAGCCGGTGCGGACAAGGTTTCGCTCAATTCGGCGGCGGTCAGAACGCCTGAGCTTATCACTCTGGGTGCTCAGAAGTTCGGCAGTCAGTGCATCGTTTGTGCAATAGATGCAAAACGCAGAGAGGATGGCAGCTTTACCGTTGTTATCAACGGCGGACGCATCGATACCGGCATTGAAGCTATCGGCTGGGCGAAAAAGGTCGCTGAGCTTGGCGCGGGCGAGATATTGCTCACCTCTATGGATGCCGACGGTACCAAGAACGGTTTTGATATCGAGATAACCGACCTTATCTCCAAGGCGGTCAATATTCCGGTCATCGCATCGGGCGGCTGCGGAAAGCTTGAGCATTTTTCTGAAGTGTTCCAAAAAACCGGCGCAGATGCCGCGCTTGCCGCAAGCTTATTCCATTACGGAGAGTTGACGGTAGGGCAGGTAAAGGAACATCTTATCGCTAATGGTATCCCTGCAAGGAGGAAGGTATGATGCAGCTCGATAAGTTTTTTGTAAAGGGCGAACTTATCCCTGCCGTGATCCAGGAGGATGAAACGGGCGAGGTTCTTATGCTTGCATATATGAACAAAGAAAGCCTTGCCAAAACGCTTGAGACCGGTTACACCTGGTTTTACAGCCGTTCCCGTCAAAAGCTTTGGAACAAAGGGGAGACCTCGGGACATCTTCAGAAGGTGGTTTCCATCCACGGTGACTGCGATGACGATACGCTGCTGATAAAGGTAGTGCAGACAGGTCCCGCCTGCCACACGGGTGCGCATAGCTGCTTTTTTAACAAAATAAAGTGAAACTAAAAGGCTCCGCCATTTATTGGCGGAGCCTTGGCTGATTATGGGAGATATTTATCGTATACCTCGTCGCAGAGATGATCGTATAAGCACCCATCGCCCCATCGCTGACACACGGCGGTGCGCAAAGGCGTGTTATAATCATTGTTATCAGGCATTTGATATCGCCCGTTTTCAATGGCGCAGGGGGAGTAGCTGTCGTTTTTACCGTTATATCTCAAAAAGAAAAGATATGTGCTGCTGTCATCAGAGGGGAAATAAGCTGCGCTGCAAACTGCAAAATATTTTCCGCGTTCTTTTGTGATATAATAGGGTTCGCTGATTTTTATTACGGCTCCAATAGTAGTATCGCCTTTGAATATATTTTCCACCTTGAAATCTGATATCGTGCGGGTTTTGGTGGGATATATGTATTCCCTTGGAACAAAGCTGCCCAAAACTATATGCTCGCTCAATGCTTCGAGCTTATCAAGAGTATCGGTATCAAAATATTCAAAGGAGGGGGTGTCTGTGCTCCATTTAATTTCGGCATCGGAGATATTTTTCAGCTTGCTGCTTTCCGAAAGATGATTTGTAGTAAAAACGAACAGAACAAATGCGAAAAAGATAAGTATCAGCTTTTTCACCGATGCACCTCCTGTCACTGTGGAAAATATTTGTTGTTTACCTCATCACATAAGGCGGCATAGCCTTTTATCCGCAGGTCGTATATGCGTTGGCACAGTGTGGTATCGGGAGCTTGGCTGCTGTCAGGTACCTCATATCTTCCTTTATAGGAGGCGGCAGGATACCAGCATTTATCTCTTTCAAAATGTTGGAGAAAGAATAAATACTGCCTTCCGATCTCAGACGGGAAGTATGGATAAACACAAACGGCAACATATTCTCCGTCATCATTAAGATCAAAGTGGTAAGGCTGGCTCAGATTGATCTCATCACCGCTATTTATACTTCCTTTAAAAACATCTTCAACAACAAAGTCGAAATAGGTGGTCAAGCTATGCGCATCGTCATCAAAGTAAACCAGCGTATCATCGGTGAAACGTCCCAGAACGATGGCATCACTTATCTCTTCAAGCTGTTCCAGGGTCCCGGTATAAACCACTTCGGCAGAGGGAGCAGCCGTTGGATGCCAGATCATCTTTGCATCGGTCGTTTTGCTTAGCGGTATCAAAACGACATTTGGCGCAGCAACTGCGGCAGCAGTGATAATAATTGCCAATACCATAAGCAGCAGTGCGCATTTTATGAGTTTCTTTCGTTTTTCCATAACGTCACCTCCGTTGGGCTGCGGTCATTTGAAAAGCGATAAAAACGGGACGTTTTTTACGACAAATTCCTTTCCGTTGAGATAGGCGAGGTGCTCAGCCTTTTCACCTGCCGAAAAGATAAGCTTATAGGAATAAAGTGCCTGAAATTTGTAGCCGGTGCCTTTATTCTGCTTGGCGGTGCCGTATTTGGTGTCGCCGAGAAGCGGGTGGCCTATATGCGAAAACTGTGCCCTTATCTGATGGGTTCTGCCGGTCAGAAGTTCTACCTCGATCAGCGAAAAACGGTCGTTTCTGTCGAGCATCTTGTATTTTAAAAGGGCGGTCTTAGCTCCGGGGCGGGGGGCGTCAAAAACCCTTACGATATTTTTGCTTTCATCTTTCAAAAGAAAGTTTTTCAGGCTTCCTGTCTTTGCTGCTACATTTCCGTGTACCACGCAGAGATAGTATTTATCGATGAGCCGTTCTTTTATCAGCTCGTTCATAACGCGAAGCGAAGCCGCGTTTTTTGCCGCTATAACGATGCCGCCGGTGTTTCTGTCGATGCGGTTGCAAAGCGCGGGAGCAAAACTGTTTTCAGCTTCGGGATCGTATTCCTTCTTTTCGTAAAGGTAACGCTGTATGCGTGCGATAAGGGTGTCACGGTCGCCTGTTTCATCCTCGTGAACTACCAACCCAGGCTCCTTGTCGACAAGCATTATGTTTTCATCCTCATAAACGATATTGAGCGAGCCTTTAGCTGCCATAAATTCGGTGGAGGAGCCTTCTTCTGGCGGGAAAAATTCGTCGTTTATATACATCTGCACCATGTCGCCGGGTTGAAGTACAGAAGCATTTTCTCCGCGCTTGCCGTTGATCTTTATCCTTTTTATTCGGATATAGCGCTGCAACAGAGAGGAAGGCAGCGAAGGAGCTACCTTTTTTACAAATCGGTCAAGCCGTTGACCGGCATCATTCTGATTTATCAAAAATTCTTTCATCTGATCACCTGAGAAGTGTTTTTCATATATATGATAACACAGCCGCTCCGAACTTTGAATAGACTGATATAATTTTGCTTTTATTTTATCCCGATTTGAAGTATAATGTTGATTATTGAAAAGCAAAGGAGGAGCTGCCGTGCCGCAGAATACTCACAGTGGACATCGTGAACGGCTGCGCAGGAGGCTTGAAAAAGAGGGGATCGACAGTTTTGAGCCGCATGAGGTACTGGAACTGCTGCTTTACTATTCTATCCCGAGGGCGGATACCAACCCGATAGCACACAGGCTGCTTGAAAGGTTTGGCTCGCTTTCAGCGGTGCTTGAAGCGCCAAGAAGCGAACTTATGAAGGTTGAAGGGATAGGTCAGGGAAGTGCTACGCTGCTTTCGATGATGCCGGAGCTTACCAGAAAATATATGACCGATAAAAGCAGCAAAAAGGCAGTTCTTGACAGCCCTGAAAAGATATGCGATTTTATCAGACCCTATTTTATCGGCTGCGAAATTGAAAGGCTTTATCTTATATGCCTTGATATGAAATGCAAGGTTTTAAACTGCGTGCTGCTTGGTGAAGGCTCTAACAACAGCGTTATTGCTGACGTCAGGCTGATATGCAGAACGGCACTCGATTGCGGTGCTTCCTGTGTGGCGCTTGCTCATAACCATTCGCAGGGGTTTGCGCTGCCTTCGACCAATGATACTTTGGTCACGCAGAATATAACCAAGGCGCTGAAAGCCATTTCTATTGAAGTGGCAGACCATATAATCGTTACCAACGACGATTTTGCTTCAATGCGGCGGATGGGCTTTTTTGCAAATCTATAATACATAAATGACCCCGGGGACAATGATGTCTCCGGGGCCCGACTTTTAAAAGGTGCTTACCAGCAGAGTATACATTATAGGTATTGTTATGACGCACAAAGTGTGAGAAACAACTGCCATAGCCGCTCCGGTGTGGGTATCTCCGCCATATGCCGCCGGGAATACTACGGTATTAAGTCCAAGCGGGGTCGCGGTGGATATCAGCGCCATGACAAGAGTTCCATTAGGAGCACCGCAGATACGCAGCACCGATATTATCACTGTGGGAAAAACGAGCAGCCGCAATAAAGTTGCAAGGTAAATCTTTTTGTCAGATAAAAGCTCACGAATGGAATAGCTGCCGATGACCAATCCGGTAAGTATCATGGCAAGGGGTGCCATGCAGTTGTTAAAATAGTTTAAGGTGGTAACGATGAATTCCGGAATGTATTTGGTTGCACCGGATAGTCCGAGAGAAGCGCCGATAATAAGCGATATGAAGGTTGGATTGACAAGGCGCTTTAAAGGGTTAGCTTTGCTCTTTTCTTTAGGAGTAAGTATTGCTATGCCCCATGTGTAGGTAACTACGTTCATCGGCAGAGTGTAAAGCAGATATTTATACAGAATAGCACTATCGGATGCACCGAGAACAGCGACAATTATCGAGTTGCCCATAAATCCGGAATTGGCAAAGGTAAGGGCATACTTATATATATTGCGCTTGTAATAGTCCTTTTTTTCAAAGAGATAGGAAAGAGGTATCGACATTGCAAATGCTACCGTCAATCCTAAAGAGGAATAGAGCAGAAGAGAGGAGTTTTCTTTTATAGATTCAACCGTGCAGTTGTTCATAAAAGAAACGATAGTTAGTGCCGGGATAAAAACATCGTTTTCAAAGGTGGAGATGACTTTATCACTGTCATTTGGCACAAGATGACGCTTGGTAAAAATAATACCTATGAGTATGCAGCTGAACAAAACCAACATGGGTGAGAGCGTCGCTAAAAACACCTCAAGCATAACAGAATTCCTTTCCGAAATACAGATTTAGGATACCTGGCCTGAACATCAAACAGATTATAGCACTATGCGATAAAAAAACAACCCCCGACTTACGTCAGGGGCTGTTTTTATGGCGGAGAGAGAGGGATTCGAACCCTCGAACGGGTATTAGCCGTTACACGATTTCCAGTCGTGCGCCTTAGACCAGCTCAGCCATCTCTCCACAAGATGTTTTCGCAGGGCACTTGCATATTATATTATCAAATCCTTAAAATGTCAACACCTTTTTTTAGAAATATGAAAAATAATTTGTGATGGGAACAAATAAAAACTCTGATTTAAAACTGCTAATATTTGAATAATAATTTGATATGGGGGGAGTATCGTGTTCAGGAGTTCGCTGATTTTCAGAAGAAAATATTCAGGAGCTATACGGAGCATTGCAATATTGCTCGTGACCGTATCGTTATTTTCTGCTGCTGACCGGCATATCCGCCCTATGATAAAGACGATGGCAGCTTCGCAGGCAAAGGTTTTTGCAACAAGAGTTATAAACGAGGCTATCAACAGGCAGCTCTTGCTCGGTGAAATACCATATGACTCATTGGTAAAGGTCACTTTGGATAATAACGGAAAGGTAACTTCGGTCCAGACCGACATGGTCAAGCTTAACCTGCTAAAAAGCTCGATGACTAATGCCGCTTCTGAGCAGCTTACGCTTTTGCAGAGTCAGACGGTGCGTATACCATTGGGTACTCTTTTAGGGCTTCAGATTTTTTCGGGCAGGGGTCCGAGAATAGAATTCAAAATTATTCCGGCGGGATTTGTAAATTCAAAGCTTGTACATAGATTCGATACAGCAGGTATCAACCAGACCCGTCATCAGATAGTGCTTGAGCTTGACGCCAATATTTCCGCCGTGTTGCCGGGATATTCTGCTGCAAGTCAGGTGACCACGTCGCTGATACTCGCGGAGACAGTTATCGTAGGCGTATCTCCTGAGGCGTTTACACAGGTCATAACAGAGCAGACTGATCCTGCCAATATAATAGCGGATTACGGCAGTTGATTTTATGGAAAAATTATTTTAAAACAGCAATTTGTACTATCAATCGCATAAAATTTATGTTACAATAGATAATCATTGTTAATGTGGAGTATTAGGTCCATTTAAGAATCCACTAAAAAACAAGGAGGTGTGATGCTATGAATAAAAAAGCTGCATCCAAGCGCTTAAAAGAGCTTCGCGAGCAGATAGAATATCATAACACACGCTATCATCTTTACGACGAACCTGAGATTGAGGATTTTGAATATGACGCGCTCAACCGTGAGCTGAAAGCACTTGAGGCGCAATATCCCGAGCTGGTCACATCAGATTCGCCCACACAGAAGGTGGGCGCAAAAACTGCGGGCGTTCTCAATACTTTTGCACAGGTTGAGCACAAGGTGCAGATGGCATCCCTTCAGGATGTTTTTTCTACCGACGAGGTCAGGGATTTTGATATAAAGACCAAAGCCGCTATCGAGTCACCGCTTTATATCGTTGAGCCTAAGATAGACGGACTTTCGGTTTCGCTGGAATATAAAAACGGCGAATTTATAAGAGGCTCCACCCGCGGAGACGGTTTTATAGGCGAGGATGTTACCGAAAACCTCAAAACAATAAGGACTGTTCCCAAAAAGCTGAATTTGGATATACCGTTTATCGAAGTTCGCGGCGAGGTTTATATGTCCCGCGAGAGTTTTGATATGGTGGTAGCTCAGCAGGAGATAAACGGCGAAAAGCCTTTTAAAAATCCAAGAAATGCAGCGGCAGGTTCGCTAAGGCAGAAGGATCCTGCAATTGCGGCAAAGCGTATGCTGGATATACTGGTTTTCAACATCCAGCAGATAGAGGGAAAAGAGATAACCACCCACGAGCAATCGATAGCCTTTTTAAAGGAACTTGGCTTTGCGACGATATTCCCCGACAGCCCTACCGATGATATCGAAGCCATCATCGACCGCATCGGAAAAATAGGCGATAAGCGCGGTGATTATCCATTCGATATTGACGGAGCTGTTGTAAAGGTAAATGACTTTGCACAGCGTGAGGAGCTTGGCTCCACCGCGAAATACCCCAAATGGGCGGTCGCCTATAAATATCCTCCTGAAGAAAAGGAGACCACACTGCTTTCGGTTGAGATAAATGTAGGAAGAACGGGAGTTTTGACCCCCACCGCTGTTTTTGAGCCTATAACGCTTGCCGGAACCACCGTTTCTCGCGCAGTGCTGCACAATCAGGATTTCATCGATGAAAAGCAGATAGCGATAGGCGATACCATTGTTGTTAGAAAAGCCGGTGAGATAATACCGGAAGTGCTCAGTGTTTCTAAGCATTGCGGCGGAGAGGTTTATAAGATACCTTCTGTCTGCCCATCCTGCGGACATCCCGCAGGACGCGACGGAGATGATGCTGCTATCAGATGCAGAAATATGGCTTGTCCCGCGCAGCTTCTCAGAAATCTTATCCACTTTGCTTCCCGCGACGCTATGGATATCGAGGGACTTGGACAAGCCAATATTGAGCTTTTTGTTTCCGAGGGGCTTATCGCTTCGCAATCTGATATATACAGGCTAAAGGCGGAGCAGATATCAGTTCTTGAGCGCCTTGGAAAAAAGAGTGCAGCAAACATTATCGCTGCTATCGAAAGATCCAAGCAAAACGACCTTTCAAGGCTGCTTTTCGGACTTGGTATCAGAAACATCGGTCAAAAGGCGGCGCAGCTTATCGCAAGGCGTTTCGGCAGCATGGATAAGCTGATGCAGGCTGCCCGTGAGGAGATATCCGCTATCGATACGATAGGCGAGGTCATGGCGGAAAGCATCTGTACCTTCTTTGCGCAGCCGGAAAATGTTGAGCTTATAGAACAGCTCAAAGAGCTTGGGCTCAATATGGAAAGCAAGGAGGCTCCGGTATCGGATAAGCTTTCGGGAATGACCTTTGTTCTCACCGGAACGCTGCCGACATTATCACGCACTGAGGCGACTGCCATGCTTGAGGCTCAGGGAGCCAAGGTTTCGGGCAGTGTTTCCCAAAAGACCTCTTATGTTGTAGCGGGAGAGGAAGCAGGAAGCAAGCTGACCAAGGCCCAGACGCTCGGTGTTAAAATCATTGATGAGGCTCAGATGCTTGAGCTTTTAAACGGTTAATTAATATCAAATCATATAAATTGGAAGGTGAACGGTTATGAAAATCGATATCAACCATATCGCCAAGCTGGCACGCCTTAAAATGGACGAGCAGCAGGAGGAGAAGTTTGCCCGCCAGATGGAAGGCATTATCAGTATGGTTGCAAATCTGCCTGAGATAGAAGGCGTTGCTACCGGTCTTGATCCCGCTAATCCCATGATACTGCGTGAGGATAAGGCGGTCCCCTCTGAGGCTAAGCGTTCCGAGATACTGGAAAACGCTCCCCAGGTGGAGGCAGGCTGCGTAGTGGTTCCGAGAATCGTTGAATAAGGAGGAAAAATAAATGCTGTGGAAAAAATCAGCTGCCGAGCTTTCAACGATGCTTAAAAACGGTGAATGCAGCTCGGTGGAATTGACTAAATCGGTTTTCGGACGTATTGCCGAGACCGAGGACAAGGTAGCCGCTTATGTTTCGCTCTGTGAGGAGTCCGCGCTGGCAAAGGCTGCCGAGGTCGACGCAAAGCGTGCCGCGGGGGAGGAGCTTTCTCCGCTGGCAGGTATACCTATCGCTGTTAAGGATAACATCTGCACCAAGGGAGTTCTCACAACCTGTTCTTCCAAGATGCTTTATAACTTTAAGCCGCCCTATAACGCAACTGTTGTTGAAAAGCTCAACAACTGCGATTATGTTATGACCGGCAAGACCAACATGGACGAATTCGCTATGGGTTCTTCCTGTGAGAACAGCGCTATAAAGCCCACCCGCAACCCCCGTGACCTTTCCCGTGTTCCGGGAGGTTCTTCGGGCGGCTCCGCTGCCGCTGTCGTAGCCGGCGAAGCTATAATGGCGCTCGGCTCCGATACCGGCGGTTCTATCCGTCAGCCCGCAAGCTACTGCGGTCTGGTAGGCTTAAAGCCCACCTACGGCTCTGTTTCGAGATACGGTCTTATCGCTTTTGCATCTTCTCTTGACCAGATCGGACCCTTTGCAAGAACTGTTGAAGATGCAGCCATGCTCTATAACGCCATCTGCGGCAGAGACAGCCGTGATGCTACCTCGGCTGTTCGCGAATACCCAGATTTTGTCAAGGAGATGGGCAAGGGAGTTAAGGGACTTAGGATAGGCATCCCCAAGGAGTATTTCGGCGCAGGCGTTACCGACGAGGTAAAGAAGTCGGTCATGGGCGCTGTTGAGGCTCTCGCTGCTGAGGGTGCTGTCGTTAAGGAGATAAGCCTTCCTTCCACCGATGCCGCTCTCAACGCTTATTACATCATTTCTTCTGCCGAGGCTGCTTCCAACCTTGCCAGATTTGACGGTGTCAAATACGGCTACCGCGCTGAAAATGTAGAAGGTCTTATCGACCTTTACGAAAAATCGAGAAGCGAGGGCTTCGGTGACGAAGTTAAGCGCCGCATCATGCTTGGAACCTTCGTGCTTTCCTCCGGATTCTCGGATGCTTACTACAAGCGCGCAAAGGTTCTCCAGCAGAGGATAGCCAAGGAGTTTGCCGATGCGTTTGAAGCTTGCGATGTTATAGCAACTCCCACTTCGCCCTTTACCGCCTTCAAGCTTGGCGAAAATGTTGATGATCCGCTCAAGATGTATGCTGCCGATATTTGCACCATCACCGTAAACATCGCTTCGCTGCCGGGTATTTCGGTGCCCTGCGGAACCGGCGCCGACGGTATGCCTATCGGTTTGCAGCTCATTGGTCCCAGATTCTCTGAGGCTATGCTTTTCAATGTTGCCGGCCATTATGAGAAGCTGGCAGGCGGCTTCAACAAGCTGCCCATCATCGGTTAAGGAGGGGAAAGCGCTATGAACAACAAATATGAAGTTATCGTAGGTCTTGAGGTCCATGCCGAGCTCAACACCGAAAGTAAGATATTCTGCTCCTGCAAGAATCAGTTCGGCGGAGAGGTAAACGCAAATTGCTGCCCCATCTGCACCGGTATGCCCGGAACGCTGCCTACCCTTAATGAACAGGTAGTAAACTATGCCATCAAGATGGGCCACGCTCTTAACTGCACCATTCACAACGTCTGCAAGCAGGACAGAAAGAACTATTTCTATCCCGACCTGCCAAAGGCTTATCAGATATCTCAGTTCGACGTTCCGCTCTGCGAGAACGGCTACGTTGAGGTGATGCTCGATGATGAGGGCACCACCAAGCGCATCGGCGTTACCCGTATCCACATCGAGGAGGATGCGGGCAAGCTCATCCATGATGATGCTTTCTCCGGTTCTCTCGTTGACTTCAACCGCTGCGGTGTTCCGCTTATCGAGATAGTTTCCGAGCCTGATATGCGTTCCTCTGCCGAGGCAAAGGCATATCTTGAGACCATCCGCTCCATTTTGCTTTATCTCGGTATCTCCGACTGCAAGATGCAGGAAGGCTCCATCCGCTGCGACGTAAACGTATCTGTTCGTCCTTTTGGACAGGAAAAGTTCGGCACCAGAGTTGAGATGAAGAACGTAAACTCTTTTTCGGCTGCGGTAAGAGCTATCGACTACGAAGCAAACCGCCAGATAGAGGAGCTTGAAAAGGGTGGAGTTATCCATCAGGAGACCAGAAAGTGGAACGATGCCCTTGGCGAGAACCAGCTGCTTCGCTCTAAGGAGGATGCTCAGGATTACCGTTACTTCCCCGAGCCTGACCTGCTCACCATCGTAGTTCCTCAGGAGAAGGTCGACGAGTTGAAGGCTTCTCTTCCCGAACTGCCCAACGCAAGAATGAAGCGCTATATGAACGACAACAAGCTGCCCAGATTTGACGCCAACCTGCTGGTAGAGAATCCCGACAGGGCAAAGCTGTTTGACGAGACCGTTGCTCTCGGAGCTTCTGCCAAGGCTGCCGCAAACTGGCTCAACGGCGATGTTGCAAGGATACTCGGCGAGAGAAATGTTGATATCACCGAAACTGTTCTCACCGCCAAGAATCTCAGTGACATGATAGCCGCTATCGAGAAAAAGACCATCTCCAACACTGCGGGCAAGACGGTCATCGAGGAGCTTATGTTCAACGATACCACCGTTGAGAAGGTCATAGCTGATAAGGGACTTGCACAGATTTCCGATACCGGCGCTCTCAAGGCTACCGTTGAGGAAGTTCTCGCGGCAAATGAAAAGGCTGTCGGCCAGTATAAGGAAGGCAAGACCAACGTACTCGGATTCCTTGTAGGTCAGTGCATGCGTGCTACCAAGGGCAAGGGCAACCCCGAAATGCTCAGACAGATGATAGCTGAAATTATCGACGGCTGATAATATATAAGTTTATAAAACGGCACGGTCAAAAACCGTGCCGTTTTGGTATGGTAATAACAGTCAGGCAGCCTTTAGTATACTATATTAATAGAAGGGGGAGCTTTTACTATGTATTGCCGTGCCAACGATTTGAGATGCAAGGATGTTGTCAATGTTAAAAACGGCTGTCGGATAGGTTATGTATGTGACTTTGAGATCGATCTTTCCTCCGCGAGGATATCGGCACTGATAATTTACGGCAAATGGCGGCTTTTCGGTTTGCTCGGGCGAAAAAAGGACATAATAATCCGTTGGGGGGATATTCAGCTGATAGGTGAGGATACCATTTTGGTCAATTTTGATATGCCCAAGGAACGTATGCGTAATCAAAGGTCTAAAATGCGATAAAAATGCGAAAAATTCAGCATTTTCTGTGAAAAAATATCTTGCATTTAGTAACACTCGGTGATATAATTTTATAGCCAAAACACACGCAGCGTTATGGGCTCACGGTGTCCGTAAGGATCAAAGGGCTTAAAATCAAGGCGCTGCGGCGGTTTTTTAACCGAAGGAGGAATAATTATGGCAGTAGTATCTATGAAGCAGCTTCTCGAAGCAGGTGTTCATTTCGGACATCAGACCCGTCGTTGGAACCCCAAAATGGCTCCTTACATCTTCACCGAGAGAAACGGCATCTACATCATCGACCTTCAGAAGACCGTTCGCATGATCGAAGACGCTTACTCTTTCGTTCGTGAGGTTTCCGCTAACGGTGACTCCATCCTGTTCGTAGGCACCAAGAAGCAGGCCGGCGACAGCATCAAGGAAGAGGCTGAGCGCGCAGGCATCCACTATGTAAACGCAAGATGGCTCGGCGGTATGCTCACCAACTTCAAGACCATCCGTCGCAGAATCGACCGTCTCAACCAGCTCCGTCAGATGGAAGAGGACGGCACTTTTGACCGTCTGCCCAAGAAGGAAGTTATCAAGCTCAAGCTCGAGATCGAAAGGCTCGAGAAGTTCCTTGGCGGCATCAAGGACATGAAGAAGCTTCCCGGCGCTCTCTTCATCGTTGACCCCCGCAAGGAGAGGATCGCTGTTGCAGAAGCTAAGAAGCTCGGTATTCCGGTTGTTGCAATCGTTGACACCAACTGCGATCCCGACGAGATCGATTACGTCATCCCCGGCAACG
>CAZSEO010000025.1:0-33182 GCA_964605985.1 uncultured Oscillospiraceae bacterium | reverse complement strand
GATGAAGGGTACACGAAATAAAACGTCATTGTTTTTCGCTTTACTGGCCTTGTGTATACCCATCCTTCTATGGCAGCTAACCTCCTATATCCACCAGGATCGTCTCTGTCTCCAGAGGTCCTAACTTCCTTCGTCCTGCCTGCCCATAACCAGGGTGTCAGCTATGCTCCTTTGCGGGGTCTCTGCCCCATGGTGACAATTTCTGCCGACTACTGGCTCATTCTTTGTATCATTGATTACTGACTCGCTTCCTGTACCAGCACTGATTTCAGTGGACGCTATCTGTTACATTCTGCTTTGATCAGTGACTGTCTGTTTGACAGCCATTTGTGTTGTTATCTTGGTTTCTTATGCTGCCTGCATGTATAACTGCGGTCTTTTAATATCACTAAGCATTTTTGCCGGATCATAGTCCACACCTTTCGTAAGCATAGCGTAAAAGACTCGGATCAGCTTTGATGCGACAGCCATTTCCATTTTGCCTGAAGCAAAATCGGAAGAACTATATGAAAGGAAGCCGGTTGCTTTCTCTATTTCATTTTTTATGGCTCTCCGCCTTTGAAGCAACTGCCTCAGTAATCTGTATGTCTTAAAACCTCTGCAGACATTTAAAGGGGAACTAAATTCCACAAAATGCATAGTATCGCTAATCAGTTTATCAGCAGTACTTAATTTTATTCTTAATTTCCGCTCTCGGTGATACATGGCGTTATATAACTCCTTTTGTGAAATGGCCAGCTCTTTATAGTCAAAGGCCTCAGAAAAGTCAAACAGTTCATCTTCATGGCTTTCTAAAGTGACATTGGAAAATCCGTCTTCAACTATGTACCAATCGCTCCGCTCCTTAATCCCGAATACGTTGTTTCTTATTCTTTCCGCTTTTTCATAGCTTGTATTGATGGCAAGCAGTGGGTCCTCCGTTTTTGTCCATGTTGAATCGGGAGCTGGTGTTTGGCACAAAAACATACCGCTTTTGTGGCGAATCAGATATCCGCTATCCATAACCAGCCCTCCTTTATCCAATATACCAACGTTCTATTTTAGATATATCCGGTGTTCCGTTTTTATCAATTCTGAAAAATATGCGGTATGTTTTACCCGGTTCCGTCAGATCTGCCGCGGCACACAATAAACCATTCTGACCGCGTTCATAAATGGAATGAATCTTAATATATTTAAGCGCGTCACGCAGCTTTTCATATAAAGCATTATCCTTCATTTTATCCCTCTTGCTATTCATAAAATATGTTTGTTAAGAACTATATTGGTAACCTTTTTTACAATTCCTCTGATTTGACTAATTTTCGGCATTCCTCTTCAATTTTTTCCCGCTCCCCGTCAGGGTACAATATGCCAAATGTTTCCCAAAAATCATTCCACCCTATCATAATCAAACTATTACATCCTTAGGGACAATACGTACAGGTCCCTTACATTTTTTTGCCATTTCCAAGATAAAGTCACAGTTAGTCAAAAACTTAACTTCTTCAGCAACAGGAGAATTAGAACTATCTGATTTATCGTTATACATTGCTATACTCATCCTTTTTATTCAGTTAATTTTTAATAGATTTATATATGGTCTTTTAAAACTCGTTTGGCGATTGCATTAATTTTTATACTTTCTTGGCCGCAATAGCATAAACAGCTTCAAAAACCTCCTGCTTTAATTCCTTGTCTGCATTCTCCTTTATATATGCGGTAATAATCTCAGGATTTTTTACACAAAACTTTATGAATCCCAAAGCCATATCCTCGACCGTGGTGCCGAGTTTGGTAAACAGTTCATTGCACAGATCATAAATATCTCTGTCAATTTCAAAATTCACTGTCACAAGGTTATCATTAGACTGATGGTTCTGATCAGTGCTATAGTCTTCCATCGACATATTTATCATCTTATATACCGGCCCCTGCTTTATCCCATCCCCAGTACGTGCTTTAATTGCAGCTTCCAGTATTTCTTTATCCCGCTCCATACGCTCATATATACGACTTGCTTTTTTCATAGCGGCCTCCTTGTCCGGAATAAATTTATTTTTTTCATTTGCTTAAAATATGCACTGGCAGCAGCTTTCCATTGCTGCTGTATTATTTGTATATATAGCATATCATATAAGGTGCCATATATCAAGAAAAAATGCATTTTCCAGTTGTAAATAATATGTGAACACTTATATTTAATATATGACACCATATATTAAATATAAAAATGCTTCTTGTTGTTTTAGCTCTTAAATAATTCCAGTTTAAAATTATAAATTATGTGTTTGAAAATGCCTTTCTAATACCCTAACATTTTGATACTAATATAGAAATCGTTGACATTATCACGATACCGTGATATTATGATAACTAGAAAGGGGTGATGGTCAGCATGCCGGTATTAGCAAGATTTTATGGCATTATCATTAGAATGTATTTCTTACAAAGCGAGCATAATCCGCCTCATATCCATGCAATCTATAATGAGGATGTTGCTGCTATTGACTTTATGACAGGCGAAATAATAGAAGGTCATCTTCCGGCGAAAGCACTTGAATTGGTGCGAGAGTGGCTTTCAATTCATAAAGACGCATTACAGGAAATGTGGAACACACAAGAATTCAAGAAATTGCCGCCGCTGGAGTAAGGAGGTTAGATATGTTTCATAAAGTAAAAAGTGTTGCTCCTATGCGTGACTTTAAGTTGAGTGTGCAGTTCAGCGAAGGGGTAACTAAGTTGTATGATCTGAAGCCTCTGTTTGAGAAAATTCCTGCATTCCAATATCTTAGCGACAATCCTGCAGAATATGAGTGTGTTTCTGTTGATGTAGGCGGTTACGGTATTGTTTGGAATGATGATTTGGACTTGTCCTGTGACGAATTATGGGAAAACGGTGTTGTAGTAGAAACTCCTTTTGATGGACTCATGGCGTTCAGTGATGCTACTGAACTATGGGGCCTCAATGAAAGCACCTTACGAAAGGCTATTTCCTATGGAAAGTTGGTAAATGGTGTAGATGTATGTAAATTCGGCAAACAGTGGGTCGTTTCTATAGATGCTATGGTGCGTGAATACGGAGCTGCGTCAAGATAATTGGAAAGTATTGATTTGGAGATAAGTGCTTTATTAAATAACTACTCATAAAGAGAACGCCGACAACGGAAATATTCGTTGTCGGTGTTGTTCAGTTATTCAATTGTTTGATTCGACCATATATACCATAACACCACACATAATCTTATATAGTCGATTTCTTATACCTTGTTGACACGGTGAGAAGCCTTAGATATAATTTTTAATAAGCCTATAGGAAGGATGTGTAATAATATGGCCTCAGAATCTTTAAAGCGTGCCATAAAAAAATATGATCAAGAGAAAGTTGATCGCATCCCGATGCGCGTTCCCAAGGGCCAGAAAGAAATTATACAGGCACATGCCGCTAAACGTGGAGAATCGATCAATGCTTTCTTAAATAGAGCAGTAAATGAAACCATGGCTCGCGATTCTCAAGAATAAGGTGTATCTACTTTTATTGTAAATACTATTTTACGGTGTTTTCATTGATTCTTTATATGAAAAACCAAACGCTTTTACGATTAAACAGAAAAAAATTAAAAATTTTTTGTTTTTTTCCAATTTTGCCCGATTTTCTCATTGACACCGGAATTGCAATAGTATAAAATATGTATTGTTGATAATTGCGTAAACGACAAAATCAAATTGTTTTCATAGAATGTTTAAGTGACTGAGTTGAAATCAGTCACTTTTTATTTATCAAAAATAACTATAAAAGTGTGTTGAAAAGAGGGCAAATAGCCCTCTTTTTTGTTTTTATACGCTTTTCGGCCAAGGGTTCCCCATAGGTTCCCCCTATCCCCCAATATATGGCTCTTTTAATTTAGTGGGGAACCCCACATAAACCGCATCAGGAAGCCAAAAATCACAATGCCGCACACACAGGGGAACCCCCTTCAAAATGGGGTTCCCCCTATTGAAAGGAGATAAAAAATGTACGAAAATGTTTTTCCTATTGTTACAGAAATTGGGTGCCCCACTGAATTCACAAAATATCAAGCTTTTAAGGAAGCTGTAACAAATGTAAAAAGCAGCTTTATAAGAGCAGATATGCGCTCCGAACGAATGACATTCAATCAGCGTTCAGACAAAATACTGAAGCTTGAAGAAGCACAGGGAATGCTTTTCGATTTCGCGATAGAGCAGCGCAGGGCATTTGAAAAATCCCACGACCATGAGAACATAAGGCAGATAGATAAACTCATAATCAAGCTCGCGCAGTATTCGACTATTCGGGTAGGAGTCAACACCTATGGAGATTGGGTCATAAATACGCCGCTGCTTGGTCTTTCCCACGACAACATTTCTGCTATCGTACATAAGACCATCAACTTCGCTGTTTTGGCTTTGATGGTGGGGAACGTAAGGGTTCCCCACCATCAAAACAGGGGTATCCTTGTAAAAGCCTTCATTTTTGAAATGTATCCTTCGAAAGTCATTTCATTTAAAGCAGATGATAAAATACAGATTTCTACAAATAAGTTAACACGAGTAATATGCGATATGCGGTGCATTTTATTTTTGAAATCCAATAAAATGCAACACGCATCCATATATAAACACGGTGACTTTCTAGAAAAGGGGTCAAACCCCGTAAATGTACCGCAAAGAAGTCCAATAATCCCTTTAGCTAAGCCATTTTTGGCTTTTTTACAGGGGGAGGTAGGGTGCTGTTGTTGGAGGGGCGAATAAGTTAGGAGGGGAAGATAATGAATAGAAAATTAGTTGATAATGGATATGCCATGAGAACATTGCTTGCGATAGCACAGATTGGCATTATAAGTAGAAATCAACTGTCGCAGACTATATATATGGAGAACGATGATGGTGAGATGGTATCAGGTGTAGGTCGTGTTGGTCTTACACGAGGGGTAAAAAGACTGCGTGACTACGGTTATATAGATACAGTTAAATATGATGGTAAAAATTATTTCTATGTTACAAAGGACGGTTGGCGATATATACAGAAGTATTATCCGACGGTCGGATACAGAATGAGCGAATTAAACCCCAATAACAAAAAACATTTTGACATTGCTGAGAGGAGAAGTGTCGGATTATATCTGTACCGCACAATGGGAATAAGCACGCTGCCAAGTGAGAAAACGTCACTGGCAAAATTCTGCAACACACTTGCCGGTACACATTTACTCGATGAGGTGGAATATACCGAGGGCTATAACCAGAATGCAGATGTAATAGAGCTTTTTAATTATGGAGTTTATTACGACATTTTGGAAGTCAGAGACACCTTTCTTGCAAGTGGCAACGGTGCAATGTCTTCTATTAAAACCTCTGCCAAAGGAATTCTGATCAATGCGCAGGAAGTGATATTCGTTTATCAGATGAAAGATAAGCGAACAGTCATCTACCCTCAAGTTGAAAATGAGTTTGTAGGTTTTATTTGTAAATTTCTCGAAAAGGTCTATGAAAAGCGAAATGGTTTACCGGAATTTATTAAAGTTTGTAACGTAATAGCATCCGATTTGAGATATCTACCCACACTCGTAACAGGAAAAAAAGATGGCATTAGGAAAGCATATTCAAAGCTTGAACTATATAAAACAAATAGGCTTTCCAATATGTGCGTAAAGCGACTTGAGCTTTTTGATAAGATCCATATTGTGCCCAGCATTTCCACACACTTGGAATATCGAGGAAACCAGTACGATTATAGTGATGAAGACTATCAGGAGGATATGTATCGAATCATTAAGATGTTCCCCAAAAAACTTGCACAAGTCATCGGACCTGAAAAAACCACGCTGGCTTTTAAAGAGAGTGGGGAGGATCTTCTGATTTGCCGTTATCCGGATGCAAAAGAACTTTTCTTATATCGTTTGAGATATATCGAAAAGAAAAAGAAAGTTTCTGTTATCGGGATTGATAATCCGAAGATAGCTGACTTTATCAGCCGTTCACTGCAGGGCGCCATGAGTAGATACTACAGCATAGACACTATGAAAGAGATCCCAATCGCTCACTATGACGAAGACGGACTAAAAGAAAGTGCAAACGGAGCAAAAGCCGTTTACATCGACAATCTATTTTAATTGTGCCCAGAAGGCGGCCGCTGTGCGGCCGCCTTATTATTACTGCGTTGAAAAGGCAGATCTCAATCATTTGATTGGGGTCTGCCTTTTATCCATACGATTTCCACTTTTCTATCGATGTAGTCGAATTGGACAACAGTTAAAAACCAGTTTCACTTTACTTAAAAACGAATAATTTTGGACTTGCCATAAGACATAAATTTAATATGAGGGAGGTGCGTGACGTGGCAAAAAGGAATGCTCCAATCAATATGATTGTCCATTTTCCTTCTTCCGAAGAAGGAAAACATGAGCTTGCAAATCGTGTCGCCGATGTTCACGCACTCTTTGTTAATCAGTCTATCCAAAAGCTAAACTGCCCTGCTCAGCAAAAAATCCAACTATTAGATGCCGTAATTAAAGTATCAACTTATAAGTAAGGCGAACAAATCTTATACGATTTGTTCGCCTTACTTTTTTATATTTTGATTTTCGATTTAAAATGCTTCTCCCATGAATTAACTGTCATACGTTTTTTATCATTTTCCCAATTTCTAAGCATTACCGGAGCTATATTAAGCATACGCGCAAACTGATTCTTATTTAATCCTACACTTTCTCGATATTCCCTTATCAGTCTCCCCTGCCCTTTGTGCAAGAATAGATTGTAACCATCCAGCAAGTCCTCTATAGGAATATCAAACAGTATAGTCAGCTTGTCCACGATCTCCTTGGAATAATAATCCACCGCTCCGGATTCCAAAGCCTTATAGTCCCAGCGAGATATTCCGATGCGCTCTGCTACCTCTTTCTGCATAAGCCCCATATTGTGTCGGCACCAACGCAAACGATCCTGTATATTTTCAATTTCCGAATAGCTGCGGTACTGCTGATTAAACGACTGAGCTTCTAAAATCTTACGCGGAGCTATCAGCCTGAAGGTATGAATACACAGCGGTGAATATCTCACTATACCATCCTCAGTTTTGCACATCAGGTAGTTATTCTCCGAAAACTGAGCAAATAGCCTCCAGTGAGGGTGATTTCCTCCTAAAAAGAATTTATTTTCGCCGTCAAACTCATCTGCGAGAGGATAGCATTTTCAATACATCTGGACGCATAGGTAGTAAACTTGTTTCCCTTGTCGAAATCAAAAGTTGAAGCCGCCTTTATCAACCCAATAGTGCCTATTGAAATCAAATCCTCCTGATCCTTGACATTGGAATAATACTTTTTGATTATGTGTACCACCAGCCTCAAATTATGCTCAATAAGCTCATTTTTCGCCTGAGCATCACCGTTTTTTATCTTTTCAAGGCAGGCTTTTTCCTCTTTTGCCGAAAGCGGCTTGGGAAAAGAGTGTCCTTCACTGACGTGAAGTGCAAATATCATCCTTATAAGCTGCGGCAGCGTTTCAAATAAAAGCTGTAAAAACATAAGTACTCCGCCTTTCAATAGCTATATAAAATAAGCTATGCCAAGCGGCTTGTATAAAAGAATTAAAACTATTTCAGGCCAAAACAATACGGGAGCAGATCCAAACCGAATCGCTCCCGTTGATCAAGTAATTTTATTTTTCACCGTTCTTCTGCCGCATATATTCCAGTATCATATCCGAAACAGCAAAACGAAGTTCAACCCGCCATGTATTCATAAGCGCCACCGCACCATATCCGCTATTTGGGTCGGTGAACATAGCGAGAGCATAAGGTGAGGCGCTGCCATAATTACCGTAAAGGAAATCATCCCCGAGTTTTCTCAGTATCATTGTCAAGCCGTAAAGATCTCCATGCCCGACACCACCTTGGTTATCGAAGCAATACGATATATAGCAGCAGGGTCAGCGGGAATATGCGGCCGCTCAACGCTGTCAACGCCAAATCCTTTGGCATAAACCACCTTTTCCCTATCGGTGATTGCAACAGCCATTCCGGCAATTTTATATTGCTCCAAGATCTCCTGCAGCCTGCAACCTAAAATCTCCATATTCTTCCCCATTTCCTACATATAAAAAGCCTATACGCTATATGATATCACATCAACACGATAATAAAAAGGCAGGTTAAAAAACCTGTCTTTTTAAAAACACAATTAGCCCCATAGACCCGAAAGTATCGGAATGACCTGCTTTTTGCGTGACATTATCTTGGGCAGGAAGGCACAGTTAGAATCCCCATTTTTGATATCAAACGCCTGACAAATGGTGTTCTCATCCCCGACAAACAGCAGATAGGTCCCGTCGAGCAGCACGTCAGTCAGCATAAGGATAACGGAATCGAGGTCTTTGTGCTTTCTTATAGTCCTCATCTCAGCAAGGAATTCCTCTCTGCGCTTGAGCAGATTGTCAGAATCCATGCAGGTTATCTGGCTGACCGCCAGATTATGTCCCGCGATATGAAATTCCTTATAGTCGTTACGCAGCATAGAATCCACCGACTTATCATCACCGCTGTTTGCGGCGAAGATGTCCTTGCCCAGTTCCTCAAGCGAAAGCTTGGCGATGCGCGCCATTCTGTTCGCCATATCGATATCGCGCTGGGTACAGGTCGGCGATTTGAACATAACAGTATCCGAAACGATCGCGGCAGCGAGAAGCCCTGCCATTTTGGTGCTTGGCATAAGTCCCTTTTCCTGATACATTCCGCCAATGATAGTAGCGGTGCTGCCTACCGGCTCGTTTCTCACATATATCGGGTTGGTAGTCTCGATATCAGCAAGGCGGTGGTGGTCAACTATCTCAAGTATATCTGCCTGATTAAGTCCGTCCACCGATTGCGCCCTCTCGTTGTGATCCACCAGCACGACCTGCTTGCGGCGTGGTCTTATGAGGTGAAAACGCGACAGAGTTCCCACCACCCTCTCATTCTCATCCAAAATGGGATAGGCTCTGTACCTGCTCTGCAGCACCTTTTCGCGAACATCGTCGATATAGTCGGTGAGATGAAAGAATACTATATCATCGTTCTTGCAAACACCGCTTATCGGAAGTGCGTGTCCAATAAGTCTTGCGGCCTTGTATGCGTCAAATGGGGTGGAGATCACGCAGCTTTCGGTCTCGGTTTCCAAAAGCTCAGCGCTTATTTCAGACTGGCATACGATAATGCAGCTGACATTCAGCTCCAACGCACGCTTTATCATATCGGGCTGATCGCCGCAGATAACGATGCTGTCGCGATTTGAAAAGATAAGATTCTCTCTTCCGGTCGGCAGGGCAATGGTTATCTCACCCGAAACCACATCCTTCAGCTCGCCGCTGCGGTTCAGTATGCGTCCCTCGAGGACAGACAGCAAATTGCATACCGGTATATCATCTATTCTGGGATTTTGCGCAAGCAAAATATCGTTGCTCGCAACGTCGGCGGCGGATATCATACCGTAAAGTGTTCCGTCCTCGTTAGCTACCGGCAGGACCAAAGTCTTGTCATTCTGCATCGTCTGCCATGCAAAGCTGACGGTAGCGGCAGGAGAAATAACAGAAGGGGTATCGTAATCAAGGTCCTGGACCTGAGTTCTCAGATTGTTTATCAGAACAGGAGGCTCGACCCCAAACCGCGCCAAAACAGCCTGTGTTTCATCGCTTATCTGTCCCAGGCGCGCGGCTTTATATCGGCGGTCGCCCAGCGCATTTTTAAGCGCCGCATAAGCCATTGCCGAAATTATAGAATCGGTATCGGGATTTCGGTGACCGGTAATATAGATAGTTTCCATAAAAGCTCCTTCCAACACGGGATAAATGACTCTTACAAGTTATATTTTATAACGAAGAAACCGTTATTGCAACAGCTCCTTTAATTGAAAATTCGTTCTGTGTTCAGCCTTTTGGAGTATCATATTTTTTGCCGAGAGAAAAACCTCTGCCCCAAACCTCGCTTACACGGCTTACTATCATAAAACATTCGGGATCTATCCTGCGCACTACCTTTTCTACCTTAGGCAGCTCATAGTTAGATACCACACTTAAAATCATCTGGGTCTCCCTGTTACTGTAACCACCGCTTCCATGCAGCATTGTTACCCCGCGGTCAAGCTCAGATATTATCTTTTCTCTTATCTCATCTATTTTGCTGCTGATTATCTTGACCTCAGTTTTGGTGGTTCCCATCAAAACCACTTTATCGAGCACCACAGAGGTGGTGAGCAGCAGTATAATTCCGTAAAGCAGGTCCTCAAGCGGGTGATAGAACATCTGACCGGTGAGTATGATAAAGTCAAAAACGTAAAGGCTGACCGAAACCGGTATTCTGAAAAACTTATTGAGCACCAGCGGAGGTATATCCATTCCGCCGGTGGAAGCGCCCGCCTTAATAACTATTCCAAGCGAAAGCCCGATCCCCATTCCGGCAAAGATCACGTTTAGCATAGCGTTATCGGTCACATGAATATCACCCAAAGCTCCGTCAAGTATATTCAGCACTATCGGATATACCAGCGAGCTTACAACAGTATTCATGGCAAACTTTTTCCCAAGCAAAGCCAGTCCTGCCAACAGCATAGCTATATTGAACATCAGAACAAAGGTCGGCACAGCCAGTCCGGTAACGTGATTTACTATAAGCGCAATACCGGTGGTGCCGCTGCTCATAAGGTTGGCGGGCAGCAAAAACAGCTTTACTGTCAGCGCATAAAGGCTGTTTCCCAGCATAACGATCATCAAAGTTTTTATAGCGTCAAGTCTCTCAGTATTACTTTTCATACTTACCTCCCTATATTAAAAAACACGCCTGTCAGAGATTTTCCCTAACAAGCGTGGATCGAGGCGTCAGCCTAATACAAAGGAATTATAAATGATGCTGCCTTCAAAAGTCAATAGCATTTTTTACAAAATGGAAAAAGGCTGCCGCTCGCCCGGCAGCCCTCTTCCGTTATATCTTGGAGGCTGGAAAAATATTAAAAGCATTATTTCATCAAATAAGCCCCTTGCTTCTCAAAATCGAGATGATGATACAGATAGTGACGGTAGATACCAAAGTGGAAAGCGTCACCAAATTTCCTGCCAAGCGTTCGTCGGCGTCATACTGAACAGCAAGCTGATAGGTGGTTATGGCACAGGGCGCCGCCACAAACAGGAACACCGGTATAAGCTCGGTGCCTCTGATGTTGAAAACCGCTACCGCCATCGGAAGGAATACCGCAGGCAGTACAAGCAGCTTAACGAAAAGCACTGCGGCAGTCAGCTTCACCTCAGCGCGCATATATTCACGGCTCAGCCTGGTGCCCAGCAGAATAAACGAAAAATGCGTGGCTATCGATGCCAAACTCCCCACAAAGCTGTTCACAACCTTTGGAAGCGCGATTCCGGTGATGTTAAACCCAAGCGCGAGCACTATCGCCCAAATTATAGGGTTCTTCATCACCAGCGCAAGGGTATGCCGAATGCTGTGCTTCTCTTTTCCCGAGTAATGGGCATACATCGCCACACCGGCGGTGTTTAAAGCCGGCAATGTTGCCGCCGCGATCATTGAAGCAATAGCAGCCGCTTCATCTCCGCCCAGCATCTGTGAAAACGCAATACCGTAAATGGTATAATTCCCACGGTAAATACCCTGTATCAGCACCGCGATCTGACTGCGGTTTGAAACCAGCCGCGGAACAACGATAAGTCCCACCGCGATCGATACCGCCATCACAATATAAGCGAAGCCTATGCTTCTCAGATAATCCGAAGGATCCCCCTTACCGCCGGTTATGCTTTTAAGCACCATAGCGGGAAGCAAAACTTTGAGGCACAGTCTGTCGCCCTCGACAGAAAAGGTGTTGCTCAGTATATTTTTTCCTCTCAGCCATGCTCCCAAGAGCAAAAGCATCATTGTCGGCAAAACTGCCTGCAAAGCAAAACCTATATGTTCCATACCGCGCCTCCAACGCCATTAAATGTTATGCATCTTCACCTACGGTAACGTCCATCTTGTCTTCGTAATATTTTACCATAGCGATTTGGTCATAATCAATATAGCCGTTGTCGTTCATCCAGTCCATAACATGAAGCACTACGTCGGTCATGGGGGTGTCAACGCCCATAAAGTGAGCATAATGCTTCGCATTGAGGATATCCTTGCGGTGAACGGCGATACGTGCGCCAGGCTCGTAGTCACGCTTTATAAGCTTGGGGATCTTGTTGTCATACAAGGGGCCGCCAGCGAAGCCGCAGCGGGTAGCGTCAAAGGTGGTCTGAAGGTCGATGCCTGCCTTGGCAGCAAAGGCATAAGCCTCGGCCTGAATAACAAGGTAAGCGCCCGCCACCATATTGTTTACCAGCTTGGTAATGGATGCACTTGCGGTGGGGCCGGTGTAAACAGGGTTGCCCATGCATTCAAGAATGGGTTTTACCTTGTCAAAAGCTTCCTTGTCACCGCCGGTCATAATGGCAAGGGTGCCTGCGGCAGCCATGGGGTTGCCGCCGCTTACCGGCGAATCGAGCAGGAACATACCTGCCGCCTTGGTCTGCTCATACATTTCCTTAACGATATCGGGGGCAGTGGAGCTAAGATCAACAACGATGTTGCCGGGCTTGCCATACTTGATAGCCTTTTCTACCGAATCACGAATGATAGCGTGGGTAGGCAGTATCTGAAGGATGACATCACAAGTCTTGTATATCTCGATGGGGTCTGCCGCGATAACTCCCCCCTCGGCCTCAAAAGACTTGCACTGCTTTTCGACCACGTCGTAAGCTACCATTTCACAGCCGCTCTTTTTAAGAACATTCTTAGCCATGGGAAGTCCCATAACTCCCATGCCCAAAAAACCTATTTTCATAATAAGCATCTCCTTTTATCAAATATATATCTGCCGGATCTTACTTGAGCAAAGTAGGCAGGAAAGTGGTAAGCGGATCAATATAAGTTATAAGCATAAGAACTACGATCGACAGCAGCAGCATAGGCATCATTGCCTTGAGCGCCTTGGAGAGGCTGGTCTCACCGATCTGATTGCAAAGCAGCAAGCAGAGTCCAACAGGAGGAGTTACCAGACCGATGCAGAGATTGAAGCTCATTACTATACCAAACGCCAAAGGATCGATATGATATGCGGTCATCAAGGGAGTAAGGATAGGAGTCATCATAATGATAGCTGCATTTGCTTCCATCAGCATACCGATAACGAGGAACAGCAGGTTGAGCAGAAGCAGGATAACGAACTTGCTGTCGGTGATAGAACTGAATAGCTCCATAAGCATCTGAGGCAGTCCGGAGGTAACTACAACGTAGCTCGAAGCCTTAGAAAGTCCTACCATTACCATTATGGTAGCGGTGGAAACAGAGGCATCTACAAATGCAGTAGGCAGTTCAGACCACTTGAGATCCTTATAAATAAACAGCGAAACAAACAGCGCATAAACAACTGCTACAGCAGCTGCCTCAGTGGGGGTAAAGATACCGCCAAAAATACCGCCAAGAATGATCACCGGCATCAGCAATGCCCAAACGCTGCTTCTGAATGTAGCTATGATCTCCTTAAAGGACTTCTGCTCATGTGCAGGAAGGTCATACTTTTTGCCATAATAAAGAGCATATCCCATCAGGACAGCTACAAGCAGTATTCCGGGGATAACAGAACCGATGAACAGCGAAGAAACCGAAATATTGGTTATCGAAGCGTAAACTATCAAGGTGATGGAAGGCGGGATTATCGGTCCCAAAATAGAAGAAATAGATGCTACTGCGGTTGCAAATGGAGCGGGATAGCCTTCTCTTTTCATTGCGGGAATGGTAATACCACCGATCGCGGAAGCGGTAGCAACACCGGATCCGGAAATAGCACCGAAAAGACCGGAAGCAACAATGGTTATAAGTGCAAGGCTTCCTTTAATACGCCCGATGATAGCATTGGCAACATCTATTATCTTATTTGTTATAGTTCTGGACATCAGGTTGCCTGCAAGAACAAAGAAAGGAATTGCCAGCAGCGAAGCAGAGTTCATTCCTGCAAAAAGCTTCTGAGGCAGTACCAGCATAGGCATATCAGCCATATTAAGAGCGACCATAGTACCTATGCCCAGCGCGATATAGATCGGAATACCAAGGAAAGAAAGAACCAGCAGCAGAAGGATAACAACAAAACCTATATTCATAACTTAATCCTCCTTAGATGCCAGTTCGGCAATATTTTTAAGAATAACTTCTATCGAGGTAAGCACCATGAAAACGATACCAACAGGCATGCTTGCATAAGGGATAGCCATTGTGATCCCAAGGCCGGGAGAAATATTACGCAGTGCGGTTTTGCAGAGCGTGAGGGAATAAGTGAAAAGGAATGCCAAAAATACTATTCCGGCAACAGTAGCGATAATAGTGAAAATACGTTTTACACGCGGATTAAACATATTTATAAGTATATCTATCTGCAGATGGCTGTTTCTTCTTACAGCTATTGCAGATGCGATCATAACATTGAAAATAAAGAGATATCTCACCAGTTCTTCGCTCCATGCGTTGGAGTTAGAGAAAACATAGCGCAAAATCACCTGATAAACCATAATAAAGACCATCGCCGGTACAGATATAGCTAAAACAGCCTTTTGGACCTTCTCGATCAGATCAAGAAATTTGCTGTAAACTTTCAGCATTATATACGCTCCTTTTTTCTAAAACATATGCCCACGCCCACAAAGCCGGGGCGTGGGCATATATAAACTATTAATTACTTGGCGGGGTTAGCGTTGCGGAAACGTGCTACCCAATCAGCAAAATCCGGATAGTTGGTGGAAGCGAAATCGTTGAAGTACTCTGCGAAAGCATCGTTGTCAACATCGATAACAGTCTTGCCCATCTTCTTGAGTTCTTCCTCAGCTGCGTCACCCTTAGCAGCCTGAGTCTTGGAGATCTCTTCGCCTGCGTAGTTTGCAGCTTCTTCTACAGCCTTCTGGATATCAGCGGGCAGGCCCTCAAAGTAAGCCTTGTCCATGATGATAACGTTGCATCCGTAAACGTGGTTGGTCTTGATCCAGTAATCGCAAACCTCGTCGAAGGAGTAGTTGAGGGAGTCAACCATGGGGTTTTCCTGGCCGTCAACAGTCTTCTGCTGAAGTGCGGTGTAAACTTCGTTCATAGCAAGGGGGGTAGGAGCTGCGTTCATCCACTGCCAGGTCTTGATGTACATCTCAAGGTTGGGAGCACGGAGCTTGAAGCCCTTGAAATCTTCGACAGTCTTCATCTCCTTGGTAGCGGTAACGATTCTGGGTCCGCGGTAGGAAGCGCCCATGAGCTTGAAGCCGGCAGCGTCACCAACTGCAGCCTTGTATTCGTTGCCTACTTCACCATGCCAAGCAGCCATAAAGTGATCAAAGCTGTTGATCATATAAGGCATAGCCTCAATGTTTGCAAGAGGGGTAAAAGGTGCCAGGGTGCCAACAGACTCACAAAGAACGTCAGCAACGCCAACAGACATACCCTCAAGAACCTCTGTGGTAGAACCAAGGCTTGCGCCGCCGTAAAGGGTCACCTTAACCTTGCCGCCGGTCAGTTCAGCAACCTTTTCTGCGAAGAGTGCGCCGGTATCGTAAGCGTTATCGCCTGCGGTAGAGTTGAGCGCCATCTTCCATTCATATTCGGGGGCTGCAGAAGCTGCAGGTGCTGCGGAAGCCGCGGGTGCTGCAGGTGCTGCGGGTGCCTTAGAACCACCGCATCCTGCCAGTACGCCGACGATCATCAGACATACCAGTACACTTGCTAAAAATCTCTTTTTCATTACCAAAAAACCTCCTCAAAATTGCTTTTCTTTGCTCTTGCAAGCAAAAGCACACGAAACTCTTACTCTTTCGCGCAAATAAGGAACATAAAACCATATCAAAACGGCTCAAATCCCTTATGTAATAAATAATATCCGGATTTTACACTCTAGTGAAATAACAGCTTTTTATTCAATTATAATATAATTTTATAGTCGCCGATCTTTTTGTGCTCTTTTGCCATATTTAAAAACCATTTTTGCGAAAAGTTGCTGTGAAAAACACTACTCGTGGGGTAATATAAATAAAATTGACCACATTTTTTTGAAAAACAACACATATTTCGTGCAAAACAACATCACCATTGGCTCTGTTTAATACCGTTGACTTAATCTGTTTATGGTTTTATCATATGATTAGTCATATTATAGGTATCAAATTGAAATTATGATATCAGCAATATTCATTTCGCTTCAATGTATTAAGTAATAATATTTCATATCGAAAGGCGGCAAAAAGAATGCTGGATATAAAAAGGCTTCGCTATCTCGATGCTGTTTACCGTCACAAAAACTTCACACGCGCCAGTGAAGAGCTTTTTGTGTCCCAGCCTGCGATCTCAGCCGCAATCAGCGCTTTGGAAAAAGAAACCGGAATAACCTTCATAGTCCGCAATTCCAAAAAGGTCATGTTCACCATGGAAGGCGAACAGTTCATGTTCCATGTATCCCGCATTTTAAAGGAGTGCGACTCTGCCGAGCGTTTGATTTCCGACCTTTCCGACACCGGTGACCGTACTCTCCACCTCGGTATGTCTCCTACTCTCAGTCTCAGGCTGCTTCCTCATCTGTATTCAGATTTTTTCCCGCTTTGGAAGAATACTCGTCTCCACGTTGACGAAGGCGCGATGCGCAACCATATCGAAAAGATCAAGGATGACATTTTGGATATCTCTTATAATGCGCTTCCACCCAATCCCGACCTTTCAATACTTGATATAATACCGATCACTACCGTCGAAATGTATGCACTGATGAATCCCGATCATCCGCTTGCGCGTTACCAAAAGCTTCCTATCGAAGCGCTTGAAAATCAGCCCATCTGCATGCTTGATGAGAAATCCCATATCCGCGCTCTCATGATGGAAAACTTTGAAAAAAAGGGAGTTGCCCCCAACATAGTTTCTTATCATGAACAGATACTCTGTATGTACCATATGATACAGTTCGGTGGATATATAGGATTCAGCAACGCCGATCCCACCCGTGACAGCGGTCCATTCGGCTCTCATGCTTTGGCTGTCCGCCCCTTTGCCGAGCCTATAACCTTTGATGCAGGTTTTATAGTAAAACACGGCAAGCATCTGCCCAAGATCGCATCCGAGCTTATCAGCTTTACAAAGGCAACTATAGGCACATGGGCCTGATATCTTTGCTTAAAAAAGTGGCTGTCGCATTTTCATTTTGCGACAGCCACTTTTTTTGCATCAATGTATTGCGATTTTTGACAGATGATCTATCACAGCCTGCATCTGCGGAGACATCCATTTGCCGCGGTGATAAAGCAGCTGCTTCCATATCTCGACTTCAAAATCCTTTACGTCGAGCCTGACCACAGTTCCCCTTTTGACCGCATCCTCTGATACATAGTCGGGCAAGAGTGATATTCCAACGCCGCTTTCCACAAGCTCACACAGCAGATCCGTGCTTCCTATTTCAAGAATGGTGTTTATCTCTACAGAATGTTTTGCCAAATGCCGGTCTAAAAGATAGCGATAGCTCATGCCCTTTTCAGTAAGCAGAAAGGGCTGCGAAAGCAGCTGTTCAAGCGACAGCCTGCCCTGCTTTGACACCTCAGAACCGGCGGCGGCAACAAAATGCACTCCCAGCTTTTCCTCGTTCGCTATAATATAATTTGTGTTATATATGTGGCTGTCCAGTGTGCATACAATATCCACTTCGTTATGATCAAGCAGACGAAACATCTCATCTGTTCCGGCAGTTGTAACATGAAGCGAAACATTCGGATAGCTTTTTCTAAACTCGGAAAAAGCGGGAACTATCAGAGGTCTGCAAAGCGAATCTGCCATTGCTATTCTTATCACGCCGCCGACCTGTTCGGCTGCGCTGTCTCCTCTTGCCATTTCATGGCACATACGGCATATATTTTGGGCATAAATAAGTGCATTTTCTCCGGCGTCGGTCAGCCGCACGGTATGTCCTATCCTTTCAAACAGCTTTGCCCCCAGCTCCTCTTCGAGATTTCTTATCTGAAAAGATACGGTAGGCTGCGAATAACCCAGTTTTTCTCCCGCTCTGGTAAAGCTGTTAAGCTCCGCGACCTGTATAAATGTTTCTAAGCTTCTTATATCCATCGTCCATCCCTCGATTTGTATTTTAAATGATTTATATAAATCCAATCAATTTGACAAATGTTGGTTATTATTATAATGTAAAAAAAGATCCGGTCAAGGGGGTATGATATAATGAAAATAATTTCAACAGTATATGCGTTGCTTTGGGGCGACCTTTTTTCCATCCCGTTGCCCAACGGGGATTCTCTCGGTATTTCGCTGCTCATACTGCTGCTTATCCCGGCAGGAATATATTTTACCTTCAAGACAAAATTTCTGCCTGTCCGCTGTTTCCCCGAGATGATACGCATCTCGATAGAAAAGCAGGGCAGATCCGATAAAGACACCATCTCAGGACTTCAGACCCTGATGGTAGCGACCGCTACCCGTGTAGGAATGGGCAACCTTGTCGGCGTAGTGGCAGCTCTCTCGGCAGGCGGAGCAGGCGCTGTGTTTTGGATGTGGATAACCGCCCTTATCGGCTCTTCCACCGCGTTTATCGAGGCCACCCTCGCGCAGCTCCACAAGCAGCCCGATCCGCTTTACGGCGGCTTCCGCGGCGGCCCCGCCTACTATATACATGATTTCTTCATCAAAGATGGTTCAAAGCGCAAAAGTGTCATAGCAATACTTTTTGCCCTTTCGGGACTTCTCTGCTGGTGCGGTATCAGTCAGGTAATAAGCAATTCTGTCACCTCAGCGTTTGATAATGCCTTTAATATTCCCCCCATCGTATCCACCGTTATACTGGTAGTGCTCGCGGCAGTCATAATCCTGCGCAAAAACACCACTATAAAGGTACTCGATATCATGGTCCCCTTTATGGCGGTATTCTATTTTGCCCTCACCGTTTTTGTTATAGTAAAAAACCTTCCGCTTCTTCCCGGCGTGTTCGCCAGAATATTTGAAGAAGCTTTCGGGCTCCGTCAGATGGCGGCAGGCGGCTTCGGCGCGGCACTGATGAACGGCGTCAAGCGCGGACTTTTCTCCAATGAAGCAGGCTCCGGCTCAGCACCCTGCGCGGCTGCCGCAGCCGATGTTGACCACCCTGCAAAAGCGGGGCTTTTCCAAGCCTTCGGAGTATTTATCGATACCATTGTGCTTTGCAGCTGTACCGCTATGATAATGCTGCTGGTGCCCGAAGAGATAGTCAACGGACTTGGCGGCATGGATCTTCTCCAAACCGCAATGGACTACCATTTTGGATATGCCGGCGTTATCTTTATCGCTGTTATACTGTGGCTGTTCAGCTTCTCCACCTTTATCGGAATTCTTTTCTATGCGCGTTCCAATGTGTCCTACCTTTTTGGTGACAACTGGGCTGCCCAAACCGGTTATAAGCTTTTGGCTTTGGGCATGCTGTTTATCGGCGGACTTGCTACCTATACCTTCGTTTGGGATCTGGGTGATATCGGCATCGGACTTATGACTGTATTCAATATATTTGTGCTTTATCCCATGTCAGGCGAAGCTTTAAAGTCACTTGAAGAATATGACAGATCCAAAAAGCGCTGAAAGTCAGTCCAAACGGCTGCTATCATAAAAAGCATTTCCCCGCAACGATCTGTATTCACAAAACAGTTTATCCTTCCCACGATTATCAGCATGGGACGGATATTTTGCAGTTCATCTAAAAACGACACTTCCCATCCCCTCCGGTTTCGCTGACGCCCAACCGCCTGAAGGTGAATTGCCAAAAGAACAAGAGAAGCCCCCCTGGGTACCTCTTTGTCACAAGTGGAGGCCTTTTGCTTTCTCCAAGGCTCCCTTTGTACCCAAGGGGAGCCGGCAGGCTGACTGAGGGGATGTGAATTTGCAAAACGCATAAAACCCGACCTATGAACATTTCACAGGTCGGGTCAACTGTTTTATGATGCCCTGTATAACGTGGCAGTCATTTTATTTTTCAGTCATCATCATCGTCATCGTAACGGTCGTGACGGTCATCCCGGTCGTCGTCATCATCGTCATATCGGTCGTCGTCATCATCGTCAAAACGATCATCGATATCGATGTCGCGGCCGATTATACGTCCGGTCTCTGTCTCTATCTCATATTCCACCTCATATCTGCCGATAACGAACTGCACGTCGTAATGCCTTATCTCATCGCGGTCATCATCCGGCTTCACGACACTGTAAATGATCTTTTCGCCCTTCAGCTCAGCATTTCTGCTGATAAAATCCTCAGTCGCGATATCCAAAGCCTCAGATTTCGAGATATCATTTACTTTTGTCTCCTGCGCGGATCTTTCCGCTTTGGGGACAGCTTTTTCAGTCCTTTTTTCTGCCTTTTCGACTGTTTTGGCGGAGGCATTGATATCTTTAACACCTTTTATTACTGCCCCGGTATAGGCATCCACCTCATATTCAAACTCACCTGCCGAGGTGCGTATTTCAATATCGTAATGAGGCACCCTGTCGTCAAGCTCAGCGTCAACTTCTTTAGATTTGATGTCCTCCACCTTAACGTCAGCATACTTCACAGCGATGCGCAAAGCTTCCTCCCTGCCTATCGGCATTTGTGCAGCCCCGGTCTTGAGCATATCGCTTATCTCCTCTACCGAAAGCGATGCAAGCTCGGTGAATTTCAGGCTGTCGTTTTTTGCAACGATGCCGTTTATCAGTGCGGCCTTTCCGGTAGAGATACCGTTATCCTTCGCAAGTTTTTCCAACGAGGTATCCTTCGTCACTGTCTGGCTCATCACAGCTGCCTCGGCAGCCTTGTTCCTGAGCACAGCGCCCACCGAAGCAGTAAGCTCTTTTTCAAGCTTTTCCGCCCTTGCCTGATCCTTATCCTCCACCGAAATGAGCAGCGCGGAGGATATACTGTCCAGATAGCCGTTTCTCACAAGCGCACCCACAAGTGCGTTTACCGCCACATCCAGCTTGGTGTTTTTCAAATCAGCGCCGTTTCCCATATCCGAAAGCACCGTTTTTGCGTCGTCATTCAGCGCTTGACATGAAATGACCTTTTCGTTTTTATTCACGGTCAGCTCGATACTCGGGTTTACATCGATCGATACGATGGAAGCGACAGCAAAGTTTTGCTGATAAATCACTCCCATACCGGCCGCCCCAACAATGGCCAATACTAAACAGGCGGCGATAAGATTTCTCACTACGGAATTTTTTCTTCTCGTCGTCATACTTATAACATTTCCTTTCCGCGTTTCGCAGCGCGAGAGGACCCCCTCCAAATCGTCGGGAGCGCAACGGGACAAAGCGCCTTCGATACGCCTTTCAAGCTCCTTTCCGGTCATGGGGTGTCATCTCCTTTCATTAAAGCTCTCAGTTTTTTCAGTGCCCGATGATATTTCGACAGTACCGTCGGCAGCGGCATCTCCAGCAGCGAAGCCATCTCTCTGAATTTAAGACCTGCAACTGCATACAGCATAACTATCCTGCGTTCCTCATCGCCGAGAACCGCAAGCGCCTCCTGAAGGATATGCCTGTCCTCCGGGCTGAGATCGGCCACCTCATCGGGAATAGCCTGCCATTGCTCCCGGTCGAGCGGTGCCTGCTTAGACATCCGCCGCAGCTTCATATATGCCAGATTTCGTGTCACTGTAAGTATCCATGCCATCGGGGAACCCTTGGCGCGGTATTTATCGGCATTATCCCAAATGCGCACAAACACATCCTGAGTTATATCCTGCGCGTCGTTGGCGTTCTTCATAATAGAAAGCGCCATTGCATATACCGCCGTTTTAGTATTTCGGTACAGCTCAGCTAGAGAATCTTTATCACCGCCCGCTATATTATAAAGCAGCAGTTCAAGCTCCTTTTGGTTCGGGCAGCTCCCCTGTTCAATTGTATGGATCATAGTGACCGGCATACTTTTTCTCCTGTCGTAATAATAATGCTTTGGATAAGAGTTTTATTGCAGCGAAAAGAAAATATTTTTAATTAAAGTATAGTATCCGCTCTGACCATATTCAAGTATCGTTTGAGGAAGGTGACTGTTATAAACAATGTGACAAAAATTACCGTTGTTATTGCATCGGTGATATTGATGACAACATTTTTATCAAAAAACTGTTCTGCTCCCACAGTTTCGCCTTACGCCGACAGCTGTTCCGTCTCGGTCGAAGCTTCACTCTATTCATGGGTGTGGGCAAAGGCACGGTACTATTCGCAGATAAAAGCAGCCGGTCGTCTGACCGGCTGCTTTTATTATCAGTCCATCATTTCCACGGGAAAGTAACAAGCCCGTAAATATATATTATAATAACCATCGCGGGAACAAAGAAACGGTACACCGGCTTCATCCAATCCTGTACCTTAGGGCCTATGCCTGTATTTGCCTCAGCGACAAAATTATCCCAGCCCCAGCCAAACTTGTTGCAGCAAAAAAGCGAAAATATAAACGAGCCTATTGGCAGCAGGTTGCAGCTTACTATAAAATCCCACAGGTCGAGCCATGCTGTGCCCTCAGCAAATGGCTGAAACGGAAATACGCTGTATCCCAAAGCGGTAGTAAGCGCAACAATAAAGATGCCAATGCCGCAGACCACACAGCCCTTGGGACGATTCCAGCCGGTAAGTTCGCGAACACAGGCAAGAATATTCTCAAATACCGCCAGCTCGGTGGAAAGAGCGGCAAATACCATAAACAGAAAGAAGATGGCTCCCCAAAAGCGTCCGCCCTCCATGTTCACAAATACGGCAGCCATGGTGTCAAACAGCAAAGCGGGTCCTGCGCTCACCTCCATATCATAAGTAAAGCAGGCCGGAAAAATGATAAGCCCCGCAACGATGGCAACAGCGGAATCAAGCGCAATGACATTGATCGACTCACTCATGAGAGAGCGCTCCTTATCGATATAACTGCCAAAGATAGCCATCGAACCGATGCCCAACGAAAGTGTAAAGAACGCCTGATTCATGGCGGCAGCAATAACAGTTCCGCTGATCTTGGAAAAATCGGGCAGCAGATAAAAAGCAAGACCCTCCGCGGCGCCCGAAAGGGTAGAGCTGCGAATAGCAAGTCCCAGCATCATCAAAAACATGGCACACATCATATATTTAGTGATACGCTCAAGACCGCTCTGAAGATTAAAGCTGAGGATAACAAAGCCCACCGTAACCGCGATGGCAAGAAAGATAACATTTACCCCGGGATCGGTTATCATAGAAACAAATCCAAGTTCCCCATAGCTTCCGATAAGGAACCTGTAAAAATAATAGATCAGCCAGCCTGTGACTACGGTATAAAACGCCATAAGACAAACATTGCCAAAAAGCGCAATATATCCGTGGATATGCCATTTCTGCCCCGGTCTCTGAAGCTTTTGATACATTCTGACAGGACTTGCCTGAGCAGCTCGTCCGATAGAAAACTCCATTACCATTACGGGCAGACCCATGAAAACCAGGCAGAGCATATAGATGAGCACAAAACCGCCGCCGCCGTTGCTCCCGGTCAGCCACGGAAACTTCCAAACATTGCCGCAGCCAATGGCGCAGCCTGCGCTCAAAAGAATAAATCCGAGCCGACTTCCCAGCCGCTCTCTGTCCATAAAATAACCCCCAACGAACTACAATATCAGCTTTGCAGCATTATACCTTATATATTATATTATAATTCCTTGCAAAAGTCGAGTTGATAAAATGCGTCGGCATATCCCGTTATACCTCGTCTGAAAGCTCTGCGCATCACCAGCTTTTGCTTTTCAAAAAATCAACAAAGCTTTTGATATTTCCGTAATACGCCTTCTTTTTGTAATATCCGTAAACAGTATATCGCTCGTCAAAGTCGGAAACATCCAAATAGGCCAGCCCCGCCTCCGCCATGGCGGCATCGCTCTTTTCTATCCCCACAGCTATCCCCATCCCCGAGGATATGAACTTTTCATAACATTCGATATCGTTGCAGCTAACTGCTATATCGGGGGTAAAACCCGCGCGTCCACAGGCGGATATCAATATCTTATGAAGATTGCTCTCCTCGCCCATCGATACGAATTTTCTTTTGCATAGCTGTTTGAGCGTCAGCTTTCTGCCGCAAAGGCTGTCACCGGGAGCACATTTAATTCTCAGCCGCTTGCTGAAAAGCTCGAACCGCTCATATTCAGGATAGCGGTCGGTCTTTTCGTCTATAACGATATCATAGTTTTCAAAATCCGATTCACTGAAGTCAAAAACGGTTTTAAAGCTTGCCCTTGGATTCTTCTCGCTGTATTCGATTATAAGTTCGGTAATCTTTCTGCGCATACCTCTTACCAACAGCTTTATCTCGCGGTCGTCACCACTCTGCGCCGCTATCTCGCCCGCCGCCCTTTCCAGCTCAGAAAAGACAATACAAAGCGCCTGCTGCATCCTTTTGCCATTGGAATTGAGCGCTATTCTGTTGCTGAAGCGGTCAAAAAGCCGGCAGCCCAGTTCCTGCTCCAGCCTTTTCACCGATGCCGATACCGAAGTTGTCGGCACCATAAATTTTTCCGCGGTTTTGGCAAAGCTCTCGTTTTTCGCGCTTTCAAAAAAATATTTCAGCTGAAGTATCTCCATTTTCCTCACCTCTCAAAACATCTTATCCCATATTTTAAAATGGTGCAACCACATTTTATGTTATTCTTTACAGTTATCTAAACTGTAATTACAATTGAGATAAAAGCTATATAAGGAGGATATATCATGGCAGCTCACAATATACTTTACCTCAGCGGAAGCGACGTCACCTCTCTCGGTGCAGACGATATGAAACTTGCACTCGCAGATGTTGAGGAAGCGCTCAGACTGGTACATACCGGCGATTGCATAATCCCCGGAAAGATAGCGATGGGCTTTGGCAAATCTATCGAAGAGGAGTCGGTCAAGGGCAGAATAAACGCTATGCCAAGCTATCTTGGCGGAAGATTTGATATCGCAGGCATCAAGTGGATAGGCAGCAATCCGCTCAACCTTGAAAAGGGCATGCCCCGCGCCAGCGCCCTTGTCATCCTCAACGACCCCGATACAAAATTCCCGGTCTGCGTGCTCAGCGGAGCTGAGATAAGCGCGATGAGAACCGGTGCCTCCGGCGGTGTTGCTGCAAAATATCTCTCCAAAAAGAATGCGGAAACGCTGCTTTTAGTCGGCGCAGGCTATCAGAACAGCCTGCAGCTTGAGGCTATTTATGCAGCCTGCCCCAACCTTAAATATTTCTACGTTGTCGATATATCTCCCGCGGCAGGCGAAAAGTTTGCAAAAACAATGGGAGAAAAGCTCGGCATCACCATCACCCCCATAACCGAATATTCTCAGTGCAACCGCGTTCCGGATATCACCGTCAACGCCACCAGCGCCCCCGGGCCGGTAGTTGATATCGCCGCAGCTCACCCCGGTAACCTTCATATCTGCGTGGGAGGACTTGACCACCCCGAGCTTTACAAAAAGGCCGACAAAATAGTCTGCGATTCCTGGGAGCAGGTACTTCACCGCCCGGTATGCTATATGGCGCGTGACGCGCTGGCAGGCAGATTCGATGACAGCAAAATTTACGCCACCGAGATAGGTCAGATAATCAACGGCGATAAGGCCGGCAGAGAAAGCGACGAGGAATTCTGCTATTACAAGCCGGTCGGCATGGGTGTTCTTGATATAGCGATAGCGGTCAGGCTCTATCGCCGCGCCCTCGAACAAAACAAGGGCGTATGGCTGGAATACTAACCTATTGACAACCTTAGATTTAAAAACTATACTTAAAGCAACAACAGGGGAGCTTGTAAAACAGGCTGAGAGGAAGTTAAATAACTTCGACCCTTTAACCTGATTCGGATAATGCCGACGTAGGAAGTCATAGCTTGTTTTATGTGAGGCATCCGTTTCGGGTGCCTCTGTTTTATTTTGAAAGGAAGTGGTAACTGATCCGCGCATCAGCGCGGCAGGCAGAGGGGGAGCGCCCTGTACCTGAATAAAGCGATGGGAAGCCGTGTTCCGGCGTGAGAGGAGGCCATAAAGTCTCGACCGACCTGCCCAAATGCAGGATACAGAAAACTTAAAACTCACATCAAGGGAGCTTGCATCAAGCAGGCTGAGAGGAGGGTATATTCCCTCGACCTTACCTGATTTGGATAATGCCAACGTAGGGACGATAAGGCGTGCGTTTATATAAAAGCCGCGGATACCGAAATTGGCATCCGCGGTTTATTTTTTGGCTCTCTTGAAAAACAAGGAGGAAAAAGCATGGATTCAAGCATTGCTGTTCAGGTATTGCCCAAGGTGGCAACAAACGAAGAAACCATCCGTATAGTCGATGAGGTCATCGGCTACATTAAATCATTCAACCTTAAAACCGAGGTCGGCTCCTTTGAAACTGCCGTTGAGGGTGATTTTGCTGCCCTTATGGAAATCGTCAAGGGCTGCTCCGAGATAGCGGTAAAGGCGGGCGCCCCCGGCGTAATGACCTATGTAAAAATCAACTACTGTCCCGCCGGAGTTCTCACCATCGAGCAAAAAACCGCCAAACACAGAGAGGGGACAGACGCATGAATCGCTCATACACCAAAAAACTCACCCTCACTGCCATGCTGGCCGCGCTGTCCTTTGTTTTATGCACCTTTGTATATTTTCCCGCAATGGCTCCCTTCCAGCATTTTGTCGACGTTATAGCCGCTGTGTTCCTCGGCCCATGGTATGGCTGCGCCTCCGCCTTTCTCTGCGGCATAATGCGAATGATGAGCGGGCGCACCATTCAGGCAATAGTCGGCGCGATATTCGGCCCCGTTTTGGGCGGGCTTTTATACCGCAAAACCAAAAGCTTTATTCTGCTCTTTACAGGTGAGGTAATAGGCACCGGCATCATCGGCGCATTGACCGCATATCCGCTCATGCGTATATTCTACGGCCTTGATGCTCAGCGGTGGTATTACTATGTTCCTTTCTACATTTCCTCCGCAATGATGGGAGCGGCAATGGGCATTGCCGTTTTGCTTATGATGAAGCGCAGCGGAGCTTTAAAGCATATGCTGGAGCAGATGGGAAAAACCGATGAAAATATATGAATCGCTCGAGCTTGTAAGAGAAAGCCAACCGCTGGTCCAGTGCATCACCAACTTCGTCACGGTAAACGACTGTGCCAATATACTGCTCTCCTCAGGCGCCTCCCCCACCATGACTAAAGATATCCGCGAAGTGGAAGAAGCAGTCGCCAAAGCAAATGCGCTCGTCTGCAACATGGGAGCTATCGAATACTGCGATTCGATGATATTGGCAGGCAGGAGGGCTAACGAGCTTAGGATACCGGTGATCTTGGATCCGGTGGCCGCCGGCGTCACCTCGCTGCGGCGGGAAATTTCACAAAAGCTGCTTGCCGAAATCAAATTTTCAGTCATACGCGGCAACGCCTCTGAGATAAAGGCCGTTGCCGGCGGCGGCGCAGGCGGCAGCGGAGTTGATGTCAGCAAAGAGGACGAGATAACCGCCCAAACTCTCGATAAAATGATCGGTCTCGCCTGCGAACTCGCCCAAAAAACAGGTTCGGTCATAGCCGTTTCGGGCGCGACCGATATAGTCACCGACGGAAACCGAACCGTTTTGATATCCAACGGCTGCCCCACCATGTCAAAAATAACCGGAAGCGGCTGTATGCTCACCACCCTTATCGGCGGCTTTTGCGGCGCGATCCCTGCCGATCCCTTTGAAGCCTCCTGCTCCGCCGTGACCGTGATGGGCATAGCAGGCGAGCTGGCCGAGCATAAAATGCTTACAAGCGGCACCGGAAACGCCACCTTCCGCAACGACCTCATCGATTCGATATTTACCATGACCGAACAACAATGCAAGGAGAGAGCAAGATATGAAATATACCGCAGATGAAATAAGAAAATCGATGCTTCTTTACGCAGTTACCGACCGCAGCCGTCTCAAAGATGGCAATACCCTTTCCGGCGTGGTTGAAAAGGTGCTCCAAAACGGCGCCACCTTTCTGCAGATACGTGAAAAGGAGCTGCCGTCTGACGAGTTCGAAAAAGAAGCTTCCATCCTCAAAGAGCTGTGTGAAAAATATTGTGTTCCTTTTGTCGTCAACGACAGCGTTGAGATAGCCGTCAAAATAAATGCCGACGGCGTGCATATCGGCCAGTCGGATATCAAAGGCAGAGATATCCGTTCCATCATCGGCGCGGATAAAATACTCGGAATCTCGGCAGCAACGGTGGAAGAAGCTCTTGCCGCCCAAAACGCAGGTGCCGATTATATCGGCGTCGGCGCGGTCTTCGGAACCTCCACCAAGAAAAATGCACGCAATATGACAGTCGAGCGCCTTAAAGAGATAGCCGGATCGGTGGATATCCCTGTCGTGGCGATAGGCGGAATAAATGAAAAAAACATCTCCAAGCTTTGCGGCAGCGGCATCGATGGCGTAGCCGTTGTTTCGGCAATTTTTGCCGCCGATGACCCAGGTGAGGCGACCAAACGGCTTTTAAAGCTCGCTCAAAGCCTTTAATGCCTTGCGGCGCATTGGGGGCACCACCTTGCGCCGCGTTATAAAACGATGCTAAACCGAAAGGAGCAAATAACATGAAAACAGCATTGACCATTGCAGGCAGCGACTGCAGCGGAGGCGCCGGCATTCAGGCCGACATCAAAACCATGACAGCCCATAATGTATACGCCATGAGCGCTGTCACCGCCCTCACGGCGCAAAACACCCTCGGGGTTTTCGGCATAGCAGAGGTAGCCCCCGATTTTCTTACACAGCAGCTCAACTGCATCTTCACCGATATCTTTCCGGATGCCGTCAAAATAGGCATGGTCTCCTCCGCCCCTCTTATCGAAGTGATATCGGAACGGCTCAGGCATTACCGCGCCGAACATATTGTCGTTGATCCGGTCATGGTTTCCACCAGCGACTCAAGGCTGCTTCAAAGCGAAGCGCTGACCTCCCTTAAAACCGGGCTTCTGCCACTCGCCGAGCTTTGCACTCCAAACATTCCCGAGGCGGAGATACTTGCCGATATGTGGATAACCGACGCCGATGATATGCTGACTGCGGCAAAAAAGATAAGCGAGCTTTACGGCTGCGCCGTTCTCTGCAAAGGCGGCCACTCGGTAAACAACGCCAACGACCTGCTATATAAAGACGGCGAAGCGCATTGGCTTTACGGCAAGCATATAGATAACCCCAACACCCACGGCACAGGGTGCACACTTTCCTCCGCGATAGCTTCAAACCTTGCCAAGGGCCTTGGGCTGATGCAGTCGGTAGAAAACGCAAAATCCTACATATCGGGGGCTTTATCCGCCCGGCTTGATCTCGGCAGCGGAAGTGGTCCGTTATGCCATGCCTTTGATATAAAAAGCAGCTTCGCAGAATGATCCGCACAGAAAAACGACCGTCTTTCTCAGACGGTCGTTTTTACACTTATGCCAAGATTCCTCATCGTCCTGAAATAAAGGATATAAGAAGCGATCACGTTTAAAAAATCGGCTATTGCCTGCGTCCAAACTATGCCGCTCATTCCCATTATATGTTCCATTATAAACAATATCGGAATGTTTAGGCACAGCTGGCGTATAACGGCAAGCTGAAATGATACCTTACCTCTGTTTATCGACTGCATAAAATGCACCATATGAAAGCTGAGGAACATAAACGGAGTGGCAAAGCATCTTGCTCTGAGAAATTCGGTGCCGAATCTGACTGTGTCGGCATCCATAATAAACGCCTTGACTATATAAGGGGCAAAAAAACTGTACATCGCCACGCTGAATACGCAAACGGCAAGACCAGCCATGCGTCCCGCCGAAAAGAAGCTGTACATCCTCTTATAATTTTTGGCCGCGTAGTTATAGGCAGCCAGCGGCACCATACCGAGGCATATACCGATGCCAACATTTATCGGCAATCTTTCTACCTTGAGAACTATACCGATCGCAGCAAGCTCTATATCACCGTGTCCCGAAGAAAGCTTGTTTATGACCATGCTGGTCAGATCGTAAAGAAAAATGCTCGACGCAGCGGGAACGCCTACCGAAAGCATAGAACGCAGCGACGCCTTCTCTATCCGCTCTATCCTCTTCGGCAGCTCGAGCACGCTCCTTCCGACCAGTTTTTTATAGATAATGATAAAATATATCAGAGCAGCCACATTAGAAAGCATAGTCGCAATGGCAGCACCCATTACCTGATACCCATCCGGCAGCAGCACGAACATAAAGATGGGGTCGAGGATAACATTAAGTATCCCGCCCATGCTAAGGCCAAACCCGGCCTCCTTGGAATAGCCTGCATTTCTCACCATAGTGCTCATCACGCTCGAAAGAACGGTAGGCATAGCACCGATGACCACTACAAAGAAAAGATATTGCTTTGCGTATCCGATGGTATTGCTGCTCGCTCCGAGCTGACGCAGCAGCGGATCCATAAAAATCAGGCAAAGCAGCGAAAACAAAAGTGAAGCTCCGGCCGCCATAACAAGGCTAAGCGAAGCTACCTTTCTCGCCTCATCCTCACGTTTGCTGCCCATCAAACGAACCATCAGCGTTCCGCCGCCGACTCCGAACAGATTGGATATCGAAACGTTCATTATAAATATGGTCAGAACGATAGAAGAAGCCGCCACCATATATGGGTTATTGGTCTGTCCGATAAACCATGTATCGGCGATATTATATATAAGAGTTACCAGCTGGCTGGCGATACTGGGCAAAGCCATCTTCGCAAGCGCCGACGGCACCGCCATATTTTCAAATATTTCCCTGGGATCGGTTTTGGCAGATAACGCCGCCATATGTCTTCACTTCCTTAAATCTTCAATACATCATACCTATAAAGTATAATTCCGGTCATATATAATGTCAATTTAACAGTTTATCAATTTTTATAATACTGATGTTTACACTATCAAAATCTCTGTTATTTTAAAACGAAAGTAGAGATGACCCATCTTGTATAATGCCGCAAAAACAACTATACTTAATATGTTTGACAGCTATATCCGTTATTTGTGATCTACGGGAGGGATAGTCATCGTGAAGGATGAAAAACAATTGAAACGAGAGAATATGCTGGGCAGCATGCCAATACCTCCGCTGGTGGTAAAAATGGCTGTCCCGTCAGTTATCTCAATGCTGATAACCACTATTTATAACCTTGCCGATACTTTTTTCGTCAATTTTCTCGGGCTTTCGGCTGTTGCCGCGGTAGGCGTAAACTCCTCGCTCGATCAAATGATAATGATGGCAGGATCGCTTTACGCAGTGGGTTCGGCAAGCTACGTTTCCCGCCTTCTCGGAATGGGCAAAAAAGAAAAAGCGGATGAGGTCCTCTCTACTGCCTTTTTCACCGCCTTCATCACCGGACTTATAATAGCCATACTCGGATTTACCTTTATGAAACCGCTGGTCCGCCTGCTTGGCGCTACCGATTCCTGCGAAGCATACAGTATTCAGTATGCAAGCTATATTCTTTATGCAGCCCCGTTCATGGCATGCAACTTTGTTATGAACCAGGTGCTCAGGGCAGAGGGAAGCTCGGTGCGCTCGATGGTCGGCATGACATTCGGCGGAATATTAAACTGTATCCTCGACCCCATCTTCATCTTTGTGTTTGACCTCGGTGTTGCAGGCGCTTCGATGGCTACCGCACTTTCTAAAATAGTCACCTTCTGCATCCTTATCTCCCCCTACATACGCAAAAAGACGCTGGTTTCCATCTCCATCAAAAAAATACACTATGAGATGACCAGCATACGCGAAGTTGTCTCGGTCGGCTCCTCCTCGCTGTTCCGTTCGGCGTTTGCAATAATTGCCGCTATGCTGCTCAACCGCGCCGCGGGTCAGATATCCGATTCCTGCCTCGCCGCAATAACCGCCACCACCCGCATAATGAACCTGCCCTTCTTTACCATCCTTGGCTTCAGCACAGGATTTCAGCCGGTTGCAGGCTACAACTGGGGCGCAAAAAAATATGCCCGTGTCCGTGAAAGCTACCGTTTCAGCACCATGGTCTGCGTTACCGCTGCGGCTGTATCTGGTCTTATAATGTTTATCTGGGCAGGCCCGATAATCAATATCTTCAATTCTGAAAATAATCCCGAAATGCTCGAGCTCGGCAAGCTTTGTCTCAGGCTTCAGTCTATCGCGCTGCCGCCCCACGCATGGTGTTCGGTAGTCAATATGCTCTGCTCCAGCCTCGGCAGAGCAAAAGAAGCGGTCATCCTTTCCACAGGCAGACAGGGACATTGCTTTATCCCGCTGGTGTTTATCCTGCCGCCTTTGTTCGGCGCTTTAGGGATCGTATCGGTGCAGGCAATTGCAGATACTCTCATGCTGCTCATCACAATACCTATTATAATCCGCGTTTCCCGCGATATCAAAAGACACGAACTTGAAACAACTTAATAAACGCTCAAAAGCGGCTCTCATCGAAAAGGTGAGGGCCGCTTTTTCATTCATAAAATATTTACAAATTATTCCTTAATAATAACGATTATTATTATTGACAAGAGGGCGAATATATGATATTCTTACCTCACAAACTAAAAACATACACGTTCAAAATTCAAATTCAATATAAAGGAGATTAAAACTATGTCTATGATCAACAAGGAAGTCAACAATTTTTCGGTTCAGGCTTATGTAAATAACAGCTTCAAAACTATCAGCAAAGAAGATATTCTCGGCAAGTGGAGCGTATTTTTCTTCTACCCCGCGGATTTCACCTTTGTTTGCCCCACCGAGCTTGAGGATCTCGCAAACATCTACGATAAGTTCCAGGCAGCCGATTGTGAGATCTATTCGGTTTCCACCGATACCCACTTTGTTCACAAGGCATGGCACGATGCTTCTGACCGTATCAAAAAGATCGCTTATCCCATGCTGGCAGACCCCACCCACGCACTTTCGAGAGATTTCGAAGTTCTTATCGAATCCGACGGACTCGCAGAGCGCGGCAGCTTTATCGTAAATCCCGAGGGCAAAATAGTATCCTACGAAGTCAGCGCAGGCAACGTGGGCCGCAACGCCGATGAGCTGTTCCGCAAGCTTCAGGCATGCCAATTCGTATATGAACACGGCGATGAAGTCTGCCCCGCCAAGTGGCAGCCCGGCGCCGAAACTCTCAAGCCCAGCCTCGATCTTGTCGGTCA
>CAZSEO010000024.1:0-35456 GCA_964605985.1 uncultured Oscillospiraceae bacterium | reverse complement strand
CCTGGCTAACACTTAGTCAGATCGGTCGTCTTTTTTGTTTCAAGTGTCAAACCCGACCTACCAGGCCATAAAAACCAGAAGATAAATCTGTTACGCTGATGCAGACCACCCCTGCAGGAAATGTAGGGGAAGTATATAAACAATACGAAGTACAACAAGGTAAAAGCCTCCCCGTCGGGAGGCGGAAAGGACAACTATGAATGAAGCGAAATATAAATCCTACGAAGAACTGCCGCTGATGCTTTCAGTCCCGCAGGTGGCGGATGTGCTGGGCATCGGTCGAGCAAGCGCCTATGAGTTGGCACGAAGCGAAGGATTCCCGACTATCACCATTGGGTCAAGGATCGTCATCCCCAAGGATAAATTCATTCGGTGGGTCGAAGAAAAAGTTTCGGAAAAGCGATAGACTTTCAAAACTGTTTGTGGTATTTGTTTTGGTTACAAAAAGTCAAAGAAAGGAGTGGTCGGATGGCAAAACGCAGAGCCAACGGTGAGGGTAGCATCCGAAAGAGAAAGGACGGCAGATGGGAAGGTCGCTTTACTGCCGCTTACGATCCCGAAACCGGCAAGCAGATATTCAAAAACGTCCTGGGCAAGACACAGGCGGAGGTCAAAGAAAAGCTCAAAAAAGCGATGGAAGAAACCCAGGGGTTGGATATCATCCGCTCGGGTCAGTACACAGTGGTGGAATGGATGCGGCTATGGTTTGAAACCTATTCCAAGCCTTCCCTTCGAGAGGCTAGTGCTGAGAATTATCGTAACTACATCGAGAACCACATCATCCCTCACATCGGAGATATAAAGCTCAACAAGCTGACACCGCTTGACATCCAGAAGATGTATAACGAAACCAAAACCTCCGGCAGAGTACAGCGATACAAAGATATGAAAGACCTGAGTGTATCCAACCGACTGGTTCGAGGGATGCATATGGTGTTGCATGGCTGTCTGGATCAGGCGGTGCGGGAAGGTCTGCTTACCAAGAACCCCACCAACGACTGCAAGATTCCCAAACTAGAGAAGAAAGAGATGAAGGTCATCCCTCCTGAACAGGTGCGCGCCTATCTCAAAGAAGCTGAGAATCATGGTGTACTGCCCATGTTCTATCTGGAGCTGACAAGTGGTCTGCGGCGAGGAGAGCTTCTCGCTCTTCTCTGGGCTGACTTGGATATCAAGAACAGAACCATCTCGGTGAGCAAGCAGGTCAACGCCTTCAAGGGGGAGCTCAAGGTGAGCCGACCAAAGACAGAGAACTCGATTCGCACCATCGTCATCCCACAGAAAACGGTGGATCTGCTGATAGAGGAACACGAGAAGCATCCCGACAACCCATATATGTTCCCGTCGCCGGTGACAGGAGGGATGTATCACCCCGACGCCGTGGGTCGCATCCACAAAAAGATTCTGAAACGGGCAGGTATACAGGATATTCGCTTTCATGATCTGCGGCACACATTTGCAACCCTAGCCATAAACAGTGGGGTCGACATCAAAACGCTGTCGGGGATGCTGGGCCATTACAGTGCCGGGTTCACACTGGATACTTACACCCATGCCACAAGAAAGATGCAGATGGATGCGGCGGATAAGCTGGGGGCGTTTGTGGAGCAGAGTTTATGAGCGATCTTTTCAACAGCCATTCGACATAGTTGAGAATGGCTGTTGGAGAAATCAAAGCAATATGATACACTTTTAGAAATACATTAGAATAGATTTTAAAATATCCGCATGGACGCGGAACAGAGAATATTGTTGATTGATATACGAAAAGGGATTATTTGTTGCTAGGAGGGATTGGTTTGGATACCGAGAAGTTTGTAGTGCTCAAGAAAAGCGAAGAAGCAACCGTCCCCAAATTAAGTGATGAATTGTACAATATTATTTGTCGTTATGTGGAACTGAACCGTTATTTACAGGAGATAAACCAATTGTATGATATCCTCCAATTTAATATTGAACAATTCTTTATAAATTACGAGCTGGGCAGTGATGATTGCGTTGTCAGAAGGGATAATTTCAAAAGTGATCATTCGAATTTTATTGCCGTAAATGCTTATATAATGAATATCCTGAGTGCAGGCAGATCATTGGTAGATTCTACAGATAATTGTGTGAAAAACACTTATGGAGAAAAAACAGATCAATATATTGTTTATAAAAAATGTGTTCTCTCTATGGTGTATGATAGTAATTTTTCTTACCGATTCTTTTATGATTTGAGAAACTTCGCTCAGCACAATCATCTACCGGTTAGTGTCAATGATGGATTCTGCTGTTTTGATACGGCACAAATTCTGAATACGCCACATTTTAAATCAAATAAAAATGTTCGTACAGAATTAGAAAAACTCCATAAGCAAATCAAGGGGAAATATAAAGATAATTTTCGCATTTCACTTTCAATGTGTCTAATTGAATATCTTGTTGGCGTCGCACAAATCTATAAAGGCTTTTGGGGAAACATAAAGGATTTACTTTTTGAACTCAAAATATCAATTGATTTGGAAATTGAAAGAACCCCAGAATTATTAGAACACAACAACGAAATGTTTAACAGTTATATTCTTTACCAGATACCAGACAAAGAAGGCTGGCAAGCTTTTTCTCCATATTCTGATACAGAGTCATACTATGAAAACTGCATGAAGGTTGCACAGCATTTTTTTGAGGGCATTAATCAAGAATACGAAACCTTAAAAGAGCATTTCAGAGAAATATCCTTTGAATAACAGATACACATAGAAGCTACACAGGGGATGAAGATTGATAGAAACACACGTTGTAGAGCAACTGTGGTATAAATTTGCAAGCCATGTGTTCACTGATATGCATCTCTCCTCTGTTCAATTGAGTTTGTTTAAAAACCTTTTTACTACATCATTCCATTGATTCCAATACCGAACGCTGTTGTGCAGATTGTCAAGATATTCAGATTCATTAATATTTAAGAGTTCAAAAATAATACGCCTATACATCAGATATATTTTTGCGGAATAGGCTACGGACTCCACAGCATTAAAATAATATCCTTTTTGGTTACGTTTGATATGCATAATCCGCACTCTGCTATTTACCAGCACTTGAAGGAATTTACTAGGGTTTTTAAGGAGTTCTTCTTGAAAAATATCTTCACCATATTTTGTAATGATCGCATCGAGACAGTTTTTTAGAGTTGTCTTTCTATCTTCTGGGTCAAGCGATGAAAAATAGTGTTTTTTTAGTTTTATAATTTCTATGAGTGGTTCGGCCAATTCAATTAGAAAAGCACATTTGATGTCTACCGGTTGCCCATTATCACATAACGCATAGAGGAAAACTTGGTGTACAACATCTAATTCGTCAATAAGGGCATCCCATTTTTGGAACAGATCTGCGTCGATAACCTTTTCAAAGCTGACTAGTTTATTTTTTGCGCAAAGGCAGAAATCAGATGATCTGTAATACGATAATCGTTGGTTGAGACAATGATGTGCATAAGACATTAGCTGCTCTTGTGCAGTTGAGTCAGAATCTGAAAATGTAAGCTCAAGCAACGGAAAAAACTTTCCATCAAAAAGCATCAATAGTTTTTCCACTCTGGAAAAGATTTTATATAGCTCTTTTACGGTGATTTCGCTCTCGGAAATTATTGTAATTTTGCGTACACCAATCTGCTCGATTAGAACATGTATTGATGATGGGTGACATATATTAAATTCAATTTTGTGTGGACCGCCTAAGAATCCCTTTTCTTCTTGAAAAGTAGCTGATAGGACTTTACATTTTCCTTCGATTTCCATGTGAAACTCATGCTCCCTTACGATTATTCAATCTTATGGTAATATGTATTTGTGTAGATTGCAAGCAACAGACTGAAACGTAAATACTAATGGCTTGTAGTCCGAACCACAGAAAGCAGAAAAACCGCATTCTCATGCGGTTTTTCTGATGAAGGTGGTCGGAGTGACAGGATTCGAACCTGCGGCATCGAAGTCCCAAACTTCGCGCGCTACCAACTGCGCCACACCCCGATTTTCATGAAATTTTTCCCGTATGGGTCAAACATGGGTCTTGCTGAGATTTTGCGAAAAACTGTTCCGAAACTGCTATGCCTAAAGTGGCGGTTTCAAGCGGTTTGTTGGGCATTGCTCTGGAAATGCGAAAATACCTGAAAATTCGGCTGCATGCTCCCAAAGCAGGCGCGCTACCAACTGCGCTACACCCCGATAATACTTAAACATTATAACTTAGTGGATATCTATTGTCAATCCAAATGAGAAACTGCAAAAATATCAAATTTCTTGCAAAAAGGTATTGACATTTGGCCGATGTTCTGATAAACTAATCCTTGCTGTCAATCACTTGCTATGCTGGTGTAGCTCAGTCGGTAGAGCAGCTGATTTGTAATCAGCAGGTCGGGGGTTCAAGTCCGTCCACCAGCTCCACCAAACAAAAACTTGATAATATATGGGAGTGTTCCCGAGCGGCCAAAGGGGGCAGACTGTAAATCTGTTGTCTGACGACTACGATGGTTCGAATCCATCCGCTCCCACCAAAAATCCTAAGCGGCATTTGCTGTTTAGGATTTTTATTTATACAAATTTTGTTGATAGGATAGCTATGCGCCAAAATTCTTGCAAATATTACAGTATCATATTATAATTTCTATAATTATACATAAGGAAGGTCAACTCCATGTTGAATCAATTTTGCGAGAAACTGAGCTCCTTTTTTAAGCTGGATGAAAACAATACCACCGTGCGTACGGAGGTATTGGCGGGCATTACAACTTTCGTAACTGTTGCCTACATTCTTATTCTCAATCCGCAGATACTGTCTCACCCGTATGAGATAATGGGCGATATGGAGATGGCGGGCAGAATATCCAACGGCGTATTTATCGGCACATGTGTGGCGTCGTTTGTCGGAACTATCCTTTGTGCGCTTTATGCCAAGGTGCCGTTTGTTCAGGCGCCCGGCATGGGACTCAATGCTTTTTTTGCCTATACCGTTGTGCTGGCTATGGGATATACCTATTCTCAGTCGCTGGTAGTGGTATTTGTTTCGGGCGTTTTGTTTATTGTTATCACAATGATAGGACTGCGCGAGGCTATTATCAGAGCTATACCGGACTCGGTCATTAATGCCGTTACCCCGGGTGTCGGACTTTTTATCACCATTATCGGACTGAAAAACAGCGGCCTTGTAGTAAGCAATGAAGCTACTCTGGTAAGCCTCGTAGACTTCTCTCAGTGGCGCACCCCGGGCGCAGATCTCACCGGCCTTTGCGGAGCGTTGGTCGCGCTGATTGGCCTGATAGCTATCGGTGTGCTGCATATCAAAAAGGTTCGCGGCTCTATTTTCATCGGCATTATTATAGCGACTATTGTGGGTATTCCCCTCGGTGTGACCTCTTTCGAGGGTTTGAGCTTTGATATCGGCGGCAAGTTCGCAGATTTCTTTGAGGTGTCTTTCTTCAATCTTGATTTTGCCGGATTGTTAAACGGTCCTGATCTTGCGGACAGCGTTTTTGCGGTTGTGATGCTGGTCATCAGCTTTTCGCTCGTAAATATGTTCGACAGTATCGGAACCCTTGTGGGCGCAGCCAGACAGAGCGGCATGGTCGACGAAGACGGCGAGATACCCGGCATGAAGCAGGCTCTTATGTCGGATGCCATCTCCACCGCGGCAGGTGCCGTGCTGGGAACTTCCACTGTTACCACCGTTGTTGAATCCAGCGCAGGAATAGCGGTAGGCGGACGCACCGGCCTTACCAGCTTGACAACTTCCGTGCTGTTTTTGGCATCGCTTGTTTTGGCTCCTGTTGTAGGTATAATACCCAGCGCCGCAACTGCGCCTGCCTTGATTTTTGTGGGCATCCTTATGCTCAGCAACGTCAAGGATGTTGACCTTAACAATATGGAAAAGGCAATGCCCGCGTTCTGCACCATTGTTTTCATGCCGTTTACCTATTCCATCGCCAACGGCATCGCTTTGGGATTGATAACCCATTGCCTGATACTGCTGCTTACCGGCAAGGCACGCAAGATAAAACCGCTTACCGTTGCCGTTGCGCTGATATTTGTTGCAAGATATGCGTTTATAACGCTGGGATGATCACCGTCAGATTTTTTATACTGAGATCAAAAACCACCGAATGCCTGACAAGCATTCGGTGGTTTTTATCACTTTTCTTCGTCGATGATGCGCGCCGCCTGAAGGATCACATCCGCGCCCTTGGCAAGATTTTCGTAATCGGTGAATTCATCGGGGCAGTGGGTGACTCCGCCGTTGTAGCTGGGGATAAAGATGAGTCCTGCATCCCAGATGCGGCGCAGAAACATGGTGTCGTGGCCGGCGCCGGAATTTAGCGGCATATGGCTGTAGCCGAGCGAATCACACGCTTTTTCAAACGCGGCAATAACGTTTTCGCTGTTATCTACCGGAGCGGTCCCCTTGAGGTAGTCGACCTCAACGGTGACGCGGTATTGTTGTTCGATGCGTTTTGCCTCCTCGTGGAGAAAATCGGTCATCTCTTGGATACGGCTTTGATCGAATGAGCGAAAATCCACCGTAAAAACGGCGCGGGAGGGAACGGCATTGACTGCTCCGGGATGCAGCGCCATCTGACCGCAGTTTACCGTTATTTTTCCGGGGAGATCCTTTGTGATCTTTTCTTCGAGGTTGGCAAGCAGGCGTATAGATGCGAAGCCGGCGTCATTTCGCTCGCTGTGGTCGATGGCGGGATGGCTGGATCTGCCTCTTACGGTGAGTCTGAACCACGCGTTGCCGCAGATGCTGCGAACCACGCCGATATCGGTATTTGTGGACTGGAGCTTGGTGTTCTGCTCCATATGAAGCTCGAGAAACGCCTTGGCTTCTTCGGGGCGGCGGCAGACGCCGTCGATGCTGCCGGAGAGACCATATTGCTTCATGGCTTCGATAAGCGGCATACCCTCGTCATCTTTAAGGCGGTGGAGGTCCTCATCGCCGTATATGCCGACCATAAATCTGCTCCCGGTGGTGCCCGGGTAGCGACCGCCGTCCTCCATGATGGTGGCGACGACTTCAAAGCTGCTTTTCATCGGCTCTCCGCTTTCGATGAGCATGCGGGCGGCCTCAAGGGAACAAACGATACCGGCGGGACCGTCAAACGCGCCTGCGCAGCGGACGGTGTCAAGATGAGAACCGGAAACTATTTTGGGTGCATCGGGATCGCTGCCCTTTACCAAACCGTAAACAGTGCCAAGGTTATCCTCGCGCACCTCCATGCCGGCTTCAAGCATTACGCGCTTCAGATAGTCGACGCCCTCGCGGTAAGCGGGAGTGTAGCTGAGGCGGGTGCAGCCTTCTTCACAGGGGGAGGATATTTTATACAGTGCCTCTATATCACGTTCGATCCTTTTTACATCAGCCACATAGATACCCCTTTCAAACGGTAGATACTCAGTAAAAACTTCTATTATAATAATAGCTCTGTTTGGGATCATTTTCAACTGAAAACAACGGCACGGAAAAGATCGAAAATGGTATGCGCCACTCTTTTTTGATGATCAAGCGCGGCAGGGCTTGATGCTGAAGCAACAGATATTTCAGCGGTTTTGCTTCTGCTCTGTTTATATGCTGATCATTTGAAGGACTTTTTATCTGCCCCTCTTTCCATTCGGTGCAGCCTGCGGCTGTCCATGCCGCATACCGCCGTCCGGCATTCCCGCGTCTCCCGGCTGCATCTGCCCGTTTCCCGGCGTGGCGGGCATTTGTCCCTGACCGGGGTGATGCTCCGTGGCGTTATCTTCTCTGCCGTTCGACTCCACTGTGACTACCTTCACCGTTTCGTTCCCCGCAAGGTCCATCGCATAGAAGGTATAGGTCCCCGCGCTGCTGATCGAAAAGGCTGCCTTTCCATCATTGCTCAACGAGAATGTTTTTCCCGCTCTGCCGTTTGCAAACTGTTCGGCAGCAAGCTCTCCGGATGCGTAGGCGGTCACATACAGGTCGTCATCCGGGTCGATGATCTGCACCACCAAATAAGAGCGGTTTTGCTGTGTGCTGATATCGGTTGTGATCTCGGGAGCGCTGCCGCTGCCATCATAAACAGGAGCATCCCACCTCTCGCCGGAAAGGTCATCGATATCATAGCGCATCGCCGCGCCAAGATCCAGCATTCCGCCGGTGGCAACACTGTCGGACAGGGTATCCAGCTTTGCAACTGAGCAAAGCAGTATCTCTTTGACATCGGAAAGTGTAATATCGTCATGATAAGAGTAGACCATCGCCGCCGCGCCGGTGACCATTGGAGCCGCCATTGAAGTTCCGGTCATATAGCTGTATCCGTTGTTGGGGGTGGTGCTGAGGATATAGCTGCCCGGTGCAGCCAGATCGACACCGGACGCTCCGTAGTTGGAGCTATAGTGAAGTTCACCGTTGTAGTTGAGGTTAGCCACCGAAATGATGTTATCCAGATCATAGGATGCCGGATAGGAGGGTGTGGAATCATTATCGGACTGCTCGTTTCCCGCCGCAACCACAAACAGCATAGAGGAGTTTGCCATAGTCTGATAGAGTGCGCGGTCATTGGTGGTGCTGCCCAGACTTAGATTGCAGATGGAAGCCCCGTTCTTTTCGGCGTACCGGATGGCCTGTATGACCGACAGGGTGGAACCGCTTCCACCGGAACCGCCCAGTGCTTTCAGAGCCATTATTTTCACATTGTCACTGTTGACGATACCGGCGATGCCGGTGTTATTTCCGATAGATGCCGCAATGGTTCCGGCCCCGTGGGTGCCGTGGCTGTCGTCCGAGCTGCTGATATAGACTCGGTTGTTATTGCTGTAGAAATTCCAGCCATATATATCATCGATATAGCCGTTTCCGTCATCATCTATGCCGTTGTTGGCAATTTCATCTGTATTGATCCATATTGCCTCCGAAAGATCCTCGTGGTTATAGTCGATGCCGGTATCAATAAGCGCGACGATCACCTCGCGGTTGCCGCCGTCATAGATGTCCCACGCGTCTTCAATATTGATATCGACTCCTGCTTCGGCAGAAACAGACTGGCCGGATAGTGTAGGATAAAAGGCCCTTGTCCGCACTCCTTTGCCTATGCCGCCAGGCTGCCCGAAATCATTCGGCCTTCTCCACTGACCGGGGGCTGTGGGGGTATCAAAGGGTCTCTCGTAGACAGGGAATCGGTTCTCTTCTTCCTGCATCTCAAAACTGCCGTTGTTGTAAAGTGCCCACTGCTGCGAGGAAAGCGCATCATCGGTAGAAAGAGAGTCGTTGTCATAAGAATAGTTGGGCTGTATCAGAATGACTGTTGTATCCTGAGAAAGCTCCGCCAGTCCCGCTGAAAGCGCCGCTTCATCCTCAAAGGTGTGTATCTCAAAATTGCCATTTGCGTATCCGACCAGCACCTCGTTGTTTACATATTCGGAAAGATCATCGGTGACCAGGATACCGGCGGAAGCGTCAAGCTCACCGGAGGTATCCTCCTGAACAGAGATAGATCCTTCCGGGGAGGACAGCTGCGATTTGGAAGAGATCTCCTGATCTGTGGAGAGCGCAATGCTTTGTACAGCGGCGTTGTTTTGGGTTCCGCAGCCAGCTGACAGAATGAGTGCCATAACGAGCGCGTAAATTCTTTTTTTCATGATATCTCCTCTGTTGGGCATATTATTTCCCGTCAGCTCTAAAAGGTCTTGTGCCATCCATTCCACCAGGGCCGCCGCCCATCATGTTTTCTGGCATGGTCATCCCGTTTGGAAAAAAGGGATCAGCGGGAGCGCCGGATATATCGGCATCGATGCGACCGCCTCGGCCGCCACCCATGCCGCCTTGACCAACCCCCATGTTTCCGCCGCCCATGCCGCCTCGACCGCCATAAATCAGACTTTCCATGGTGATCTCGTTGGAAGTTTCACCGACACGCAGTGTGTAGGAAGAGCCTTTAACAATATCCGGATGGCTGAGAAGGACACAGTTGAATTGCTGATCGGTTTCACGGGTCAGCAGGATATTTCCGTTTGCGTCGGTAAGAGTAATGATCGTACCAGCCGGCTGTGTTCCGGTGTTCATCATAATAACTCCCTGAGTAGAGGATGTTCCAAAGCTTATAGCCATTTGAGAAGCCCCTGTCCCGATAAAGGTGCCGCCTAAGATCAAGCCGGAGGAGTCGTAGTCCAGGATGGAGGTATCGCCCTGTGTTGGTCCGGAAAGGATCAGATCTCCGCCGGTGACCTCTAAGCTGCCGTTCGAGTCAATGCCGTCTCCGCGGGCGTTGATATAGATGCTTCCGCCCGAGATGCTGATATAGCTGCCGGTATCTGTCCGGAACATATCGCCTCCATGCCGACCGCCAAAGCCGCTTTGGTCTACGCCGCCTGCGGCGTTTAGACCATCGTCATCGGCATAGATGGATATCTTTCCGCCGGTGATGTCAATGCTGAGCCCCTCCAGCCCTTCATAGCTTTCGATTATAGAGATGACACCTTCTGAAATGGTCAGGGTTTCATCGGCGTGGAATCCATCATCGCCTGTGGCAATGGTAAAGGAACCTCCGTTTATCGTCAAAGAGGCGTTGGAGTGGATACCGTCATCAGCGGCATCGATCTGAAATTCGCCGCCGTTGATGATAAAACCGGCGCCTGCCTTGATGCCCTTGGTGCTGACGGAATCCTCTTCACCGGCGAGCACGCTTTGGCTCATTTGGTTTTTAAATCCGCCCGTGTTGGTGCTTTGCATTTCAGGTGCGCTGGCACTGCCGCCGCCGGTAAGGATGTTAAAGCTGCCGCCCTCGATCTGCATGGCAGAGCCGGCGCTGATGCCGTCGCCCTGTGCCGTGATATCGAAGCTGCCGCTCTCGATATAGACGTATCCAAGGCTTGCGTCATCCGAATTTTCGGCATGTATCCCGTCCTTTCCGGATGAGATAGTCATAGAAGCGTTGGCGATTTTAATGGCGTCGTTCGCATCCAGTCCGTGGGAAGCGGCGCTGACAGAAAAGCTGCCGCCCGTCACTGCAAGATCATCGTTGGATACGATGCCATGACCTGCCGGAGAGGTTACGGTGAGGCTGCCGGAACCGTTGATGGTCAGGTCTTCTTTGGAATAGATCGTTCCATCGATGTTGTTTTTATCGATGGCAACAAAGCTGCCGCCGTTGGAAAGGGTATTTTCTGTTCCCTCCGGCAGGGTGATGAACACCTTATCCGCCTGAAGGATATAGATGGGCGCCGAGGTCTCGTTATGGATGGAAACTCCGTTGAGCACCAGCTGTATCTTGTCGGTATCCTCTGAATTGACGATCACCTGTCCGTTGTTCAGTGTTCCGGTAAGGATATAGCTGCCCTCATCGATGATGGTCACGGTACTGCCGGAAATTTGAACGGCATCCGAGCTGCAGAAGGCGGTGTCTCCGTTGAGCTGTATGTGGGCGCTCTTGCTCTCATCGTAGTCGGTCTTGAAGTCGCGATCGGAGAACATATCGGAGCTGCTGATGACAGAAGGCGTATCGGACGAAGCAGCCGACAGGGATCCACCGTTTTCAAGTTTTTTGTCGGTGCTGCCGCTTTCCTGACCGCTGCAGCCCGATAAGATCAAAGCCAGTGACAAACACCATGCAATTAATTCTCTTTTTTTCATCTTTTCTCTCCTCTATAGTCCGGCAGTGGTGGTTTCCTGATTGGAAACAGTGATCTCCAGATTGCCGTTTCGGCAGCGGAGCCTATCTATCATCTCTTTTTCCTTGGCAGGGTCGCGCAGCGTCAGGTTGTATGTGAGTCGGAACAGGCTGCCCATATTGGTGGTTTTGACCATGGTCAGCTCATAGGCGGTGGTGTACTTTTTAAGAATACCCTCAAAGACACCGGTGTAGTCCAGATCCTCAGGAATGGTGATGTGCAGCGTCTTGTAGATGGCGGCATTGCGATTGGAGCCGAGATCGAGATGGCTATATAGGATGATGGCCGCGCACATGATGAGGGTAAACAGTATGGCGAAACCCAAATAGCCCATGCCCACGATCAGCCCCGCACCCATGGCGAGAAACAGCATGGTGATCTCTTTGGCGGTACCGGGCACAGAACGGAAACGTACAAGGCTGAATGCGCCCGCAACGGCAACACCCGCTCCCACATTACCGTTGACCATCATGATGACCACGCATACTACCGCAGGCAACAGCGCCAGCGTCAAAACAAAACTCTTGGTGTAACGGCTGCGGAACATATGGACAAAAGCCAGTATCAGCCCCAGCAGCAGCGCACAGCCAATACATAGCATAAAGTCGGTGACCGAGATCACACTGGTCATGTCGGTATCAAAAAGTCCTCTGAAAAATGTATTAAGCATATTTGCGTCCTCCGTTCAGATTTAAATATTCAGGTAAAATGATATATTGATAGGCGGCTCCGTATTTGGAGAAGGATGTTTTGTAGAGTTGCTCTTGTGTGAGCAGGTGGGTCATCCAAAGGGGCATCCCGCCGGAGCATTTGATCTCCATCAGGACTTTGCCCGCCGGCAGAAGGGGCGTTCCCCAAATTTTCTTTTCAAGGGAGAGCTCCTGCTGGCGGCAAAGGATATTGTCATCGAAGGTAACGCGAAAATCGCCGCCGTCCAAAGCGTAATAGGCTTCCCTCTCATAGGAAAGAAATACTGCGGGGCGCAGTGTTTGATAATAGTCACAGAAATAGTCGATCTCGTCGGCGATCTGATTTTGCAGCCCGGGAGGGCAGCCGTCGCAGATCCAGTCCATTGCCTCTTTCTCCGGCAGCGCCAACCGCCGCTTGTAGACTACCGAATTGTATTTCTTTTTAAGTTCCACAAAGACCGGACTGTCAGGTTTCGCCTGGCTGTAACTGCGGATACGCAGCTTTTCTTTATATTTTGGCCTTTCGATGGAGCGGCGGATGAGCCGATAATTATCGGTATCAAAATAAATGTTGCGTATGGCGGTGCGGCCATATTCGTCCAGCGCCATATAGGGGGTCATTGCCTCCAAAACCTTTTCTTGCTGCTCGGCAGTGAGCATATATTTAAGTTCGTAGCGTTTAAATGTTGCCTGGTATGCCATTTTTCTCGGCCTCCTTTACGAGCAACAGTCTAAATTGCGAACCTTAACTCAACTTGAGAATTGAAAAAAGTTCAGAAATTACACACATCCGTAACAAATTTGAACGGAAAACTCTGTTTTGGGGCATATATTTTTATTTTTGTTTAAAGTTGCCCGGATATGATATAATTGTACTCAAAAGAAAGCGGGTGGATTTATGAGACTGTTGTTGGCTGAAGATGAAGTTTCCCTTTCAAGGGCAATTTCCACCATTTTACAGAAGAACAACTATACAGTAGAAACGGTCTATAACGGCGCTGACGCTCTGGCCTATCTGGAGGACGGAGACTATGACGCCGCCATCTTGGATATTATGATGCCAAAGCTGGATGGGATCACCGTTTTGCAAAAGCTGCGGGCGCAGGGAAGCCAGCTTCCGATCTTGATACTCACGGCAAGATCGGAGGTGGATGACAAGGTGTTGGGGCTGGACAGCGGCGCTAACGATTACCTCACCAAGCCGTTTGATACCAAGGAGCTTTTGGCGCGGCTGCGTGCCATGACCAGAGGACGTCATACCGCCGATACAAAAATCATGCTGGGCAATATCTCACTGGATAGGGCGAATTTTGAGTTATCCTCCCCGACCGGCAGTTTTCGGCTGGCAAACAAAGAGTTTCAAATGATGGAGCTTCTCATGTCCAATCCAAAGCACCTCATCTCCACCGAACGGTTTTTGGAGAAGATTTGGGGGTATGACAGCGACGTAGAGCTGAATGTGGTTTGGGTATACATCTCTTATCTGCGCAAAAAGCTGGCGGCGCTTCATGCCAACATCCATATCAGGGCTACCAGAAATGCCGGATATTCTTTGGAGGAAGAGCCATGATTAAAAAGCTGCAGGTCAAATTTATACTGATCGCAATGGCGTCGCTTTTACTGGTGCTGATGATCATCATCGGCGGGGCAAATATCATCAGCTGGAATAATGTAAAAAACGATGCCGATGATATCCTGCTGCTGCTGGCGGAAAATGATGGAGCCTTTCCTGACTTTGACGGAATGAAGGGCCCAAAACCTCCGCCCGGTATGACTTTGGAAACGCCGCATGAATCACGGTACTTCTATGTTGTCTTAAATATGGACAATAAAGCGGTCATCCGAACAGATACAAAACGAGTTGCCAGCATCGATGTGGAAGAAGCGATAGAATACGCTGAAGCTGCTGTAAAAAGAAATTTCGAGCGGGGATTTGTGGACGACTATCGCTATCTGAAAACTTATACCAACGGCCACATACGGATCATCTTTTTGGATTGCTCCAAGAGCATCGGAGCGTTCCGAGACTTTTTGCAGGCGGGCGTTATGACCGCATTGGCCGGATATGTGATCGTGGTCGCGCTGATCGTGCTTCTTTCTCAACGTATCGTCCGACCGGTATCCGAGAGTTATGAAAAGCAGAAACGCTTTATTACCGATGCGGGGCATGAGATCAAAACCCCTCTCACCATCATCGGCGCCGATGCGGATATTTTGGAGATGGAATTCGGTGAAAACGAATGGCTGTCCGACATAAAAAAGCAAGCACAGCGGCTTACCGGCCTGACCAATGACTTGGTGCTTTTGGCCCGTATGGAAGAGGCAGACAAAACAATGACGATGATCGAATTTTCCCTTTCGGATGTGGTGAGCGAAACGGCGGCTTCCTTTCAGGCTTTGGCTCAAACGCAGGACAAGCAGTTCTCCTGCTCGGTGCAGCCAATGCTCTCGCTGTGCGGCAATGAGAAGGCTATTCAACAGCTTGTCACCGTCCTGTTGGACAACGCCCTCAAGTATTCTCCGACAGGGGGAAGGGTGTCGCTGAAGTTGGAAAAACAGAACAAAACATATAAGCTGATGGTCAGCAATACCACAGAAGAACCTCTGTCTCAGGATGACCTGAGACAGCTGTTTGAACGGTTTTACCGTGCAGATCCGTCCCGAAATTCCAAGACCGGCGGACATGGCATCGGTCTTTCGGTGGCAAAGGCGATCGTGGAGGCGCACGGAGGAAAGATACAGGCATCCACCCAAGACGAATGCTCACTGCTGATGATCGCATCCTTTCCAACATAAAGAAAGCCGGCGTTTTCTCCTGCTATGGAGAGAACGCCGGCTTTAAGTTTGATTAAGGAAGAGGTGTTATCCTGTAAAAAATGAGTATTACAGGAGATGGGGATATTGACATACGAGCGATTCTATGGTTCCGCTTTGACATACATGAAGGAAACTGAACGTCAGCTTTTGGCGCTGCTCGAGCAGTATCCGGGTTCCGACCTCGGACGCTCCAAATCGGTGGTATATTGTTGTTCCCGACTGAAATCCCCCGAGAGCATGATGAAAAAGCTGGAAAAGCGTGGATATCTGCCAAATGCCGAGTCTGCTCTTACCAATGTGTATGACGCAGTTGGGGTACGAGTAGTGTGCGCTTTTGCCGAGGATGTTTATAAAATGGTCCACTGGTTGAAGGAACAGCCTGTTTTGGAAATCGTGCAAGAGAAGGATTATTTTGCTTATCCCAAGCCTAACGGATACCGAAGCTATCATCTTGCTGTGATGGTTCGCGGAAAAGGGGAGCTTTTTATGCCTGCCGAGATACAGGTGCGTACCATTGCGACCGACTGCTGGGCGACGCTGGAGCATCAGCTCAAATACAAAAAGGATATTCCGAATGAAAAGCTTATTCGCAGCGAATTGAAACGGTGCGCGGACGAGATCGCTTCGGTGGATCTGTCTATGCAGACACTAAGGGAATTTATTGCGGAAGAAACGCATAATACGAGATCGAGAAAAAATCAGCCGCGATCGGACAAAGATAAGTTCACTGCGTGAGCATTGGGATCAGCGGCGCAGATTTTCGATGATAGCGGTAGAACCCTGTCCGCCACCGCAGCAGGAGGAGATACATCCGTATCTGCCGCCGGTCTTTTCGAGCTGCTTCATAGCCCACCAGGTGATCCTTGTGCCGGAAGCGCCGTTGGGATGTCCGATAGCGATAGCGCCGCCGTTGGGGTTGAATTTGTTGATATCGAGATCTTCGCCGGTCTGCTGCTTCATATCCTTGATGCAGCTGAGGATCTGTGCGGCGAAAGCTTCGTTGCTTTCCCAAACGTCGATGTCGGAAAGCTTCATGCCCAGCACCTTGAGCGCCTTGAGGTTGGAGTAGGAAGCGCCGATGCCCATAAGATTGGGCTTGCAGCCTGCGCTCGCGCCGTAGATCCAGCGGGCATAGGGGGTGTATCCGCATTCCTTTGCCTTTTCCGCGCTCATAAGCAGAATAAAGGATGCACCGTCGTTAACTCCGGAGGAGTTGCCTGCCGTGGTCACGCCGCCCTCATATATAGGCTTGAGAGAGGTGAGAGATTCCATGGTGGTGTTGGGACGGGGATGCTCATCCTTGTTGAGGATAAGCTCGGGGGCCTTTTTGGTGGCGGGAACAACATAGGGGATTATCTCGGGACCGGTGAAACCGTCGCGGATGGCTGCCGCCATGAGCTGTTGACTTCTAAGTGCGTATTCGTCGCATTCCTGACGGGAGATATCCCATTCCTTTGCCATGAGGTCGCTGTTGTAGGGCATGAGGGTATTCTGCCAATCCTCGGGGCCGAATTTTACCGGCAGGGCGGCAGGAGCCTGGAATTTATAGGAATCGAGCCAGGTGGGGAACTTGACTATCTTGCGGCTGTGAGATTCCACACCGCCGGCAAAGATAACGTCAGCGCCGCCCATAGCGATCTTATAAGCCGCATAGTTGAGCGCGGTGATGGCAGAGCCGCACTGCATCTCGATATAGCTGCCAGAGACGCTTTCAGGCAGTCCCGATGCGAGCACTATGTATCTGCCTGCGGCGTTGGAGATAGCATCGGAATATGCACTGCCGACAAATACGTCATCGACCTGAGTTCTGGAAAGGAGATCGGTCTTTTCAAGCAGACCCTTGAGCACATGAGCGCCAAGGTCAAGGGCATCTACATTTTTGAACATTCCGCCGCGTTTTCCGAATGCGGATCTTGCGCCGTCAACCAATACTACTTCTCTGGGAGTTATCATTGTCACACCTCTTTCTAATATAGGCAGTGCAGCCCTTTTTGGGGGGCTGCACTTAATAATTGCGGCAAACAAACCGACAAAAAGGATATAACATATTTGGGGAGGAAAAACGAAAAAACCTTATAAAATGGCCATTATACCGTCTGTTGCCGCAAAGATACCGGCCTTATCAGGGCATACGGTAACCGCCGCTTACAAAGATGGTCTGACCGGTGATCCAGCTTGCATCATCGCTTGCAAGGAATGCAACGGCAGCAGCAAGCTCAGAGGGATCGCCGAGGCGGCGCATGGGAACCTTGCTCTTGATGGAAGCTTCAAGGATGTCGGCGGGAACAGCCATCTGCATATCGGTCTTGAGGAAGCCGGGAGCGATGCAGTTTGCGCGAACGCCCTTGGGGCCCATCTCGATAGCCAGCGAACGGGTGAAGCCCTGCAGACCTGCCTTGGAGGCGGAGTAGTTGGTCTGTCCGGGGTTGCCGTAAGCCGCGGTGGAAGAAATGTTGATGATGCTGCCGCTTTCCTGCTCTCTCATCAGGGGAGCGATGCGGTGGCACATATTAAAGGTTCCGATGAGGTTTACGTTGATAACAGCAAGGAAATCCTTGGGATCCATCTTATGCAGCATACGGTCCTTGGTGATGCCTGCGTTGTTTACGAGGATATCAACACGGCCGAACTTTGCAAGAACAGCGTCGATAGCTTCGTTTACATTATCGATGTCGGCTACATTGCACTTCACGGCGATGGCTCTTTCGCCGCTGGGATCAAGCTCGGCAGCAGTTTTGGAAACGAGGTCAAAATCAAGATCGAGCATTGCAAGACCTGCGACATCCTCTTCAAGAAAACGCTTAGCCATAGCAGCGCCGAGGCCCTTGCCTGCGCCGGTGATTATTGCATATTTACCTGCGAGATTTTTCATTTGGAAAAACTCCTCTCAATTTAAGGGGGAAGAATCCCCGTTTTTTTCATAATTACAAGGCCGTGACCGGCTTTGCCGATACGGATCGTATCAAAGTTTTTTAGTGAGCAGATAGCCTAAAACGATGATGTCCGCCGAAAGCTCCCTTGAGCACGATCCCCTGGGGGAACAGCAGTAAAGGAGATCGGCGGACAGCATATAAAGATTCGTTTTAGATCAAGCCTTTGCAGCTTTGCGCTTTTTAAGCGCAGCCATAACGGTGGGGGTAAAGAGCAGGATAACGCCGAATACAATCAGACCTACTGCGAGGGGACTGCCGAACAAGCCGCTCCAGGAACCGCCGGATCCGATAAGGCCGGTACGAAGGTTGGATTCGATGGTGGTGCAGAGAATGTAACCCAAAACGGCCGGGCCGAGCGGGAAATTGTTGCATACCAGCAAATAACCAATAATACCGATAAAGAAGAATACCCAAATGTCGAAAATACGGTTGTTGGTAGCAAAGGTACCTACTACGCACATAACCAAAATTATGGGAAGCAGGATGTTGAGCGGGATGCGAAGAAGCTTGATAAACATCTTCATAAGGCCCATTTCCATGAAGTACATAACGATGCAGCTGAGGATGTAAGCAACGAAAACGATGCCAACTACGTCAGCGTTCTTGGTGAAGAGCAGCGGGCCGGGCTGCAGACCGTGTACTACGAGACCGCCGAGAAGAATAGCGGTAACGGTATCGCCGGGGATACCGAGGGTCATCATGGGGATCATAGCGCCGCCGCAAACCGCATTGTTAGCAGTTTCACTGGCGATAACGCCTTCCTCACAGCCGGTGCCGTACTTTTCCGGCTCCTTGGACATCTGACGGCAGGTGTTGTATGCCATCATAGAAGCGGTACTCTGGCCGATGCCGGGGAGTATACCGATAATAGTTCCGATAACTGCGGATACAGCAATGAATTTTCCCTTACCCTTGTAGAGCTTCATGTTGGGAAGAAGGCTGATCTTACCGGTGTCGATGATGTTGAACTTAACGCTGAGGTCACGTATCTGGACAAGGATCTCGCAAAGAGCAAACAGACCCATCAGAGTAGCAAGCAGAGCAAAGCCGCCGTTGAGCTGCCAGATACCGAAAGTAAGACGCTGTACGCTGGATACGGGGTCCATGCCAACGGTGCCGATCAAAAGACCGATAACTGCCGACATAAGACCTTTGATCATGTTGTTGCTGCAGATACTTACAACTACCATAAGGCCCATTACGCCAAGAGCAAAATACTCCCAGGAACCGAACATGAGCGCTACCTTTGCAAGCATCGGAGCGATGATGATAAGCATTACGCCGCTGAACAGGCCGCCAAGCAGGGACGAGAATACGCCTATCGACAGCGCATCGGCAGGTCTGCCGTTTCGCGCCATTGGAGCACCGTCAAAGCAGGTAACAAGAGATGCGGGGGAGCCGGGTATATTGAGCAGACAGGCAGAGATAAGACCACCGGATATACCACCGACATAGATAGCTATCAGCGTTGTAAGTCCACTACCGGGCGTCATGCTATAGGTAAAGGGAAGTATCAGCGTTACACCCAAAGCGGCCGTAAGACCGGGGATAGCACCGAAAACCATACCGAAGAATACACCCGCTATCATAAGGACGAACATCATGGGATCACTAAAGAATGCGGATAGACCTATAGTGAGTGAGGATAAAGTTTCCAAGTATTTCACCTACCTTGTTTATCGGTGGGGCAGGAGGGTGAATTCCTGCCCCACTGAGTGTCTGCAAATTATGCTGCGAGCTTAGCGAAGATCTCGCCAACATCAGTGAAACGAGCGTCGCCGAGTGCCTTGAGTTCCTCAGCACCAACGAAAGTGGGCCAGTAGTAGAGGGACTTGAGGGTCTCCTGAGTTTCGGGCTTCTCGCAAGCTGCCTTCATAGCTGCCTCGATAGCGGAAACGATCTCGGGAGGAGTGCCGGGGGTTGCGAAGTATGCACGATGGAAGTTGAGGTCGATGTCGTAATCGCCAACTTCAGATGCACAGGGAACGTCCGGATAGAAGCCGGATCTCTCGGAACCGAGTACGCAGATCGGAACGAGGTCGCCGGAGTCGATGCCTACGGCTGCCTCAGAAACGAGAAGAACAGAGATCTCGTTGTGGCCGCCCATAACTGCAGCGCGGTTCTTTGCAGCGCCGTCGTAGGGAACGTACTGAACATCGATGTCACATGCCTGGAAGAACAGCTCGGTAGCTGCGTTGGTGATGGACATGGAGCCGGTGCCTGCGCAGGTGAGCTTGCCGGGGTTAGCCTTGGCAGCATTAACTACGTCCTCAAGGCTCTTGAAGCCGGACTGCTTGGATGCGGTTACGATGAAAGCGTCATCGCCTGCGGAGCAGAGGGGGATGAACTTCTCATAAGAGTCCTTCTCGGGATAAGTGCCGGAATGTACGCCTGCGAGCAGAGCCTCGAGACCTACACAGAAAATGGTGTAGCCGTCGGGATCAGCGTGGTAAGCTTCCATAGCGCCGATGGAGGAACCACCGCCAACGATGTTGGTGATTACCATGCCTTCGGGGAAGTCGATAGCAGCTGCTACGGCACGAGCCATAACGTCAGTACCGCCGCCTGCAGCGAAGGGAACGATAACGTTGATGGTCTTGGTGGGCTTCCAAGCTTCGGGTTCAGCGGGAGCTGCGGGTGCAGCAGAAGCTGCGGGAGCTGCAGGTGCAGCGGGTGCGGCAGGAGCTGCGGGAGCAGCGGAGGATGCGGGTGCAGAAGAACCGCATCCGGCGATTGCAAGTACCATAAGGGCTACGAGCAATAAGGATGTTGCCTTTTTCATTTAAGTTTCTCCTCTCAAATTTGTTTTCTAACTTAATTGCACCGGCGGCGGAAAGCCGTCTATGCAAAAGCAGACATGATTAATTGGCTTAGAGCTTCCAACTGGGAAGGTTAACGTTGAGCAGCTCAGAGAATACGAACTGAGTTGCAACTGCAACTACCAGAGAGATAACGACATAGATGACGATGCTTTTATAAAGAGCTGCGCCCTTCTTAATGCTGCCGTTTTCATCCTTGAACTTTCCTGCTTCCCAGGAATAGTAAAGAACGATGATGGTGGTAAACAGTGCGGTGGATACCAAAAATCCTACCTTGTCCATTATGAAGATATAGGCTGCAACCAGCACCAGAGTGATGATAGTCTGAAGCTGGAACATGGGAACCAGCTTGGTTTCATCTTTTTTGCGGATCGCATTTACGATAAGAGCAACGTTGAGCGCTGCGAATATCTCTATCCATCCGCGAAGATAAACACCGGGCTGTGCCAGCCTGATCTTGCCCATGGTTCCTACCGGAATGCTAAATGTGGATACGAACGCGATGGCGCAAAAGATCAAAAAACCTATTCCTACCAGGACATCTCTTTTCCATCTGACCAATGTATCAAACCCCTTTCTTTTTATTTGCACAGTGTGCAAATAGTTTGCTTTTATAAATTGCCCTTTGGAACCGGATCTTCTAAATCAGCCGGCCGCATTACAGGCTAAATGCGCTCAAACAGAGTGGATACGCCGAGACCGCCGCCGCAGCAGGAGGAGATAAGACCATATCTGCCGCCGCTTCTGAGCAGCTCCTTGATGGCGAAGATGGCGATTCTGCCGCCGGAAGCGCCGTTGGGATGTCCGAAAGCGATCGCGCCGCCGTTGGGATTCCACTTGTCGATCGAAATGGAGCAGCCGGTCAGATTTTCCATCTCTCTGATGCAGGAGATGTTCTGAGCGGCAAACGCCTCGTTACACTCGAATACGTCGATATCATCGAGCTTGAGACCTGCTTTTTCGATGACCTTGAGATTGGAGTAAGCGGGTCCGATACCCATATACTTGGGATCGACGCCTACGTCAGCACCGAATACCCATCTTGCAATGGGGGTATAGCCCAGCTCGGCTGCCTTTTCGGCGCTCATGAGAAGCAGAGCCGAAGCACCGTCGTTTCTGCCGCTGGCGTTGCCTGCGGTGGTAACGCCGTCTGCGTTTACCGGCTTGAGACCGGCAAGGCTTTCCAGCTTGGTGCCGGGGCGGGGATGCTCGTCCTTGTCAAAGGTAAATCCGGGCTGCTTTTTGCTCTGAGCGGGAATTTCCATCGGAACGATCTCATCGTCAAAATAGCCCTTGGTGATAGCGTTGTTTGCAAGCTCCTGGCTTCTTGCGGCAAATTCGTCGCATGCCTCGCGGGAAACATCCCAGCGCTTTGCCATAAGGTCGGAGATCTTTATCATATCGATCTGGTCGGCAAGCTCGGGTGCGAGGAAGTTGGGTACCGCGGAAGGGGGAATGGTCTTATAAGGCTCGACAGCCATCGAGAACTTTGCAAAACGCTGGCTGCAGGATTCGCCGCCGCCTGCGATGGCTACGTCAGCCGCACCGCACTTTATCTGAAGGGCGGCGTGGTTGATGGCTGCTATGCCGGAGCCGCACTGCATCTCAAGGAAGGTTGCGGAGGTCTCGTAGGGGAGTCCGGCGCTGAGCATAGAGTAGCGTGCAAAGTTATTGCAGTGTACATCATGGAAGGCACTGCCGAGGAATACAGAATCCACCTTGCCGCGCTCAAGGATGCCGGTCTTTTGGGTAAGGCCCTTGATGACAGCGGCGCAGAGGTCGGTAGCGTAGAATTTTCTCAGAGAGCCGCCGTTTCTGCCAAAGGCGGTTCGCATACCGTCAACTATTACAACTTCGCGATCCATCATTTTATGTATCGATCCTTTCAAAAAAATCAAGCATTTGCTTTTTTGCGTTCATAAGCCGCTCTGGTGAGGAACATCTTTACCCAAATGCCGCCTGCCACTTCTTCGTCGTTCTGATTGCAGACGGTTACGTTCCACTTGATAACACCGCGGTCGGGGTTGGAGGTGAGGCGCTTTTCAGCGAGGGTAAGCTTTGCATAAAGGGTATCGCCGAACAATACCGATTTTTTGAACGACCACTTTTCGATGCCGAGGTTTGCAACGGTGCACTTTTCGAACAGGTTCATTCTCATATAGAGGCCGTTGGCGATCGAGAGGGTGAGCATACCGTGGGCGATGCGCTGACCGAAAGCAGTTTTTTCGGCGTAGCCCTTGCTGGTGTGAAGCTCGTTATAATCACCGGTAAGTCCGGCGAATGCCATGACGTCCGCCTCGGTAACGGTGCGGGAGGAAGTGACAAAATATATATCCTCGGTAATATCGTCGTAGCTTATATCAACAGGAAGATAACGCTCCATAAAAATGTCTCCTCTTAGTAAAGAACTCCGGATGCCTTAAGCTCAGCGATCTTGGCTTCGTCGTAGCCCAGGTCTCCGAGAACTTCGCCGTTATGCTCGCCGCAGTAAGAGATAGGCTTGCCTGCAACGAAGTAACCCTGCGATTCCAGTCTTACGGGAGAGGTGGTGAGCATACGCTCTGCGCCGTTTGCACAGGTATAGCTCTGAACATAGTTGTTTGCGAGCGCCTGGGGATCTTCAAATACGTCGGCAAAGTGGTTGAGCTTGCCGCATACGATGTCGAGAGCCTTGAAGGTTGCGAGCCATTCTGCCGAGGACTTAGCGCTGTATGCCTTCTCAAACATCGGAACTGCCGAATCACAGTTTGCAATAAGCGACTTCATATCACAAACGCCGAGAGCATCCAGCTCTGCCTTTACGCCGAGAGCATCAAAGAACTTGTTGGCGTAGCGCTCATATTCAAAGATAGTGCAGCGTACCCAGTCGCCGTCGGAGCACTTATATGCAAGGTTCATGGGGTTGCCGCCGGCTATGCGCTTCTCGGGGAAGCTGTGGCCGTAGGGCTTGCCTGCCATGATGATGCAGCCGCCCATGATCCAAATGCCTGCGTTGAAAAGCGACATGGTCACGAGATCGCCCTTGCCGGTTTTTTCACGCTGGTAAAGAGCGGTCATTACCGAGCCGAACAGCAGAGAGCCGGAAGCGATATCGCCCATAGCCGCACGGGAGTTTACAGGATAGCTTCCGGGGGAGTCGATCATCATATCGGCAAGGAAGCCGGGACGGGACCAGAACGCGATGTTGTCGAATCCGGGTGCGTCACAGTCGGGGCCTTCGTAGCCGTAGCCGGTGAGGGTGGCATAGATGAGGCGGGGGAAGCGGTCCTTGATCGAGTTGTAATCAATACCGAGCTTGACCAGCGACTGATGTCTGGTGTTAGTGATAAGTATATCGGCATCCTCAAGAAGCTTAAAGAATATCTCCTTGCCCTCGGGAGCCTTGAGGTTGAGGCTTATCGATTTTTTGCCTGCGTTGGAGGAGTCGAAAACGGGGTTCTCATCCTCGCCGGTCTTGGTGAGGCCTGCTGCGGTGGTACGCCATGCGTCGCCGCCGCGACCTTCGATCTTGATGACGTTGGCGCCCATATCCGCGCACATTCTGCCAACGGTGGGAGCTGCTACATAGTTGGCGAGCTCAATAACTTTAAGTCCTTCCAAAGGTCTGTTCATCTTTTATCACCTGCAAAGTCAAATTTGTGATCGTTGAATAAAATGTCTAAAATAATGGTATCATGGAGCATTGTTTTCTGCTATTATGAAAAAACAATGAGGAAATCTAACTTTTGGATATAGCAGGAGCAATATAATAGGCTGTTTTTATAGCGGGGATGAAGTTTGAGTAAAATAATACCAAAAACGATTTTAGGCATTTTGCACCGTTAAAGGCGCGCTTATTTGGCGAAAAATCAGAGTGGCATAACTCGTTAAACAGTTTTTACAGCAACTTGCACTAACCATTTAAGCCAAATAATGGCTTTGACAGATAACAGTTTTCAAAAAATTGACCTATATTGAGGGAATATTGAAAGATATTGATTTTATGACCGGGAATAGATAAAATAGGGTATAAAAATAATTTATGGCACGCACTATTTTTAGCTTTTTGACGTAAAGCACAAATTTTCAAGTTATCATAATTGTATTCAAAACAAGCGGTATACGCACTGAAAGCAGCGGTATTTGCTCTTGAAACGGATACGGGAATATGACAGGAGGCGGGATTTATGAAACTTTCTCAGCTTGAACAGATAATCGAAGTTGCAAATACCGGAACGATATCGCAGGCGGCTATAAACCTTTATGTTACACAGCCGAGTCTTTCGATGGCTATAAAAAAGGCGGAGGACGAGCTGGGTACAAAGCTGTTCTCAAGAAACAGCACCGGAATGGTGCTTACTCCTCACGGAAATGAGTTCGTTGACCGCGCAAAGGATATATTGCAGCAGGTAGACGCTTTGAGCGAAGCCTGCCGTTCCGACAAAATGGTGCTCCCGCTTGAGATGAATATAGTTTCTATAGGACATCGCGTTATCGATATAGAGGTTTCCAAGATCATACAAAGATATGGTCAGAATTTTTTGAAGATCAACATGGTGGATCTCGCAGGCCCCAAAATACTTGATTATGTGGCGGATAACCGCGCTGAGCTGGGGTTCTGTACTGTTTATGATTTTACCAAGCAGATAACCATGCGTCAGATATCGAGACGCAATCTGGAATATCACACCATCACTAAGCTCGTGCCTGGAATATATGTCGGTGCCAATAATAAGAAATTTTCCGATAAGGATACCGTGGTGGATTTCGAAAAAATAATGGGCACACCGATAGTGCATATAGCCAACCGCGAGTTCAACGCGCGTTCACTGGTAGAGCATCTTCAGGAAAATACCGGGATATCCTTTAAGCCCAAAAATGAGATAGTGGTAAGTAATTTCGGTATGCTGCGCAACATGGTCAACCTGATAGACAGCTATGCGATAGCTTCTTATATAGATGTTGATTACGGCAGCTACGGCTATTATCCCGATCTCAGGTTCATACCGTTTATTGAGGGAACGCTCACCTCGGAATTTGGATATGTTCAGCGTGAGAATACGGTGCGCTCGCCGCTGGCAAACGAGCTTCTTAAAAATCTCCGCAGCAGACTGGGCGATAGTTGAAAACAGACCCGCCGCGCATTACTTTTGTGATGTGCGGCGGGTTATTTGTTTATACGGCTTATTGTGTCACAAAACAATCACATAACCATTGGGCTGTTTTAACATTGTCAAATTACCATATAATCAATAACTTCTGCCGATCGGAGGATATCATATGTCTGAAGAAAAAATGATGACACAGCCGGGTGACAGCAACACCGATCTTACCCAACAGCAGCTGTTGGAGCTGCTTGGAAAAGAGCATAAAAAGAGGAACCCTAAAAAGATCATCGCTGTGTGCGCGGCGGTGCTTCTGGCTGCTGCCGGAGCAGGCTTTTACTATTTCAGCAGCCGGCCCGAAGAGACGGAGATTACCTACCGCCAGTATACCGTAGAGCGCGGCAATGTGACGGTCGGCACTACCGAAAGCTCATCCATTTCACTTGAGCGCGAGATCATTAAGTTTCCGGTATCCACCACCGTTGAACAGATATTTGTAAAAGAGGGTCAGTCGGTCAAGAAGGGCGATCCCCTCATGCAGCTGAACCTCGACGAGATAAAGGCCGGTCTTGTCACCTATGAGCTTCAGGTCAAGATGGCTCAGCTGGAGCTGGAGCAGGCAAAGCTTGACCAGCAATCAAAGCTGCTCAAAGCCGAACAGACCTATAAAACCGCTGTGCTGGAGGGCGAGCTTGCCGCCAACAGCCAGAGCGTTACCATAACCAATCTGGAAAAGCAGTTGGCTGACGCTGAGGAAGAGCTGGCGGATCTGCTCGAGGATCTCTATACCTATCGTGATTACGAGAAAAACTATGATGACGATTATGATAAGGTGACCTACTGGGCTACCAAGATGGAGAGCTATCAGGAGCTTTATACCGATTATAAACGTCAGTATGACGATGCGCTGGTTTATGCCGATACCATAGAAGCATACACTGCAAAGATAGAGGAAGAGGAATCTAAATCCACCCCCGATGAGGATAAGATAAGCGAGTGGCGCAAGCTCATTGCAAAGGCGGAAGCCGGTTTGGGCGGGCTTCAGCCCGAGGATATCTATGAGCTTTATCAGGACGCCTATGAGAAGTATCAGAACGCCCGCGAAAAATATACCGACCGCTATGCCGACTTCCGCGAGGACTATGATATAGAATACGGCGATGACGAAGAGCTTGAAGAAAAGATAGAAGAGCTCGAAAAGAAGGTAAAGGCCGCCGGAAACGCGCTGGAGGAAGCGAAGATCAAGCAGCAGACAGGTACCCTTTCGGCGGAGCAGACCAAGGCGCTGACCGAGCTTTCGGCACAGACGGCGCTGGCACAGTATAACCTCACCGAGCTTCAGCTTTCGCAGAATGTTGACGAGGCGCAGGAGATATACGACCAAACGCTGCGTCAGATAAACGATATCAAAGAGAGCATCGCTGACGACGGCATCGTTTATGCCCCCTGCACCGGAATGATAGTGAGCATCAGCCTTGACGAGGGCGACGATTTTGAAGTGACCTATGATGAGGATAAGGACACCTTGAACGAAGTAACACTGCTTACCATGACCGATATCTCGTCGGTATATGTTCCGATAACGATATCGGAGGAGGATATTCTCAATGTATATATCGGACAGCAGGCTAATGTTACCATGAACGCCTTTGAGGGGCGCACCTTTGATGCAGAGGTCGATACCATTTCGGTAGAGGCTGCCCGTTCCGGAGCGGCAACCGTAAGTTACACCGTTACCATACGCTACATAGGTGAAAACGAGCTGGATATGTATGAGGGTATGAGCGCCGAGACCACCCTTTTGCAGCGTCAGGCGCAGGACGTTCTTTACGTCAACAATCAGGCGATAACCAATACCGACGGCGTTGCTACCGTTTCACGCCTTAGGGATGACGGCAGTACCGAAACGGTCAACGTCAAGACAGGATTTACCAACGGACAGTATGTTGAGATAATCAGCGGACTTGAGCAGGGCGACGTGGTAGTTGCGGCGAGCGGGGTGAAGAGAGCATGAGATTGAGCGAGATACTCAGGCTGGTCTGGATAAATATTGTTCAGAACAAGACCAAGGTAATGCTCACCTCGCTTGGAATAATCGTCGGCTCGGCTACTATCGTGCTGGTGCTCGCGATAGGTCAGGGCGGTCAGGCGGATGTTGCCGACCAGTTCAAAAACCTGAATGCGGGCGCGATAGATATAAAATCGATAGATTCCAATACCAATATGATGGGTATGGGCGGTTTCCCTTCAGGCGGTATGCCGATGATGGGCGGCGGCGGCTTTTCGGGCGGCGGAGGATTTTCAGGCGGCGGCTCTTCGGGCGGCAATAACAGAAACAATTCATCGCGAAGCAGCAACAGCCGAAACAACAGCCGAAACAACAGCCGCTCCAATCGCGCAAGGCTTACCCTTGACGACGTTGCCGATGTCAAAGAGCTTGTACCCGGTCTCGATGAGGTAACTATACTTGTCAACGGCAGCACCTCGGTTTTCGGAGGCGATCTTGAGTCGGAAGAAAACCATACCGTTGTTGGGGTTTTGGATAACTATGACAAGGTGAGCAACCTTGAAATGCTTTACGGCCAGTTTATCACCGAGGAGGATAACGACAGCAACGCCTATGTTGCAGTCATGGGATATGGGCTGGCAGAGGATATATTCACCTATCCGATGTATGCTTACGGCGATTATATTACGGTAGACGGAAAAAACTATGAAATAATCGGCGTGTTGAAGGAGATGGGCGCGGTATCCTCGGGAATAAGCTCGGACGATGCGGTGTTTATCCCCTATAACACGGCGGTGAAATATGTTTTCGGCAACCAGACCGAACCTACCATGACAGCGGTAGCTTCCGATGTCGAGGGGGTAGAGGCAGCGATCACCAATATAAATACCGTGCTTACCGAAAACTATCCCAAAGGCAACTTTTCTATCACCGATGCAGGCAGCGCGATGGATGCGGCAAAAAGCTCAGCGACCACCCTTGCGATGCTGCTGTTTGCGGTAGCCACCATAGTATTCGTGGTGGGAGGCATAGGGATAATGAACGTGCTCTTCGTTTCGGTCAAGGAGCGCACCCCTGAAATAGGCATACTTAAAGCGATCGGATGCCCCGCGAGAACGATACTTTTTGAGTTTTTGCTCGAAGCTGTGTTTATGGGACTTGTCGGCGGAGTTTTGGGAGTTGCGGCAAGCTTTTTGATAGTGCCGATCATCGAGATCTTTGGAATGAGGCTGGAGACCAGCGTTATGGGATATGCGCTTGCACTGGTATTTGCACTGTTCACAGGAACGATATTCGGTTTTTATCCGGCATATAAGGCTTCCAAGCTGGTTCCCATTGAGGCGCTCGCGCAGAATTAAGGAGATGAGCTTATGAAAAAAAGGATAATTTCGGCTTTGCTGTCGGTTTTGGTGCTGCTTTGCGCGGGATGCTCGCAGGAGGGCAAAGGCTCCAACGATGAGCGCGGCGCTATGTCTCAGGGTACTTCACAGTCGCGCCAGACCGCCGTTGCGATAAGCGACAGCGTAAAGCAGAATGCCACCAAGACCGTTACCGGAACGGTTCAGAGCATAGTTGGAAACGAAGTGACGCTTCTTATAACTGCGCAGAGCAAAGGTGCGGAAGGCTCCGACACCGACAACGCTGAGCGGCAGAACCGAGGCGAACGCGGCGAACGCCCAAACCGCGAGATGGCTGCGGGAGAAAACGCCGCGGAAATGCCACAGGCGGTCCGGTTTGCTGAAGGCGAAAGAGAGCAGCGCAGAGCGGTGAGAGAAAATACCCAACAGAATTCCGATGGCAGCGCAACCGAAGAAACAAAAAACGGATCAAAGTCTGAACAGCAGACCGTTACCTATCTTCTGCCGGTGGGTATGAGCATGGGCAGCAAGGATTACAGCTCTGTCACGGCGGGAAACACCCTGAAAATATATTTCGGCAGCCACCCCGATGACGGCAGCGAGATAATAACCGGGGTTGAAGTGACGAGCAGCAGGAGATGAGCCTATGGCTAAGCTGATAGAAGTAAAAGGCGTTTCCAAAAGCTTCACCGTTGGCGATAGTGTCGTTCAGGCGCTGAGAGGTGTCGATTTTTCGGTAGACGAGGGGGAATATGTAGCGGTCCTCGGTCCCTCGGGCTCGGGAAAATCCACCTTGATGAATGTACTTGGATGTATGGATACCGTTCAGTCGGGGGAATATTTTCTCGCGGGGCTGCCGATACATAAAATGAAGGATGAGCAGCTCACCGTTATCCGCAACCGAATGATAGGCTTTATATTTCAGCGGTATCACCTTGTGCCGACCTATAATGTCTTGCAGAACGTTATGATGCCGATGCTGGTCAGAGGTGCATCTCACCGAGAGGCTCAGTTGGCGGCGCTTGAAAAGCTGGTGCAGCTGGGTATGCAGGAGAGAATTTATCACAATCCCAACGAGCTTTCGGGCGGCCAGCAGCAAAGAGTTGCGATAGCGAGAGCGCTGGTGGGTCACCCCAAGCTGCTGCTTGCAGACGAGCCTACCGGTGCGCTTGATTCAAACACCGGCAAAGAGGTAATGAGGCTTTTTGGCGAGCTGAACCAAAAAGGACACACCATTGTTATGATAACCCACGATGCCAACATTGCGGCTTATGCAAAGCGAACCGTGAGAATAATAGATGGACAGCTTTCTGAGTAGCGACATAGATACCTAAGGGCGTATTGAAGTTGACTTCAATACGCCCTTAGGCTTTGTTATCCTACCCCTAAAAGCTCCCGGCGCAGCTTTGCCATTATCTTTTTTTCCCGCCGCGAGACCTGCACCTGGGTCATGCCCAACCGCTCGGCGGTCTGCGACTGCGTTTTCTCTCCGAAATAGCGCAGCAATATTATGGCACGGTCACGCTCTTCAAGCAGATCCAGAGTCTGGCGCAGTGCGATGAGGTCGCCGGTGTGCTCGTCGGGAGATTCCACCGGAAGGTCGAGCTGTCCGCCGCCTGATTCTTCGCTTTCGGTAAGCGAGATGGGAGGGGCGCAGACACCGATAGCTTCGACGATATCTTCCTCGCTCACCTGAAGCTCGCGGGCAAGCTGAGAAACGGTAGGCTCGTTTCCGCCGACAGAAAGCCGCTCGCGCGCCCTTGCTATTTTAAGCGAAAGCTCTTTTATCGTTCGGCTGACCTTTATAGCGCCGCCATCTCTGAAAAGGCGGCGCATCTCGCCCAATATCACCGGGACAGCATAGGTCGAAAAGCGCACGCCGCGGGTGGTGTCGAAGGCGTCGGCCGCTTTTATCAGCCCGATGCAGCCCGCCTGAAAAAGATCCTCGTATTCGATCCCTCTGCCCTTGAAGCGGTGGGCGCAGGAATGGACCAGCCCCATATTCTGTTCAATTATATCGCTGCGGTGCTGCTGGTTTTCATAAGCCGGCATCGTTTTCACCCTTTGAAGTGAGTTTCTTTTCAAGGGTGACGGTGGTGGGCCCGCCCTGCTTTGAGCGCACCTTTACCTTATCCATAAGGCTTTGCATCACCGAAAAGCCAAGCCCCGAGCGTTCATCCTCCGCTCCGGTGGTGAAAAGCGGTTCCATTGCTTTGGTCACATCCGGTATCCCACAGCCGACATCCCTTATTTTTATCACCAGCCGCCGGTCGGGGTAGACGGCTGCCGATATGTATACCTTTCCCACGCTGTCGGGATAGGCGTGGACGACGCAGTTGGTCACCGCCTCGGAAACAGCGGTGCGAACGTCGCACAGCTCGTCTATGGTGGGGTCGAGCTGTGATGCAAAGGCCGCCAGCGCGGAGCGTGCAAAGCTTTCGTTTACCGAGCGGCTGTCAAAGATAATTTTTATGGTGTTGATAGGTCTCATCAGTCGATATCCTCCCGATCAAATTGGGCAAGGTCGTAAAGCCCCGAAAGCTTCATCACCTTGCGCAGCGGCTTGGGGGTGTTCTCTATCCGAACGGTGCCGCCGATGTTTTTCATCAGCTTGTAGCGTCCCATCACCAGCCCTATGCCGGAGGAATCCATAAACGAAACTCCGCCGAAATCAATGACAAGGCAGGCGGGACGATGAAATTCAATGGCGGCGTCTATCTCATCCCGTATTTTGCCTGCGGTGTGGTGGTCTATCTCTCCTGTGAGCAGCGCGGTGAGCCTGTCCCCGGTATGTTCAAGAACGGTACACATTTAAACACTTCCTTTGGTTTGACAAAATAAAAAATCCCTTATCACAAGGATAAGGGATTTGGTGTGTCGATATGGGTCAAACGCCGCTTTAGAGCGGATTCGACATATATTCGTTTATAAGCTGAGCGAATCTGCGGGCGTTTTTCTCTTTGGCGTCATCCATGAAGGGGACGTCGTAGCCCATATGGCGCTCGGCCAGCATGCCGTAATATTTGAGCTGTGAATGTTTGCAGTAGCGGCGCAGCCCTTCCGAAAACAGGTCGGCGCCCTTTTCGGGGCGATAGCCGCAGGTGGTGATGAGCGCGACCGTTTTGCCCGCCCAGATAGAGGGACCTTTTATCTCACCGTAGTATTTGTTCATGCCGTAAACAAGGCGGTCAAGCGCGGATTTCATCGGCGGGGTGCAATACCACGAATATATCGGGGTAGCCAAAACGATGAGGTCGCTTTCAAGAACAGCATCGAAAATCTTTGGCATATCATCGTTTTGAACGCAGCCGACTTTGCTGTGATCTATCTGACAGCCGCGGCAGGCAAGGCAGGGACGGATATCCATCGAATAGAGGTCGAAGGTTTCGGTCTGCCAGCCGAGAGAATTCATTTCATCTGTAAAAGGGGCGAGCAGCGCGGCGGTGTTGCCCTGTTTGCGCGGGCTTGAGAAAAGTATACAGCATTTCATTGCTATTATCTCCGTTTCAAATTCCGCTTGAGCGGTCGGTAAAATAATCGAGAGGAAGATCAAACTCATTAGCTGCTTTGTTGTCTTGAGATTTGTTAAAACCCTCTAATAACTAACATGAAAATTGTACATCGCATATTGCCGGTTGGCAATACATAGTTTTTTGAAAAATGAGATAATAGCTGTGGGCATATCTGATGCGAAACATGTTTAATTATTGATAATTATAACATATAAAAAGCTAAAATAAACATGCGGCAATTCATGTTGGAGAAGATAAAAAATGAACAATGATATCAAACTTACCTGCCAAACCTGCATATACTTTTTACAGCATTACATTTGGTATAGGTGCGGATATAAGGCGATAAATTACGGGCATTGCAAACAAGGCAAAAGAGTAAAACATATGCATGCCTCTAAAAAAGCATGCGAAAGCTGGCAGGAGCAAAATGCGGATTATATTAACTTTTATATTCCGCCCAAAGTATAAAAGAGAAGCTGAATGCTCCTCTCTTATACCGTTATCTCTATTTGATTTCCTTCGGGGTCAAGAACACAGCTTTCGTAATAGCCGTCGCCGGTGGTTCTCGGGCCGCTGATGACCTCGAAACCGTCAGCTTTGAGCTTTGCGGTCAGCTCATCCACCTTTTGTTTGCTGCCCACCGAAAAGGCGAGATGGATATATCCGCTTTTGTATAGCGGCTTTTCGCAGTCGGTCACCTCGGGGCGGCTCATCAGCTCCAGCCTTGCTCCGTTTTCAAAGGTGAGAAAAAAGCTTCTGAGTCCGGTTTTGGGGTTATGGTAGCCGTCGTTAGACTTTGCGCCGAAGTATTTGATGAAAAAATCCCGTTGTGCGGCAAGGTCGGTGACATATAAAGCGATATGTTCGATACGCATGGATCTCACTCCTCGGTCGTTGTATCTGAATTTTAGCATAAAACATCGTTTTAAACAATCAGGCGGCAGATGAATAAAGCGGCAGGCGAAAGCCTGCCGCTTAGTGCGTTATTCCATTGAGAATATGGTAAGTTTATGGCTGCTGTCACACTGGCAAAGATAGATCTCCTCTGCGTTGGAGTATCCCTGTGCTTTCAGCTGTTTGCTGAGCCATTTGACATCCAAGCCCATACGTTTTAGGTTTTCGTCAAGTATCCTGCCGTCCATGATGACTTCGGCGCTGATATATTCGGGAGCGGGGTCGATACCTATATCGTTGGGGGTGACCGGCCGTTTAGCGCTGACCGGCAAGACAGTCAGCCTTCCGTTATATTCAAAAACCGCGGTTTGGATATCGTTGAGGTCGAAATAGCCCTGTTGTCTGCACATCACCATGAACTCGCTGAGGTCGAGCTTGGCTTTTTTCATATTTTTACGGTAAAGCTTGCCGTTATCCATAATAATGGTAGGGGTTCCGTTTATATATTTACGCATTTGTGGCAGCTTGCTGGTAACAGTGGTGAGCAGAATGGCCACTATTCCGTAAACTGCCATGGCTATAAGCGGATACCAGGGCTTTTCCAGCTCGGTGGCAAGCTCAGCGGCGATAGAGCCGATAGTGATGCCGGTAATGTAATCGAAAAAATCGAGCTGGGATACCTGCTTATGTCCCAGCACCTTGGCGATGATAAACAAAGCCACAGCTGATAATGTCGAAGAAAAAACGACTTTCAGTATTTCCATAATGCGCCTCCGTTTTATATAAGTGTTTCCATTGGGCGCAGTATAAATACCTATTGGCTTTTATCCATATTTTCACATATCGTTCTTTGGGCGACTATGGTAACAAGTGTGTCGCCAAGCTGCACCAGCACAGCCGACAACAGAGCGAGCTGATCGTTGTCATATTTGCAAGCCAGCGCGTTGGCGGCGGCGGTAACAGAAGCGGTAAGTTCACATGGATTCATAATATATCACCTCTGATATCATGATATGCCGGCTTTGTCAAAACGAAACTGAAAAAAGCGGTGTGCCCATACAGAACACACCGCTCTTGGAAGGGTCATATTACTTTTCAAAAGCTGCGAGGCTTTCCTTGATCTTGGCCATTCTTTCGGTAGCCTTGGCGAGCTTTTCGCGCTCGGCAAGAATCACCTTTTCGGGAGCCTTGGCAACAAAGCCTTCGTTTCCGAGCTTGGAGTTGATGATGTCGAGATCCTTTTGGCAGGCTGCCATCTCCTTATTGAGACGGGCAAGCTCCTTTTCGCGGTCAACCAGCTCATCCATCGGCAGCAGGATGATAGCCTCGTCGGTCACGACGTTGAGGGCGCGCTCAATGGTGAAATCATCGGCAACCGCGGTCACAGAGGAAGCGGAAGCCAGCCTCTCAAAGAATGCGGAAGCATTAACAAAGGAATCGGCAAACTTGCTCTTGATATAGACAGAAGCCTTGCGGGAAGGCGGAACATTGGCGTTTGCGCGGGCGGTTCTGATGCCCTTGATAGCCTTCATGACCATCTCGAACTCAGCAGCTTCCTCTGCAAAGTTGAGAGCGGGATCATACTTGGGCCACTCGCTTACCATGATGCTTTCGCCTTCATGCGGCAGGGTCTGCCAAATCTCCTCGGTGATGAACGGCATAAAGGGATGCAGCAGAGC
>CAZSEO010000023.1:0-35877 GCA_964605985.1 uncultured Oscillospiraceae bacterium | reverse complement strand
CTAACCTTTTTACTAATCCACTCATTTTAGGCTTGACTATTAATAGTTAGTCTTTTTGTATGCTCCTGCCCCGGAGAAAGGGCAGGAGCTTTTGTTTTACTTGGCATTTGCTTCATTGGTCTGCTCGGGGTATACGAAGCTTTTAAGCTGCCATTCGGTGCGTATAGAAGGGGTAAGCGGGTGTAGTCCGTCACGCTCTCCATCGGATATAATGTAAAGCTTGCTTCTGTGAGTCTGCAGTAAAGACAACACCTTCTCTACCCGGTCAGATATCCTTTGATTGGTAGCTGCACCCTTGCCCCATGCCAATATCACTATCTCACTTTCCTCGGCAGCCTTTTTGATGAATCCATCATTACTTAGCTCATTAAGCTCTTCATCTGTATTGCATTTAAAATCCAACTTCAAGGTGAGCAGGGAATAGAGGTTTACTATCGTCACCCCGCCGAACCTGTCAAGCTTTGCTATGTTATTTACGGTCAGATACGTTGTGGTATCCGTAATGATGTTGTCTGCCTGTGATGGGTTCAAAGCTATAACCGTTGCCAACGGCTTATCCTTGCTCCAAACTCGTTTCCACAAAAAGCGGTGGGTATGGTCATCGTTAAATACGGCTTCACATTTAATGGTATCTCTCTCGGTTATCATATTTCTTCTCCTTTTACTTCAAAATTTACATTCATATATCGCTCGCTTGTAGGCAGCAGCTCTCCTGCCAAGAATTTCTTTACCGCCTTATTTATCGCCTCATGGGGATTCGATGCTTCTACCCGCACCTCATCCAAAAGCGTTTCTTTGACCTTTACTATATAAATGGCTCATACCTCCCTTAAACAAAAAAGGCCCCGGCAGCAGCTATCGTTAGCCACTACCGGGGATCGATTACAATATTATATTTTCTTCAGAGATTCTTTAAGCTGCGGCAAATCCTCTTCAATTATCTGCCAAATCAGCTTAAGATTAACGCCCTCATAATCATGTACTATACGGTTTCTCAATCCATATAAGTATCGCCACGGGATGTCTGAGTGTTCTTTGGCAAACTCTTCATCAACGCGGTTAGAAAGCTCTCCCATCTGACTCAAATTAAATACGCAGGCTTCTACCAATTTTGTATCCGCACAGAACTGCTCATAGTTTAAGCCTGAGCAATAACCCAGTATTTTTTCAGTATAAGCAAGCAGCTTCTGAACGATTATATTATTTCTCATAGAAAGCCACTCCTGTTTCTCTGATCTCACGGTCAAGTAAAGATCCCGGTTCAATATGGGTCACATCAAACAGGTCTACTTCCTTGCCAACAGAGCTTTGAATAGCATCAAGCATTCCTACAAAGCGAAGGCCACGAAGATTACTTGCCACCATTAAATCTATATCGCTCTTTGCGTTTGCAGTACCTTTTCCGTAAGAACCAAATAGTACAGCCTTCTGAACCCCATATTCGTCAAAGATAGGTGTCAATATGCTTTTCAGCTCCGATACTGTATAAACTTTCGACATTGATGTTCCCCCTTTCGTTCCTTGTTTAATACTATTATATCCAAACCTTTATGCTTCTGCAAGGCGGAAAGTGTCATGCGTCAGCTTTCTGCTAAGATTTCCTTTGGCACATCAGCCTCGCTCATTATGACGGTGACGCTATACTCGTTATTCAGCAGGTATAGCACAGAGTAAAGCTTCCCGTTGGCTGTTGGAATAACGTCTACCTGTTCCGGCACTGGCTTGCTGTAATCAAAGATCGCCTTGATGGCTTCTGTCGATGTGCCTTTCTCTGCGTAAATCACATAGCCGCCATCGTCTTTATCTACATTTCGATACTCGCCGTACTCGTTACTTAATATCCTTACCTGTTGGCAGATGATATTTTTAACTTCTTCATCTATCGAGGGTAGAAAGGCTGTATCTCGGATATTGCCTATCTTGTAAACCATGACTTACCCTCCACAACAAAAGAATCTTGTTATAATGGTTTCGGCTACCTCTCCATCAGTGAATGTTTCAGGAACCATGAACCGCTCAGCATATTCTGCTAATCTTACATCATCCAACGAGCAAAGCTCGCCTTTGTTGTTCTGACCTGTCACATAGAAAACTCCGCAAAGGATATCCTGACCAAGTCTACGATTGGGTTCGAGGCCTATAAGCTTGCCTTCCTCGTTACAAAGTATCGCTGTCTTATCATCCAAGCTTACGATTTCTATCAGACCACGGTAGTCAGCGCCTTCAGACACCGCCTCCTGCAAGGATACCAATTCATTTTTCAGCTGCACTACCTTAGGAAGCTTTCCCGGCTCTACCTTCAGAACTTTTATCATTTTTTCTTTCATTTTGAACTCTCCTTTAAATTAAATTGACCTATAGCAGCATTACGCCGCTATAGGTCTTATTAAAGGAATTATATATATCTATATCACATTAATTTACGTATTCTTCAAGCCTGTTTATCTCTTCTTCAAAGCTTCGTACTTGCGCTCGTATTACATCTAAATCATCAAAATCCGGCATATCCCAGAACATCATCATATACCATTCAAGTTCCTTGCTTGTAAGGGAACGGGGATAATGATGTCTGTCTGCTCCTACGATATAGAATACCCCTGAGATTATTCTATCGCCTACCACTCTATTCCCTTGCAATCCTGCAAAGCAACCGAATCTATGATATAGGGCATAGATGTTCTTATCTACCTTTCTGGCTCTGACATCCCCTTCTTCCCTGGCCCCTATGTTAACTGCAGTTCTGAAAGCTTCAAGAGATACGGGCATAACGACTGCTTTGGGAATATCATGAGGTGCTACCATCAAGGCTTTTATCTTTCTCTCTTTCATACTTCTACCCCTCACTCCAATGGAAAGGCATCTCTGTCGGGATCGGCAAGTATAGACTCAAGTATATCTCGATCTACGAATATTCTGCCACCTATTCTTTTGACAGGGATATATTTTTTTACAAAGGTTCTGATTCTCTTTCTGCTCACTGGCAGGTACTCTTTCTGCACCTCTTCCATGGTCAGAAATTTTCTTTTCTGTTGGTTTGTAGTTTCTATCTCTTTCTACCTCCTCTTTTTGAATTTTTCTTTGGCGGACTATTGGCCTTACCTTTTATCGGTGTATTGGATCGTTCGCTCTCATAGGTCTTACCGTCAAACAGTCGGAACGTTGTTATTGTCTTACCGAGATGGTATAGCTCCGGTAGCTTAGCCAAAGCTCTTCCTATCGCCACCGCTTCACTTTGAGTAAGTAGGTCAGTAGAGAAATAGCTCTCGAATACCACAGGGTTCTTCCCCGTTACTGTTTGATTGATAGTATCTACGATAATTTGCTCGTACTTTCTTAAGTCAGTCTTATCCTTCACGCTTGTGTTAGCAAGTTTACATTTGCGTCTTGGCTGTGCAATATCTTTCATCCTCCATATATATTTGTTATATTTAGCCACACGGTATCCGTTTTAGCTCATATAATAATTTGTTAGCAAAAAAGAGGACGATAGCGACTTTTAGGATATTATAAAATAAAACAAGCGTGCTCTTGCGAGGACGCTTGTTTTATTTCTGTTATTTCATTGTTCGTTTGTAGTTGGATGATACTGGAAAAGTCTCCTGAACCTCTACTTTGGAAGAGTTTCCTCAAAAAGGCCTTGCATAAATATTTTTTCCGTTAACTCCTTGTAAGAATACCTGTACTTAGATATTCCTTTTATACCATTTCGTAATTTTATAACGATTTTGAGCTTATGTTTTCTTTCCCAAGCATTAGGAATGTCCTTTTTTATTAATCGCAGCAAGTTAATAAAATGATCAATTATGGAGTTTCTCTCGATTTCATATGAAGCAAAATATTTGCTGCATATATCTGCTGTTTTTATTTCTTCCGGCTTCAAAACAGCTATATCTGAATATTCATCTTCACTTAAAACATCAACAAAAAATATGCGTTTATTTCTATAGCGAATTTCTATACTCTCTATGACAATTATCCTAGTTGACAAATTCTGTATTAAAATTCTAGGTTTGAAAGAGGTCGCGCTCTCCCAAACAAATGCACTATCTACATGTCTTGTATTTTTAGAAATTGCAGAGCCTAGCGCAAACACAGTAGCACCAACCGTTCCAACTGCTACCAACGTGTTTATAATCAAGTTATACCGCACTATACTGTCCGGGGTTGAGAGATCCCTAACAGCAATTATCAATTGCTCTATTAGACTTTCCACTTCGCTTCCTCCTTTTCATTGTCCCCTTTTTAATATACGCTTTCAATGAAACAGGCACTATATTATATTCTTTAAGGTGTTGCGTTCAATCTACCACCTTATTCTATTGCATAATAATATCGACAAGAATTATCAATTATCCGCAAAGATTATTTTATTGAGGTCATAAAAAATACCGCGATGAGTATTTAATGGATTTTGATAGTTGAATTGAATTTGTATTATATACAGTAGTGTGATATTATTAAAAAAATGTATTTTTACTGTCATGTTGTCATTCCTGAGGGGGATTACCAATGTTCTGTCGTAAATGTGGAAAAGAACTCCCGAATAATGTTAATTTCTGCCGGTACTGCGGTACTAGGCTATATATGCCAGTTCAATCGCATTATACTCAAATCCATACAAAAGAAGTGCCTCTTGATAATAAATTACATAAAAAGCATATGGCTAAGGGAAACTTGAGATTAGCTATGATTGCTATTATGTGCTTAATTCTCATGATTGGTGGGTATCAGCTCTTTTTAACTGATGATATTCGTAATAAAGCCGAACAAGTTGTATATTTAGAAATGTATGATAAAAGAAATAACATCATAGGTTCCGCGAGTGGTTTCTTTATTGAAAACGGTAGCACTTTAGTTACAAACTACCATGTGATTGATGGTACACATGCGATTACAGCTACAACTTTTGATGGCAATAAATCCACAACAGCAACAACTGTGTTGGCATATGACAAATATGCCGATCTAGCTATTTTAAAGTGTGACACTGACATTGGAATTGCGCCTTTAAATTTAGCCAACTCTGATAATGCAAAACAGGGAGATAAAGTATTTGCAGTTGGCTATCCATTAGGATTGTCAAATACCATGTCGGACGGAATTATAAGTTCTCGATATGTTGAAGCAAATAATATCGATGTTATACAGATTACCGCTGCAATATCACATGGAAGCAGCGGAGGTGCTGTATTCAATAAGCACGGAAATGTAATAGGTGTAACTAGTGCATATATTGATGGCGGACAAAACTTAAATCTTGCAGTGTCTTCTAATATGGTTAGGCAACTTTATAATAGCCGCTCGGGTGCATTAATAACTCTTGAATCAATGTTTGGATAATAATAAAATCAGATGGCATCTTAAATGTCACCTGATTTTATTTCCTAATTATTTTATTGCTTCAATATTAATAAACCAATCACCATCAGCAAGCACAACATTAAAATAGCCATTTTTAACAGGTTCATTTGTAGTAACCTTTAATTGGTAAACATAAGATGTATAACCAATTTCATTAACAAGTAAATGATCATAAGAATAATAGCCACTATTAAACTTGACCGCAAAGTTGCTGGATCCATTGTGGAAAAAGGAAATGTTATATGTTCCTTCCGGAAGTGTTATTCCAGAAATATAATTTGGACCATGTCCATAAGATATTTTGTTTTCAAACAATACTTTCCCACACCGCGTGCAGACAGCGGTATTTGTGTGGCCTAGTGCATAATGGTCTAATTTGCCACAAACTTTACATTTGGATGATGTTGTGCATGTGGGGGCAGTATACTGATGTTTCTGCTGATAAATAGTTTCGGTAAATTGTTCATTACAAACAAGGCATCGAACCAACCGCCTTCCTGGCGCTGTACAAGTTGAGGGAGTAATAGAGATAACCTCTATTTCATGACTAATTTTTTTAATATCCTCAGTATATGTATCGCCACAACTACAGGTATTTCTTTTTAATCCTTCCGATGTGCATGTTGGGTCTTTTTCAATGATTGTATCGTATTCGTGATTATGTATTAATTCCTGGCTGTCTTTATAATTACCCAATTCTCCGAAAATTTTATTCGCTGAATCAAAGTCCTTTTTATTTCGTAAATCTAAAGCTTGCTGATATTTTGTTTCCAAAAGCATTTCTTCTGATTTTCCAAAAGACCCAAGGTCAAGAAAAGCTGAATATGCTTCATCATATTTTCCGTTTTGCAAAAGATTATTCGCATATATATATTTGATCCCGGGGATACCAACGAAAAAAGCCAACAAAAGTGAGAGTATTATCACTGAAGGGATTAACAACCAAAGCTTTTGCTTTCTCTTTTTCCTCTTTTTTATCAGTTCTTCTGTAGATAAGTTTGCTATATGCTCTTCCAATGTAACACCACGCTGTGCTGCGGTAAATGCAAGTGTATCTTTCACAAGACCTTTAGGAACAAAATCCCTATCTTCTCCATGAGGATTGAAAAAAATCGCTTTATAGAAAACGTCATTAATGAACAGATGATATTCATCAATCATCGAATCGAGCTGAGAAGGTTGGCGCTTCCATGTGAAATTTTGTCCATCTTCTGTTCTAAGAGCATACAAATAATACCCTATTACTTGCACCGAAGATGTAACAATCGGATTTTCTGAAGAATATCCGTAGTCGCTATCAAAATACCGTTGAGATTCCGTAATTTGTTTTGGCGTGATAGTAGAATGTATTACCCCTTCCACGCTTTCATTGCTAGAAAGAATCTCGGGCTTATTTTCAATTTTCACACCGCAAAATTGGCAAAATTCGCTATCATCTGGAATAATATATCCACATTTATAACATTTCATTGATAATTACCCCTTACAAAATTCAAACTCATCATTTACGGAACAAGTAAGAAAAAGTACTCTTTTGTAAAATTATAGCATTTGTTATTAAGCTTTACAATTGATATACCCAAAACATTCTAAATGAGTAATAGGGTAATCGGTTAGGTTAAGATATTCCCGCCAGTACATGATTTTACTTCCTCCAAATGCTTATTAGTATCCTATTAGGAACTCATCTGTATGCCTAAGAACTCACCACATTACTGTGATGGCTGTCGTTCTCCGTTTTTTATTACCCAAATTTTTAGGAATTTGGATGCCGAGAGGACTCCTTTTCTATTTTTATTCCCCTCTCCCTCTTTTTGTGGGGTTTTGGGGTTTTTAGAGATTGTGTCTGCTTTTTGCCTTCTTTTTCTTGGCATCTAGGTTGCTGTCTTTTCCCCAACGGCTGGCGCAGACGCTGGGATTCCCCGACAATGTTTTGGGGATTTTCTTGCCGAGACCAAATCGCCAAAGCTTGCGACAGCATCTTCTGAGAGCATCGGTCGGCGTCCGGTCGTCACGGGCGACACAAAAAAGTGGCTTTTCTATCGCTTTTCTAGGCGTTTGGCGCCTCGATTCATGTCCTCATAACCCGGAGGTCGTGTGGTTCAAATCCCACCCCCGCAACCAAGGAAAGCCTTAGAATCTTGTGATTCTAAGGCTTTTTCTCTTGCCTTAAACCATTCGTGTTTAGACGGAAACAGACCGTTTTAATCGGTTTTAGTGCGTTCTATTTGGGCGTCAAATTGGGCGTCACGGCAAAAATAACGGTCAAAAACAGGGCGCTTGGTCGTCGCCGCGCCGTCGTCATGCCGACCAGATGACGACAGCAACGGGGTAAATTCCCTAATGCCCGTGGGGATTCCCGTTGGGTTTTGCCACCTCGGGGAGCCTCGCAGCAGTGATTCGGTCAAGGCCTTCAAGGGCAAACTTCTTCTGCATTTCCAAAAACCCCTAATCCCCGTCAGATTTTGGGGTAGGTAAGCAAAATCAGAAATGTCATTAGTCAGTTTTTGGTATTGAAGCCCGTTGACATAGGTCGCTTTCTCCCTTGCTTTGGAGCCTTGGACGAACATCGTTTTTGCTCTTGCCTCCCTGATGACGTCCAGGAAAAGAAAAGCGCCGTCAAAATTTGACGACGCTGTTTTAATCAAAGCAAGTTATTCAAGTATTATCATTATTTTTATTATTATTGACCGCTGGCGGCCTTATTATTTGGAGATATTATGTTGCTCATTACCTCTGCTGCATCTTCATCCATGCTTGGCAGTACTTTAGTGTATGTTCTCAAAGTAGTCTGCACATCTGTTGAGAAAGCGTACACTCGAAACAAATATCATATAAATCGCCATATTCAAACATATATGAAAATAATGCCTCATGCACAACTCTTTGAAGACCTCCAAGAAGATTCTTTTTGAAAGTTTCAGTACTCGTCACCTGTATCCCCCTATACATTTATAAGACTATGCGCAATATTTCGATAAAGCCACAAGTTTAACAACCTGTGGCTTTAACTAATTACATTTTGGTCATGTTCCCTGTCTTAATATTTCCAAATACTTTTCATAAACAAAAACGCGATTTCTTGCAGCGTTGGTGGTTTCTCTAAGTATGCCCAGCGCCTGCAATTTCTTCACCGTCAGCGAAACAGTATTATAACTTAATCCTAATGCTTCCGCTGTCCTTTTTATATCTATAATGGGATGCTCTTCCAAATAATTAAATATTGCGCGCACATTATCTACGCTGCGTTTCGGCTTGGGCAGCTTTGCAATATTCTCATCATGCAGCTTTGAAAGCTGTTCTATCGAGCTCACCGCATCTGCTGCCGCACTCTCTACCGCTTCCAAAAAGAATTTTATCCACTGCTCATAATTGCCTTTGCGCCTTACTTCGCTTATCCTGTCGTAATATTCGATCTGATTGCGCTTAAGAAAATAAGATACATATATAATCGGCTTATCAAGAAGCTTTCTCTCCATGAGATAAAGCAGTATAAGCAATCTTCCAATACGTCCGTTGCCATCCAAAAACGGATGAATAGTTTCAAATTGATAATGAATAAGCGCTGCCTGTATCAAGGAATCGTAGGTATCATCATTATTAATGTATTTCTCCAAGTCAGACATTGCCTGTTCCATGTCTTCGACATTTGGAGGAATATATCTTGCTGTTTTAAGGCTGCTGCCGGATGGACCTATCCAGTTTTGGCTTTTGCGAAACTCTCCCGGATTTTTCTCTTGACCGCGAACACCTTCCATCAATTTCAAATGGGACTCTCTGAAAAGTCGGTTGCATAAAGGCAAGCTTTTCAACCGCTCCACAGCAAATTGAGCTGCCTTTACGTAATTGACAACATCTCCAACATCCGAGTTAATATTTGTATCTGCCTCAGGATCCAAGACATCTTCTAATGTACATTGCGTGCCTTCTATCTGCGATGATATCAGCGCTTCTTTGCGCACATACATTGAAACAAAAAGCTCTGTATTGGGTACAAGCTGAGAATGTGTTTTTAATATTGCCAACTGATTGTTTGCACTTACCAATAATCTGATCAGTTCTTCGTCCATCTCCAAGGGCGGATTAGGAGGAAGCGCAGTTGGTTTAAAAGACTTATATTCTGCTTCTCCCGTTAAATTCGATACATATTTTCCGGAGCGGTTCAATTTTCTCCCTCCTATTATAAATTGAAATACTGTTATTAGTATATCCTCATTAATTCAGTTTATCAACAAGTTCTCGAAATAATTCTTGCGATTTTATCATTTTATTTCAACAACTTGCCCGTTTCATGAAATAACGATTCTTGTTTAATAGCCTTATTTCAACTCAACAATATCTCTCGCGTTGCTTTTTATTGCGGATCATAGGCTTTTCTGCCTCCGTTTTTTGTATGCTCCTGCCCCGGAGAAAGGGCAGGAGCTTTTGTTTCACTTGGCATTTGCTTCATTGGTCTGCTCAGGGTATACGAAGCTTTTAAGTTGCCATTCGGTGCGTATAGACGGGGTAAGCGGGTGTAGTCCATCCCGTTCTCCGTCGGATATAATGTAAAGCTTGCTTCTATGAGGTTGCAGTAAAGACAGCGCCTTATCCACCCGGTCAGATATCCTCTGATTGGTAGCTGCACCTTTACCCCACGCGAGTATCACGATCTCACTTTCTTCTGCAGCCTTTTTGATAAAGCCATCATTGCTTGGCTCGTTAAGCTCTTCATCTGTATTGCATTTGAAATCCGACTTCAAGGTGAGCAGAAAATAGAGGTTTGCTTTTGTTCACCCATCTCATCTTCTTTGAGCTGATTTTTAATATACTCCGCAATTCGGCTCGTGTTTTTACCTGTCGTATCTACGTAGTATCCTCTGCACCAAAGCTCTCTGCTTCGATATTTGTATTTCAACTCGCCGAATTGCTCATACAGCATTGTGCTGCTCTTGCCTTTCAGGTATCCCATAAAGCTTGATACCGCCATTTTCGGCGGTATCTCTACAAGCATATGGATGTGATCTGGGCACACTTCTGCCTCTACAATTTTCACGCCTTTCCATTCGCACAGTTGACGTAGTATCTTCCCTATAGCTTCTCGCTTTTCTTTATAGAATACTTTTCTCCGATACTTTGGCGCAAATACTATGCAGAGTGATCGTTGAGAACCTATGTAAAATCGTGCGATAACTTCGCAGCCAAAGGAATGCCTTGGGATATTTATGCCGGCATACGGCTTCGTTCAAAACACGGTCATCCGTTACTGCTTTGAAAATGTAACGGTGATAGTGGTTCCTTTTCCGGGTTCACTTTGAAGTGCAATACTCCCCCCCGAATAAGCCACCGCATGTTTCACGATAGAAAGTCCCAGGCCTGTGCCGCCGGACTGTTTTGAGTGGCTTTTATCGACCCGATAGAAGCGTTCAAACACCCTATCCTGATGCTCAAAAGGGATGCCTATCCCGGTATCGGACACTTTCAGCACACATCCGGTTTTGTCATTGAAAACAGATATCTCCACTTTTCCGCCGCTGACATTATATTTGATCGCATTTTCCACTAAATTATAGACTATCTCATGAAGCAGCCGTGGAACTCCCCGCAAAATGCTCTTTTCCGCAGAAACCTCTATCCGCACATTATTTTTGTCGGCGGTATCGCGCAGATGTTCAGCAGCCTCGGCTGCCAACGCCCCGATATCGACAGTTTCAGATGGCATTTCCTGTCCTTCATCAAGCTGCGACAGCCGAATGATATCCTCGATCAAGGAAAGCAGGCGGGATGCTTCTTTATGGATATGACCGACAAACCGAGGCAGATCCTCCGGTTTTACAAGATCGTTTTGTATCAAATCGGCGCTTGCGATAATAGAGGTCAACGGGGTTTTCAGCTCGTGGGAAACATTTGCCGAAAATTCTCTGCGGGTACGCTCTGCATATTCCTGTTCGGAAATATCAAATACAAGGATGACAAGACCTATTACCTCGCTGCCGCTTTCAATGCGGCTGATGTCGAACTGATAACTGCGTCCGTTGCGAACAATGCGCGCGACCGCATGTCCATGTGCCATAGACGTATCAATAGCGCCGCTTATCTCAAGGCTTCGATCAACAGATAAAAAATCTGTTCCCACAGCGTTTTTATCCGCAGAAAAAATCGCGGCGGCAGCCGGATTTATGCTTAAAATCACGCCTTTTCCATCCAGCAGCACAAGGCCTTCTTTCATATTTGCGGTAATGTGGTTAAATTCATCCGATTTCTGCCGCAGCTGAGCCAGCTGCTCTCCGATTTGTTCATGCAAACGATAAATTCGCATAAGAAACGGTGAAAGCTCCTCATAAGTATCGTTTTCCAACGGCCGCTCCAGATCCACATGATCAAGCGGCGCGATAATGTTGCCTGTCATGCGTTTTGCGGTCATCCATGCCAGCACGGCTACTATCACAGCAGCCAAAGCAAACACAGGAATGATCCCGGCGATCAGCGCAAACACGGTAGCCTGGCTGACCGATACACGCAGCACCGTTCCGTCGGTAAGTCTTACAGCGTGGTAGATCGTCTTTTCTGTCAGCGTGGATGAATATCGGGAGCTGCTGCCCTCGCCCTGCTGCATAGCTTCCATTATCTCCTCGCGGTCAGAATGGTTCCCCATTTCTGCCGCAACAGCCTCGGTATCATATCTTACCGTGCCATCTGCGTTCACCCAGGTCAATCGCAAACCGTCCGCGTCCAAACTTTCCAGATAAACAACACCGCTTTGCTCAACGGCCTCTGCCGCCAGCACAAGTTCGCTGTGGAGCCTCTGCTCCTGCACCTTTACAAAGTAATTGTAAAGCGCGCCCGTCGCCGCCAGCAAGCTGATGATGAGTACCGCAAGAGAGGTAGTTAGGATAGACCGAAATATCTTTTTTCTCATTTTGCCTTCTCCATTCGATATCCTACATGGCGGACCGTTTCAATGAGCTGACCATATTCGCCCAGTTTTTGGCGCAGGGTGCGAATGTGCATATCCACAGTTCGCGTTTCTCCGGCATAATCCATCCCCCACACTTCGGCAAACAACTGCTCGCGGGTAAAGGCCATGCCGGGGTGAGTCATAAATAATCGCAGCAGTTCAAATTCCTTATAGGTGAGCTGAACACGCTCATCATCGACCGTTACAATGCGTTCATCCGGATGGAGGACGATACCGCCCATTTTCAATTTGCTTGCGCCTCTTGCGGGATGATAACGGCGCAATACAGCCTTTACGCGGGAAACCAGCTCCATTACGCCAAACGGCTTTACGACATAGTCATCGGCGCCGAGGTCAAGACTTCGGATCTTATCATATTCCGATCCTCTGGCTGTTGCCATAATTACAGGCAGATCGCCAAAGTCCGCTGATTCCCTGATCTTGCGCAGCAGCTCCACGCCGTCGATGCCGGGCAGCATAACATCCAAAATTACAAGCTCGGGCCTTTCGCCTTGCAGCGCATCCCAAAATGAACCGCCGTCCGCAAAGCCTTTTGCTTCAAATCCGGTAGACTGAAGCGCATATACCTCTATTTCCCGTATGGCAGTATCGTCTTCTACACACCAGATCATGCATCTGCCTCCTTTTGTATCCCGGTCACCGAATAGACCACCCATTCTGCGATATTGGTGGCGTGATCGCCGATGCGCTCAAAGTATTTTGCGATCATTAAAAGATCGAGCGCATATTCCCCGTCCGCCGGATCGCCGGCGATCATTTCGATCAGATTTTTCTTTACGCTGACAAAACATTCGTCCACCACATCGTCATATTCAATGACGGCCATGGCAAGGTCGGTATCACGCTTTACATAAGCATCTACACTGTCAGTCACCATTTTTATAGTCGCCGCCGCCATTTCCTTGATATGGTAATGTTCATCGGCGGTGCGCCCATTTAGAAAGGCAACTATCTCGGCGATATCCTCCGCCTGATCCCCGATGCGTTCCATATCGGTTATCATTTTGAGCGCGGCGGAGATCTGCCGCAGGTCGCGGGCCACCGGCTGCTGCTGAAGCAGCAGCTTCATGCAGAGAGTTTCGATATCCCGTTCTTTTTGATCTATCTCGCGGTCAAGGGGTGCGATTTTTGCGGCGAGTTCCACATTTCCTTCCGAAAGGGCAGCGGATGCAAGAGCGATCACCTCTTCGCATAAAGCTCCCATTTCGATGATCTCTCTGTTGAGCAGCGAGAGCTGTTCATCAAATCGGCTTCTCATTATCCAAACCTCCCCGTGATATAATCTTCGGTGCGCTTTTGCCGCGGCTGAGAGAACAGCCTTTCGGTGTTTCCGTATTCTATCAGTTCACCCAGCAGAAAAAACGCGGTCTGATCCGAAATGCGTACGGCCTGCTGCATATTGTGGGTGACGATAACAATAGTGTACTTCTCCTTTAAGGAAATGGCAAGCTCCTCGATTTTAGAAGTGGAAATAGGATCGAGAGCACTGGTGGGTTCGTCCATCAAAAGGACCTGTGGCTCTACCGCCAGCGCTCTGGCGATACATAAGCGCTGCTGCTGTCCGCCGGAAAGACCCAACGCATTCTTTTTAAGCCTGTCCTTTACTTCGTCCCAAATGGCAGCGCCCTGCAGAGAGCGTTCAACGATTTCGTCCAGCTTCACTTTAGATGTGATGCCGTGGGTGCGGGGGCCGTAAGCGATATTGTCATAAATGCTCATAGGGAACGGATTGGGCTTTTGAAACACCATCCCAACCTGACGGCGCAGCTCGTTTACATCAACGCCGGGGGCATAGATATCCTCACCCCTGTAACAGACACTCCCCGCGATCTTTACGCCGGCAACAAGGTCATTCATACGGTTAAGCGTTTTTAAAAAGGTCGATTTGCCGCAGCCGGAAGGCCCGATCAGCGCTGTGATCGTTTTTTCGGGTATCTCTATATTGATATTTTTCAGTGCCTGAGCGGTCCCATACCACAGGCACAGGTCGTTTGCAGTCATAATGCTCATACGCTGTTCTTCCTCTTAAAGTATTTGCCCACAAGGGCAGCACAAATATCGATCAAAATGGTCAACACCATCAAAATGGCGGCGATAGCAAATGCCACGCCAAACTCTCCCTGCTCCTTCGCGTACACATAGAGCGCAACGGTCAGCGTTGCTCCGGCGCTTGTCAGCCCGTCAAACAAGCCATTGAGAGCATGGGCAAAACCGGCAGTAAAGAGCAGCGCCGCAGATTCTCCCAAAATGCGTCCGACCGACAGAATACAGCCTGTGATCACACCATCTACACAGCCGGGCAGCACAACGGTGTGAATAACGCGCCATTTGCCCGCCCCAAGACCAAACGCGCCCTCGCGGTAGCTCTGCGGAACAGTTTTCAAGCTTTCCTGCGTTGTGCGCATAATGGTGGGCAAATTCATAATGACCAGCGTCAAGCTGCCCGCCAAAAGAGAGGTTTGCATATTCATAAACCGGCAGAAAAACAGCATACCCACCAAGCCGTAAATTATTGACGGTATGCCGGAGAGCGTTTCCGCAGCATATTCTATAACCCCGACTATCCTTTGATTGCCGGCATACTCGGTCAGATAGATGGCGGCGCCGACGCCCAAGGGCAGCACGATGAATAGGGTGGCAAGGATGATATATACCGTGTTCAAAATATTGGGCAGAATACCGATGGTGCCGGAGAGATAGCTGGGCTTGGCAGATAAAAGCTCCCATGTGATGTTAGGTATCCCCCTGACAAGGACATAGCCCACCAAAAACAGCACCAGCGCCGCAGTGACCGCAACAGAAAACCCCATCAGCAGTTTCATAATAACGATATAGCGCCTTCTCTTCGGCGTGAGTTGATCGTTCAGCATCGTTACACCTCCCTGCGGCCCTTGAGAAAGAAGTTCAAAGTCGCGTTGATCAACATGATAAACAGAAACAGCACCAAAGCAATTGAAAACAATGCCTGCTGCTGCAAGCCGCCGGAATAGGACATTTCGCTTGATACGGCGGTCGTCAGAAAACGGACGCTTTGGAACAGCGACGGCATATTTGCGGCGTTGCCGGATACCATCATAACAGCCATGGCCTCACCGATAGCCCTGCCCACACCCAGCACTACCGCGGTTGCGATACCGCTCTTTGCAGCCGGAACAGAAATTTTAAAATAGGTTTCGATAGGGGTCGCCCCAAGCGAGAGAGACGCATCCTCGTATTCCTTCGGAACAGCCTCGAGCGCCGTCATTGAGACCTTTATTATCGAAGGCAGTATCATAACAGCCAAAACGATGACGGCCGCCAGCAAGCTTGCGCCATCCGGCACATCAAATATTTCACGGATGCCCGGCACAAGGACTATCATACCCACAAGGCCATAAACCACAGAGGGAATACCCGCCAGCAGACTGACCGCGCTTTCCATTATCGACTTTATCTTTGGCGGAGCAAGCTTGGCGAGATATACCGCGGTGAAAAAGCCGATGGGCACACCGATAAAAATGGCTCCCGCCGTACCGTAAATACTGGTCAAAATAAAAGGCAGGATACCATATTTCGGCTCGGCGGCGGTGGATGCCCACTCCTTACCGAACAGAAAATCGATTATGCCGATCTCGCGTATCGCGGGAATCCCGGAAATGATCAGATACACCGTTATGAGCAAAACGCACCCGACCGTCACCATTCCCAAAACGAGAAAAATACCGTGAATTATATTTTCGATCAAATTCTTTTTGTGTTTCATTTTCAGTTACCTCAAACGCCTTTAAGCGGCGGCAAGCGCCGCCGCTTAAAACCTCTGTTAGTTTGCGGGAACAACACCGGCAGAGGTGATGATCTTGTTTGCCTCGGCAGAAGTGATGTAGTCAAAGAACTTCCGGGCCGTTTCAGAGAGCTCTCCGCCATTCTTTGTCACCAGTACAAAGGGACGCTGCACAGCATAGCTTCCATCCTTGACGGTGTCCTCGTCTGGAGTTACTCCGCCTACCGAGATAGCCTTTACACTATCCTTGACAGATGCCAGCGAAGCGTAACCAATGGCATTCGGGTTTCCTGCAACGGTGGTAATAACATCGCCGGTAGAGGTCAATTCCTGTCTGTATTTGCAGATATCTTCGGTTTTGGTGATAGTCTCAAAACCGTCGCGGGTGCCCGAGCCGGCTTCGCGGCCGATAAGAACTATCTCGCCGTCGCTGCCGCCGACCTGCTCCCAGTTGGTGATCTCGCCGGTATAGATGGCTGCGATCTGCTCCAAAGTGAGATCATCCACAGAGTTTTTCGGGTTGACAATAACCGCGATGCCGTCGTAAGCCAGTATAGTGCCTATCAGACCTTCGGCCTTTTCCTCATCCTTGAGATCGCGGCTGGAAAGCCCGATGTCACAGCGGCCCTCCGAAACTGCCTTGATGCCGGAACCGGAGCCGGTGGGGTTATAAGTAAAGGTAACGCCCGAATTATCCTTTTCAAAGGCTTCGCCCAAAGCGCCGATCACTTTTTCCATAGAGGTGGAGCCGTCGGTAGAAACTGTGCCGCCATTACTGCCGGAGCATCCGGTCAGGGCGCAGAATGCCATAACGGCAGCAAGAACGATGCTGATCAACTTTTTCATGTCAGTACACTCCTTTTGATGTGCTATTTGTAATTTCATTTGTCTGCATCTATAAGGATACTGAACCAATGTAAAGTTAGAAAGCCGCGGATTGTAAAGTCGTTGTCAAAAATCAATATTTGCAACATCATTTATCTCATCAAACAAAAAAACAGCCACACTAAGGCGGTTTCTTATGAGGAAACGTCTGAAGTGTGACTGTTTTTAATTGATAAAATGTCACGGCCGCTCGGGCACGAAAAGCCTCAGTCTGCCTTTCTCAGCAGCGTCAGCGAGTTGAGCACAGCCAGTATGCTCACGCCTACATCGGCAAATACCGCCATCCACATCGAAGCCATTCCGATCGCGCCGAGCAGCAGCACCACCGCCTTTACCGCGAGGGCGAATACTATATTCTGATTTGCTTTCGCAACCGTTTTGCGTGCTATCGTGACTGCTTTGGGCAGCGAGGTCAGCTGTTCGCTGACAAGCACGACATCAGCCGCTTCAATGGCCGCATCGGTGCCCAGACCCATCGCGACACCTATATCGGCTTGGGCAAGAACAGGAGCGTCGTTTATGCCGTCGCCTACGAATATTGCGGCATTGTGATTTTTGCGCAGCTCATTGAGGCACTGCGGCTTTTGCTCGGGCAAAAGCTGTGAAAATACGGTGTCGGTCCCGATATTTTTTGCTGCGGCTTTTGCCGCCTCGTCGGAATCTCCGGTGAGTATGGCGACGGTTTTAAAGCCGAGCTCTTTCAGCTTTTTTACAGCTTCCGCCGCCCTCGGTCTCAGCTCGTCATGCAGTGTGAAGCCGCATTGAATTTCGCCGTTGACCGCAAGATAAATATTCGATCTTTCTATGCCGTCGTATTTCACGCCAAAGCGCTGCATCAGCCGGTAAGAACCGCACAGCACCTCGTCTCCTTCACAGCGCAGCTTAACGCCCATTCCGCCCAGCTCGCTTACCTCTGAGATATTGAGGCTGGTGCGTTCACCGACATACTGCATCACTGCCTTTGCCGCCGGATGGCTGGAATTTCGCTCCGCCGCGGCAGCGATATCGAGCAGCCGCTCTTCAGGCAGCGAATTTTCCGCCATTGTCATACTCTGCACCGTCGGCGTTCCGAGAGTTATGGTGCCGGTCTTATCAAAGGCAATGCAATCCGCCTTTGCAAGCTTTTCAAGATAGAGGCTGCCTTTCACCAGAATACCCTCGCGGGAAGCCATTCCGATGCCCGCGAAAAAGGTGAGCGGCACAGATATCACCAGCGCGCAGGGGCAGGATGCCACCAAGAATACCAGCGCACGGGAAAGCCATGTTCCAAAGCTGCCAAAGCCCATCAGCGGAGGCAAAACAGCAAGCGCCGCCGCCATAGCCACCACCGTCGGGGTATATATTTTTGCAAACCGAGATATAAGCGTTTCGGCGCTGCCCTTGTTTTCGGCAGATTCACGCACCAGCTTTATTATTCTCGAGGCGGCGGAATCCTCAAAGGATGCCACCGTTCGGCAGGTGAGCAGGCCATCGGTGTTTATCGAGCCGGAAAGCAGACGGCTGCCCGGTTCGGAAAACTGGGGCAGCGGCTCGCCGGTTATTGCCGAAACATCTATGTAGCCCGTTCCCGAAACCACCTCGCAGTCTATCGGAACGCGGTCACCGGCCTTGAGCAGTATCATACTGCCCGGCAGCACCGTTTCAGCTGCCGTCTGTCTCTGACTTCCGTCAGCAAGCAGCAGCGTTGCGGTGTCGGGACGGATATCGGTCAGCGCCTCTATATCCCGGCGGCTTTTCGCAACCGCTTTGGCTTCAAGCCGGTTGCCTATCCTGAACAGCACCGTTACCGCCATAGCTTCTGTCACCGCTTCAAACGGGTCGGCGGAAACTGCCGCCAATCCAAACGATGCCGCTACCGCTATCGTCAACAATCCCAGTTCGTCAAAGCTAAACCTCAGCAGCCCTTTTATGCCTTCAACAAAAAGCGGATATCCCACTAACAGGGTCCCTGCCGCCATTATTATCGCCGCCGCACTTTTAAACGGCAAAATAAAGGACATAACTATAATTGCCGCGCCTATCGCTGCCGCAGGTTTTGAAAACGGTGCTTCGACCGAGTGGTCATGGTCATGTCCGCAGCCGCAGCTGTCACCATGATGATGGTCGTGACCGCAGGAGCAGCCGTGATCCTCATGGTGGTGCTCATGTCCGCAGCCGCAGCTGTCACCGTGGTGGTCGTGACCGCAGGAGCAGCCGTCGTGATGATGGTGTCCGCTGTTCAAATGATGTGAGTCGGGGTCTCCGCTATCCTCATCGCTGCATCCGCAGCCGCAGGAGCAGCTGTTTTCGCTGCCGTGACTGTCACATTCGCAGCTGTGTTGGTGGTGGTGCTCGTGCTGTTCGGTGCAGCAGCTGCAGCTGCATCCGTGTTCATGGTCGTGGTGGTGATGATCGTGACTCATTTTTCAACGCTCCTTTATGTGATTTATATGATCCATACCCATATCGAGGATAGACTCGACATGACCGTCATCGAGGGAATAGAAGCTTTTTCTGCCGTCGCGTCGGCATTTGACAACTCTGGCGGCTTTAAGGGTCCTCAGCTGGTGAGAAACAGCCGGCTGGCTCATTTCCACCGCCTCGCAGATGCTGTTGACGCTCAGCTCTCCGCCGCGCAGCGCACATATTATCCTTATTCTGGTGGTATCACCAAAGATGGAAAATATCTCGGTGAGTGCATCCAGTTCTTTTTCGTTGGGGATGGCTATTTTTTTGGTTTCCATATAATATCGCCTCCTGCATAAATATATTAGCATATAAACATATGAACAGTCAAGCATATATTAAGGAGATTTCCTTTTATGAATAAAAAAACGGTCAAAATTCGTGCCGTCCTCTGCGGCGCGCTGCTCACCGGAGCTTCTACCGGCATATTTTCCAACAGCATAGCGGTTTTTATCACGCCGGTCTGCGCCGATCTCGGACTTCAGCGCGGCAGCTTTACTCTGATATCCTCGATAACACTGCTTTTTTCTATGGCTGTGCTGCCGCTGTTCGCAAAATTTCTGCCGAAAGCCGATCTGCGCATCCTTACGGCGCTATCTTCATTGGTATGCAGCGGTTCTATCCTGATATACTCTTTCTGCCGTGGGATATGGCATTTTTATTTTGCGGCGGCGCTTTACGGACTTTTTGTCAACGGCATAACGCTGCTCACCGCCGGCATGCTGCTGCGCAGACTGGATATAAAGGTGAGCGGCGCTGTTTCGGGGGCTGCCTTTGCCGCAGCCGGGATATTCTCATTTGTTTTTATGCCGCTGCTTCAAAGGGTGGTATCGGCTTACGGCTGGCGTTGGGGCTATCGTCTGCAATCGGCGGCAGGCGCGGTGGTCTTGCTTGCGGCGCTGCTGATAATGCCAAAGGCCGACGCCAAACCTCTTGGCGCAAACCGCTCGCCCTCTTTTATGCCGCTGTTTAAAAAACGGGGTATGCTGCTCACCGCCTCCGCGCTGTTTATTGCCAATGCAGTCAATCTTGCGCTTTTTAACCACTCCGCCGCCATTCTCATCGGGATAGGTCTTTCTGCTGCCGCGGCAGCCTCGGTCACCTCATGGGCGGCGCTGTTCTCCTCCGCTTCAAAACCGATCTTCGGCATATCGCTTGATAAATTCGGGCTTAAAACAGGCGCTGTGATACTCTCCGCTTCGCTTTTGGGGGCATCTTTTTCTGCTTTGCTGCTGCCCAGCAGCCGGCTTGCTCTTTTTACCTTTCCGATCCTGCTCAGCTTTTGCGCCTGCTCAAACTCCATACCCGCCAATGTTTTTGCAGCTCGGCTTTTTGATGAAGCTGATTTTGCCGCAGCCGCTTCCGCTCTTACCCTTGCTTCGACCGCCGGTTCAGCGGTCGGGCCGCCGTTGGCAGGGCTCGTTTTTGACCGCTTCGGCAGCTATTTATATATGTGGTATGGCTGCGCCGCAGCGTCGGCCATCGTTTGTTTTCTGCTCATTTCGGCAATAAGCCGCGCCTGTTTGCGAAAATAAAGACTCGCATATTGCATACTTCTTTGGTGTGTTTTTTATGCCCTTTTCACAGACTTTTCGAAACAGATGAAAAAAGCCCTTCCATTGCTGTTATTTAGATTGACATATCCCCTATATGATGTTATTATTCTTCTTGGAGACACAAGATATAGTATTTTAACATCAAAACACTGACGGAGAGGGATAAAGATGATCAGTCATATAATTAAACGCGACGGCAGAACCGTTCCCTTTGAGCTTGATAAGATAACCGAAGCTATCTATAAAGCCGCAAAGGCGCTCGGCGGCAGCGACCGCAGAACTGCCGAAGACCTCGCAAAAGAGGTAGTTCAATACCTTGAAGAGAAAAACCTGCAGACCCCGACTGTAGAGCAGATACAGGATGCGGTTGAACGCACCCTTATCGAAAACGGACATGCACGCACCGCCAAGGAGTTCATTCTTTACCGTTCGGGAAGGACCCGCGTCAGAGAGATGAACACCAAGCTGATGAAGATCTACGAAGATCTCACCTTCCGCGATGCCAAGGATAACGATATCAAGCGTGAAAACGCCAACATCGACGGCGACACCGCCATGGGCACCATGCTTAAATACGGCTCTGAGGGCGCGAAGCAGTTCGATGAGATGTTCATCCTCAAGCCTGTTCATTCCAAGGCTCACGCCGACGGCGACATCCACATCCATGACCTCGACTTTTACACCCTGACCACCACCTGCTGCCAGATCGACCTTACCCGCCTGTTTGATGGCGGCTTTTCCACCGGTCACGGCTTTCTCAGAGAGCCGAACTCCATCCAGAGTTATTCCGCTCTTGCCTGCATCGCCATCCAGTCCAACCAGAACGACCAGCACGGCGGTCAGAGCGTGCCCTTCTTCGATTATGACATGGCAAAGGGTGTCGCAAAGAGCTACCGCTCCATCTACCGCTCCAACATGATAAAGGCGCTTGAACTGGACGGTATCGAAAATGCCGAGCAGCTGGTTCGCTCAACTATGGAAAAAATCGAGGCTGAGACCGGTCTTTGGCCAGCCCTTGACATCAACAACGGCTACCACGAGGCTGAGGCTAAGCTGCTCGTTCCCGAAGTCGGTGAGGAGCTTTACGAAAAAGCTCACCGGTTCTGCCGCCGCTTCTCCGACAAGGAGATAGACCGCCACACCTATCAGGCAATGGAGGCGCTGGTCCACAACCTCAACACCATGCATTCCAGAGCAGGCGCGCAGATACCCTTCTCCTCCCTCAACTACGGCACCGATACCTCCCTTGAGGGCAGAATGGTGACCCGCAACCTGCTGCTCGCTACCGAGGCGGGTCTCGGCAACGGTGAGACCGCTATCTTCCCGATACATATTTTCAAGGTAAAGGAAGGGGTCAACTACAACCCCGAAGATCCCAACTACGACCTCTTCAAGCTTGCCTGCAAGGTATCGGCGGAACGCCTCTTCCCCAACTTCTCCTTCCTTGATGCACCTTACAACCTCAAATACTATCAGCCCGGCCGTCCCGAGACTGAGGTAGCATACATGGGCTGCCGCACCAGAGTTATCGGCAACAACTTCGATCCCTCCCGTGAGATAGTCACCGGACGCGGCAACCTCAGCTTCACCTCCATCAACCTTCCCAGACTTGCCATCAAGTCTAATCACAATGTTGATTTCTTCTTCGAGCAGCTGGAACGCGAGATGGATCTGGTCATCGATCAACTCAACGAGCGCTTTAAGCTTCAGGCCGGCAAGCGTGTGAGAAATTACCCCTTCCTTATGGGTCAGGGCATTTGGATAGATTCCCACAAGCTCGGTCCCGATGATACTGTTGGTGAGATACTCAAGCACGGCACCCTTTCGGTCGGCTTTATCGGACTTGCAGAATGTCTCACCGCACTGGTCGGCAAGCATCACGGCGAATCGCCTGCTTCTCAGAACCTTGGTCTTGACATCATCGGTTCGATGAGAAAGCGTCTCGACGACGAGAGCAAAAAGACCGGCCTCAACTACACCCTCATCGGCACCCCTGCCGAGGGACTTTCCGGCAGATTTGTCCGCATGGATAAGAAAAAGTTCGGCATCATCGAAGGTGTTACCGATAAGGACTACTACACCAACTCGTTCCACATTCCGGTAAGATATCACATCTCGGCTTACGATAAGATCCGACTGGAAGCGCCCTATCACGCACTGACCAACGCAGGTCACATCTCCTACATCGAGCTGGACGGCGACCCCGTCAAAAACCTTGACGCGTTCGAGTCGGTCGTTCGCTACATGAAGGAATGCGGCATCGGCTACGGCTCCATCAACCATCCCGTAGACCGCGACCCCGTCTGCGGCTACACCGGCATCATCGATGACGTTTGCCCGCGCTGCGGCAGACGTGACGGTGAAGCTGTTCCGGTAGAGAAGCTCAAAAAGCTCGGTGTCTACAAGCATCTTAATTCCACCACACTGGGCTGCTGCGGCGACCCCAACGAGGAAGCTGACAGAGTTCCCAACGAGACCAACTGAACAGAAAGGAAGTTTACTTATGAATAACGAAAACATCCAAATGGTAGGCGAAGGCGTAAAGTTCGAGCGTATCCGCCGCATCACCGGTTATCTTGTAGGCACTCTCGACCGCTTCAACGACGCTAAGCGCTCTGAAGTAAACGACCGCGTCAAGCACGGACTTGACAGCGGCATGGAGAGACTGTGAGTACCCCTATAAACGGCAGCATCAGACTCGCGGGCGTTGTCCGCGAGTCTATTGTTGATGGGCCGGGGATCAGATTTGCTGTTTTTGTTCAGGGCTGCCCCCATCACTGCCCCGGCTGTCACAACCCGCAGACTCACGACCCCGAAGGCGGCTACGACTGTGAATTACAGAAGATACTCGATGCATTCGATAAAAACCCCATGCTGCGCGGTATAACCCTCTCGGGCGGCGAACCGTTCGAACAGGCGGAGCGTCTGCTGCCGCTTGCCAAAGCTATAGTTGAGCGCGGCAAGGATGTCGTTGCTTTTTCGGGCTACACCTTTGAAGAACTGATGAAAAAATCGGAGCAGACCCCCGCCGTAAAAGAGCTGCTTATGCTCTGCTGCCTGCTGGTGGACGGCAGATTCGTCATGGCCGAGCGCGATCTTACCCTCCGCTTCCGCGGCAGCCGCAATCAGCGCCTGCTCGATCCCGTCGCTTCTATCGAAAAAGGCGAGGCTGTCTGGTCCGAGCTGTGAGGGATCGTGTTTTGCCTCCGGCGTACAAGAAACTTTCAGTTTGAAACGCTGCCCGTACGGCAATTAAAAGCTTCTGATACAAATATACCGCACTAAAAACCGCCCCGAGGAAATTCCCTCCTCGGGGCGGTTTTCATCGTTTTGTTTTATGCCTTGAAGTAGCCGGCCATCATTTCCATAGCAAGATTTCCGCCGGGAACAAGGCTTGCAAGATCAAGCCATTCGCCTCTGGTGTGAGCTCCAAAGCCGTTGCATACGCCGATACATACAGCGGGGATGCCTACCGACAGAGCGGAGTTGCAGTCGGTGGAACCGGAGCGATAGAAAGGCTCAAGACCTGTGATATCGGTGATGGCCTTCCAAGTGCGGTCGGTAAGCGCCTTAAAAGCAACCGGGTCGATATCGCCCGAGCAGGGACGGTCACCGATCTTTTCGAACTCGACCTCAATGCCGGTTGCGCGGTAAGCCTCAACAACTGCGTTGAACATCTTTTCCATCTTGGCAAGACATTCTCTGTTGTCAGAGCGATACTCGTAAAGCATGGTGGCTTCCTGAGCAATGGTATTTACCGAGGTTCCGCCGGTAATGGTGCCTACGTTGTAGGTGGTCTTGCTTCCGTCTATCTCGGGAACCTTTACGCTGTAAAGGGTATCGATCATAGAAGCCATGCAGCGGATAGCGTTGCGGTTGCCGAATCTTGAGAAGGAGTGTCCTCCCTCGGTCTTGACTACTACGCGGTAGCGGTGAGAGCCGACAGCCTTGTTGGTGATGCTGTTGAAAACGCTGCCGTCAAAGGAGATGAAATCCTTGATGCGGCTGCCGTAGTTGGCAACGATAGCCTTGCTTCCCTTGAGGTTGCCGAGGCCTTCTTCGCAGGAGTTTGCAACAAACAGCATAGCGGTCTCGCTCTCTGCCTTCTTCTGAACAAAGTAGCGTGCGGCTACCATCAGAACAGCCAGGTTAGCGGTATCGTCGGTAACGCCGGGAGAGAAATACTTTCCGTCGCGCTCTTCAAAAGGCATCGGATAGGTGGTATCGGGGAAAACGGTGTCGGTGTGCGCCATAAATACTACGATGGGCTTTTTGCCGTCGTCGTTTACGGGGCAGACAACATTCTTGGCTTCATCGATGAAAACCTCGGGGAAGCCTGCATTCTCAAACCACTGCTTGCAGTAAGCGGCTCTCTCGTCCTCAAAATGGGAGGGCGCGGGAATAAGGCTGAGATCCTTGGTTATCTTTTTAATATCATCCTGGCTGTCCAGAATGTACTGCTTCATTTCAGGGGTGATGTACATGACTTTCTTCCTCCGGTCTGCCGCCTTTACACGGTCGGCATGGTTTTTTTACTATTTTATCACTTAATGCGGATCCTGCCAATATCGCCGTCTATCTCGATTTTGGTACCGAAAGGCTCGGAAAGAGATGCAAGATACTGCAAAGTGTCGCTGCCCTTCAGCAGTGAGGGGTTGCCCAGTCTGCCGCGGGGAAGATCAACATTAAGGGTGATGGGATAGAGCTGAATTTCGGTTATCTCTCCGTCCTCAGCGGTGAATGCCGCCATTACCGAACGCCAGATGTTCTCCTGAACGATATAGCCAACGGTTCCGTTCTTGCTGCGCTTGCTCATATACTCGCCGACCTCGGTGGTAGCGGGCATATTTGCGTTTTCATATGCGTCGGCAGGCTGCAGCGAAACGGTCTCAGTCTGGAAAATGAAGTTGCCGAGGCTGTAGAAGATCGGCTTGCCGTTGTAGATCTCGATGCCTCTCAGCTCATGAGGACCGTGTCCGAGAATGGCGTCAGCACCTGCATCGATGCACTTTTTGCTGAATATCTTGATAAACTCGGCAGGCTCGTTGGGGTTCTCTCCATCGGTCTCGTGTGCGTGAAGGCTGACAACTACATAGTCCGCCTGACGCTTTGCCTCGGTGATAGCGGCAGCGATGCGATCCATATCCTTTTTGTTCGGCTCGGTACACTTCTTGTCCTCGTCGGCAAGCTGGAAGCTCAGTCCGCCGAAGGGCAGGCTACCCTCGGGAAGGGGCTGTGAGTAACCGTTCGCAATGGAACGCTTCTTTGCGGCGTTCATGAGAGTAGCGTCAGCTATCTCCTCGAGCACCTTGTAGTGCTCTTCGGTAACCTTATAGGTGGTCTTTACGCGCAAAGGGTTAAGTCCGGGTCTGCCCGTAACCTTAAGTCCCTGATTGCCCGCAGCGTCGGAATCGTGGAAGCTGGAGCATGCGCCTATCATAGCCACTCTTCCGTTTTTTGTCTCAAGATAAACAGGCTCGGTCGCAGTGGCAAGGTTTTCACCGGTGCCTGCAAACAGCATCTTTCTTGCGTTGAGATGCTTAATGGTGGCAAGCAGACCGCCGTGGCTGTAATCGAGAGAGTGGTTGTTTGCGGTGTTGTAGAGGTTGAAGCCGTATTTCTGAAGATCGTCGAGGATCTCCGGCTCTGCCATAGCCCATGTGCCGCCCGAAAAAGCGGAAGGGTATCCCTCTTTGTTGTGGATGGTGATCTCAAGGTTGTTAAATCTGACATCGTGGGCTTTGATTATATCGACCAGCTCATCAAAGCCCTCATAGCCATTTTCCGGCAGGCGTCTCGTCATAAAGGAGTCGCCAGTTGCAATAAATGTAGTTTTGCCCACATTATCCTCCTTACTGAGAATAGCGCGGGTATAAATATCCGCGCTTTCTCAAATTAAATAGATTATTTATCCATGAGTACACAGGAAACGAAATGGTTGGGAGCGACCTCACGCAGAGGTATATCCTGGCCCATGCACTTTTCGCACGCATACTCGCAGCGGGGTGCAAAACGGCAGCCCGGCTTGGGGTTGATGGGGTTGCTGACCTCACCCTTGATAACGGTGGGTCTGCTGTGACGCTTGGAGAGCTTCGGCACCGGAATAGCCGAAAGCAACGCCTTGGTGTAGGGATGCAGCGGGTTTGCAAACAGCTCAGCGGAAGGAGCCTTTTCAACACACTTGCCCAGATACATTACAGCGATATCGTCTGAGATATGCTTAACGACCGAAAGGTCGTGGGTAATGAATATGTAGGTAAGTCCCTTCTGGTCCTTGAGATCCATAAGGATATTGAGTATCTGCGCCTGAATGGAAACGTCCAGCGCCGAAACCGGCTCGTCGCAGACGATGAATTCCGGCTCAAGAGCGAGCGCTCTCGCGATACCGATCCTCTGTCTTCTGCCGCCGTCCAGCTCGTGGGGGTAAGCGTCTTTCAATCGCTGAGCTAAGCCAACGGTCTCCATAAGCTGATCGATGCGCTCGTCTATCTCCTTCTTATCGCTGCAAACGTGGTTTACTCTGATGGGGTCGGCGATAAGCGAGCCGACATCCATACGGGGGTCAAGGCTGGAGTAGGGATCCTGGAAGATCATCTGCATCTTCATTCTTGCCTTGCGAAGCTCTGCCTTGTTAAGAGCAACAACGTCCTGTCCGTTGAAGAGAACCTCGCCTGCGGTCGGCTCCTCCATTCTCAGAATGGTCTTGCCGAGGGTGGATTTACCGCAGCCCGACTCGCCAACGACGCCAAGCGTCTTGCCGCGTCCGATGGTAAAGCTGACATCATCAACGGCGTGAAGCAGTCCGGATTTGGTCTTAAAATACTTTTTAAGGTTATTTACAACCAGCAGATCGTTTTTGTTCTCACTCATTTGTCAGCACCTTCTTTCACGCTGTTGAACAGATGGCAGGCTACCATGTGGGTGCCATCAACGGTGTATTTGGGAGCGGTGGTGCGGCAAATATCCATGCAGTTGGGGCAGCGAGGATTAAATTTGCAGCCGCCGGGAAGATCGGTCGGGTCGGGCATCAGGCCGTTGATAGGATGCAGGCGGTCGGCCTGAGTATCAAGATCCGGCAGCGAGCCGAACAAACCTGTGGTGTAGGGGTGTCTGATGTTTCCCTCGTATATATCCTCAACGGTGCCCATCTCAATGATCTCACCGGCATACATGATGCCGACCTTGTCGCACATCTGAGCAACGATGCCGAGGTCATGGGTGATGAGTATCATAGCGGTGCCGAACTTTTCGCGCAGCTCGTCGATCATTGCAAGCACCTGCGCCTGAATGGTAACATCGAGAGCGGTGGTAGGCTCGTCTGCGATGATGAGGTCAGGCTCGCACACCAGAGCGATAGCGATAAGCACACGCTGCTTCATTCCGCCCGAAAGCTGATGAGGATAGTCGAACTTTCTGTTCTTCTGTATACCAACCAGCTCAAGGGTAGCGTCAACGCGTTCGTCGATCTGCTCCTTGGTGAGCTCTTCCTTGTTGTGATACTTTAGAGATTCTGCGATCTGATCGCCGATCCTCATGATGGGGTTGAGCGCCGACATAGGATCCTGGAATATCATCGAGATGCGCTCGCCGCGGATGCCGTTCTGCATGAGAGGCTCGGGCGCTTCCAGAATGTCGATGCCGTCGAAGGTTATCTTGCCCTTGAGCACCTTAGCGGTACGGTCGGGCAGAACGCGCATGATAGCGCAAGCGGTAGTGGTCTTGCCTGCGCCGGTCTCGCCAACGAGGCCCATCGTCTCGCCCTTGTTCAGCGAGAAGGAAATGCCGTTTACGGCGCGGATAGTTTCCTGACGGGAAGTATAGATAACTTCAAGGTCTTCTACCTGAAGAATGGTTTTGTTTTCGTTACTCATAACAGCACCTCCCTTAGTCTCTCAGCTTGGGATCGAGTGCGTCACGGAGACCGTCGCCAACGAGGTTGAACGCCAGCGCAGCCAGCATGATCATCAATCCGGGGAATATGATGGTGTGCGGAGCGATACGCATGAACTCACGCGCCTCGCTGAGCAGAACGCCCCATTCAGGCGTAGGCGGCTGAACGCCGAGGCCGATGTAGGAAAGGCTGGAAACCTGCAGGGTGGTAGCTGCAAGGCTGATGGTGAAGGAAATAATGATAGGTCCGATAGCGTTGGGGATTATGTGGCGGAAGATCAGCTGATAATCCTTGCTGCCGTAGGAACGTGCCGCAGCGATATGCTCCTGGTTAACGATGTTGAGCATAACCGCACGGGAGGAACGGGTCGCGCCCGGAACACGGGAGATCATCATAGCGATGACGAGGTTGGGCAGCGAGGTTCCCAGCGCCGCAACGATAGCCATAGCCATCAGCATACCGGGGATAGCCTGGAAAACGTCGAGAACTCTCATGAGGACCTCGTCGAACCAGGTGCTGTAAAGAGCCGCGCATGCGCCGAGGATAACGCCGACGATGTCGGCCAAAAGAACCGAGCTGACCGAAATAAACATGGTATACTTAGCGCCGTGAACTACACGGGCGAAGATATCGCGGCCGTAGCCGTCGGTGCCGAAGATATGCTCAGCAGAGGGTCCCTTGAGACGGTTGGGGATATTCTGCTTGGTAGCGAGATCGGGATCGGCGATGACAGGTGCAAGCACCATCATCAGAATAAGCGCGATCAGAATGACCAGGCCTATAAGCGAAACTCTGTTCTGACAGAATCTGTAAACAGTCTCCTGAAGGGGAGATTTTTTGCCGTTGTTATTCTTAGCCATTATTTCGCCCCCTTCTTAGTATATCTTGCCTTGATTCTCGGGTCAACAAAAGCGTAGATGATATCGATAGCAAGCAGGATCAAACCGAACAGTACAGCGAGGAAGATAACGCCGCCCATAACGCTGGGGATATCTTTACGCTTGACCGAGTTGATGATAAAGCTGCCGAGGCCGTTGAGACCAAAAACGGTTTCGGTAACGACCGAGCCGCCGAGCAGGCCGCCGGTGTAAACGCCGATAACGTTGATTACAGGCAGGCAGGCGTTAAGGAAAGCGTGCTTCCAGATAACCACTCTGCTGGGAACGCCCTTGGAGCGAGCGGTTCTAACATAATCCTGACGGACAGCTTCCAGCATGTAGCCGCGGGTGGAACGCAGGATTCTCGCAGAGTAAGGCAGGCCGAGGGTGAGCATCGGGAGAACGAAGTTCTTCCAGCTGCCAACGCCGGAAGCCGGCAGCCAGCCCAGTTTGAGCGAGAAGAGGATAGCCAGCAGCATGCCCAGCCAGAATACCGGCACAGCTGCCATTACCATTGCGGTAAATCTTGCGATATAGTCAAGGCTTGAATACTGCTTTACCGCCGAGAGAACGCCTATCGCAACGCCGACGATACTTGCAAAGGTCATTGCGAGGATAGCGACCAGCAGAGTTATCGGAACACGGGCGGTCAGTGTTTCAAGAACGGGGCGTGATGTCAGCCAGGAATTGCCGAAATCAAACTTTGTGAAAATCTTAAATATGTACTTAAAGTATCTTACAAGGAACGGGTCGTTAAGACCGTGTGTTTCATTGAACTTTGCGATGTCCTCCTGAGTTGCGTCCTCGCTGAGCATCATGGTAGCGGGGTCGCCGGGGGTCATCTCCATAATGCAGAAGACAACGAAAGCAACGCCGCAGGCTATCAGAACCATGACAGCAAGGCGTCTTAATACGTATCTGCTCATATGTACCTCCCAAAAGCTTTTTATAGCCGCAGTGGGATGAACCAAGTCATCCCACTGCAACAATTATGGATTAAAAGGATACTAACATGAAATCAAGTTTAAATTAAGCTGCCCAGTGGAACTCGTAGATGTGATAGAAGTTGTTGTTGATCTGGTCGCAAACAAGATCCTTCTGGTATGCGTAAGGAGTGCTCTTATAGAAGGTGGGGATCATATACATCTCGTCCTGAGTGATGCGGTGCATCTCAAGATATGCTTCTCTACGCTTAGCGTCGTTGGTCTCTACCTTAGCCTTGTCAAGAGTTTCCTGCAGTTCCTTGTTGTTGAGGCAAAGCTCAGAGGACTTGCCGAATTCAGCAGGGTCAACATACCTCAGATAAGAAACCAATAAGCCTGCTTCGGGGGTAATGTTGGTGCCGGTGGTAGCAAGATTGTAATCCATTGCTTTTCTTCTGGAGCGGCAGGCTGCCGAGTCGGCAAGCTCGATCTCACAGGTGATGCCTACTGCTTCAAGGTTAGCCTGGAAGATGGTAGCCATCTTCTCCCAGTAAGAGGAGTTGATGGTGAGGATCTTGCCGATATTTACGCCGTTTTCATAGCCGGCTTCCTTAAGCAGAGCCTTAGCCTTTTCGGGGTTGTATTCGTATGCGTTGATGCCTGCAGCGGTCAGCTCTTCGGGGGAGAATCCGCCGAATACGGTGTTGTAGTTAGTAAGGGAGTAAGCGGGCTGAGCGATGCCGTCGTATGCAGCGATAACCATAGAATCTCTGTCGATAGCGTAGCTCATTGCCTGACGGACGAGCTTGTTGGAGAGGGCATCGTTGTTATGGATGTTGACCTCGAACCAGCTGGTGTGAGCGGTAGGAGCAAGATAGCTGTTGTAGCTGCTGTTGGTGCTGATGTTAGCCCAGCTTGCGGTGGGAACGGTGATGAAATCGATGTCCCCGGCCTCAAAGCCGACAACGATGGTGTTGTTGTCGCCGAGGATCTGATAGGTAGCGGTCTTCATTCTTGCTTCGCCACGGTAGTAATCCGGAAATGCCTTGAGGGTTATCTCTGCGTCGGGAGCATACTTGTCGATCATGTAGGGGCCGGTGCCTGCGCCGATAGGCTCAAGACCGAACTTACCTTCCTTGATAGCCGCTTCCATCGTATCCTTTTCAAGTATGTAACCTCTGGAACAGAGGCAAGCGAGGAAGTCGCCGCAGGGCTGGGTAGACTTGACAACGATAGTGTAATCGTCAACTACCTCGTAGCCGCCGAAAGTGCTAACAAGAGTGGTATTGGATTCGGACCACTCGGGTCTGGGCTGTGCAAAGCCGTATTCGAAGCAGTAGCCAACGTCTTCAGCAGTGATGTCCTTGCCGTTGTGAGCCTTTACGCCCTTTCTGATCTTGAAGGTGTAGGTAAGGCCGTCATCGGAAACCTCGTAGGACTCAGCGATACGGGGCTCGTACTCGTTGGAATCGTTGAGGAAGAACAGGGTATCATAAATCTGATAGAAAAGCTGCTGACCGATAAGGGTGGAACCCTTCCAAGGGTTCAGACCCTCGATAGCCTGGTTAAGGGTCAGATTTATGTGGGTCTTGGTGGGCGCAGCAGCCGCACCGGGTGCCGCAGCAGCGCCGGGAGCAGCAGATGCCGCAGGTGCAGACGAACCGCCGCCGCAAGAGGTGACGACCATCATAACTGCGAGCAGCATTGCCAGCATAGATATAGTCTTTTTCATTCTTTTCCAACTTCCTTTCAAAATAGAATAGTGGCCTCTTTTTTATGCCGTCGGCTTTTATCGATTCCGATCTTGCTTCGCACCTTGTTGAGAAAATGCTTCCAAAGCCTCCCTTTACACAAGGAAGGCGCCCCGAAGAGGCGGAGGGATCGTTACAACCCCTCAGTCAAAATCTTTGATTTTGCCGGCTCCCCTTGCACAGGGGAGCCTTTGAGGTATGTTTTCCCATCCAAAGTTTCGATAACAAAATCGGCCGCTGCCGAAAGCTTTGAATTAAGTATAACAACATCGCGAACTGCGCGCCATATCGTTTTTTCGATGTCCGCCATATCGCCGAATAGAACTACTGCACAAAAACATTATACTTACCCCCCCCAATTTGACATTTTAACCAAATCCGCATATAATGTGCTTATGATGCGAAAAAGGGGCGTTTAAAAAATGAAATTATCACAGCTTGAACAGGCCATCGAAGTAGCCCGCATCGGCTCGCTCGCAAAGGCGGCCCAAAACCTTTATATATCGCAGGCGAACCTTTCGATATCGATAAAAAACCTTGAAGAAGAGGCGGGTGCCCCCATCTTCAGCCGCACCAACCGCGGCATGGAGCTGACCGATTTCGGTCAGCAGTTTATCAGCTACGCTCAGTCTGTCTGCTTTCAGATGGGTCAGCTTGAAACCATTTGTGCACAGAACAAAATCCCTCCGCCTACCGTTCTCAGGGTCGGCTCGGCATGCTATTCTTTTGTAACCTCCGTAATTGCGTCTGTTTGTAACAACCATCCCAATGACAGCATACGTTTTTCCCTTACAGAAGGCACTATAGATGAGCTTTCGATAGCTTTGGATAAAGGCATGGTCGATATAGTAGTCACATCAATACACGGATTTAACTATCAGGTGTTATCATCTCACTTTGCCGCTCTTAACCTCGAGTTCCACCATATCTGCTCCACCATTCCCGGCGTTTATGTCAGCGCCGATGACGAACGCTTTCCTCCTGACCTTGAATATGTAGAACCCGAAATGTTCAACGGCATGATATACATTGACTACGACCGTATAAACCTTCTTATAGCCGAAAACAACCCCACCCTTAAAATCAAATTGCAGTCAATGCGCGGCATTATGGGAATAAACTCATGCCGGCGCAGCATTGCCATCGATAACCGCGGCGCAAAATTTGATATGATAAGAGAGGTAAAAGGTTTCTCCTCCGCCGCTTACTGCAAAACCGCCTATGACAAAACCGGTTTCCGCCCCGGCATACGCTTTCTGCCCTGGAAAGATCCTCGCTTTACCAACGATATGGGCTATCTTGTAAAGGCAGGCGCCCCCAAGAACCCGTTGGTCGGCGAATTCATCGATGAACTGAAAAAGCTCTGCTCGGAATAAGGAGGTATCGGCATGAAATTCACCCAGATAGAACAGGCGCTTGAAGTTGCACGCACCGGTTCGCTCGCCAAGGCGGCGCAGAACCTTTACATATCTCAGGCAAACCTTTCCATCGCCATAAAAAATCTCGAAGCCGAAGCCGGCACCCCCATATTCGAGCGCACCAACCGCGGCATGGAGCTGACCCAGTTCGGCAAGCAGTTTATCAGCTATGCAAAATCGGTCGCCTTTCAAATGCGTCAGCTTGAGGATATCTGCGCCGACCATAAAAACAAGCCCACCGCATCGCTGCGTATAGGCAACGGCTGCTTTTACTTTGTTCACAAGGCGATGACCAATCTTTTCAACAAGCACGGTGATGACAACGTCATCATCACCCTTAAAGAGGAACGTGCGCTCAATATTATCAAGAGCATTGGCAACGACGAGGTGGATATTGCCGTAGTTTCGGTACACAGCTATAATCAGCTTGAGTTTTTCGAGCTTTTCGCCTCTTACGGACTTGAGTTCCATCCGCTCACCTCAACCATTCCCGGCGTTTATGTAAGCGCAAACGATGAGCGTTTCCCACCCGATCTTGAATATGTCGAGGCGCGTATGCTTGAAGGCATGCCATATGTTGATTATACCCACTATTCCAACATACTCCCTCAGGATCAGCAGACTTTATCGCAATCGGTGCTTGGTATAATGGGCATAAAGACACGTCCGCAGATAATAACGATAAACAACCGCGGGGCAAAATACGATGTTATCGACAGCGTTCACGCTTTTTCGATAGCATCCTACTGCAAAACCGCCTATGACAAAATAGGCTACCGCCCCGGCATACGTTTTATCCCGTGGAAAAATCCGCCCTTTATCAACGAGGTGGGCTGGTTGACTCGCATCAATTCCCCCAAAAATGAGCTGGTCGACGAGTTTGTTGAAGAACTGAAATATCTTTGCACTCCCTGAATCATGCGCAGATAAAAGCGACCTGTCCAAAATGATATGCACCCTCCTTACCGGTTAGTTCAGTAAAGAGGGTGCATCATATCAAAGGCTCCGGCATTCTTGGTCGGGTGGGATTCTACCCGTGGGCTAAAAAATAAAGTCTCCCCGGCGTATCCCGCCGGGGAGACTTTATTTTGGCGGAGCGGGTGGGATTCGAACCCACGGACGGTTTCACCCGTCAAACGATTTCGAGCTTTTATTTCGGGACACTTTTGCTGTTCCGTTGAGGGCAAAGCAGGTCGGATAAAACCGCATAAAATGGCGCAGCCATGCGGTTTTATGGACGAAAATCCGCATTGCAAAAGGCTTTGCGGGCATTCGAGTTCTAATGGAGTACCAACGGATTTTCATTGGAAAACTCATTGGTTGAATAGCATAAAAGCAGAGAGAAAATGAAAAATTTCAAATGCCTGAATCGTCTATCCCACCACCGCGTCAAAACTAAAGGCTTCCTTCATTGCCGAGTGTATCGGTCCGAAACCGTCCTGTACAATAGATCATCTGAATGACCGGATTGCCTCAAATGACTTGATCAACAATTTATTTTTCTAACAGACGTATATTCCTATTGCTTTTTGGTCACAAATAATATATAGTTTTTGTGACGAGGTGAACGATATGTGCCGACCTGATTATTTGGCTCAAATTGAAGAACGCATAACAAATGCTTCTGTCGGAGAGGTTTTTGTTCCGTCTGACTTTTTGGACATAGCAGACACCACGGTTGTACGGAAGGCTCTTTCACGACTTTCGGAAAGCGGAAAGATCCGCAGGATCATCCGCGGTGTCTACGATTGTCCTCGTTTCAGTAATCTGCTCCAGGAATACGAAGCGCCCAATATGGAGCAGGTGGCAAAGGCCATTGCCCGTAACTTTGGCTGGAATATCGTACCCTGCGGAGATACGGCCTTGAATTTGTTGGGGTTATCCACTCAGGTCCCGGCGGTCTGGCAGTATGTCAGTGACGGTCCCTATCGGGAATATACTGTTGGCAATCTGAAGTTGAAATTCAAGCATACCAGCAATAAGGATCTGGCGGGCCAGTCGTATATAACGGCACTTATCACCCAGGCGTTAAAAGCCCTGGGCAAGGATAA
>CAZSEO010000022.1:0-37306 GCA_964605985.1 uncultured Oscillospiraceae bacterium | reverse complement strand
GTTCTCGTAGGCTTCGATCATCTTCTTGACCATCTGACCGCCTACAGAGCCTGCCTGACGGGAGGTGAGGTCGCCGTTATAGCCTTCCTTGAGGTTTACGCCTACTTCATTAGCGGCTTCCATTTTGAACTTGTTCATAGCTTCCTTAGCTTCGGGAACAACGATCTTATTGCTGCTCTTACTGGACATAATTAAATTCTCCTTATAACTTATTCTTCATACATCTGAAGTTCGTTTCAGATCTTTATTTGCGTTTGCAGTTATAGTATCGGTGAAAGCGAAAAAAATATAAGTGGCAAATTTCGAAAGAAAATGTTGAACAAATTAGAATTGATAAACGGCAGCAGGTATTCTATTTTTATTTTGCATAGTGTATAATCAAATTTAAAGTATACATGAAAGGTCAAAGGGGCGCACATGATAGAAGAAGTCGCAAAAAATATATACAGAATAGGTGTTCCGTTGCCTAAAAATCCGCTCAAGGAGCTTAACAGCTATTTTATCCGCGGCGATGAGTCGGATATGCTGATAGATACCGGATTCAGATGCGATGAATGCAGAGAAGCGCTTGAACAGGGGCTTAGGGAACTCGGCTCTGACGCAAGTCGCCGGGATGTGCTGCTGACGCATATACATTCCGACCACTCCGGAATGGCAGACCTGTTTGCCGGCCCCGGAAGAAAGATATATATGAGCGACATCGACCTCGAATATATGAAAATATTTCTTGAGGGGGAGACTGAGCGGCTGCGTAAAGACAGATTCGCCAGCGAAGGCTTTACCCGCGAGATGCTTGATATTATCTACGCCAATAATCCCGCGGTAAAAATGGCGCTCAAGCAATTATCCGATGCGTTTGTCGGCTTTAAGAACGGCGATACCCTTACCGTTGGAGAATATACCCTTAAAGCGTTGGTGGTTCCGGGTCATACCCCCGGTAACTGTATGTTTTGGGCTGAAAAGCAGGGGATAATGTTCAGCGGTGACCATATTTTATTTGATATAACGCCCAACATCACCGAGTGGGCGAGAGTTGAGGATTCGCTCGGGGATTATCTCGAAAGTCTTGAACGTGTCAAAAGATACGATGTCAGGCTCACTTTGCCCGGACACAGAAAAACAGGAGATTATTCCAAACGCATAGACGAGCTGATCTCGCACCACCGGGTGCGTATCGCAGAGGCGCTTGGAATAGTTGAACGCTTTCCCGGTATGAGCGCTTATGATATCGCCGGCAAGATGACCTGGAAGATAAAGGCTGACTGTTGGGAGGATTTTCCGATAGTACAGAAGCGCTTTGCGGTAGGTGAATGTATTTCTCATCTCGATTATCTGATAAAGCGGGATAAGGTTAGAAAAGCGTTTTCCGAGGGCTGTTGGCGCTACTATTCGGTTTAAAATGAACATCAAAATGAAAAAGCACCCGATAGGGTGCTTTTTGAGTTATACGTATTTTATCAGAAGCTCGTTCATTTTTATCGCCCATTCTTTTTCGGATATATCGGGGGAACAGACGCTTTCGAGCATTTTGCGTTCCGATTTTCCGAGCCTTTTCAGGTCGGAGATCCGCTCGGCACGGCAGCTGCGGCGCAGCAGCTGATAAATTCGTTTATCAATCTCCGGCAGCGCAAGATAGTCGTCGATCATCTTGAGCATACGTTCGCGGTCGGTGCTTATCCTGCCTTTTACATCGGGCAGCAGGTTCATAATGTGATCGCTCACTAAAACAGTATTTTTGCAGCTGCTCTTTTCGATGAGAGTTCTGATCTCGAGAACCTTTTCATCGTCGCTGCAAAGCTCCATATTGCCGGATTCGTATTCCTCATAAAGCTCGGTACGGCGTTTTACCGCAACGGTGCGCATTCTGATGAAATCGGGGTCGACCTCCGAAATGACCTTTGCCATGCCAAGGGCATTCTGTTCGCTCAACGCCCTTCCGCCGACGCCCGGCATAAAGTATACCGAAAGCTCGATGCCTGCGGCTTTTACCTTTTTTCCTGCTTCTATTTCCTGAGCAGCGGTGACGCCCTTGTTGATAAACTTCAAAACCTCGTCGGAGCCGGACTCGTAGCCGGAATGGATACGGGTAAGCCCCGCCTTGCGCAGCTCGGTAAATTCCTCAACGCTAAGGCGGCAGAGAGACTCTGCCCGTCCGTAGGAGGTTATGCGGGATATGGTGGGCAGCTTTTCTTTGAGATAATAGAGAACGTCGGTTAGTCGGCCGTCCTGCAGGGCGAGGGTGTTTCCGTCCTGCAAAAAGACATTTTTTCCGCCGCGCAGCAGCCAGTTTGCCACCATGTAGTAACATTCCCGTGCTTCCCCTTCAAAGGAGCGAAGCTCTTTGTTGATGGCGTTGATGTCGGCGCTTCCATCTTTGGCGATATGCTTTTTGACCAGCTCGGCGTAGTAAGCGATGGCATCGATATCCTGCTTTATGCTGTCGGCGGAAAAGGCTCTGAAGGTCGTCTTGCGGTAAAGCTTGCAGAATTTGCATTTGTTCCAGGTGCAGCCCTGGGTCACCTGCAAAAGCAGGCTGTCCGCCTCGCTTGGCGGACGAATGGGGCCTATGCGGAAAAGGGGAGGATCTTGGATATTCAACATATATTTATCTCCTTTGAAAGAGGTATGTTCTTTTAAATTTTATCATAAACAGGATAAAGCAACAAGTTGGCCTGATATCAAAAGTTTTAAATCAACATCAATTATTACCCAAGGCGTTTAGCAAAGCGATAAAATGTGATACAATAAAAGAAAAAACATCAGAGGTAACGCTATGACCGATGTAGTTGCCGCGCTTATCTGGCGCGGGGATAAATTTATGATATGCCAGCGCCCTGCGGATAAAGCAAGGGGGCTGATGTGGGAATTTGTCGGCGGAAAGGCAGAAAAGGGTGAAACGCTGCCGCAGGCGCTGATAAGAGAGTGCCGGGAGGAACTTGACGTTGAGATAAAGGTCAACGATGTTTTCACCGAGGTGCTGCATCATTACCCCGATATCGACATAAAGCTCACCCTTTTCAATGCCGAGATATCGGCGGGCGAGCCCAAAATGATAGAGCATAACGATATAAAATGGATATCGGTGGGCGAGATAGAAAGCTTTGATTTCTGCCCTGCCGATGAGGAGATACTCAAACTGTTGAAAAGCAGATATTTATGCGAAAAATGAACTGTATAAACTATTGCGTGCAGCACGAATTTTTGATAATATATAACGCGGAAAAATTATAGTAAACGACCTTTTTGATTTTGGGGGATATTATTTTGTCAAGACTGGAACAGGAAATCAAACGCCGCAGGACCTTTGCGATAATTTCGCATCCTGACGCGGGCAAGACCACCCTTACCGAAAAATTTCTGCTTTACGGCGGAGCTATCCAGCTCGCCGGTTCGATAAAGGGAAAAAAAGCGGCGCGCCATGCCACCTCCGACTGGATGGAGATAGAAAAGCAGCGCGGTATCTCGGTCACTTCGTCGGTAATGCAGTTCGAATATAACGATTACTGCATCAATATACTCGATACCCCGGGACATCAGGACTTCTCGGAGGACACCTACCGTACCCTTATGGCTGCCGACTCGGCTGTAATGGTCATCGATGCTTCCAAGGGCGTTGAGAATCAGACCAGAAAGCTGTTCAAGGTCTGCACCATGCGCCATATTCCGATATTTACCTTTATAAACAAGATGGACCGTGAGGCAAGAAGCCCCTATGAACTGCTCGAGCAGATAGAGGATGAACTGGGCATACAGACCTACCCCGTTAACTGGCCCATCGGCTCGGGACGCGATTTCAAGGGCGTTTTTGACCGCAACAAGCGCAAGATAATCTCTTTCACAGCCAACAGCGGCGGCGCTAAAGAGGTAGCGGCCGAGCAGTTTGACCTCGGCTCCCCCGACCTTGACAATGCGTTGGGCGAAGAGCTGCATGGTATACTGAAGGATGACATCGAGCTGCTTGACGGCGCAGGCATGGAATTTGATCAGAAGCTGGTAGACCGCGGCGCACTGACCCCCGTATTTTTCGGCTCCGCATTGACTAACTTCGGCGTTGAGCCCTTCCTCGAGGACTTTTTGAAGATGACCTCCTCTCCGCTGCCGCGCGAGACCGATGATGATATCGTCGATCCGTTTGAGGATCATTTTTCTGCCTTTGTTTTCAAAATTCAGGCCAATATGAACAAGGCTCACCGCGACAGAATCGCCTTTATGCGCATCTGCTCGGGCAGATTCGAAAAGGGCATGGAGGTCACCCATGTTCAGCCCGGCAGAAAGATAAAGCTTTCACAGCCGCAGCAGATGATGGCGCAGGATCGCGAGATAGTGGATGAGGCTTTTGCCGGAGATATCATCGGCGTTTTCGACCCCGGTATCTTCTCGATAGGTGATACCGTTTGCGACCCGGCTAAGGTAGTGAAGTTTGAGGGAATACCCACCTTTGCACCCGAGCATTTTGCCGTTATCACTCAGAAGGATACCCTCAAGCGTAAGCAGTTTGTAAAGGGCATGAGCCAGATAGCGCAGGAGGGCGCGATTCAGATATTCCAGGAGCCGGGCACCGGCATGGAACGAGTCATCGTTGGCGTAGTCGGTGTGCTGCAGTTCGAGGTGCTGGAGCATCGTCTCAACACCGAATACGGGGTAGAGGTGCGCAGAGAAAATCTGCCCTATCAGTATATCCGTTGGGTGCTCAACAAGGAGCTGGATTTTAAAAAGCTGCAGCTTTCTTCCGATACCAAGCGCGTTCAGGATCTCAAAGGCAACGACTTGCTGCTGTTTGCCAACAGCTGGAGCGTTCAGTGGGCGCTTGACCACAACAAGGAGCTTGAGTTAGCAGAGTTCTCTAAAAACTGATATTTTAAAGCAAAAGACCGCCTTGAAATAAGGTGGTCTTTTCTGCTGCGCTAAACAAAATATTTAAAAAATTTTGATTTTTAAGCAATAAGTAGAAAAAATTTTTACACTAAAATATTGTTGCGATTTTTAATACAGGTTCATGTATAATGTTGAAAAGTGGAAAATAAAGTGATGTTTTTATGATTTAATGCGCTGCCCTATTGAGTCGAAAACGGTTGGATGATATAATTATTATGTATAATTATCTCTATATGATGTTGGGAGGTAAAAGGAATGGGACGTTTCAACAAATCACTGGCACTTATGTTGGCGTTTGCCATGGTGTTATCCGCCATGAGCTTATCGTTTGCCGATGATGATTTAAAAAACAGCGGAAATACAGAACCGATGGCTATGTCGTATGAACCATCTGATGATGCCGAACAGCCTGTTGATGCCGAGCAGCCTGTTGATGCCGAGCAGCCTGTTGATGGCGAACAGCCTGTTGATGCCGAGCAGCCTGTTGATGGCGAACAGCCTGCCGATAATGAGCAGCCTGTTGATGACGAACAGCCTGCCGATAATGAGCAGCCTGTTGATGACGAACAGCCTGCCGATGACGAGCAGCCTGTCGATGCCGAGCAGCTTGTTGATGACGAACAGCCTGCCGATGACGAGCAGCCTGTTGATGCCGAGCAGCCTGTTGATGGCGAGCAGCCTGCCGATGCTGAGCAGCCTGCTGATGGCGAGCAGCCTGCCGATGCCGAGCAGCTTGTTGATGACGAACAGCCTGCCGATGCCGAGCAGCCTGCCGATGCCGAGCAGCCTGTTGATGACGAACAGCCTGCCGATGCTGAGCAGCCTGCTGATGGCGAGCAGCCTGCCGATGCCGAGCAGCCTGCTGATGCCGAGCAGCCTGCCGATGCCGAGCAGCCTGCCGATGCTGAGCAGCCTGTTGATGGCGAACAGCCTGTTGATGGCGAGCAGCTGCCTGATAACAACCAGCAGGATGAGATAGTGTGTGATTGCGGCGCGGAAGAGGGCGCAGAGCATAGTGAAAATTGCGCTTTAACCGCTGTTGAAGATGAGCCTGCTGCGGATGAGCTTGTAACAGAGCAGCTTGAAGCTTTGCCTAACGCTGATGAGGTCGATGGCGAGACCGCTGCCGACAATGATGAGCTTATCGAGGCAGTTGAAGCGGCAAGAGCAGCATATGACAAGCTCAGCGAAGAAGAGAAAGAGAATATTGATTCCGATCTCGTGGCAAATCTTGTTGACCTTGAGATGCTGTGCGGCCTTATTGAGCTGCCCATGCTTATGACTGCGCCGAGGAATGTCAATTATATAGCAAAGAATGAAACGCGGAACATAGAATACGAAACCATCGCAGAAGCTATTAAAGAGGCTGAGGATAATGATGTTATCATTATTTACGAAGGCACCCATGAAGAGCAGATAGCTTACAACGATTTCAAAAGCTTTACCCTTAAAAACAGCGGCAAAGTTACATTGACCGGTGGGCTCAAAATAGGTATAGACCACAGCCGGACCCACAAAGATGGCAAGGTAGTAATTGAAGGTCTTATCTTTAATGGCGGCGCGGTCAAGATAATGGGTTATGCCGATGTTACAGTTGCCGAATGTGATTTTATCGATATAAAAGACGATGTTGCGGCTTTGTATATAGCAGACCAGTTCTACAATAGTATTGAGGGCAGTGCAACAGTAACCGGAAATACTTTTAAGAATATCGGCATCAATGGCAACTATGATATCCCTGCTATTCGCTTGCGCAACCCTTATAGTGTGGAAATAACCGAAAATAGTATTACTAATGTAGTACATAACGGTATTACTATCGAAAACAATTCCACCGATATCGCACAGGGTGATATCTATATTTACCAAAATGAGATAATCGATTGGGATTGTGACAGAGATAATGACGGTGGACGCGCGATGAGATTTTCGCTGAGCGATAAGGTGAGTTGGATAACCATCAGCGAAAATTCGATGAGCAACACGTCGCTTGATGAAAACAGTGCCGATCCTAACTTCTTTAAGATCACCGGAGCGTTTAAGGAATATTGGGGAGTTAATATTACTTATAACTACTGGAACGGCGAAGAACCCGATTTCGATAAAGTTTTTAAGGATTCCCCCATTACTGAGAGTGCGCTTTTGGTGCCTTACTACAAGGACTTTGACAGAAGCGTTTATGGAGGCGCGGCGCTCCTCGATGATGTTGTATGGTTCGGCAGCCTTGAGGAGGCAATTGCTTCCGCGAACGACTCCGAGGAAGATGTTACCATCAAGCTGTACAGTGACAGTGAAGTAGAGGACGTTCTTGTTATCAACAACATTAATGGCAAAACCGTTACCATCGATGGAGATGACGGAAACGGTGGAAAGTATTCCATCACCGGTTCTGCCAAGAAGGTATTTGAAGTCTACACCGGTGTGACTTTCAGCAATGTTGTTATCAACAACACATATGCGGATGCGAACGGACGCTGCATAAATACCCGTGCGGGTGAGCTTACCCTGACAATTGAAGATTGTGAGCTTTACGCCAACACCAAGGGCTATAACCAACAGGTGATCAACATCGGCGGCAGCGGTGACGATATCGTTGCCAACATCACCGGCAGTACCATAACCGCAAGCGATACCGGTTACGGCATCACAGTATATAATCCCGTTGAGCTTACCCTCAGTGATTCCACTACCTCGAGCGGATATGCGGGACTATACTTCAAGGCTCCTTCTCAATCGCTCGGCGCAAGCGGCTCGGTCATAAATGTTAACGGCAGTACTATCAAGGGGATCAGTGTTTCCGGCGAAAGCTTTGGAACGATAGTCTTTGAAACTACCGGTGTTACCGTTAATGTTGATGAGAACAGCACCGTTATCGCGGCCGAAGGAGAAGGAAAAAACGCGGCTGTCTTTATCAGCTCCACCTATATGGAAGCTGACCAAGACAATGATACCAACAACATCACTATCAAGGGAACTATCAGCGGCAGCATAGTTGTTGGAGATATTGTTTCTGATGGTGTGGTAAATAACATTTCTGTCAAGGCTGTTTATGCGCAGAAGCTTAAAGACGAGGGCTATGCGACCACAGAAGTATCCGGAACCGACATGGTAAGTGTTACCGGATATGATATCGTGGCAAAGGCTTCCGATACTGTTTCCGAGATCGATTTGGATGAAGTAGCCCTTCCCGAAGCTCTACCGTCAGACGTGGTAGTTAATGCCGATGATTATAAAAATACTGTTTCCGATATCATCGATAAGCTGCTGGCAAACAGCGCTGTCAACAGCCATGTTCCCGAAGGAATTGAGCAGGCCGTTGAAAAGAATGAGCTTGTATTGGAAGGGCACACCGGATTGTTTATCGATACTGTTCTTGTCGGGGTCGAAAATAAAGCGGTGGTCGATGGCGACAACATCACCTTTATCCCCGAAAAGCTTTATTTCGATGTTCAGCCCTATACCCAGCAACTGGACGATGATCACGATCCGATAGAGAACACCCGAACCGATATAGAAATAGTATGTGAAGAAACAACTATCAAGTTCCGCCTGCCCATTCCCGGCTCGGTGACTGAAAAGTATGCCAAGGTAGAGCATGAATATGCCACCGGAAAATACGAGACCTCTTATCCCACCATAGAGGGCAGCGGCGATGAAAAGTATATTCTGGTTTCCACCAAAAAGTTCAGTCCCTTCACCGTCACCTTCACAAACAAGCTGCCTTCTTCCTCCTCCGGCGGAAGCCACAGCACCGGCGGCGCCGAAGGCAAAAACGAGGAGATAGAGGCGTTCTGGGAAGATGTTGAGGCTCAGGTCAAGCGGGCAAAAGACGGCGACACCATAAGAGTGGATGCCAAGCTCAAGGATCAGATGCCCTATACCATCATGAACGTGCTGAAAAACAATCCCGGAGTGACCCTTACCATCAAGTGGAATGATGGTTCTGTCACCATACCGGCTGGCATGGCGCTGACGCCTGAGAGCAACAGAATTTATTATCCGCTCGAATATCTCGCAAAGATCTATGACGGTTTGGCTGCCGCTCCCATAGTCAAGCAGGAATCCACCGCTGCTCCCGACGCAGGATATGATAATGTTAAGAACTATCCCGCCCCTGTGACGTCCCATACTGACGGCAGCAGGGAGGATGTAAAGCCGGAAACTTCTGAGACTCCCGCTGTTGAGCAGCCGGAAAAGGTTCCCGAGCAGGCTGTTACCGAGGCTCCGGTCGAGGTAATAACCGCGGCACCCGTGATCGCAGAGCGCGCCTCGATGAATTATCCGCTCATCGCAGCCATTGCAGGCGGCATAGCAGTTCTTTCGATACTTATATTTGCCGTTGTTAAGATGAAAAAGGGCAAGGAGTATTAAGCTTACATAAAGCATAAAAACGGACCGCCTAAGCGGTCCGTTTTTAGTTGGTGGTTTGATTTTCAGGCTTAGATGTATAATCAACGAATCCCATATTTAGATCAACATTTCCATTGATACCATCTATGCTGCCCGCGGCGGTATACTGCCACATTGAAAATTCGTAGGGGAAGAACGGCTGCTTAAAATATTGGGCGAACCATTTATCGTATTCCTCAAGTCTTTCGAATTCGAGATTCATTATCATCCAGCTGATATTTCCATATACCATAGGGGTGTAGCCCGCTTCCTTTATACGTTCGCAAAATGCAATGGTTATATCGGTGCGCTGCTTTGGCGTCAGCTGTGAGGTGCGAACATCCTCGGGGTCGTCGTTTACCTCCTCCATATCAAAAACGACCGGGTATTTGATATCATATCCGCTGAGATTTTTTATCACCATTTCGGCTTCTTCTATCGCTTCCTGCTCGTTTATCGCCTGTGAGTAAAAATATACCCCGGTAGGGATGCCTGCCGCTGCGGCATTTTTCATGTTGGTGTGATATTTGGTGTCGAGCAACACCGTGCCGGTGCCGTAACCGCGGTATCCAAGGCGTATAATGGCATAATCGACCCCCGCGGCTTTTACCTTATTCCAGTTTATATTGCCCTGATAGCTTGAAACATCTATGCCGATCAGAGATATATCATCGCCCTCTTTTGGTTCATAGCCGCGGATGCCGTTTTCGTTATAGACTATGTATTTCTTATCGAAATCGCTTTTTTTAAGAGAATCGTCAACAGCTATGGCGTGCAGCTGCTCCTTGTGCCAAATGAGTATCCGGTCGCTGAAAAAGCGCTGCAGAAATTCTATCGATACCTTATCGCTTTGGGCATATTTCATGAAAAGCGAGACCGGTATCGATGGCACCATTTCCTCTTCGGGTTCAGGCTGTTCGATTATCTGATTGACTATGACCGGCTTTGCTTCCAGCGCTTCTTGAAGAGCGAAGCCGGTCTTTATCAGCATATAAAAGGTTATTATGTTGGTGACAAGCAAAACCAGTATCATCATCACCGCGAGACCTTTTAATGAGGCGGAGCGCCTGTTTTTTGACTGCAGCTCGGTCATTTTTTATCCTCCGTTAGTTTCTGTTTCCAGTATAACATGGCACTGACAGCCAAGGCAATCTGTGCGGATAAATTAACGCATGGTAATTTGAGGATGAGTTTGCGCGGTATAGATTGCCTGGCGTTTTTAATTTTGATATAATAGACGATAGCCAATAACAATATCTATGCCGAAAACGGCTTTTTGATTACATTGAAAGGAGAAACGACTATGGCTGTATTGCTAAAGGGCGCCGCTGTTGCCGCAAAGCTGACCGAGAGTTCCGCTGCCAAGGCATCGCAGCTGAAAGAGCGTGGGATAACGCCCACTCTCGCGATAGTGCGGCTGGGTGAGCGCGGCGATGACATAGCTTATGAGCGGGGCGCGGTAAAGCGCTGCGAACAGACCGGGATAGTGGTCAAACGGCATATGATGGCTGTTGATACCTCTCAGGCAGAGCTCATATCGCTGATAGAACAGCTCAACAGCGATAATTCGGTTCACGGAGTTTTGATAATGCGGCCGCTGCCAAAGCATATCGATGACGCTGCCGTTACCGCGGCGCTGTCGCCTGCGAAGGATATAGATGGTATAACGATGGGCTCGATGGCGGCGCTCTATTCAGGAAGCGGTGATGGGTTTGCCCCCTGCACGGCGCAGGCCTGCATTGAGATATTGAAGTTCTACGGCATACCGCTCGAAGGCAAGCGGGCGGTGGTAGTGGGAAGAAGCCTTGTAATAGGCAAGCCGGTATCGCAGCTGCTGCTGAAAGAGAATATGACGGTAACCACCTGCCACAGCAGGTCGCAGGGGCTGCCCGGGATATGCCGCGAGGCGGATGTGATAATTGCTGCTGCCGGAAAGGCGCAGATGATAACTGCCCAATTTGTAAGAGAGGGACAGACTGTTCTCGATGTTGGCATACATGACGACGGAAACGGCGGCCTTTGCGGCGACGTTAAAACCGCTGAGGTTTCTGAAAAGGCAGAAGCGATAACCCCGGTGCCGGGCGGAGTCGGCGCCGTTACCACTTCGATTTTGGCATCTCATGTGGTTGCCGCCGCCGAAAAAACGGATCAATAAAAAGGAGAAATAAATCATGGAACTCAGACAGAATAATTGCTGCGCATTGGTCATCGATTATCAGGAGCGGCTCGTTCCCGCTATGGACAGAAAAGATGAGCTTATCGAAAACAGCGTAAAGCTTCTCAAGGGGCTTTCTATGCTGGAGATACCTATGCTGGTCACCGAGCAGTATCCCAAGGGACTTGGCGCCACCGTTGCAGAGATAAAAGAGGCTTTCGGAGATGCCCCGGTATATGCCAAGACCGCCTTTAGCGCCCTTGGCAGCGATGAGGTAATGGAGGCTCTTGATAAGCTCAAATCAGAGGGTCGTGAATATGTCCTTATCTGCGGCATCGAGGGTCATGTATGCGTTATGCAGTCGGCGCTCGACCTTATCAAAAAGGGCTTTAAGCCGGTATTCGTTACCGATTGCATCACCTCCAGACGCTGCTCTGACTATATGGCGGCTATCGTTCGTGCCGAGCGTGAAGGAGTTCAGTTTGTGACCACCGAGATGGCGCTGTTTGAGCTTATCGGCGGAAAGGAGCATCCTCACTTTAAGGCAATATCCGCACTTGTAAAATAAAAGCCGGAGAGGGAAAAGCGATGAAGCTGACATCGAAAAAAATATTTGAGATATCCAAAGGCGCTGTTTGGGCAGAAGATAGGGATGGCATGACCGAACTGCACCGATTTACCCGCGAGCAGGAGGAGGTTTATCAGAGGCTCAAACCGGAACGTGCGCCCAAGTGCCTTTGGCCCGCCGGAATAAAGCTGGTGTTCAAAACCGACAGCGAAAGCCTTTTTATAAAGGCGGTAATGTCGGAGGCAACGCTTCGCAAATTCTTTTCCTTTGATGTTTTTGCTGATGGCAAGCCGGTAGGCGCCCTTGATAATTTTTCCGATTCCGAAGTGCCTGTTGATTACACCGAGACCGAGTTCCCGAGAGGCGAGTTTTCAAAGAGATTTTCACTTGGCGGCGGAGTAAAAACCGTCACGGTATATCTTCCATGGTCGATGAGAGTTCAAATATCCGAGATATCGGTGGATGACGGAGCTTTTGTAGAAGCGGTGGAAGGCAACGGCAAAAAGATCCTTTTCTACGGTGATTCCATTACTCAGGGCTACGATGCCATGCGTCCCTGCAACCGCTATGCCGGAAAGGTTGCCGAAATGCTCGGCTTTGAGGAATTCAACAAGGGCGCGGGAGGAGAGATATATTTCCCCGAGCTTGCGGAATGTAAGGATGATTTCATCCCGGAATGTATAGTTGTAGCTTACGGCACAAACGATTGGGGCAAGGTGGCAAGCGATGATTTTGAGGATAGATGCCGCAGGCTTTACGCCGCCTTTGAAAAGAATTATCCCGAAACCAGGGTGTTTGCCGTCACTCCGCTGTGGCGAAAGGATATGGATGAAGATCGCATCTTCGGCGCGTTTGAGTCGGTGGCTGAGATGATGGCATCAGCCGCAAAGGAATATAAAAATGTTATTCTGATAGATGGCTTCAATTTTATCCCAAAGGAAGAATTGCTCTATTCCGATCTCAGGCTGCATCCCAACGACAAGGGCTTTGAATATCATGCCAACAGCCTTTATGCGGTAATAAAGGATAAGCTGTAAAGCAAAACTTAAAAAATCTCCTGCGAAAGTCAATGGCTTTCGCAGGAGATTTTGCTTTATTGACTGCTATAGTATATTTGCCGCTGCCGAGCATACATCGCGATGCATAAAGTTATCGACAGAATATGAGAAAAGTACCTGGTCGTAATCATCGATATTGATCATTGCAAGCTGTTCCTCTGTGCAGGAGGCGAGATCTATCATAGTGACATTTCCATAATGGACGACGAGAAAAGGAAGATAGCAGAGAGCGGTCTTGTCTGCAAAGATGAGGATGGAGCTTTCATAGGGAGAAGCCACCGAGATATCCATTCGTTCGCTGAAACCGCCGAATACAACAGACTCATACTTATCAAGCTCGGAAAGATGGGTGGGATACAGAGTATAATAGCTTTTCTGTTCGCCTTTTTCGGTCAATGTCAGTTTATACTGCCGCGAAAAACGCGAAAAGCGGTAAAGTGTGATAAGATCGGGCGGAACGCTTTTAAAGCTGGAGCGCTGGTAAAGCGGTCCGTAATGATCGTAGGGCAGGTTTTCCACCTCAAACTGATCGAGAGGACGAGCCGTGATGCCAAGGCGGGAGGTGAGGGCATTGTAGATATAGTATCCGCCCAGCCCTGTAGGCAGCGATTCGGTGCGGTAATAGGTATACTGGTTTTTTGCCGAGAAAAGCTGGCTGTAAGCATCCACTGTACTGGCGAGACCGGAAAGCTCATAATAACATTCCGAAATAAGTTCTTTTTGGTTGAATAGATTTGCGCTCGCGGGCAGCTCCTGCTGCTTTATTGCGCATGCTGTCGGAATGAGCACCACCGCAGTGTGGGTGTTATGCTTTTCGAGAAATTGCTTCATCGCAGAAAGGTTGTTTTCCAAAATGGGAATGTCGGGAGGAGTTATATTTTCAAGCAGATAATCCTCTGTGATAAATATACCGTCCTGTTCCTGTGCGCCGAAGGTGAGCAGCAGGGTGGGGGCTATCGCTTTAAGCTCGCTGCTTTTGGAAAGCTGATCGTTTACCGAACGGCTTGCCCAATCGGATATTTCGGCAAAGCTTTCGGGAAAGTCGCCCTCTAATACCGCCGCCGCAGCACAAAATAAACCGAACGCAAGCACGGCGGCAACAGTTATGATCGAAATAAAGCTTTTTATAGGCATATTTTCACCTCACATTCCACATGAGAAAGGACATTGTGAGAATCAAAAGCAAAGTGTGCATCGCAGTAGAGACCGTCCACCAAAATTGCGGGAACTGCTTTTGGGTGGCGTGGCTGAGGCTGTCTATAATGCCGGTGCAGAAAAAGGCCGATATCATCAGCAGCGCCGAGTTGGAGGTCATCAGATACAGTGCCGAGTTATTTATAAGAATGCCGCTCTTTGTAGGGATAAGAGAGAGCATCATCATCAGTCTGTCTGTCAGCGATGCCGGCAGCAGAAGGATATAAGAGGGCAGCGTTATCAAAAAGGTCACGATGCGGGCAAAAAAGATAACAGGTACAGGTATGTGACGCAGCAGCAGACCATCTAACACGACCAGCCCCGACATATAAAGTGCCCAAAGAAGAAAGCCTCCGCTGGGATAAAAGAAGAGCGATATCGTCAGCGGCATCATAAAGGATATAAGGAAGTTGACCTGTGAAGCCTGCTCGCGTTTTTGACCGGGGATAAGCAGACGATAAAAAATATCTTCAAGCGGCATATTGAGACGATAGATATATTCGCGCAGGCTGTGTGCCTGAAAGGGAAAATATACCGTTCTCGGCAGAGTAAGTGAAAACAGGCATGCTATGCCGCGCGCGATGTCGCTGTATGCCGAGAGGGTAAAGTAGAAGCCCATGCCGCCGCAAAGGGCGCAAAGCCAACTCAGCGCGGTGGAATATTCCTCGGGGGATGTATGAGCTATCGTTTTAAAAAGGGCAAAAAGCTGCTCGGAAAGAATGACACGCTTGGCAACGCCGCTTATGATATACATTATGCCCCTCGCCATAGAAGATACCGAGGATTCGGGCTTTTGAAGCTGTGATACAAGACTTCTCACGCCGCCGGCAGGGCCATACTGCATCCTTCCCAAAAAGGTGACCGCCGCGGCAGACTGGAAAAATGTGCAGGGGCGAAGTCCCTCGCGGCTTCGGGAAACGGTATAGTCGATGGAGGTGACGCAGAGCAGCATAGCGCCAAACGGAGCCGCAGAACGTCCGAGCATAGGCAGCATAACGCCGAAAATGAGCATTATAACAAAGTTTTTAATTACTATCAGCCTGCAAAGAATTTGACGGCGCTCGGCATCCAGACAGGAAACCTTGCCGGTAAAGATGAAATCGGGTATCAGAGCGGCCAAAAGCCATATATACCGCGGCTCTGCCAATGCAAAAAACAGGACGGATATCATAAAGAGGGCAGCCGGCTTTAGCTTTTTAGGGATGCAATGGTAGAACGCCGCCGTGACAGGCAGCAAAATAACACAAAAACCCAAATCGGTAAAACGCATATATGCCCTCCTTTCTGTTGCGATAAAGGTCGAAAATGTTTACTCAAAGTATTATACTACCGAAAATTACTATTCGGAAACGGTATCGAGCGAGCAGACAAGCTCGAAAAATTCCTCACGGGTCAGCAGCGTATTGAGTATGGTCAGCATGGTGGAATTGGACATCCGCTCAGGAAGTCTGAGCTTTGAAAGCAGCCGGCGGCGACGTTCGGCGGAATTTTCCTTTCCGGTAAGCCCCGCGGCAAAGAGGTCGGCTGTTGAAAGGTCGCTTTTGTTTTCGACCTGCTGACATCCCACTCCCGCGCGCTCAAACGCTTGGATAAGTGTTTGGGCATCCAAGCCCTCTACCCCAAGCAGTCCCTCGGCCGAGGGTGAAGCCTTTCGGCTTTCCACCCCTTTTACCGACGGAATATAAACATGGGTGATTTTAGCGTGCTTGCCGAGAGCGCTTTTAAGAAAATTTCTTATCCTGAAGCCGGCATCGTCAGAATCGGTCATAATGATAACGCCGGTGCTGTTGGCCAAGTGACGCAGCGAGGCCAAAAGCTCTTTGTCTTTGAATATTCTGAAGCCGCCGGTCTCTATCAAAACGCCGTCGATCACCGAAGAAAGCCTTATGCGGTCGTAGCGCCCTTCAACTATCACCGGTTGGCGCAGCTTGAGCAGCATCAATGTCCACCCCCAACTATCGAAACCGCGCGTACCACTGCTGTTTCAAGCAGTATGCGCTCATCAAGGGGAGTGCTTTTCATCTGTGTTTCAGCATCGGAAAAAATTTGGCATATCTCAAACGCCTTGGATTGATTTATCCTTGCGCTGTCACGAAAGGCGTTTTGTGCCATCCATTCGAATTTAAAGCCAAAGTCCTTTTGAAATTGCTCACAGTTCTTCCCGGCAGAGCGTGCCGCGCAGGCGCGCGCCAGGCTGCAGAAAGCGGAGCTGATGTTGGAGGTGATAAGGGTTATGGGCTGGCGCATGCGTATGAGGGTATCTATCTGAGTGAGAACTAAGGTAAGCTCGCCGCGCAGTATAAGCCGCGAAAGGGCGAAAGGGTCGGCGGAAAGGGCGCCGGAGCAAATCGCCGTTATCATATCGATGGTGATAGCGGCGCCGTCTGCATAGGCGCAAAGCTTGTCACACTCGTTTAAAAGGGTAGCCATATCGTTGCCGCAGCGTTCGATCAAAAACGATGCCGCATCGCCGGAAAGCTCGCAGCCGCGCTTTTGACAGCGGGAACGCAGTATTGTTTTCAGGCTGGAGGCATCGCGGCGGTCAAGCTGAACGGTGACCCCCGCTTTATCAACAGCGGCGAGCAGCTTTTTTGCGTTTTTGCCCTTTTTGATATCAAAGCTTTCGGGCGGAGTTGAAATAACGATGGTGACGCTGTCGGAAAGCTCTGAGATGAGCTCGCAGAGGTCGCCGCAATCGCTTGGGGTAAGAGACTCGGGCTCGAGGTCTTTAACGACTATAAGCCTTCTGCCGCCGAAAAAGGATACCAGCTGAGAGGCGTCGTAAAGAGCGGCGAGGTCGAGCGCTTTTCCGTCCATCGTTTCCTGTTCGCAGCCGAGCTTCACCAGCATTTCGCAGAGCTTTTTGCGGTAAGAAAGCAGCAGCTCGGAATCGCTGCCGAAAAGAAGATAAACAGAATGAGCCTGTTTGGAGGCGATACACTTTTTCTGCTGTTCCTCGGTGTTCAGACGCATTTTGTCACTTCCCTTCTATATGTTTACCCGATAGCGCGCAAGCCCCTCTATCGGCATGGGATCACTGTATCTTCCTATTATATCACAATTGCCGCCGCTTTTTAACAGTTTGCCGTTTTTAAATATTATCTCGCAGCGGTCATCGGTTATATTCAGCGTCATATCGCCAAAAAGCGGGGAGCTTTGCGGCAGCTGACACAAGCTCATAGAAGCGCTGTGGCAAAACGCGGCGGAAGTTCTGTCGTTAGGGGCGCAAAGAAAACGGCAGCTATGATCTTTAGCCAGCTTGAAGGTTTGATAGCAGGCGGATCTGCTGTCTGTGATAATGATGGCATCAAGCTGTTCCACGCCGAGCGTTGAAAAGGCGGAATCTATTTCAAAACGCTGCCATTTATCTTCGGGAGAGCCGAGCAGCACCGCATGACCGCCTTTGATAACAGAGACACATCCGCTCTTATCAAAGATGACGATATCGGCGCTGTTAAAATTCAATGCAAAGTTAAAGATCGAAGCTATAAGATATACCGCCGAGAGAGCTGTCACGGCGGCACCGGCGGCATTGGCAGAGCGCATGCGGCAAATTATTATCACCGAAAGGATGACGGCGCCGAACAGCCATGCCACCTGCCATCGCTCGATAAAATGGAGAGTGGTGAAGGGCAGAGAGCCGAATGATCCTGCTATTGCCAAAAGCAGAGCTATCAGCTTTTGACAGACAAAAATAAACGGAAAAGCCAAAACGGGAAACAGGCTTCCCGATATCAGCGCAAGTATACCGAGCGCCATGATCGGCTGAAGGAGCCAAACGGCAGCCAGATTTGCAAATACTCCGAGCAGCGGAACTGTTTTGAATAAGAGGGCACAGACAGGCGCGGTGGCAAGCTGTGCCGCGGCGGAGGAAGAAGCGTTTTCAAAGATATATTTTGCCGCGGGTTTGGCATTGTCATGGCGGAAAAGCTCAAATATGGGCTTTTGCAGCAGAGCAAGACCCGCAACGGCGGAAAACGAGAGCAGAAAAGAAGCGGAAGTAACTGTTTGAGGGGCGGGCAGCACGATAACGATAGCCGCCGTCATTAGAGAGGTGAGGGTGTCGCTCTTTCTGCCGATAAGGCTGCCGACATTTATTATAGTGAGCATCAATGCGGCTCGCACTATCGAAACGCCGAATCCTGAAAGCGCCGCGAAGCCCCAACAGAATAACAACGAAACGGCAGAGCTGACGCGTTCAGAAAGAAACCTGCCAAGTAATAGCGAGAGCGAATGGCTTATTATTAAAAGATGCATACCCGATACCACCAGCAGGTGGGAGAGCGAGCTTCTTCGAAAGGCGGAAACAGTATCGCTGTCGAGCATTGAATCATCACCGACCAGCAAAGCGGAAAGGATCCCGCATGAGCTTTCATCAAACAGCTCCCCCAGCTTTTGAGATATACGGTTTTGAATCGCCGACCTCACAGTAATAAAAGGATGAGCGGCCGCGCCATCATGTTCGATAAAGCGCTTTATTATGTAGCGTCCGTTATCATAAGCCGCAAGGCAGCGAATGATATCGCCGCGGCGGGGCGCTTCGGAAAAATATCCGCTCAATTTTACATCTGCCGTTCTGGTGATGTTATTAACTGTGATATCACAATGGGCGGACAATGTCTGATAGCCGGAAGAGGGACGGCAGTCGGTCACAGCGGCAGTCATCACGGCATATTCGCTTGAAGTATCGGTCACCGGAGCCAGATAACGCGCTGATACAGCTCCGCGCAGATACAGCCAGCCGCCGGCAAACAAGGCCGCGGCGAGAAAAAGCAGAACGCGGTGCAGGCTGAATCTTTCAGCCGCGAGAAAAGACGCGGCAGCGGCAATGACCACCGCCGAGAATATGGCGGCAGCCGCGGAAAAGCGCAAAAAGACCGCTGTTGAGGACAGAAAGGTCAAACCTATCCAAAACAACGGTCTTTTCATAGTTTTACACTCCTATCGGGCAGCGGTAAAATCGGCTGCGCTGATATCAGTCGTTGAAGAAGAGGGGCAGCGGCTCAAGAAAGATGATGTCATTGCGCTCGGCGGCATCGCCCTCAGCCAAAACGGTGGCTTTTGCAACGATATTGCCCTCGCCGGCAGCGACTATCTTTTCGATGGCTCTGAGCGATTCGCCGGTGGAAATAACGTCATCGACGATGAGTATGCGCTTGCCGCGCATAAGCTCAAGTTCAGTCTTATCCATGAACAAGGTCTGAACGCCTGCGGTGGTTATCGACCGGACCTTGACCTCAACGGGATCTGCCATATAAGCCTTCATCTTTTTTCTTGCAACGAGATATTTCTTGCCGCTCTGACGGCTCATCTCGTATGCGAGCGGGATACCCTTTGCCTCGGCGGTGATGAGGTAATCAAATTCAGGGACTTTTTTGAGCAGCTCTTCGGCACAGGCTACGGTGAGCTCAACGTCAGAGAACATGATGAACCCCGCGATGGAAAGCTTTTCGTTCAGGGGGCAGATGGGCAGGTCGCGCTCAAGACCGGCAATGGTCATATGATATGCTTTATCCATTTGATACTCTTCTTTCTGTAAGTTGTATTAAGGTGATATCAGCCGGGAGGCCATGCGAGGCTGCGCTGAGCCAGCATGTGGAAATGAAGATGTCCAACGGTCTGACCGCCGTCCTCGCCGCAGTTGGTGACGATGCGGAAGCCGTTTCCCAGCTTCTGCTCGGCGGCGATCTTTGCGGCAGCCTCAAAGATATGAGCTGTTATAATGCTGTTTTCCTCGTTGATCTCAGCCGCCGAAGCGATGTGAGTCTTGGGGATAATGATAACATGAAAAGGAGCCTGGGGGTCGATATCGCGAAATGCCAGCACATGCTCATTTTCAAAAACCTTGGTGCTGGGTATTTCGCCTGCTATGATTTTGCAAAACAGACAATCCATTTTATATCCTCCTTTTGTTCTGTTATTTTACCATGCCGGCGATAAGCTCGGGAGCCTTGGCAACTGCCTCATCCACCTCGAAGATCTTATCGGTGCCGCCCATAGCGGAATCAGGTTTGCCGCCGCCTCTGCCGCCGAGAAGAGCGGTGAGCTGCTTGATAAGGTTGCCGGAGTGGATGCCCTTTGCGACCGCAGATTTGGAAGCTACTGCCAGAAGCGAAGCCTTGCTGCCGTTGATAGAGGTCAGAACTGCAACAACAGGTTCAGAGACCTCCTTGACCTTGTCGCCCATGGTGCGAAGCGCATCGGGGGTGGAATCGTTAAAGGCGGCGGTGATGACCTTGACACCGTTAACATCCTTGGCATCGGCAAAGAGACCGCTTATCTGAGACATAGCCAGCTTTTGGCTCATCGAATCGATCTCTCTGTCCTTGGCTTTAAGCTCAGCCTGAAGGGCTGCGATCTTGGCGGGAACCTCGCTGCTGTTTCCGAGCTTGAGCGCGGCTGCTGCCATATCCAGCTGGTTCTGCATCTCGTTGATGTGGCTGAGAACGCCTGCACCGGTAACAGCCTCGATACGGCGCACACCTGCCGCAACAGAGGATTCCTTGAGTATCTTGAAGAGACCGAGCTTGGAGGTGTTGTCAACATGGGTGCCGCCGCAAAGCTCTACCGAAAGTCCCTCGATGTTTACAACGCGGACGATGTCGGCATATTTTTCAGAGAACAGCGCCATAGCGCCCTGAGCTTTGGCTTCGTCCTGAGTCATCTCAGAAACCGAAACGTTCAGGCAGGAGAATATCATCTCGTTGACGATAGATTCTACCTTTGCAAGCTCCTCGGGGGTAACGGCGGAGAAATGGGTGAAGTCGAAGCGGCAGATGTCGCTGTCTACCAGCTGACCTGCCTGATGAACGTGGGTTCCGAGTACCTGGCGCAGAGCATATTGCAGCAGGTGGGCGGCGGTGTGGTTTTTCATGATATCGCGGCGGCGGGGCAGCATTACCGACGCGGTGATCTCAACGCCGGAGTTGATAGAGCCCTCTGCCATCTCGCCGATATGCAGGAACTGGCCGGTGGGAGACTTCTTGCAATCGATGACCTTGAATACATTGGTTCCAATAGAGATGAGACCCATATCGCCTACCTGACCGCCGCTTTCTGCATAGAAGGGGGTCTTGTCGAGAACGATAGCAGCCTTATCCCCTGCGTTGATGCTGTCCTGAAGCTCGCTGCCGCATACAATAGCGACGATATTAGCCTTGGTATCGGTGCAGTCATAGCCGACAAACTCGGTCTTGTGGTCGAGGCCCGCAAGAACATCGCCTTCCCAGCTTACATCACCGATGTTTTCCTCACGAGCCTTTCTTGCGCGGTCACGCTGTTCGTTCATCAGCTTGAGGAACTCATTCTCGTCGATAGCTATCTTCTTTTCGGAGAGGATCTCGCGGGTGAGGTCAACGGGAAAACCGAAGGTATCATAAAGCTTGAAGGCAATGTCGCCCGAAAGGGTCTTTTCCTTCATATCATCAGTATCGAGCTTGTCGATAATGGAATTGAGCAGCTCCATGCCGGAATCGATGGTCTTTGCAAAGCGCTCCTCCTCGGTCTTGACTACCTTGACGATATAATCGCGGCTGTCAACGAGGTTGGGGTATGCTATCTTGTTTTCCTCGATAACGGTCTCAACGACCTTGTAGAGGAACGGCTCCTTTATGCCGAGCAGACGTCCGTGACGTGCGGCGCGGCGAAGCAGGCGGCGAAGAACATAGCCTCTGCCCTCGTTGGAGGGGAGAACGCCGTCGCCGACCATCATGGTGGTGGAGCGGATGTGGTCGGTGATCACGCGCAGCGAAACATCCTGCTTCTCGTCCTTCTTGTATTCAACGCCGCAGATGGAACTGATGTGCTTCATTATCTTCTGAACGGTGTCGACTTCGAAGAGGTTGTCAACGCCCTGCATCACGCAGGCAAGACGCTCGAGACCCATGCCGGTATCGATGTTGGGATGAGCGAGGGGGGTGTAATTGCCGTTGCCGTCATTATCGAACTGGGTGAAAACCAGGTTCCAGATCTCGATATAGCGGTCGCATTCGCAGCCTACGCCGCAATCGGGGCTGCCGCAGCCGTATTTTTCGCCGCGGTCAAAGTGAAGTTCAGAGCAGGGACCGCAGGGACCGGAGCCGATCTCCCAGAAATTATCCTCCTTGCCCATGCGAACGATGCGCTCAGGGGGGATACCGACTTCGTTTACCCAAATATCCTTTGCCTCGTCATCATCCTCGTAGATGGTGATCCAAAGGCGGTCGGCGGGTATCTCAAGCTCCTTGGTGAGGAACTCCCAAGCCCATGCGGTTGCTTCGTGCTTGAAGTAATCGCCGAACGAGAAGTTGCCGAGCATCTCGAAGTAGGTGCCGTGGCGTGCGGTCTTGCCGACATTTTCGATATCGGGGGTGCGGATGCACTTCTGGCAGGAGGTGGCGCGCTTTCTGGGCGGGGTCTCCATGCCGGTGAAATATTTTTTGAGGGGCGCCATGCCGGAGTTTATCAGCAGCAGGCTGTTGTCATCGCGGGGAATGAGGGGGGCGGAGGGGAGTATGATGTGTCCCTTGCTCTCATAGAATTTGAGAAATTTGCTTCGCAGTTCGTTAAGTCCTGTCCATTGCATTGATATCACGTCCTGTTCATAGATTTATATTGATCATTCTTGCACAAAATAAAAAACACCTCCGCCCCTGAAATGGGACGAAAGTGAAATATCCGCGGTACCACCCAAATTGCACGCCATATAAGACATGCCGCTCTGTATCGTTTAACGCATCGACTACGCCGTGGCTCATCGCCGCAGTGCTCTGAAACGGCCCTCGCACGGTTTTAGCAGGCTTTTTCACCGCCAGCCCTCTCTGTTGAAAAAACAACGCGCGATTCTTTTCTTCCAAGCATTTTTAGTATTAAGCTATCTTTTATATTATAAAAAGCGGATATTGATATGTCAACAATTAAGCACGGGTAAATTTTAAAAAAGAGAAAAAATATCGGTGGAAAAGAATTTTGGTTTATGCTATACTTAACAGGAATAACGACAGCAAAATTTGGGAAAGATTTTATTACATATTTTGGCGAAAACCGCATATCTGCCGGTAGTAAAATATTCTTAAAAGCAGGCTGGTTGTTATTGATTTTTAACAAAGGAGTGTATTATTATGAGCAAGAATCTTAAGGGAACCAAGACTGAAGCTAATCTCGCCGCTGCGTTCGCAGGTGAAAGCCAGGCAAGAAACAAGTACACTTACTATGCTTCTCAGGCCAAGAAGGAAGGCTATGTTCAGATAGCCGCTATCTTTGAAGAGACCGCCGCCAATGAGAAGGAACACGCAAAAATGTGGTTCAAGCTGCTGCATGACGGTGCAGTTCCCACCACTTCAGTAAATCTGCTCGACGCTGCCGACGGCGAAAACTACGAGTGGACCGATATGTACGCTACCTTTGCCAAGGAAGCAAAGGAAGAGGGATTCAACGATATCGCCTATCTGTTCGAAGCTGTAGGCAGAATAGAGAAGGAGCATGAGGAGCGTTACCGCAAGCTGCTTGCCAACCTCGAGGGCAACGCAGTATTCATCAAGGGCGAGAAGGTAATGTGGCAGTGTGCAAACTGCGGTCATATCCACTTTGCCGAAAAGGCTCCCGAGATGTGCCCCGTCTGCAAGCATCCCAAGGCCTACTTCCAGATCAAGGCAGAGAATTATTGATAGTCAGTCGATCATAAAAAGGGCGCGTCAGGATGACGCGCTCTTTTTTGATGCGGCATGATATTTTTACCGACCGTGGGGCATAATAGCGAAAGCTGATGCCTTACGGTCTCTTTTTTTGACTGTTGGGGGCGAAATATTCCGCCGCCATGCGCCTTGCCAGTTCAGAAAGCGCGTCGGACATGGCGCATACCGCCATCAGAGCAGCAAACTGTTCCCCGGCGCTATCCGGCTCGGAAACGGTGCTTTGGAGCATTGATGTAAGCTCGGTGAGGCATTTGCGCTGCGCCATCAGCCCCTTTTCATAGCAGCCGAAAAGCTCGCCTGCGCCGAAATCCTCGTCGGAATAGAGGTTATCGAGCACTGCCTTTATTTCATTTATTGAAAGCGTCACCTTGAGGGAACAAACGGTAAGCAGCTGAACTATATGCTCGCGGGAATATTTTTTGCCTTTTATGGGGCGTATCACGCCCGCCTTGCTGTAGTTGTTGACCATCATTTTGCTCAGCGGGCGTTCATCGGAAAATAGGCTTTCCTTTTCGGCGCGCTGCGAGATGAGGGTGAGCACCTGATCGATATAAAGGTCGATGGGTGGCAGTTCCTCGGTGTGGATACAGCTTTTTGAAGTTGAAAGGGCGATCATATTTTCAAGGCGGTCCATAAACATCCCTCCTGCTCTGTTGATAGTAGCATAATATCAAAAAACAGAAACAAATTCAATATGTGGGGTTGCAAATATTTTGTTATAAGGTATAATATATCTTGTAATATAGTTTTTAAAACTACATAACGAAGCTTAGAGAGGTGGAAATATGAGTTATTTTTATCGTTACGCCCGTGACCCTGTGAGCAGCATGACCCATTATATCGGAATGTGGGGCGCGGCCGTCGGCTGCATTTTGATGCTGTGGAGAGGGATAGCGCTGGATACCGATACGTTGCGGCTGCTTTGTTGCGTAGTGTTTGGTGTTTCGCTGATAGGGCTTTACGGTGCGAGCACCCTTTACCACTTTTACCGCGGAAGCGACAAGGTGCTGCTGCGGCTTCGAAAGCTTGACCACTCGCTTATATATGTGCTTATTGCGGGAAGCTATACTCCCTTCGCTTTCCATTGCATGGAGCCTGCCCATGCGGCGATGTTTTTAGGCAAAATGTGGGTGGCTGCAATAATAGGCATAGCTGTAAAACTTTGCTGGCTAAATGCACCGCGCTGGCTTTATACCTCGATATACCTGCTGATGGGCTGGGCGGTAATATTTGACTTTTCCGCTTTCAGAACCCTCGGCGCCGAGATGCTTTCTCTCGTTGCGGCAGGCGGCATTTCTTACAGTGTCGGCGCGGTTTTCTATTTGGTAAAAAGACCGCGGCAGATAAATGGGATAGGTTTCCATGAAATATTCCATATTTTTATCATGATAGGTTCATTACTGCATTTTATCGCGGTTTTTTTCTATATTTTATGACAAAACGGCGTTCTTCCCCTTGCTTTTGACACAAAATTGCGAAAAAGTCTTTGCAATTTATGTGCAATCCGTTATAATAGAAGAAATATAATATATAAAAGGGGGACGCTTTTATATGAAAAAGCTGCTGGTGATGCTGCTGGCGATGGCAATGATTTTCAGTTGTGTTTCTGTTACCGCATTTGCCAAGAGAGATTCGGATGAGGACTGGGAGGATTATTACGATAACCAGGATATATTCGATATAAAGGAAGAGACCAAGACTCTTTCGCCCGGCGTTGATTATTATTTTGATTGTGATTGGCAGGGCGGAGATATCACCGACGACTTCTTTGAGTTTTACAGCGTATCGGTGAGTGTAGGCAGCCCTTTCGACAGAGATGATAAGGATGACGACGATTATATAAGCGCTACCACCGCCAAGAAGATCGCGGAGGAGGCAGGCTTTGTTAAGCTCAACGGTCAGGATAAGTATTCCTTCCACTTCAGGGCTAAGCAGAATTACAGCTATCCCGATGACGGTGAAGTGACCATTCAGATCCTTGTAATGGCTAAGGATAAATCCCGCAGCAACGACCGTGAGGATTCCCGCTCCTGGGTGGAGTTTGATCTTGATATAGGCTATGCCGATAAGAATAATCCTACTGTTGTAGATGATTCTGAGCATGAGGTCGATAATGATGAACCGATAGTTGAGTTTGACGACGATCTGGATAGCTGCAAGCTCACCTTTGAGGACGGCAGCTTATATACAGCTTATTTTGACAGAGTTCGTAAATTCAACCTTGGGCAGTCTACCGATGCCAATTCGGCTATCGTTGCGGCTAATCCCGACGCTAAGCTGAAGTTTGTCGCTTTCTATGCAAAGCCCAGCTTTATCAAGCAGAGCGTTCTTAAACTTTATGTTCCCGGATGCAGCTATCTGTATGAGATAGACGGAGATAACAAACTTACTCTGTTGGTAAGCAACGAGAGCAACAACGGCTATATCGGTCACGTTACTTCGAGACTTGGATATTATGTAGCTTCTGACAGACCGCTCAATTCTGCCAGTGTCAGCAGCGGTGTTTATGTAAATCAGAATGTTACCACCAGCACTTCTTCTTCGGTCGAGACGGTGGTAACTCCCTCTGTCCCTTCGCAGGTGGTCATAACTAACCCTATGACCGGCGCTGAGATCTGAATAACTTTTAAAAACCACGACCCGAGCCTTTAACGCCCGGGTCGTTTTCATTTTGTTTAAAGAATATGGAAAAATAATTTGCATTTGCCTATTGCATTTAGTTACATTATATGCCATACTAACTGTATTAACATGAATAGTACAGTTAGTATGGCGTTTTACTGTTTCAAAAGGGAGGTGTAGGATGTTTTCGATAGATATCAGAAGCCGCGAGCCTATCTATGAGCAGCTGGTAAAAAATATCATTAACCTTATAACAAAAGGGGTGCTGATGCCCGATGATCCGCTGCCGAGCGTGAGGACGCTGGCGCGCGATCTTGGCATAAACCCCAACACCGTTCAGAAAGCTTATCACGAGCTGGAGCTGAAGGGTATGATCTATCACGCTGCGGGAAGAGGAAGCTTTGTAGCTCAGAGCTCGGACCTTGCCGATGCGGTCATATCACAGAGGATGGACGCGGTAAAGGACTCACTGGCTGCCGCGCGTAAGGCGGGCGTTTCAAAAGAAAGCATTATAAAACTTGTAAGCGAACTTTACGGGGAGGGAGATAAATGATATCGATAAACGGTGTTACCAAATGCTTCGGAAGCTATAAGGCGCTTGACGCCGTTAATATGAATATCGACAGAGGCTGCATTTACGGTCTTGTTGGCACCAACGGCTCGGGAAAATCTACGCTGCTGCGGCTTATTTCAGGAGTTTACAGCACAAACGGCGGCGATATCGAGCTGGATGGTCAGCGGGTGTTTGAAAACCCTGAGATAAAGCAGCGTATATTCTTTGTATCGGATGACCTCTATTTTCAGCCGCAGGCAACGCTTGACAGCATGGCTGCGTTTTATAAGGCCGCCTATCCCAGATGGGATGACGACAGGTATCAAAGACTATGTGAGCTTTTCCCGATAGGAACAAGAAAAAAGCTTTCCACCTTTTCAAAGGGCATGCGCCGTCAGGCGGCGCTGATACTGGCGCTTTCCACCTCGCCCGATTATCTGCTGCTCGACGAGGCGTTTGATGGACTTGACCCCGTTATCCGCCATGCGGTGAGAAAACTTATCTCCGACATGATATCGGAATATAACATGACGGTGATAATTTCGTCGCACAACCTGCGCGAGCTCGAAGATTTCTGCGACCGTGTCGGTCTGCTGCATAAGGGTGTCCTCAAGCTGGAATGTGCGATAGATGCGATCCAGCTTGGATTCTCCAAGGTGCAGGCGGCATTCCGCCCTATGCCCGACGAGCTTTCTATCGAGGGGATAAGGGTGCTTTCCAAAGAGACGAGAGGAAGCGTAGTCACCTTTGTATGCGAGGCCGGTGAAGCAGAAGCGCTGGCGGCGGTAGAAAAGCTTCAGCCTTCCTTCTGTGAATCGGTGGGACTGACACTTGAGGAAGTATTTATCTACGAAATGGAGGCAGTGGGATATGATTACAGCAAGATCATCTTTTGATATCAAGCGGGTAATGCCTGCTTATAAAAACCTGCTCCGCCGTTATCGCGGAAATATAGTGTTTTATACCGCAATAACCTTTTTGTTCTTTACGCTGCAATATATACTTTCGCTGCTGGAATATAACGAGCGTGTTTTTGCGGGAGGCTCTGACCGCTGGCGGCTTTTTGGTCCGGCAGGTATCATGAACGGACTTTCGGTGGCGTTTTTTGTCACTGCGGTCATTGCCATGTCGATAGTGGCGGCGGTGGATATCTTCGGATATATGCAGAACCGACGCTCGGTGGATGTTTACCATTCACTGCCGCTGACCCGTGAGGAGCTTTTCGCCGCTCACGCGGCGGCAGGCATTACTCAGATATGGCTGCCGCTTGGGATAAACTTTCTTATCGTCGCGGTGGTTTCGATATCGGCGCCGGTGGGTGGATTTTTACCGACAATAATAGAAATGTTCTGCTGGATGGCGATGACCTTTGCGATATTTTCGCTAACTGTGTTTGCAGCTGTTCAGGTAGGCACACAGTTTGATACCGTTCTGTTTTCGATAGGATTAAACGGCGTGCTGCCGGCGCTTTATCTTACCGTTCTGATGCTGGGCGAGGCTTTCCTCTATGGATTTGTGATGGACGATATGATGGAGTTTGCCTATAAGCTTTCGCCGGTATCGCTTATAGTCGGCAGACAGCTTTTTGAGCTGACCGGAACCAACAGCATCGATTCTGCAATGTTCCGCGAAAACTGTATCTGGATAACGGTTTGGGGCGTTGCAGCGATAGGGATTTTTGGGGCGGCCGTGTATCTTTACCGCCGCAGACCCTCTGAAAGAGCGGAAACGGTCGGCAACATGGGACCTTTGCAGATGTTTCTCAGAGCAGCGGGCACCTTTGTAGGTGGAACGATGCTGGCGTATATATTCTGCGCTGTGTTCAATGTCGAAGCTTCGAAGTGGATCATGCTGATATCTACCGCCGCATGCTCGTTGATAGTTTATTTTGTCGGTGATGTGCTGCTTTCGCGGTCGGTGCGTTCTATACCCAAGGCGCTGCCTGTGGCTGTTGCTACCGCGATGGCGGCAACGCTGGTTTCGGCGTCGATACTGTTCGGCGGCTTTGGCTATGAGAGCAGAGTGCCCGACCACTCAAATGTAAGCTTCATTGAGCTTGAACATTACGATAGCCGTTACGTATACGAGCCGACCTATCATTACAGTAATAACAGCATGGTTTTTGAGGATCAGAACGCTATAAAGCTGATAGCGGATGCTCACAGCGGACAGATAGCCGGTCACAAAGCGGCCGCTGACAGCCTTTCATCGGTAAGCGGCCAGTTCAGAGTGACCTATCACCTTAAAAACGGCGGCATTATGAAGCGAAATTACAGTTCGCTTTACCCCGAGGCGGTCAACATCCTTTCAAAGCTTGAGACTATGCCTACGTTTATCGATCAGGCGCACAGCATCTACTATTACGTAGATGCAGAACTGGTGGAAAATGTTACCGCCCATAACGCTATAGGCGATAAGAGCACCACCCTTGAGCTTACCCCTGCCGAAAAGGAAAGGCTGGTCGAAGCGCTGCGCGAGGACCTGAGAGCTCAGGATCCCGCCGAGATAGAAAACGGCGCCAAGGCGCTCGGATATATAGAGATAGACTATAAGATACTCAGAAGTGATTTGATAAACAGACCTAATGCTATGGCTGACGGCCCGGTGGCTATATATGAGACCACAGCCGATAGCGAATGGAAGAAAGAATATTCTAACCGCAGCACCGAGATAATGGTGACCGAAAGCTTTGACAGGACCAAAGCGTTCTTTAACTCGATAGGCAAGGCAGATATCTTCATCAACGATATTTCCGGTGTGGAGAAGGCGTATATCTGCATACCGAGGCACTACCTCTCCTACGGCGAGGCGGTCCAGCAGACCAGCCGCGAAGAGCTGATAGGCATAAGCGAGCAGGTGCTTAAATCCTATTATGACTATGAGCTCAAAAAATATATAGATTCCGGAGCGTGGGAAGGCCCCGATACATCCTTAGAGATAGGCAACGCAGAGCTGACCGGGCTGATGGCTGATTCCACCAGTATTATAAAGCGAAACGGCACTTCCTACGCCATTGTGATCCTTGCCGAGGGGGATGACGATGCGGCAAGCGGATATTATTTTGTTCCGTTTGAACAGCTTGATGCCGCAATGAAAGAAAAGATGATCACCGTGGCTAAAGAATGGTATGGCGACGCATGGCTTGCCAGAAACGGTTTCATCTATTAAAAGTATATAAAAATAATGCAAAGGAGGTTTTGCCATGAAAACGACTGTCAGGCTTTCAAAACGGGAATACGCCGATCGATACGACGAGCACGCGAACTCGCTTTACAGGTTGGCATTGTGTGTGACCGGGGACAAAAAAGAGGCTGAAGCGGCTATGGCAAAACTCTTTTGCGAGGGCTATCATTCCGAAATGGATGAGGATTTTGTGGCTCATATGCTCGATACACTGCGGCGGATACTGGAGAGCTGTCCGCCCAATGCCGACAGCTACCGCGAAAAAATAAAGGCACTTTTCCAAGACAGGAGATGCGACAGGCTGATAGATATTCTTTGCGGCCTTTCTGTCGGTCAAAGGATGGCGCTGCTGCAAAGGCTGATGTTTGAAAACAGAGCTGTATCATAAACAAAAAAGGTTCCCTGCCAAAAACAGGGAACCTTTTGTATGTGAGCCGAGATCAAAGCTTGCCGGAGCAGCCGAGAACATATTCCATCTTGTGGGCAACGACCTCTTTTACAGCGCTTCTTGCGGCGGTAAGATACTGTCTGGGGTCAAAGTGGTCGGGATGCTCGACCATATGCTTTCTTACAGCGGCGGTCATTGCAAGGCGGATATCGGAATCGATATTGATCTTGCAGACTGCCATCTTTGCGGCTTCTCTGAGCATCTCCTCGGGGATGCCGATAGCGCCGGGCATTTTTCCGCCGTGGGTATTTACTATTTCAACGTACTCCTGCATAACAGAGGAAGCGCCGTGGAGAACGATGGGGAAACCGGGCAGCCTTCTCTCTACCTCAGCAAGGATATCGAATCTGAGCTGGGGCTTCTGACCGGGCTTGAACTTGAAAGCGCCGTGGCTGGTGCCGATAGCGATAGCAAGAGAGTCAACGCCGGTCTTGGTAACAAATTCCTCGACCTGAGCGGGATCGGTGTAGGAGGAATCTTCTGCCGAAACATTTACGTCATCCTCGATGCCTGCCAGTCTGCCGAGTTCGCCCTCAACGGTAACGCCGCGTGCGTGAGCGTATTCAACTACCTTTTTGGTGATGGCGATGTTATCCTCAAAGCTATGCTTGGAGCCGTCGATCATTACCGAAGAAAATCCGCCGTCGATGCAGGATTTGCAGATCTCAAAATCATCGCCGTGGTCAAGGTGAAGGGCAATATCCAAACCGGTCTCGAGCATAGCGGCTTCAACCAGCTTTACGAGATAGGAATGCTTTGCATATTTGCGCGCGCCTGCCGAAACCTGAAGGATGAGAGGCGCCTTCTGTTCCATGGCGGCCTCGGTGATGCCCTGGATTATCTCCATGTTGTTTACGTTGAATGCGCCGATAGCGTATCCGCCTTCATATGCCTTTTTAAACATCTCGGTGGTATTTACCAGTGCCATTTAAACCAACTCCTGTCTTATATTGTTAATTTTTAAAATACCTATCTGAGTTTTGCTGTCGGTGATCTCGGCGTTCATAACCATATCGAGCGCCTGCGAAAAATCCATATGCTCAACGGTGAGAAATTCGTCCTCGTCGAGATGCTGCTGCGCCGGGGTGAGATCCTCGGCATAGAACAGGTATACGGCCTCGCTGGTATATGCCGCCGCAGGGTGTATTGCGCCCAGTTCGGTCAGCCTTCCGGCACGGTAGCCGGTCTCCTCGATAAGCTCACGCGCCGCGCACTGTATAGGGGTCTCGCCGGGATCTATCTTACCGGCCGGCAGCTCTAACAGTTCTTCGCCTATCGCATATCTGAACTGGCGTACCATGAGCAGACGGTCATCCTCATCAAAGGCGACGATGGCACTTGCCCCGTTGTGATGTATTATCTCGCGGGTGGTCTCATGACCGTTTTCAAGCCTGACCTTATCCTCGGTCAGATGAAGAACTTTTCCGTAAAAAATTTCTTTGCTGTCTATCTTGGTTTCAACCGACAAGTCACTCACTCCTTAGTATATTTTTATTGTAGCTATTTTAGCAGCAAAAATCAATTGGTCTTGTAATAATTACATCTAATCGTCTATAATAAAATCGATAAATCTAAAGAAACGAGGGATTTTGTTGCGCGATGTCGTTATTATAGGTCACGGACCGGCGGCCGTTTCGGCTGCGCTTTATCTCAGAAGAGCGAATAAAACAGTCGCTTTGGTTGGCAAAGATCTCGGTGCGCTTGAAAAGGCGGAAAAGATAGAAAACTATTACGGGCTTGAAACCCCGCTTTCGGGAGTTGAGCTTGCCAAGGTGGGGCTCTCGCAGGTCGAGGCCCTCGGCGGCGATATAATAACTGACGAGATACTTGATATAACCTGGGAGGGAGATTATGTCATTACCGGCAAGGATGGAAGCTACCGTTCCAAGGCGGTCATAATAGCCTGCGGCGCGGCGAGAAAAACGCTGCCGATAAAGGGGATCGCCGAATTTGAGGGCAGAGGCGTCAGCTACTGCGCGGTCTGCGATGCCTTTTTCTACCGCGGAAAAACGGTAGGTGTGCTCGGAGCGGGCGATTACGCCATTCACGAGCTTGAGCATCTGCTCAATGTAGCGGAAAAAGCATATCTTTTCACCAACGGAGATGCCGCACCCGGGATAACTTCTGAAAAGGTCACCGTTATCACCGAAAAGATAGCGGAGGTGGCGGGTGAAAACACCGTTGAGGCGATAATGCTGCAAAACGGCGAAAAGGTGGAGCTTTCGGGCTTTTTTGTCGCTTTGGGCAGCGCTTCCGCCGCCGATTTTGCAAGAAAGCTGGGCGCTATGTCGGAAAACGGCGCAATAACCGTCGATGATAAGATGAGCACGGGCGTTCCCGGACTGTTTGCCGCGGGCGACTGCACCGGAGGGCTCAAGCAGGTGGCGGTGGCCGCGGCACAGGGCGCAGCAGCGGGACTATCCGCCATTACCTTTATCAACAAGGGGATGTAAAAGATGAAAACCGTTTTTATTACCGGCGGCTCGCGGGGAATAGGCGCGGCTGCGGTGAGAAAATTTCATAACGAGGGATATGCGGTCGCTTTCGGTTATAACAGCGCCGAAAAAGAGGCGAAGAAACTCGCTGATTCGCTTGGCGTGACCGCTTTAAAGGGAGACCTTTCCGATGCCGCCGATACCGAACAGCTATGCCGTCGGGCACTGGAAGCGCTTGGGCATATCGATGTTTTGGTGTTGAATGCGGGCTGTGCCCTGCCGCAGAAGCTTCTGACCGATACTACTCTCGATGAGTGGGACAGGCTGTTTGATGTCAATGTCCGCTCTGCTTTTGTATGCCTTAAAACGCTGCTGCCTGCCATGATATCGCGCCACAGTGGAAGCATAGTCACCGTTTCTTCGATGTGGGGAGAGGTGGGAGCTTCCTGCGAGGTCACCTATTCAGCAAGCAAGGCGGCGGTCATTGGTCTGACCAAGGCTGTCGCAAAAGAGGTTGGACCTTCGGGCATCAGGATAAACTGCGTTTCGCCGGGTGTTATTGCCACCGATATGAACGCCCATCTTTCGCAGGATGATATGCAGATGCTTTGCGAAGAAACGGCACTTTGCGCTATCGGCACCGCAGAGCAGGCGGCAGATGCGATATATATGCTTGCATCGGAGCAATCTTCGTTTATAACGGGTCAGGTGCTTGGAGTAAACGGCGGATTTATAATTTGAGGCAAATAAAAAATCCCGTCCTTGCAGACGGGATTTTTTGGCGTTTATCTGAAATAGAGCGATTTGGTGGGGAATTCCGGCTCGCAGGTAAAGTTAACGCCGAGCTTGCGGAAGGTGCTGGCATCATCCTGGGTTATAATATCGGAGAAATGGACGTCGCAGCCGCGCAGCTTGGGCAGCTGGGTGAGCGCAAATTCCGCGATGGGATTGGTAGCCGCCGAAATGGAAAGCGCCTGCAGAACCTCCTCAAGCTTGAGGGAGGGGTAGCTGGAACCGAGAATATCTTTCTTCATGCGGATTATAGGCTCGAGAACGATGGGGGAGATGAGCAGCATCTCGTCGGGCAGCCCTGCCAGCACCTTGATGGAATTGAGCACCAGTGAAGCGGTGTTGTTCATCAGCTCGGATGCCTTGCCGGTGACGATAGTGCCGTCAGGCAGTTCGATAGCGCCGACGCTCAAACCGGTCTCTTTTGCCTTTTCAAGGGCGGGGACAACGGTGACCATATCAGAGGGGCGAAGCCCGAGCGAGCTCATCAAAAATTCGATGCGCTTGCAGCATTCGAGGTCGCAGGTGCCCTTTTTATAGTCGCACCGGGCCTTAAAATATCTTCTGATTATCTCCTGCTTGGAGGCTTCGCATACAGCTTCATCGTCAGTGATGCAGCTGCCTATCATATTTACGCCCATATCGGTGGGGGAATTGTAAATGTTTTCGCCAACGATGCGGTTGAGAATGGTTTTAACAACGGGGAATGCTTCGATATCGCGGTTATAGTTGACAGTGGTCTCGCCATATGCGGTGAGATGAAAGGGGTCTATCATGTTTACATCGCGCAGGTCGGCGGTGGCAGCCTCATAGGCGATGTTTACGGGATGACGGAGAGAAAGATTCCACACCGGGAAGGTCTCATATTTTGCATAGCCTGCCTTGATGCCGTGCTTCTGCTCGTGATAAAGCTGCGACAGGCAGGTGGCCAGCTTGCCGCTGCCGGGACCCGGCGCGGTGACTACCACGATGGGGCGGCTGGTCTCGATGTAGGGGTTTGCGCCGTAGCCTTCTTCTGAAACGATGGTGTCAACATCGGAGGGGTAGCCCTTGGTGAGAGTGTGGACATATACCCTTTCGCCTCGCATCTCAAGCTTTTTGCGGAAGGTATCGGCGGCACCCTGACCGGAATACTGGGTTATCAGCACCGAACCGATATAAAGCCCTATCTTGCGAAGCTTGTCTATCAGACGAAGCACATCCATATCGTAGGTTATGCCTATGTCGGCGCGGATCTTATTGCTTTCTATAGATTTTGCACTTATGCAGAGTATTATCTCCGCCTGGTCACGAAGCTCAGAGAGAAGCTTGACCTTTGCGTTTACATCAAAGCCGGGCAGAACGCGCGCGGCGTGAAAATCGTCAAACAGCTTTCCGCCGAATTCGAGATAAAGCTTTCCGCCGAAGCGGTCAACGCGCTGGCGGATACGGGCGCTTTGTTCCCTGATATAAAGCTCACTGTCAAAGCCTGTTTTTCTCATATCAGATACCCCTTTACATTTTCCACTAATTAATTATTTTACCACAGTAAATCTCTCTTTTCAATCAATAGCGGCTCTTTTTATTTTGCGTCATTACCGTTCTTTGCACTGGACTTTATCATCACAGTCGGATATAATATATTATTGTACTGTTTTTACAGTCTATCAATAAGGAGGAAAATTTTAATGAAGATGAGAAAAATTGCCGCGATAGTTCTCGCTGCTGCAATGGCTGTGCTGTCGCTTGCCGGATGCAGTACCGAAGCGCCCGCAGTGGTTGCTACTTATGACGGAGGCGAGATCAGTTCCGGAGTATATATTTTCAACCAGATAACTGCGCTTAATACAGCTTATAACCAGTTGATCAACCAGTATAACACTGGCAGCAATATCCTCAATCAGAAGATCGAGGGCGTTACTGTTGAAAAGTGGGTCAACAACAACGCGCAGGAGGCTATCAAGATCCACGCCGCTATGAACAGCGAAGCAGAGCGTCTCGGCGTTTCAGCTGATCAAGAGACATTGGAGCTTCTCAAACAGGAGATGGACGTTACCTGGCTGACCGCCGGAAGCTACTATGATGACATCGGCGTTTCACAGGAGGATGCACTTGAGGTTGCCAAGTTCAACCTTGTTGCAGACAAGCTGTTTGAGGCTTATTACGGAGAGGACGGAGAATATGCCGTTTCCGAGGAAGAGCTCAGGGCTTATTTTGAGGAGAATTTCCGCCGCAGCATGATGGTCGTTGTTTCGCTTATCGATACCACTACCGGTGAGCCCCTTGCGAAGGAATATCAGGATGCCGCAAGAGAATCCTATAATATTTACAAAGAGCAGATCGCGAACGGAGCCAGCATATTAGAGGTAGCTCTCCTTGAGATGCAGCGCGTCAACGATATGAACGGCATCACCGATCCGATCCCCACTATGACCGAGCAGCAGGCCGAGATGCTTTACAGCCGTGAAGGCGCGGGATATCCCGAGGGGCTGCGCGATATGATGTTTGCGGATGGAGTTGAGATGAACACCCCCCTCTTCTATGAGGACGACCAGTATCTCATTATCTTCGATATACGCGAGACTGACGACAAGGAAGGCGCTACCTTTGAAAGCTATAAGCCCACACTGCTTTCGCTTTACAAAATGCCCGAGTTCCTTGAAAAGGTAAATGCAGTCGCAGAGACTATCAACTTTAAAACTTCTGTAGATCTCGAAAAGGCATTCCCGGTAAGAGCTATACTGATAGCTCAGGCTAAAGGTCAGCAGCAATAAAATCAAAAGCTCCTCTTCAAGAGGAGCTTTTTTGATACAAAAACGGCTGTCCGGTTTTCCAGACAGCCATTTTTTCTTTATCAGAACGCGATCTTTTCTCTGATGTAAGCGGCAACCTCGGAGACAGGCATACGAACCTGCTCCATGGTGTCACGGTCGCGGACGGTGACGCAGTTGTCAGCTTCGATCCCCTTTTCGGCATCGCCAACGGTGTCGAAATCGACGGTGATGCAGAAGGGAGTGCCGATCTCATCCTCACGGCGGTAACGCTTGCCGATAGAGCCTGCGTCGTCGAAGTCTACCATGAATTCCTTTTGGAGCATATGGTAGATCTCCTCAGCCTTGGGGGTTAGCTTTTTGGAAAGGGGAAGCACCGCTGCCTTGTAGGGTGCGAGAGCGGGATGGAATCTCATAACGGTGCGGATATCATCCTTGCCGTTTTTATCCTGTCCTACTACCTCCTCGTCATATGCCTCAACGAGGAATGCGAGGGTAACGCGGTCGGCGCCGAGCGAAGGCTCGATAACGTAGGGGATGTAGTGCTCGTTGCGCTCCTGGTCAAAGTAGGTCATATCCTTGCCGGAGGTGGTCTGGTGAGCGGTCAGGTCAAAGT
>CAZSEO010000021.1:15437-37519 GCA_964605985.1 uncultured Oscillospiraceae bacterium | reverse complement strand
GGCAGGCTCTGTAGGCGGTCAGATGGTCAAGAAGATGATCGAAGCCTACGAGAACTCCATCAAGTAAGCTCATTAGGCACAAAAAGTCCCGTGACAAAGCATCTGCTTTGCCACGGGATTTTCAGTTTCATCTCACAACAGTTTTTCTATCTGAGTTTCCAAAATATCCGACGATATCATTCCAACATATATGACCTCTGCATTTCCGTCCTTGTCAACGAACAGCGTTCTGGGTATAGAAACGGTCTGATAGATATAAGCCGCCTCCCCCTCGGTGTCAAAATAAACCGGGAATTGATAGCCGCTGTTCCGGATAAATTTGGTCGCTTTTTCCATAGTTTCCTGCCTGCCATCGGTGAGATTCACCATCATGAACTCAACCTCTTCGCCGTATTTTTTATAAGCGGCATCAAAATCAGGCATCTCCATCTTGCAGGGACCACACCAGCTTGCCCAAAAATTGACTATTACCGGCTTCCCCTTCTTACTGCTGAGGGTGACCTGATCGCCGTTTCTATCAATCACTGTGAAGTCAGGCGCAGGTATAGGCTCTTCTTTTAGCTGCTCATCGGGTGAAGCCTCCGAGCTGCTTTCTCCGATATCAGTCTCCGGCATATCGGGGGAATACCGTTCGGTCAGATAGTTATAACCAAATGCTGCCGCAGCCAGCAAAATCACAAGTGCTAAAAACAATATAAAAAAGTTCTTTTTGTTCTCCATGCAAACTCCTCACGCAAACCACGCCAAAACGCTGCCCATCCAGCCGAGCATCATCATTACCCCAACAAAGACAAGAAAAATTCCGCAGATAAGGTTGACCTTACCGTAATGCTTTTTTACCACCGCAAAGGCAGCATTCAGCTTTTCAAGCATAAGCGCAGAAATCAAAAACGGAACTCCGAGTCCGAGCGAATAGGCCATAAGCAGTGCCGCCCCTTTCAGCGAAGAAGCCGCCGACGAAGCCATCATCAGCGCCGAACCGAGAAAAACGCCCACGCATGGAGTAAGGCTGACAGAGTATATCATTCCGAACAGCACCGCCGAGAAAAAGCCCTCTATCCGCTTTGAAGTGGTCATGCCTTTAAGATGGGGCATCGGCAAAACGCCAAGATATCTGATACCGAAACTTATCACCACAAGGCCGCATATTATATCAACTATGCGCTGATATTTCATCAGCAGAAGGCTCATCGTTCCGGCAAACGATCCCATAGCGGTAAATATCAGGGTAAAACCTGTAACAAATCCCAACGCGCTTGAAAAGGTGCGCTGCTTTTTGTCAGCACCGCCCGAAAAATATGATATATAAACCGGCAGCATGGGCAGCATACAGGGTGAGATAAAGGATATCACTCCCTCAAGAAAGGTAATTATATACTGCATATTTCACCTCGCTAAAAATAGATACATGATAATTATATTACATTGACCCATCGTGTCAATTACAGACTGCCGATATAATATTAAACCTGTTGCCGGTTATTATATGCTGGACATCATCGCTGATACTGTGATATAATCATAATGGGTTTTAATGCACAAAATACATGATGACCAAAAAGGAGAATGACTATGGCTTGCACTCTCAGCCCGGAACAGATAAAGGGCGTTAAAGGCGACGGTTTTCTGCATAACAAGGGCACCGATTGCTTCAATGCGCGTGTTATTACCGGAAACGGCAAAATAACCGCTGATCAGGCTATCGTTATTGCTGAAGCCGCCAAGAAATACGGCTGTGGAGAGATGGAATTCACCACCCGTCTTACCGTCGAAGTTCCCGGAATTCATTTTGACAATATCCCCGCGTTTCAGGAGTATATCTCCAAGGCAGACCTTGCCACCGGCGGGACCGGAGCCAAGGTCCGTCCGATAGTATCCTGCAAGGGCACCACCTGCCAGTACGGCAGATATGATACCTTCGCGCTCAGCGAAAAGATCCATCAGCTTTTCTACCTCGGATACCGTGGGGTAAAGCTTCCCCATAAATTCAAGATCGCCTGCGGCGGCTGTCCCAATAACTGCGTCAAGCCCGACCTCAACGATCTCGGCATAATCGGCCAGTATCTATCCAACGTAAATGTTGATGCCTGCAAGAACTGCAAAAAATGCCAGATAGAAGCCACCTGCCCCATGAAGGCTGCCAAGCTGGTTGACGGAAAAATATCTGTTGACAGGACCATCTGCAACAACTGCGGACGCTGCATAGGCAAATGTCCTTTCGGCGCAGTTGAAAAGGAAGGCACCTATGGCTACAAGGTATGTGTCGGCGGACGCTGGGGCAAAAAGACCGCTCACGGCATACCGCTCGGCAAGATCTTCACCAGCGAAGAGGAAGTGCTCAGCATCATCGAAAAGACTATCCTTCTTTTCAGAGAACAGGGCGTAGTAGGCGAGCGCCTGGCAGACACCATCAACCGTCTCGGCTTTGAGCAGGTAGAAAAGATGCTGCTTTCCGATGATATCCTCCAACGCAAGCAGCAGATACTTGATACCGAACCCAGAACCTCTCTCTAAAAGCATCAAAATCCCCGGCGCTTACCGCGTTGGGGATTTTTTGCGCCCTAAAGCTGCTGCTGACAGTGATATATACATTTGCCGCCTGACTCAACGCGGCAGAGCCTTATTTTAAAAGCCTCATCAACCGCTTTGCTTTCAAAAATCTCTTCAGGTGTGCCATATTTCGTTATTCTGCCGCCGCTCATCACCGCTATTTTGTCGGCACAGCTCATCGCCATATCAAGATCGTGCAGCACCATCACGACAGCCTTCCCCTCACCGGCAAGCCGACGGGCAAGTCTCATTATCTGTATACGGTTGGCTACATCGAGATAGGCGGTCGGCTCATCCATAAACACCGTAGGGGTATCCTGAGCCAGCGCCATCGCAATATAGGCGTTTTGCTGCATACCTCCCGAAAGGCCGGAAACGCTCTCATCCGCATATTCCGAAAGTCCTACCCATTCAAGCGCACGCTTTGCCGCTTCTATATCCTGTAAACGGTAACGGCGCGGATAGTCAAGGTAAGAAAATCTGCCGTGCAGCACCATACGCAGCACCGTTATATCCGGCACCGGCCGGCTCTGCGGCAGATATGCCGCCTTTTGAGCAAGCTCTTTGGCGGAAAGCGTTGCTGCCTCCACGCCATCAACGATTATCTCGCCGCTCATCTTTTTGTTTATACCTATTATCGTTTTGAGCAGCGTGCTTTTGCCGCAGCCGTTGGGACCGATCACCGCAGTCACCTTGCCCATCTCAAAGCTGAGGGTAACTCGGTGCAGTATCTCTTTTTTATCATATCCGGCGCAAAGATCTTTCACCTCAACCATTTAAACGCCTCCCCTTGCTTTTGAGCAGCAAAAAGACAAAGAACGGTCCGCCCAACACCGCCATGAATATTCCCACCGGCACCTCCTGTGGAGAAAAGAGCGTTCTCGCTAACAGGTCGCAAAGCGCCACAAAGCAGGCACCGAAAAGCGCGCAAAGCGGCAGCAGCCTGCGGCTCTCGCTTCCGGCAACACTTCTCACCATATGCGGGACGATAAGCCCCACAAAGCCCAACAGCCCCGCGAAGGTCACGCTTGCGCCCGCTAACAGTGCCGCCAACAGCAGCAACACCGTCCGCATCCTTTTTACCGAAAGCCCCAGCCCCTGCGCGGTGTGTTCGCCCATCGCCATGACGTCAAGCTCGTTGCAGAGGGTAAAAACCGCTGCCAAACCAACAGCGATGAGCACCGCCGCCGGGATCAGCCTCGTATACGCCACCGAAGAAAAGCCGCCTATCCTGAAATCCGCCGTCATTATGCCCGCCTCCGGGATAAGAACGGTGATCCCCTCGGTGACTGCGTTCAAAAAGCTGTTTACAGCAACGCCGCCCAATACCACAGTCGTTCGTGAAGCACCTGTTTTCTGCGCGGCAAAGGTTATCATCAAAACTGCCGCCAAGGCCCCTGCAAAAGCGGCTCCCGCCACAGCCCAGCCATCGACCGCACCAACGGCACAGCAGACTGTCACCGCAAGTCCGGCGCCTGCATTTACGCCGATTATTCCGGGGGAAGCAAGGCGGTTAGCCAAAACGCCCTGTATCACCGCGCCTGAAACGGCGAGCGCCGCACCCGAAAACAGGCAGGCCACAGTCCTCGGCAGCCTTGCATACCAGAAAATGCGCCCGTTTGCATCTGTCGGACCGTTTTTTACCGCATCAAGCAGCTGCCGCGGCGAAAGCCTGACCGATCCGAGGCAAAGACACAGAACCGCCGTTAAAACGAGCAGCAGGACAGCAATGACAAATATTTTTTTGTTGCCTTTAATTTTCATCTGCCAAAACCTCTTGAAGCTTTTGATAAGCCTCTCCCCAGCGGGCATTGGGCTTTAGGCTGTAAAGCCGCTTTTCGAGAAAATGAACCTTTCCCTCTTGAACTGCAGTCAGCTGCGCCCAGCCCGGCTGTGAAAAAAGCTGTTCACCGAGATATTTTTCCATTCCTTCTCTGTCATCGCCAAATTGCAGCAGGAATATCCGGTCGGGGTCGGCCTGTATTATCCGCTCCAGGCTGATATTTTCAATAAGTGTTTTATCGTTGTCGGCGATATTTTCACAACCAAGGCTTTTTAACATCTCGCCTGCTACGCTGCCGACACTGTTTTTTATGTAAATACTGTAAGACGTCGATCTTATCAGCAGCACTGTCGGCGCTTTTCCTTCGGATCTTATCCTTTTTTGGCTTTGCTCCACTGCATTTTCCACCTGCGCCTTTATTTCAAGCCCGTTTTGACGGTATAGATCGCTTCTTCCGGTGATATCGGTGCATATCTTGAGGACCCTGAGGTAATCATCAAAATCCGCAACGTCAAAATACGCCGTCGGGATATTTGAAGCTTCAAGTATATCCTTCCACTCCATATTGGCACGGGTGTTGCAGCTTGCGATTATAAAATCAGGGTCGGCTTCAAACAGCTTTTCGAGGTTGGGCGACTTTGTAGCGCCTATATTGACAGCGTCTTTCGGCATATCAAGCCCAAAGTCATCCCACGCATCATCGGCGCTGGCGCAAACCGTTCCTCCCGCAAGGCACCAAATATCGGCGTAGCTGCCGATAAGCGCGGCAACACGCTCAGGCTGCCGCACCGTCACCGTTCTCCCGAGATCATCGGTGAAGGTGTATCCGCCCGCCTCGCCGCTTTCATTTTTTTCATTGACCGCGCAGCCTGCTATCATCAATGCCATCAGCAATATGGCAAACCGTTTTAACATCAGATATCCTCCAAAATAAAAGTTCCCGTTCGCCTTCCTGTTTCCGATAATCTGACTGAGGGGGTACCAGTCATCAAAATATCGGTTTTTATACCATTGATCTCTCGGCACGGCAGAAACACAAAACGAAATTGAGAGAAACAAAAAAATACCGCTCGCACAGCTAAAAAGGCGCAATATCCCCTTCAAAAGCTCACGACTTCAAAAGGAGATCGTTTTAAGGCCTTTCATCGTCACTGTGCGATACGGCAGATCTTCCGGTCAAGATCGGTTTTATATATTATGCCATCAACAGGCGGCAAAGTCAAACCTCATATATCAGGTAACAAACGACTTGATGTTCGGGTTTTCTCCCATTATCTTCATCGTTTCCTCAAAGGATATGCCCTTGTTCATCTTTACCGCAAGCACCATTTTTATGGTATTGTCGGGCAGCTTATGAACATCGCTGGTGATGACCCTGATCCCATGTTCCTCAAGCTGCTTTAAAAGCATCCTTATTACCTCAGGATCGTTGTTCACTATAACTTCAACAGCATCGGTGGCATTGTTCTCAAACTTTGAAATAAACGCCTTGTTTATATGGACCATCAGTATCACCACTGTTGTCGCGATGCCGACAAGATAAAGCCCTGCGCCTATCGCCATCCCGACGCCCGCGGTAGCCCATATTCCGGCGGCGGTCGTCAGCCCCTTTACCGAACCGCTCTTGGTGAATATCATTCCCGCGCCGAGAAAGCCAACACCGGTCATGACGTTGGAAGCTATTCTTGAAGCATCTATCTGTATGCTGTTGTAGATGACCACATCAGCAAATCCATATTTTGATATCACCATGGCAAGCGCCGCACCCATCGCGACCAGCATATGTGTGCGTATTCCCGCCTCTTTCTGACGGCGGCTGCGCTCCATTCCTACCAGCGACCCGCAAAAACCCGCAAGCAAGACACGAACAAACATCCAGCATTGTTGTCCAAGTGATAAAAACATCTCTTCAAAAACCACTATCGCAGCCTCCTTTTGACAATACAAGTTATTATTATGGGTAGTAAACCATAAATATGCCAAAAGCGCCGGAGGCGAGTCCGGCGCTTACTCATAGTCATCTTTCAAAGGTGACCTTTTCAAGCTTTTTTCTCACCGTATCGGAAATATCGTCATAGACGCGCTGAAAACGGCAGCTTCCCTGACGACAGCTGGTGCTTTCGCACTTGCAGCTATGGTTGGGGTCAAGACATCTCGAAAAGGTATAGGGCCCCTCCACCGTTTCGATAACATCCTTGAGCGTTATCTCTCCGGCGGGACGTGCCAGCTCATATCCGCCCTTTGCCCCTTTATAGGAACGCACTATCCCGGCAGACACCAGCTTATGCAGTATTTTCAGCGTGAAGCGTGGGGTAACTCCGGTGATCTCGGCTATCATACCGGCGCCGACCTTCTGAGGCTGCGCGGCAAGATAATCCACTATCCTCACGGCGTAATCCGATTCAAGAGTAATGTTCATAAAGCTGCTCCTCTATCAATCAAGGAAATCGCGAAGCCGCTTGGAGCGACTGGGATGGCGCAGCTTTCTCAGCGCCTTTGCCTCTATCTGACGTATTCTCTCACGGGTCACCTTGAACTCCTTGCCTACCTCCTCAAGGGTTCGGGAGCGTCCGTCCTCAAGACCGAAGCGGAGTCTGAGCACCTTTTCCTCTCTGGGGGTAAGGGTGGAAAGCACTTCGGAAAGCTGTTCACGCAGCAGTATGTGAGAAGCGGCGTCAGCGGGCGCGGGAGCATCATCATCGGGGATAAAAGGGCCGGGGTGGCTGTCCTCCTCCTCACCGAGGGGGGCCTCGAGCGAAACCGGCACCTGTGCCACACGCATGATCTCTCTTACCTTATCAACACCCATATCCAGCTCGGCAGCTATCTCCTCAGCGGTCGGCTCGTGACCGTTTTTATGCAGCAGCTGAGAGGATACCTTCTTTACCTTGTTGATGGTCTCGACCATATGAACAGGGATGCGAATAGTCCTTGCCTGATCGGCGATAGCTCTGGTGATGGCCTGTCTGATCCACCAGGTAGCGTATGTAGAGAATTTGAAGCCCTTAGTGTAGTCAAACTTTTCAACAGCCTTGATAAGACCGAGGTTGCCCTCCTGAATAAGGTCGAGGAACTGCATACCTCTGCCAACGTAACGCTTGGCGATGGATACAACAAGGCGCAGGTTGGCCTCGGAAAGGCGCTTTCGTGCCTGGGGGTCGCCGTTTGCCATTCTTACCGCAAGCTCTACCTCCTCATCGCTGGTGAGAAGCGGAACTCTGCCTATCTCCTTGAGGTATACCTTTACCGGGTCATCGATGCTGATGCCCTCGGTGGAGAAGTTTTTCTCAATATCAGCGTCGGTAGCGGTAGAGAAATCGACATCGACAACGCTGGCATAGTTTTCAACTATCTCAACATTGCTGCTCTCCAGCGTTTCATAGAGCTTTTCCATCTGCTCTACGTCAAAATCCAGCTCATCAAGAGCATCGGTTATCTCGCTGGTGGTCAGCTTGCCCTTAGCCTTTCCCTGTTCGATAAGTTCCTTGATCACATTTTTTTCCTGTCCAGCCAAATCGGTTTCCTCCTACTTTTTGCCTGCGGCAAGCTGCTCGATATATGCGCGAAGCTCATCCTCCGCCATCGAGCCGACCTGCTCATTGGTACGTTTTTTGTCCTTTTCCAAAACTATATCGGCATATTGCTCAGTCTGGTCCCACGCGAACGCTTCCTGCTGCGAGGTCGCCAGAAGGTGCGACAGCCTGCTCATCTGCTCGATGGAAAGCTCGGAAGAAAGGCTCATCATGTCGATGCCCTTTCCCGAAAGCAGTCTTTCGAGCATCACTTTATATATCCCACGGTTAAAATCGGTGACGAACCGCTCGGGCGGTATCTTTTGCGAAAGCCTTTCGGCATAATCGGGATGCTTCATCACCGCTGCCAGCAGCTTGTCCTCCGCCAGAGCGTAACGCATATTTGCGCTGCGCTGATGGTCGTGCTGCGCCGCCGGTATATTTTGCCCGTATATCTTTAAATCATTATCGAATTTTTTCTGTTCCCGCCGTCGGTTCTGCTTTCTCAGCGATTCCACCTGCGAAACCACCGCTTCACGCATTACATTAAGCTCCGAAGCGGTCTTGCCCATATAATAATCGGCCTCGACACGGTTGGGCAGCTTTGCCATCAGAACACAAAACTCCTTTAAAAAGCTCACCTTGCCGTCATCGGTATCGATGGGGAACTTTTCTTTCAGCCTGCTTATCGCATACTCGGTGGAATTTGAGCTGCTTTCAACAAGCTGCCCAAATCTTGCCGCGCCGAATTTTTTGATGAACTCATCGGGGTCTTTGGCGTTGGGTATCGTCAAAACCTTGACCTTTACCCCAGTTTCATCAAACAGCCGGCTTGCTCTCGCAGTCGCCTTCTGCCCCGGTATATCGGAATCGTAAGATATGACCACCTCTGAGGTATACTGTGATATCAGTCTCGCCTGCTCGGGAGTAAGCGCCGTGCCCAGCGTTGCCACCGCGTTGTCGTATCCCGCCTGGTAGATGGCAATGGCATCCATATAGCCCTCGCAGAGTATCAGCCGTGGCTGCTTGGTGGCTTTGGCAAAATTCATGGCGAACAGCCCGCGCGACTTTTTAAATACCGGTGTGTCGGAACTGTTGAGATACTTAGGAACTCCGTCCCCCAAAATTCTTCCGCCAAAGCCTATAACTCCGCCGCGCAGATCGATTATCGGGAACATCACCCTGTCGCGGAACTGGTCGTAGCTGCCGCCTTTGTTGTTGCTGCGAATGACGGCGGCCTCAAGCATCTCGCGCTCGGTATAGCCCTTGCTTTGCAGATGGCGCTTTAAGCTGTCCCAGCTTTGCGGCGCATAGCCAAGACCAAACCGCCGTATCGTCTTGTCGGTCAGCCCTCGCGACTTAAAATAGTCCATTCCGCGCTTGCCCTGCGGAGAAATAAGAACACTGTGAAAAAATCTTGCCGATTCGCGGTTTATCTCAAGTATCCGCATCTTGAGCTTTGACGTTTCGTCGTTTTCGGCATCCTCTGGCAGCGTCATTCCTGCCTTTTGAGCCAAAAAACGCAGCGCTTCGATATATTCAAGGTGCTCCGCCATTCTGATAAATGTGACGACATCTCCGCCCGCCCCGCAGCCGAAACAATAAAAGGAGCCGTTTTCGGGGTAAACCACAAAGGAAGGCGTTTTTTCGGAATGAAACGGGCAAAGCCCTTTTAAGTTGCGGCCTGTCCGTTTAAGGTTGGTGTAAGGCGAGATAATCTGCTCTATATCGCAGCGATACTTTAATTCTTCTATAAAGCTTTCGGGTATCATCGCCGCACCTCCCTCGTTTTTAGTTTATCTTCCCCAGGAACGGGGAACGAATACACTCTGGTAGACCTCAACTGCATAGCCATCGCTCATGCCGGAAATATAATCGCAAACAACTCTGTCCACATCGTTGGTTTCGAGCATACCGCGGTATTCTATCGGCAGCTTGCCGGGGTTTTCAACAAAATATCTATAAAGCCCCTGAAGCATCAGCTTAGCCTTGCTTTCTTCGCCCTTTGCGATGGGGTTGCGGTATACCGCCTCGAACATGAACTCGCGCAGCGAAACGAACGCTTTCTGCACATCCGGCGCCATTCTTATATCGTCGCCGCTGTTTTGCACCAGCGATTCGACAAAGTTGTTGATGCGCTCGCCGCGGCTTCTGCCGACGGTATATTTTACTTCCCACGGTATGTCGTTTTCGCTTATCAGCTTTGCTCTCACGGCATCCTCAAAGTCGTGGTTCATATAGGCTATCTTGTCGGCAAAGCGGACTATTCTGCCTTCAAGGGTATCGGCATCGGGGCCGCCGGTGTGGCAGGCAATGCCGTTTTGCACCTGCAGGGTAAGATTCAGCCCCTTACCGTCATTTTCGAGTGCCCTGACCACCCTGACACTCTGCTCAGTGTGGCGGAAGCCATGTGGGCAGCATTCGTTGAGTGCCCTCTCGCCCGCGTGACCGTAGGGGGTATGTCCCAGGTCGTGACCGAGAGCTATCGCTTCGGTGAGATCCTCGTTGAGCCGCAACGCTCTCGCTACCGTTCTGGCTATCTGAGAAACCTCAAAGGTATGGGTCAGTCTGGTGCGGTAGTGATCGCCCTCGGGGGATAAAAACACCTGTGTTTTATGTTTAAGGCGTCTAAACGCCTTGGAATGTATTATTCTGTCGCGGTCGCGGCAAAAAGCGGTTCGAATGGTGCAAGGCTCCATCGGGAACTCGCGCTTTGCATCGACCGAAAGTGTCGCCAGCGGCGAAAGTGTAATTTTTTCAAGCTGTTCAGCCTGTTCACGGATCGTCATATATCTAAAAACCGCCTTAAATATCAGCTTTTTACCCTATATAAATATTATACGGTGATTTTTTTAAATCTCCTTTAAAAAAGCGACAAATTTTATGATTTTGCCGTATTATGCTTTCATTGCGGCAAAAACCTCTCTTATGCGCTGCAGCGGCACTGTTCCGCCGGTGGCCTCTGTGAGCGCCTTTTCAAAGCCTTCGACAGCGCCCGCTTTCAGACGTGCGTCAACAGTGACGAACTGACCGAAATCGCTTCCCAGCGTTTCAGCACCATGCTCGGGAAGCAAACGGCTTATAAGTCCGTACCGGGAATAATCCACCGTAACTCTGACATCAACGCAGGCACAGATAGTCACGCGCTCAGCGGCGTTGACAGCAAGGGCTGCTCCGCCCGAATAGGCACGGGTAAGTCCGCCCGCGCCAAGCAAAATGCCGCCAAAGTATCTCGTCACCGCAACACATACATCCACCAGACCCGAGCGCTTTATAACCTCGAGCACCGGCTGTCCGCCTGTTCCCTGCGGCTCACCGTCGTCGGAATAGCGGCAAACGCCATCTTTCAGCAGATAGGCGTAAACGGTATGGCGCGCATCATAATGCATCTCGCGGCGCTCGGCAATAAACGCCATAGCCTCCTCCGCCGTAGTCACAGGTCTGATAGCGCAGATAAAGCGGGACCTCTTTTCGGTAAATTCAGTTTCAGTCTCTGTTAAAACAGTGTCGTAATCCTTCAAAATTTATCCCGCCCTTTCAAAATTAGTACAGCAAATTTTCGGTTATATCACAATTAGGGCGATGCAGACGCATCGCCCTAATAAATGAGCCGTTATACAACTTATTTGTTGCCAAGACCGAACTTCTTGTTGAAACGATCAACACGACCGCCGGTATCTACCAGCTTCTGTCTGCCGGTGAAGAAAGGATGACATTTGGAGCAAATTTCTACTCTGATATCCTTCTTGGTCGAACCAGTCTCTATAACCTCGCCACAGACGCAACGAATGGTGGTCTGCTCATACTTGGGATGAATTCCTTCTTTCACTACTGTCACCTCTTTCTAATTCCTGTTACAAGTGCGTTATCTATAATAACACAACAGTCTTTTAAATGCAAGTGTTTTTTTGCGGTTTTTAAAGGTATTTTAGCCGATACCAAGCAGTTTTCTTGCCTCAACTTTAAGTATCTCGGTGGTGTCGAGCGCCTTATCGCGGTTTTCGCCCTTGACCATGTAATAAACCTTGAGCTTGGGCTCAGTTCCGGAGGGACGAACTATCACAGAATCACCGCTTTCAAGCTTGAGTGAAAGAACATCGGAGGAAGGAAGGTCTATCCTTTCGGTGTTGCCGCCCTCGGTCTTTATGCCGAAGCGGTAATCGCAGCATACCGCCACCTTCTGTCCGGCAAACTCGGCAGGAGGCGCGGCAAACAGTGCATCCATGATGCCGCCCATCTTCTTCATGCCGTCGGCGCCGGCAAAGGTGAAGTTATCCTCACCGTTGTGATAATAGCCATACTTATTATAAACATCCTGCATGGCGTCATAGAGCGTTTTGCCCCGGCTCTTGTAAGCGGCAGCCATCTCAGCTATCAGCATGGCGGAAGCAACGGCATCCTTCTCTCTGATGTAAGAGCCGGCAAGATATCCGCAGCTCTGCTCAAAGCCAAAGATGTACCGATCGGCCTCTCCCTGCTTTTCAAGGCGGAATATCTGGTCGCCGATATACTTGAAGCCGGTGAGAACATCTCTGACCTCTACATTATAGTTTTCGGCTACTGCGTCAGCAAGCTTGGTGGTGACCACCGTCTTTACCATGACCGGCTGCTCGGGCATGCTGCCGTTGGCGGTCCTGCTTGCACAGATATATTCAGCCATCAGCGCGCCGACCTCGTTTCCGGTGAGCAAAACGTAATCATCGCCGTTTTTAGAGGCAACACCAAGGCGGTCAGCATCGGGATCGGTGGCGATAAGTATGTCGCAGTCGTTTTCGCGGGCAGTCTTAAAGCCTTCTTCGAGAGCCTTTATCATCTCGGGGTTAGGATAGCTGCAGGTCGGGAAATTGCCGTCCGGCTCGAGCTGACACTCGGTGAGGTAAACATTCTTTGCGCCGATATCGTTAAGTATTCTGCGGACGAAAAGATTTCCGGTGCCGTTTAAAGGGGTGAAAGCTATCTTGAGATCGCTGCCCTCCAAAGAGTTTTTATCACAGCGGCAGGCGAGTATGCTCTTGTAATACTCTTCAACAGCCTCTTCGCTTACATATTCTATCATACCCTCGGCAACGGCTTTATCGAAATCACAGCTCTTAACGCCGTTGAAGATATCGATGCCTGCAATGCGGTCGAGAATATCGGCGGAATCCTTATCGGTGAGCTGGCAGCCGTTTTCATCGTATGCCTTATAACCGTTATATTCGGCGGGATTGTGACTGGCGGTTATCATAACGCCGGTGCCGCAGTTATAGTATCTGATAGCCCAGGAAAGCAGCGGAGTGGGTGCAAGAGCATCGTAGATATATACCTTGATACCGTTGGCTGCAAAAACAGAGGCTGTTTCCTTTGCGAAAAGCTGAGACTTGTTGCGGCTGTCGTATGAAACGGCAGCGCAAAGCTTTCCGCCGCCGGCTTTGAGCCAATCGCAGATGCCCTGGGTCGCACGTCTCACCACATATATATTCATTCTGTTGCTGCCCGCGCCCAAAATCCCGCGCAGGCCGCCTGTGCCAAACACCAGTTCGGTGTAAAAACGTTCATATATCTCTTTTTCGTTGCCTTCTATTGCTTTGAGCTCAGCGGTAAGGTCGCCATCCTCAAGCTGTTCCTTGCTCCAGCGGGCGTAGCTCTCAAAAACGTCCATCTTTCGTCCTCCTATCAAGTTTTCGTCAGCGCCGATATAAATTATATGCCTTTACAGCTCATTATTATGTCGCAAGCGCACACCTTCATATATTATATGATAAATTTTAGCGCCGCAGTTGTCAATATTAACTGCCGCATTGTATTTTTATCATCTAACCGCTATAATTATATAAAATGATTTTTAGGAGGTTTGGTTATGCTTTCACGCGTTTTCAGCTTTGGATTAAACGGAATAGACTGTTATCTCGTTACTGCCGAAGCGGATATCTCACGCGGACTGCCCTCCTTTGATGTGGTAGGACTGCCGGATGCCGCGGTGAGAGAATCGCGCGACCGTGTAAGAGCTGCCGCAAAAAATTCCGGTTTTAACTTTCCGACCGCAAAAGTAGTGATAAACCTTGCCCTTGCCGACACCAAAAAGAGCGGAACCGTTTACGATATCGCTCTGCTTTTAGCTATATTACAGGCATCCGGCAACGAAGTCGGAGACCTTTCTTCTACTGCATTTATAGGTGAGCTGTCACTTGGCGGAGAGCTTCGCGGCGTTCCCGGCGTTCTGCCGATGCTGCTGGGCGCTAAAGCGCTCGGACTCAAGCAGGTCATCATCCCCTTTGAAAACGCCGCCGAAGGGGCTATCCCCAACGATATCGAAGTTTATGCCGCCAAAACCGTCGGCGATGTCATTGCCCACCTGCGCGGCGAAAACAGACTTCCGCTCTGCTGCGAAATAAAGCAGCCCGTTGAAGCCTGCACAGAGATTATCGCAGATTACTCCGACGTTAAAGGACAGGCATCTGCCAAGCGCGCCCTCACTGTCGCCGCCGCCGGACTTCACAATCTGCTGCTGATCGGGCCTCCCGGTTCAGGCAAAAGCATGCTGGCGCGCAGGCTGCCCTCCATCCTTCCCGAAATGACATATGCCGAACAGGTGGAGGCGACCAAGATATATTCCGTTTCGGGCATGCTGCCTTCAAAAACCGGTCTTATAACCGAACGGCCTTTCCGCTCGCCTCACCATTCCGTTTCGGCGGCAGCGCTTGCGGGCGGAGGAACGATACCACGCCCCGGCGAAGTTTCGCTCGCCCATAACGGTGTTCTTTTTCTTGACGAGCTTCCCGAATTTCAGCGTCCTGTGATGGAAAGCCTGCGTCAGCCGCTTGAGGATGGCTGCGTTACCGTTTCCCGCGTGGGCGCGCGGATAACCTATCCCAGCCGTTTTATGCTGGTTGCGGCGATGAACCCCTGTCCCTGCGGCTTTTACGGGCACCCCCAAAAGCCCTGTTCCTGCTCCGAAAGCGCCATCTCGCGCTACTTGGGCAAAATAAGCGGACCTCTGCTCGACAGGATCGATATCCACCTCGAAGTTCCCGCGGTGGATTATCAGAGCCTTTCTTCAAAGCAAAGCGGTGAAAGCTCCGCTTCGATGCGAAAATCGGTGGAACGCGCCAGAGCGGTCCAGCTTGCCCGTTTTGAGGGGCTTGGCATCACATCCAACCGCGCCATCCCCCGCTCAATGCTCGAGCAGTTCTGCCCCTTGAGCCGGGACGCCGAAAAGCTGCTGAAAGCAGCCTTCGATCAGCTCGGTCTTTCCGCCAGAGGCTACGACCGCATATTGAAGGTCGCCCGGACCGTTGCCGATATAAGCGGTGATGAGATAATAAATTCGGACCATATAAGCGAAGCTGTGCAATACCGTACCCTCGACCGCAAATATTGGAACCGATAGATAAGGAGCAATCAAATGAAAGAAATAAAAGCAGTTTACACCCTTGATGTAAAGGATTACCACGCCGCCGTCTTTTTTGCCGCCGCGATAAGGTATAGAAAGCTTATCATAATATTCATTGCGATCGCGATAGCCGCTATCGCTTGTCAGCTTTCGGCAATGGTGGGATTGATGCCGCCTTTCGCCCTTCCCGCTTACATAGCGTTGGGCTATACCATCTGGCTCACCTTGATCTGCGTCCGACTTGAGCACGGCGTACTCAAATACTCCAAGAGCAAGGATTGCATCCTTTATAAAGAGATGTCAGTCACCTTTGCCAAGGGATGCATGAAGGTGGATACCCCTTATAACGGTAAAAGCTTCACCCTTGCGCTCGATAAACTTTTTTACGCCGCCGAGCTGAAAAATCTTTTTATCATCTATATCGATCCACAGCAGTCGATATTGCTGCCCTGCCGCGCTCTCACTCCTTCTGAGCATACAGAAGTCCGCTCGCTGCTGCTCAACGCGCTCAAGGATAGTTTTTCGACCCGCTACGGATACAACAATATGCTGCCGAAGCGTTCTCCCCTCAGGAAGTAAAAATATTGCAACAGCCGGTCGAATTTACAACTCTTCGGCCGGCATTTTTTTACCCCCGTTATTTTTCCATGCGCTTCAAATCGCCTTGACATATGCAATATATATAATGTAAAATAATTATGACTGTTCATTCAGCCAATATTATTTAAGGTGTCTAAGATGAAAATTTACGAAAGGAGGAATGTTATTTCATGATACCCTATATAATATGCGGTTTTATTGCATTTATAATCGGAGTAATAATTGCCTTTCCCTCAGGCATTCATTATAGAAAAAATGTAGCAGAAAAGGAACTTGGTACTGCCGAAAATGAAGCAAAAAGAATCGTAAGCGAGGCCATAAAGGCCGCTGAGACCAAGAAAAAAGAGGCTATTGTAGAAGCTAAAGACGAGATCTTTAAGCTCAAAACCGAAAACGAGCGTGAACTCAAAGAGCGCCGCGGCGAGGTATCCCGCCTTGAACGCAGAGTTCAGCACAAGGAAGAGACTGTCGATAAAAAGATCGATAATCTCGATAAGAAGGAAGAGGCTCTCAATTCCAAGCTCCGCGCCGCGGATCAGAAGCTGGAGGAAGCTGAAACCGTTAAAAAGAGCCAGTTTGATATGCTCGAAAAGATCTCGGGCTTTACCGTTGAACAGGCTAAGGACTATCTTTTGAAGAACCTTGAGGGTGAGCTCACCCACGAAAAGGCGCTTCGCATCAGCCAGATGGAAACCAGGCTCAAGGAAGAGGCTGATGTCAAGGCACGCAACATAATCTCGCTGGCTATCCAGCGCTGCGCTGCCGACCATGTTGTTGAAACCACCGTATCGGTCGTTCCACTGCCCTCTGATGAGATGAAGGGCCGCATCATCGGACGTGAAGGAAGAAACATCCGCGCGCTCGAGACCCTCACCGGAGTCGATCTGATAATCGATGATACTCCCGAAGCTATAACCCTTTCCAGCCACGATCCCGTAAGACGCGAGGTAGCAAGAATAGCGCTTGAGCGCCTTATCAATGATGGTCGAATCCATCCCGCCCGCATTGAGGAAATGGTGGATAAAGCCCGCCGCGAGGTCGAGACAAAGATCAAGCAGGACGGCGAACGCGTCGTTCTTGAGACTGCGGTCGGTTCTCTCCATCCCGAGCTGGTCCGCCTGCTTGGACGTATGAGATACCGCACCAGCTATGGTCAGAATGTTCTTGTTCATTCCACCGAGGTCGCTTATATCGCCGGCATGATCGCCTCTGAGATCGGCGCAGACGTCACTCTCGCACGCCGCGCAGGTCTGCTGCATGATATCGGCAAGTCTATGACCCATGAGGTCGAAGGCTCTCACGTCGATATCGGCGTTGACATCGCCAAGAGATACAAGGAATCCGAAGCCATTATCCACGCTATCGAGGCGCATCACAACGATGTTGAGCCCAGAACCGTTATAGCCTGCATCGTTCAGGCCGCCGATGCCATTTCGGCTGCACGCCCCGGCGCAAGACGCGAAAATATCGAAAGCTATGTAAAGCGCCTTGAAAAGCTTGAGGAGATAGCAAATTCCTTTACCGGAGTTGATAAGTGCTACGCCGTTCAGGCAGGACGCGAGGTCAGAGTAATGATCAATCCCGAATCTATCGATGATGACGGAATGGTTATCATCGCCCGCGATATCGTAAAGAAGATCGAAGAAGAGCTCGATTACCCCGGACAGATCAAGGTCCACGTTGTAAGAGAGACAAGAGCGATCGAATACGCAAAGTAACAATAAACGCCAATCAGCCGCCCATAAAGGCGGTTACGAATAAGAAAACATAGATTTGGTCCATCTGCATTGTGCAGGTGGACCAAACTTTTTTGCTCATCAAGGAGATGTTTTCGTTTCAGGCAAGGCATTTTTTTGCCTCCGGCGGCTCAGAAACTTTTTTGCAAAAAAGTTTCTGAGAACTTCAAAAAACCTCACTCTTATGCAAACGCAGCGGCGGCAGCAAGCCGAAAGAGCGCGGCTGTGCCCCTTTTTACAAAAGGGGCTGCCCCATACGGGGCATAAAAACCGGCGCTGTAAGCGCCGGTTTTCAGCCGCGCCGCCGCATTGCAAGGCTCCCCTCATCAAGAGAAGCCTTAAGAGATAAGGTATGGCTTTTATCAACCCCAATAAGGGCATAAAAAAAGCCCCCTTGGAGAAGGGGGGGCTTTTTATTTAATCTGCGTTAGCAGACCTCTTAACCAAACTTAATTATAAATTAAGCGCCGGTGGAGGGGTTGGAGGGAGCAGCTACGGGAGCCTCAACAACGGGAGCCTCAACAACGGGGTTTACGAGCTCAGCGGTAGCAAATACGTAGTTCTCAAGAACTCTGGTGTTGAAGTAGAAGGTCTCGTCGGACTCATCGTACTCGCAGCCGGGGATCTCTACGAGAGCGCCGTTAACTACCTTGTAAGCAGCAACGCCGTCTTCAAGCTCGTAAGCGAACTCGCCTACACGGTTGAACTTAACGCCGTTGAAGTTAAGAGCAAAAATCTTAACGCCGGGGTTAGCTTCAGCGATAGCGTCGTTGAGCTTGGTGTCGTAACGGAGGTAAAGTTTGCCCTGGCCGGAAACGTCAACAGTGAAGGTGCCCTCGTTGTCGCCGCCCTTAGCATCGCTAGAGGTAGAGGGACCAAATGCGAGCTCTACTTCGTCGTCGTAGTCAAACTTGAGAGCGTAGTCGGTATCCCACTTGAGGCCAGCCTTGTCATCATTGATGAGGTAGCCGTTGGTGCCAGAGTTGTTGAGCCAAGACTTGTTGATAACAACATTGATCTCGAAATCAACTTCTACGTCGTCGATCTCTTCAAAGAGAACTACGTTGTCTTCTTCAACTTCCTTACGCTTGAGCTCGAAAGTACCGATAACGTCAGTATCGCCAACGGAAGTGGACTTAGCAAGCTTAACGCCGATGAAGTAATAGTAATCAGAAGCAAGACCGAGGCCAGTAGCATCATCGTCTACCTTCTTCTTGAGAACGGAAACACCCTCAACAGCATCTTCGCCCATCTCGTAGGAAACCTTAACCTTGAGCTTCTCAACCTGCTTGTACGCGGTCATAGCGCCGGAAGCGGTGCCATCTTCGGTAAGAAGGAAGTAAGCGGTATCGCCGTACTGGAGCTCACCCTTGGGTGCTCTCAGCTTGTTGGTGTCTGCATCATAGTCGAAAGGACCTACTGCGAGTTCGCCAACATTAGCAGCCATGGAAACAGCTGCCATGCTCATGATCATTGCAACAGCAAGAACAAGTGCAAAAAACTTTTTCATTGGAAATTCCTCCTAATAATTTTTATTTTCAGCCGGTGCTCTCCTACACCTGCCAAAAACCTTGGTTTATATTTTCGGCGTCCGCTCTCCTTCGTCCGCCAAAAACACTTACATATCTCAGATAAACTCATAATAAAATTACAAATTTGTCTTTCGATGGGTCTATAATACCATATTTTTTCTTGGAATGCAATAGTTTTGTTATCATTTTGTAATTATTTTCAAAAAATATTTTTACACCCCAAAAGGTGTAAAAAGCTGATTCCGGAGCCGTTTTTGCAAAAATGATTTATAGTGATTTCGTGATTTCAAAGCCATTTTTCGGCTTTTGCCCGGCTTTTTCGGTTACATTTGATTACAAATTGTAACTATTTGAGCCGTAAAAAAGGCTCCCCTGTGTAAGGGGAGCTGGCTCGCCGTCAGGCGAGACTTAGGGGTTGTGACTTAAAGGCTCCCCTGTGTAAGGGGAGCTGTCAGCGCAGCTGACTGAGGGGTTGTGGCTTCAAACGATCCTCCCGTCGACCTGCGGCCGCCACCCTTCTTTACACAGGAAGGGCTTTATGCCCGTGCTCACAATATCGCCGCAATATCATCAGAAATGCCGTCAGATCCGCTGCTCAGCTTTTTATAGCTATATTCGCCGCCGTTTATCTCCAACAGGAATCCCCCGCAGTTTTCGGGCTGCCAGCGGTATATTCCCCCGCCGAAAAGCTGTGCCATTATGCGCATTATAACGCCGCCGTGCGTTATTACAGCGCCGCTATCAAATCCCTGCTTTCGCATATCGTCAACGACGCTTTCAAAGCCTGCCATGCAGCGCGTTTGGGCTTGATCGCCCGATTCGCCGCCGGGCGGAGTGAACCCGCCCTCAGATGCCACCCACTTTATGTAATCGGGGTTTTGAGCGAGTTCGGCGTGGGTCTTGCCCTCGAATATACCGAAATCGCACTCGCGCAGCAGCTCTATCAGCGTTCGTTCGATCCCGGGGAACATTATGTCGGCAGTTTCTATACAACGGGTAAGCGGCGAGCAATAAACCGCCTGCGGCATAAGCTCCGCTTTTTGGGCGCACAGCCTTGCTTTTGCCAAGCCGACTTGGCAAAGCGGCTCATCGGTGATACCGATATATCTTCGCATCAGGTTGCCCTCGGTGAGCGAATGGCGGATAAGCATCAATTTAATCGCAGACATATCAACACCTCTAAAAACGAAACCCCGCCGCCTTTCCGGAGAGAGGAAGGCGGCGGGGTGATTCTAACTGATTATCTTAATCCCAAATATCGGCTTGAGTTAAATTACTCAGCAGCGCCGGTGGAGGGGTTGGAGATAACGGGAGCGGAAACTACAGGAGTAGAAACGCTGGGAGCAGAAACTACGGGAGCAAGGTCAAGCTCCATATCAGAGATAACGTAAGAGCCGAGGGTTCTGGTGTTGAAGTAGAAGCCTTCGTCAGAATCATCCCACTCAGCGCCGGGAACCTCAGAGAGGGTGCCGTTAGAGTTTACCTGATAGAGGAACTGGTTGCCTTCGAGGTCTTCGCAGGAGAGGAAGAACTCGCCAACGCGGTTGAACTTAGCGCCGTTGCCGTTCCAGAAGTTGAGCTCTGCCATGTAGTACTTGTTAACGATCTTGGAGATGGGATCGGTGTTGTAGTTGAACAGGATCTTGCCCTGACCGGAAACGTCTACGGTGAAGGTGGAGTCATCCTCGAAGGGGAACTCTACTTCATCATCATAGTCAAACTTAAAAGCGTAGTTGGTGTCAGTCTTGAGCTCCTTCAAGTTGTCGCCTTCTACCTTGTACTCAGACTCGCCAGTAGTAGCATCGGTCTTTCTCCAGGAATTCTCCCAGTCGAGGTTAACAGCTACGTCAAGCTCCATCTTGTCAACAGAGGGATCCTTGGACTTGCTGATGGTGAGGGTGCCGATAACGTCGGTATCCTCAACAGAGGTGGTGTCCTCGTAAGAGATGCAGAGGAAGTAGTAGTACTTGCCCGATTTGTAGCCGAACTTGTCGAGGCCGAGGTCTTCAGCGGTAGGATAATAAACATCGTCATCATCATAATCGGTGCTACTGTCTTCAAGATCGTAAACATTTTCATCTTCGCTGTTGTCAATTCTCTTCTTAACAACAGAGATCTTCTTTACCATGTCGCCGTTCTCTTCCCAGTCAGCCTTGATCTTCAGACCGGAAACAGTCTCGGAATCCTGAACGAGGGTGTAAATACCGTCGTCACCATACTCAATGGTAGCGCCGTCATCAGCATCATTGTCCTTGTCTACGTCATCGGGAATAAACTGAATGAGTGCGTAGTAAGCGGTATCGCCGTACTCTACGGGGCCGGCCTTGATCTCATAGCCTTTCCCATCCTCTTCTGTATAGCCCTTATTGTCAGGACCATGAGTGGTAACGTCGTTATAAAGAGCCTTGTCGTCAGCGTCAAAGCTGAAGGGTCCAAGCAGGTTTACAACGGGGTAATAGGGCTTGCCGTCGTCTACCTTAATGGTGGGGTTGTCTTCATAAGAAACGCTTTCGAGGCCCTCTCCGGGAGCACTGCTGAAGCCACCGTCAAGGCGAAGGCCAGTATCGGGGTCGGTCTTTGCCATAGCAACAGAAGCAAGACTTACTACCATTGCAACAGCAAGCATTACAGAAAGAAACTTTTTCATTTGTAGAAATCCTCCTTATAAATTTTCTGATACCGGGGCTCTCCATCCCGAGCACCAGTTACTATGTAGTATATCACAGCATTTTTTTATTTGCAACTGTTTTTTGGCTGCAATTGTAAATGTTTTGATAATAAAACGCCTCAAAAGTTACAAATTGGTTACAGTTTTGGCCTTTTGCCTTGTTTGGCTAAAATTGTAAACATTTTTCAGCATATTTTCATATTTCGCCTTGTTGAAAATATCACTCGCCATTAAAGTCATGACCCCTCAGTCAAAATCTTCGATTTTGCCGGCTCCCCTTGCACAGGGGGGCCTTTAAGCCCTCCTTGTGTAAAGGAGGGTGGCGGCCG
>CAZSEO010000021.1:0-15337 GCA_964605985.1 uncultured Oscillospiraceae bacterium | reverse complement strand
CAGCGTAGCAAAAGGTTTGGGTCAACCCCTCAGTCTCGCCTAACGGCGAGCCAGCCCCCCTTGCACAGGGGGGCCTTTAAGCCCTCCTTGTGTAAAGGAGGGTGGCGGCCGCAGGCCGACGGGAGGATTGTTTTAAGCCGCATCCCCTCAATCAAAATCCTCGATTTTGCCGGCTCGCCTTGCACAGGGGCCTTAAACAGTGGGTTTATTCCCTTACTGTGTAACAAAGTGGTCAAATTTTCGAAAAGTTGAGTATTTAGCTTGCTTTATTACTTATTATATGCTATCATCCCTTTTGGGAATTTACACATATATTTCCATTTGTGTATAACAACCGTTACCAATGCAGTTTTACTGCAAAGAAAATTTAGGAGGATAACAAAAAATGAAAAAGTTTCTCGCGCTTGTCCTCGCGCTTGCAATGATGCTCAGCCTTTCGGCAGTATCCTTTGCAGACGAGGCTACTACCTACGCTTTCTCCCACATCGGCAGCTCCCCCCTTCATTACGATGACGTCAGCTACTACAGTGACAGATACGGCGACCACCTCATGATGGAAAACGGCTTTATCTGCTACTCCAAGGCTGCTTATTTCCCCATCATCTTCACCGATGGTGAAAACGAGTTTATCGCCAGCGATTTCGACCTTATTGATAACCTCAAGGTAAAGGCTTCCTTCACTCAGGGTGAGAACCTTGTCAACGGCGTTGAGATCGTAAAGATGAATGTTGCAAACGTTAAGAGCACCACTTATTCTACTCTTTTAAACGGCACCTTTATTGATGATGCTGCCGCTATGCTCGATGAAACCATTAATACTTCCGGCAACAAATACTACTATTTTGTAAAGATCGGCGTTAACCCCTACTTCACCACCGGCGAAGAGGACATCATCGGCACCCTCACCTTCAACCAGAAGGCTGACAAGGATGTTGACGTTACTGCTTTCGGAGCAGATGGAGAAAGCCTCAGCGCAAATGATGCTTCCATCGCCAAGACCGACGACGTTGAGTGCGATATCGATATCAATGTTCACATGGAGAGACACTTCACCGACTTCAAGTTTAAGACCAACGCACTCAGCGGCGATAATTCCTCTCAGGCTTTTGTAACCGGCGACGTTTCCCTTGAGTACGATAGAGCATACGCCCTCAAGTTCGATTACGACGATGAGGTTGAGATCGAGTTCGGCGGCAAGGATATTTCCGGCCGTAACGAAGGCACCTTCACCGTTGACGTTTCCGGTCAGGGCAAGGTCCTCCTTTACCTCACCACCGAAGCCAACGAAGCTATCGTTGCCGCTAACCCCGGTGTTGAGATGAAGTTTATCAACTTCCTGCTGCCCGTTAAGTTCAACCGCGCAGGCGAGTTCACCTATGAAATGGAAGATATCGCCGCTGTTTACAAGGTAGTTGGCAACCAGCTCGTTGAGATCCCCGGCGCTGAGTTCGATGGCGACGAGGTCACCTTCACCACCAACACCCTCACCAACTATGTATTCGCTACCGCAGAGCTTGTAAACCCTGTTGCATAAATTCTTCACCTAACATAAAAAATTACCGCTTCAATTTTTGAAGCGGTAATTTTTTTGCGTCAGTTTAAAAATTCTTCCGGAATATTTTTATCGATTATGCCCTGCATATATTCTATCGAGAATATATCGTGCCATTGCTTCATTCCGTGGGCGGATACCAGCTCATCGGTATACTCTGAGAAGGGATAAATCCTCACCTCTCGGCGGTTGGTGGTGTCATACTGGGTGACTATCGGTATCATTTTGGCACGCGTTATCTCAGGCTTTTCGCCCTCTTCCATCGTGATATCGATATCCAGTATCCCGCCCAGCATATTCTGCGGGTTTAGCATACTCGAGATAAAGTTGCCGAGCGAATATACCACCAGTGTGCGGTTGCCATCCTTTCCGGTGCGCCATTCCATCGGCTGCAGCGTGTGAGAGTGGTGGCCCAAAACGAGGTCAACTCCCCAATCGGCAAACATCTGCGCGAGATAAAGCTGATTATCATTTACCTCGGTGCTGTTCTCGGTGCCCCAATGGATAGATACGACGACAAAATCGCTGTGCTGCTTTGCAAGCTCCACCTGCTGTTTCATCAGGTCGTATTCGTCGGAACGGATAAAGCGAAGCGGGGTATCCTTGGGCAGCTTTAAGCCGTTGGTATGCTCGGTTATCGGAACAAAACCGAAGGTGATACCGTTTTTCTCATAAAGCAGCGGCTGCTGCATATCCGATTCCTGCCGCCACGCGCCGATAGTCAGCATATCCTCCTTCGCCTGCCAGTAATCCAGCGCGGCGATAAGCCCTTTTTCGCCCATATCAAACATATGGTTATTGGCTATGCAGACGATATCAAAGCCCATATCCGCTATCCTGTCTCCCACAGCCTCGGGAGAATTGAAAAGCGGATAGCCCGAAAGCTCGAAGATGCTCTCTGCTATGATTGTTTCCTGATTTATAAAGGAGAGGTCGGCATCAGCGAAAACCGGCTCGATGATATCATATGGAACACTGAAATCGAACCCGTTACCGCCCGCTCTGGCGTTTGCCTGCTTATAAATATTATCATGTATAAGATTATCTCCCGCCGCCATGAATCTCACCACCGAAGGCTCCGGCTCAGGTTCCGGCTCCTTCATCGGCTCAGGTTCGCTCGAAACCGTCTCGATGACTGCGGCAGGCTCGGCAGGCGGCTCTTTTTCGCGCGGCGCTATCATGGCAAATGCCGGCGCCGCTATCGAAGCGACTGCCAGCAGCAGTATCGCCGCGGTCGGCAGCAAAGACTTGTTACCTTTATTCAAAATTTTTCCTCCGTATTATGCAAAGGTCATTTGAGCTTGATCTCGTCATAACCCATGCGCAGCGATACCTGCTGGGCCGCATCGAGAAGGAAGGGCAGCTTTTCATAGATGTGCTCATCGGTCATACGGGTTATCGGTCCGCTTACGCTCAGACCCGCTATGATATTGCCGGTATAATCGTATATCGGCGCGGCAACGCATCTTGCTCCCGGCTCGTATTCCTCATTATCCAGCGCATAGCCCTGGGCACGGACTTTTTCCAGCTCGGCAAAAAGCGCGGCAGGCTCGGTTATCGTTTTATCGGTCAGCGCAGGCAGGCCCTTTGCGGCGATATACTGCTGAAGATGCTGCTGAGTATAGTTGAGCAAAAGCAGCTTTCCTACCGCGGTGCAGTGCATCGGAGAAACGTTGCCTACTCTGCGGGTGGTCATCAAAAGCTGGCGGGGACCGCTTATCGCCTCGATGTAAACCACCATCATGTTGTGCTCCTCAGCAATGTTGGCAGATTCCGAGAAGATGTGCGCTATCGAGCGCAGATAGGGCGAGCAGATATTGCGGATATTCTTTCTGCTCGATACGTTGGCGGCGATCGCACATATCTTATATGTAAGTGAATATCTGCCGGTGTCAACATCCTGCACGACATATCCGCTCTTTTGAAGGGTGGCGATATATCTCAGCGTGGTGCTCTCGTTCATCCCCACCAGGCGGGATATATCCTGAAGCCTTATCGGCTCGTCCTGCTCCGAGAGGTGTTCGAGAATGGTCAAAAGCTTTTCTGAGGATTGGTTGGATCGGGTCGTTTTGTCCGCTCCGGGAGCTCTTTTCATTGGGCAGTCCTCCACTCGAATTTATTTTATATCCGTTACATCAGCGGTGCAAAAACCTTTATCACCGCTGAGATCAATCTTTGCAGCCCTGAAAGTTTAAGCTGAAAACTTTCAGATGTGATCTGTTCGCTTTTTTCCATTGTGTCGATAAAATCCTTTTTTATCTCAGCTATCGAGCTGCCGCCCGCCAGCCATACACCACATTCAAAGTGAAGATAGAGGCTGCGGTAATCAAGGTTTACCGTTCCCACCGAAGCTGTAAAGTCATCGCAGATGAACAGCTTGGAGTGGATAAATCCGGGGGTATACTCATAAACCTTGATCCCACCCTCGATAAGCTGGCGGTAATAGGATCTGGTAGCCATATGAACATACCATTTATCGCCGTTATAGGGTGTTATTATTCTTACATCCACACCGCTTTTCGCCGCAAGCAGCAGCGCGGTGAGTATCTCGTTATCAACTATAAAATAAGGGGTGCATATGTAAATATAGTGCTGCGCCTTCGATATCATTCCAAGGTATACCCCGCGCCCCACCAGCTCCTTATCGAGAGGAGTGTCGGAATAGGGCTGCACCACTCCGTCTGCCACCGGCGAAGGCTTCTGCGGACACAGCTCGGTAAGCTCGCACTTATCCTTTGACGAAAGCGCGTTATACATGGTGGAAAACATCATCGCAAGGCTCGACACAGCATCGCCCTCAAGACGTATGCCGCAGTCCTTCCAATGGCCAAACCGATCGGCGGCGTTTATATACTCGTCAGCGATATTCACTCCGCCCATATAGCCTATCTCTCCGTCTATCACCGTTATCTTACGGTGGTCGCGGTTGTTCATAAGGTTGGTCAGCAGCGGGATCAGCGGTATAAATTCTATGCAGTCTATGCCCTTTTGACGCAGCTTTTTATAATAATCGTTGGGCAGCGTATTCAGACAGCCAAAGCCGTCATATATGACCTTCACGGTAACACCTTCAGCCGCCTTCTGCTCCAGCACCGAGAGGATATCGCTCCACATTCTGCCTTCGCCAATTATAAAATATTCCATGAAGATGTATCGCTTGGCATTTCTCAGATCTTCGAGCATCCGTTCAAACATCTTTTCGCCCGGGGAAAGATATTCGGTTTTGGTATTGATAAAGGCAGGATAGCTCGAATTATATATATACCGCGACTGATTCTGTATAAACGCAGGCATTTTCTCAAGCGCCGCTGCCGTGTCTTCAGTCTGACAGTTGATCAGCGCCGCCTTTTTTTCCTCTGCCTGGAGCCGGTCGAGTACCTTTTTGCTCAGATGGCTGTTTTTAAATATAATATAGAACGTCCCTCCCAATATCGGGAATATCAAGATCGGTATTATCCACGCCATTTTGTAGGAGGGATTCATATCGCTGTTTATTATATACAGCGCGATAATTACAGAGATAAGCAGAAAGCATCCGTATAAAGCGGCAAAATACCGCGACAACCGCAAAACAGCCAGCATTATCAGTGCCAGCTGAGTCAGCAGAAGTATACCCACCACTACCATTCTGGAAAACACTATCTCATTAAACTTTTTGATCATTCGATACAAAGTGCTCCCCCTCCTGAGTATGCTTCAATGCCGCAGGCACGCTTTCAGCCAATGATTTATTTCAAAAGAGACAATTCGGTTTTGTCCTGCCTGCTTTCAAATGGTATTATATTATATCAACCATATGATTTCAATGGAGTTTGCAATTTATTTTCAAATATTGCAATTTATTAACATATAAAGAAATCGTTGTTAAATTTTATACATGTCGACAGCGCAATATTCACTATTTTATGTATATATTCATAATATTCCACCTTTTATCCGCTCGATGATCCCGTGTCCCGGATGTTGCGGGATATATCCTTTCCCCGTTTTTCCCCGTATCGCGGCGCGCCGCATATTTTGACGGTCAGATTGCACATTTATACCCTTTATTGTCAGCTTGAGATGAGCGTAACTGACAAAGTTTCTATTCGCTGAAATATTTACAAAAATACCCCTTTTCTTTTTGCAAAAACGATGTATAATTATTCTCATAGTAAATAATACGGCTGATAACCGTTCAATATGGAGGTCTATAATCATGGCAAAATACAATAAGGTCGTTTTAGCATATTCCGGCGGTCTTGATACTTCTATCATAATCCCGTGGCTCAAGGAAAACTACGACTGCGAAGTTATCGCGGTAGCTGCTGACGTCGGCCAGGGCAAGGAGCTTTCCGGTCTGCACGAAAAGGCTATCAAGACCGGCGCTTCCAAGCTTTACATAGAGGATCTCACCGACGTATTCTGCGACGAGTATATCGTTCCCACCGTTCAGGCCGGCGCAGTTTACGAGGGCAAATACCTTCTCGGCACCGCTTTCGCACGTCCCATCATCGCAAAGCGCATCGTTGAGATAGCCAAGGCAGAAGGCGCCGACGCCATCGCTCACGGCTGCACCGGCAAAGGCAACGATCAGGTACGTTTTGAGCTTGCCATCAAGGCATTCGCTCCCAATATGCCCATCATCGCTCCCTGGAGAATTTGGGACATCAAGAGCCGCGACGAAGAGATCGATTACGCCGAGGCACGCAACATTCCTCTCAACATCAGCAGAACCACCAACTACTCCAAGGATATGAACATCTGGCACCTCTCTCACGAAGGTCTCGACCTTGAGGATCCCGCAAACGAGCCCAAGTATGATGAGATCCTTGAGCTGAGCGTTACCCCCGAAAAGGCTCCCGATGTTCCCACCTACCTCACCCTCAGCTTTGAAAAGGGCGTTCCCGTTGCTGTCGACGGCAACAAGATGAAGGTTTCTGAGATAATCAAGTATCTTAACAAGGTCGGCGGCGAAAACGGCATCGGCATCAGCGATATGGTCGAGAACCGCCTTGTCGGAATGAAGAGCCGCGGCGTTTACGAGACCCCCGGCGGCACCATCCTCTACTTCGCTCACGAGCAGCTTGAGCAGCTCTGCCTCGACCGCGAGACCATGCATTACAAGCAGCAGATAGCCCTCAAGTTTGCCGATGTTGTTTACTTCGGCCAGTGGTATACCCCCCTGCGTGAAGCTCTCACCGCTTTCGTTGATTCCACCCAGCAGACTGTTACCGGCGATGTAAAGCTCAAGCTCTACAAGGGCAACATCATCCACGCCGGCACCACCAGCCCCTACAGCCTCTATTCCGAAGAGATAGCAACCTTCGGTGAGGACGAAGTTTACAATCAGAATGACTCCGCAGGCTTCATCAACCTCTTTGGTCTGCCCATCAAGGTCAAGGCCATGCTCAACGAGAAGCTCGAAAAATAATCAAGCGACCGACTATGCGGCCCTGCACCTGATTTGGGGCAGGGCCGCTTGCGTATTAACGTTATTGTTTAGGAGGGCTGCATTATGAAAATGTGGTCAGGCAGATTCACCAAGGAGTTAGACTCCACCATAAACGATTTCAATTCTTCTATTTCCTTCGACCACGTGATGTATCACGAGGATATCACAGGTTCGATGGCTCACGCAAAAATGCTCGGCAAATGCGGGATCATACCGCAGGAGGATGCTGAAAAAATAATCGAAGGCTTAAAGGGCATACTTTCCGACCTCGATTCGGGCGCACTTCAGTTTGATTTTACCGCCGAGGATATCCATATGTTTGTTGAGCAGGTGCTCACCGAACGCATAGGCGATGCGGGCAAAAGACTTCACACCGCGAGAAGCCGCAACGATCAGGTCGCCCTCGATACCAAGATGTATCTCAAGGTACAGACCGACCTCATCTACGACGAGGTACATAAGCTGCTCGATGTCATCATAGAAAAGGCAAAGCAGAACCTCTATTCGGTAATGCCGGGCTATACCCACCTTCAGGTGGCGCAGCCGGTCACCTTCGCCCATCATCTGATGGCATACGCCCAAATGTTCGCGCGTGACCTCGACCGCCTCAACGACTGCTACGGCAGAATGAATTATTCTCCGCTCGGCTCCTGTGCGCTGGCCGGCACCTCTTACCCCACCGACCGTGAGTTCGTAGCACAGCAGCTTGGCTTCGCGGGGGTCACCCAAAACAGTATGGACGGCGTATCCGACCGCGATTACTGCGTTGAACTTGCCGCCGCCATTTCGCTGATAATGACCCACCTTTCAAGGCTTTCGGAAGAGGTGGTGCTGTGGTGTTCCTCCGAGTTCAAGTTCATCGAGCTCGATGACGCTTTCGCAACCGGTTCTTCGATAATGCCGCAGAAAAAGAACCCCGATATAACCGAGCTTATCCGAGGAAAGACCGGACGAGTCAATGGCGACCTTGTAACGCTGCTGACCATGCTCAAGGGTCTGCCGCTCGCCTACAACAAGGATATGCAGGAGGATAAGGAGGCAATCTTAGATTCGGTAGAGACCGTTAAGCTTTGCCTCGGCGCCTGCACCCCGATGCTCAATACCATGACGGTAAGACCCGAAAATATGAGGGCAGCCGCTGCAAAGGGCTTTATCAACGCCACCGACTGTGCCGACTATCTCACTAAAAAAGGTGTTCCGTTCCGAGAGGCTTATAAGCTCACCGGCCAGCTGGTCAGGCTCTGCATCGAGACCAACAGAACGCTTGAGACGCTGCCCCTCGAGGAATACAAACAGTTCTCCGATATATTCGAAGAGGATCTGTTCACCGCCATCGACCTTCAGACCTGCGTAGAGCAGCGAAAGGTGATCGGCGGACCTGCTCCCGAAGCTGTTGCCAAGCAGATAGCTGAAATGGAACAGCGCATCGCAAAGCTCGACCAAGATCACAAACATTGAACCATTTTAAGGAGGCTTCACCTATGAAACATAAAATATTTATCGACGGCAAAGAGGGAACTACCGGTTTAAAGATCTTCGACCGCCTTGCAGGACGAAGCGACCTTGAAATTCTTCTCATCGACGAAGACAAGCGTAAAGACGTTGAGGAGCGCAAAAAGCTTATAAACGCAGCCGACGTAGCGTTCTTCTGTCTGCCCGATGCGGCAGCAGTTGAAGCTGCAAGCCTTGTTGAAAGCGATCACGTCAAAATAATTGATGCTTCCACCGCTCACCGCACCAACCCCGGCTGGGCATACGGCTTCCCGGAGCTTTCCAAGGAACAGCGTGAGAAGATTGCATCCAGCCACCGCATCGCTAACCCCGGCTGCTACGCCACCGGCTTTATCAGCCTCGTTCACCCGATGGTGAAGCTGGGCATCATGCCCGCTGATTACCCCGTTGTCTGCCACGCTATCTCGGGTTATTCCGGCGGCGGCAAAAAAATGATCTCCGCTTACGCTGACGAGAACCGCCCCGCGGAATACATAAGCGTTCGCCAGTATGGTCTCACTCAGAGTCACAAGCATCAGAAAGAGATGAAGATCATCTCGGGTCTTAGCGATACCCCTATCTTCAATCCCGCGGTTTCCGATTTCTTCAACGGAATGACCGTCAACGTTCCGGTTTATACCAAGCTTCTCAATAAAAAACTCACCGCAGAGCAGATCCACGAGCAGCTTTCTGAGTATTACGCAGGTCAGAACTTCGTAAAGGTGATGCCTTTCGGCGGCGAAGGCGTTCTTGAGGGCGGCTTCCTTCCCTCCAACCAGCTTGCCGATACCAACATGCTGCACATCTACGTCTGCGGCAACGAGGAACGCGTTCTGATGGCAGCCTGCCTCGATAACCTTGGCAAGGGCGCTTCCGGCGCGGCAGTTCAGAACATGAACATCGCTCTCGGTCTTGACGAGACCATCGGACTTTGATATTTCGCCTCCGGCGGCTGAGAAACTTTTTGAAAAAAGTTTCTCAGAACTTAAAAAACTTTCAATCTACACTTTCATTTGGAGGAAACATCTATGAATAAAGAAAAGATTACCATTGCGCAGAAAGCTGAAATACTCAGCAAGGCGCTTCCCTACATTCAGAAGTACCACAACAAGACCGTTGTTATCAAATACGGCGGCAACGCAATGATAAACGAAGAGCTTAAGGCAGCAGTTATGGGCGATATCGTTCTTCTCAACTGCATCGGTATCAGAGTAGTTCTTGTCCATGGCGGCGGTCCCGAGCTTTCCAGTATGCTCAAGAAGGTCGGCAAGGAATCCAAGTTCATCAACGGTCTGCGCTATACCGACGAAGAGACCCGCGACCTTGCTCAGATGGTATTTGCAGGCAAGCTCAACAAGGATCTCGTAGCCCAGATAAATGCTCAGGGCGGCAAGGCAATGGGTCTCTGCGGCGTTGACGGCGGAATGCTCACCGTAAAGAAGAAAGAAAGTGATGTCGATTACGGCTATGTTGGCGAAATGACCGCTGTTGATCCCAAGCCTATAACCACCCTGCTCGATGCAGGCTACATTCCCGTTATCACCTGCGTTGGCGCTGATGAAAACGGTGTTATCTACAACGTAAACGCCGACACCATGGCCTGCTACGTTGCCACCGCGGTTCAGGCAGAAAACATCATCCTCATGACCGACATCCGCGGCCTGCTTGAGGATAAGGACAATGAGGACACCCTCATTCCCTCTGTTTATACCACCGAGATCCCCGCTCTTATCGAAAAGGGCATCGTTGCAGGCGGCATGATCCCCAAGCTGCAGTGCTGCGTAGATACCATTAACAGCGGAGTTTCCAAGGCCGCCATCATCGATGGCAGGATCCTTCACGCTATTCTCATCGAGATGCTCTCTGACGAAGGCGTCGGCACCATGATTTATAAAGGAGAGGAATAATCCATGACATTTGCTGAAATCAAGGAACTTGACCAGAAATACGTTGCGCATACCTACGGACGTGCCGATTTTGCCATCAAGTGCGGCAGCGGCGCCGAGTGTGAAGATTACGACGGCAAAAAGTATATCGATTTTTCCACCGGCATCGGCGTTAATGCTCTCGGCTTCTCCGATCCCGACTGGGTAAAGGCAGTTTGCGAGCAGGCCGCAAAGTATGCTCATATCTCCAACCTCTACTACACCGAGCCCGGCGTAAAGGTGGCAAAGATGATCTGCGAAAAGTCCGGCATGAAGAAGGTGTTCTTCGGCAACTCCGGCGCGGAGGCTAACGAAGGCATGATCAAGGCCGCAAGAAAGTACTCCCAGACCAAGTACGGCAAGGAGCGCTGCGAGATAATCACCCTCATCAACTCCTTCCACGGCAGGACCGTCACCACCGTTGCCGCTACCGGTCAGGCTGCAATGCACGTCAACTTTGATCCCTTCACCCCCGGCTTCGTTTACGCAGTCGCCAACGATTTTGAGGATCTTCTCTCCAAGGTTTCCGATAAGACCTGCGGCATCATGATGGAGATGATCCAGGGCGAAGGCGGCGTTATCCCGCTCGATAAGGAATTTGTTGAAAAGGTAGCCGCTCTCTGTAAGGAGAAGGATATCCTGCTCATGGTCGATGAGGTCCAGACCGGCAACGGACGTACCGGCTATTACTACGCATACCAGGCATTCGGAATCCAGCCCGATATCGTTTCCACCGCAAAGGGACTTGGCGGCGGTCTGCCCATCGGCGCGGTTCTGTTTGGCGAAAAGACCGAGAATACCCTCGTTGCAGGCGACCACGGCTCCACCTTCGGCATGAATCCCATCGCTTGCGCAGGCGCCTGCGCAGTGCTTGAAAAGCTCGACGATGCTCTGCTTGCCGATGTCAAGCGCAAGGGCGAGATGATTTTTGAAAAGATCAAGACCTTTGAGAATGTTGTATCGGTCACAGGCATGGGCATGATGGTAGGCATCGAGCTTGAGAAAGGCACCTCCAAGCAGGTTGCCGCAAGCTGCCTCGAAAAGGGTCTCATCGTTCTCACCGCACACGAAAAGGTAAGACTGCTTCCTCCGCTCACCATCTCCGATGAGCTTCTTGAAAAGGGACTCGCAATTCTTGAGCATGCTATCAAGGAGGCGGCTAACTGATGAAACATTTTCTCAAGCTGCTCGATTGCAGCAAGGAAGAAATATTCGAGCTTCTTGAGTTTGCCGACAAGCTCAAATATGAAAACAAGCACGGCATCAAGCACCACATTCTTGAAGGACAGTCGCTGGGAATGATATTCCAGAAGTCCTCCACCAGAACCCGCGTTTCCTTCGAGGTGGGAATGTATCAGCTCGGCGGTCAGCCGCTGTTCCTCTCTCCCCGCGACCTTCAGATAGGCAGAGGCGAACCTCTCTGCGATACCGCAAGAGTTCTCTCCCGCTTCCTCGATGGACTTATGATAAGGACCTATGCTCAGCAGGAGGTCGAGGATTTTGCCAAGTTTGGCTCTATCCCCGTTATCAACGCCCTGACTGATTTTGCTCACCCCTGCCAGGTAATGGCCGACCTGCAGACCATCCGCGAATATCACAAGACCTTCGACGGCAAAAAGCTCTGCTTTATCGGTGATGGAAACAACATGGCAAACTCGCTCATCGTCGGATGTCTCAAGGCAGGCATGGATGTTGCAGTGGTAACTCCCAAGGAGTATGCTCCCGACAAGACCGTCATGGATTTTGCAGCCACCTACGGCAGCAAGTTCAGCTGGGTACAGGATCCCCTTGAGGGCGCAGCAGGCGCCGACGTTCTTTATACCGATGTTTGGGCTTCTATGGGTCAGGAATCGGAGCAGGCGATACGCGAGAAGGCATTCGCAGGCTATCAGATAAACAAGGACACCATGGCGGCTGCAAATCCCGGTGCTATCGTTCTGCATTGCCTGCCCGCACACCGCGGCGAAGAGATCACCGAAGATGTGTTCGAGGCGCATGCCAACGAGATCTTCGATGAGGCAGAAAACCGTCTGCACGCTCAGAAGGCTATTATGGCAACTCTGATGAGAAAGTAATATAAAATAAAAGCCGGAACGCTCTTCCGGCTTTTATTTTATATTTGCGGTTTCTTACAGCCCCTCCGCCTCGCTTATTGCTCGGCACCTCCCCTTGCACAGGGGAGGCTTTTTGTTTACGCAGCGCCATAGAAAATTTCACCTGCAAGCTAAAGGCGGTGCAGGCATTTTGTCCTGCCGCTTTAATTTTGTGGGCAACTGTTTTGGATCAGGCAAAGCTTGGCAATTGTGCGACATTACAGCAACGTAAGATGGCAAAAATTTGCAGCTTGACGCCATTTTTGCCATCGAAGCCTGAACTATACTTATGAGTTTTCTCAGCTTTGGCGTCAATAGGGTTTTAGGGGGCGAATCAGCCCCCTAAAAATGCGGAAGAGATCCTTAAGGGAAACCATAGGTTTCCCTTAAGTGTCTTTTTGGTTACTTTTGGGGCATGCCAAAAGTAACTGCCCGCGCGGCATGAGCGCAATCTCAAAGACAACATGGCAGGTTGCCCAAGCGAAAGCTTGATGGCTATTGAGGGAACAACCCCTCTGCCTCGCTTATTGCTCGGCACCTCCCCTTGCACAGGGGAGGCTTTATAAAGGTTTTCACAAACAAAAAGCCCCACCATATTGGTGGAGCCATTGAACTACTTTCCTTGATTTTCTAATTTCGAAATATGCGCTTTAAGCACCATGTTTATATATTGTGAGAAATTTCGGTCATCTTCCAGCGCAAGGCGCTTGATCTTTTCTACTATGTCACAGTCAAGCGATATGCTGACCTTCTCTTTCAACGGTCTTACGACTTCTCCCATCATCTCACCTCTGAGTATATAATACCCCTAAGTAAGACAAGATATTGACTTTTCTTACTAAGTAGTATAAAGTAGTATTAAAGGTGATGATCATGCCCGATTACGAATCTATGTATTATGAACTGTTACTGGCATCAAACAACGCCATAAAAATACTTGAAGATGCGGTTCGAGATATTCCTCTAAGCACATATTCCGTTTCCCCTGATCACTCCGCTTCTTTACATATTCTTAAATGCGAATGCTATAAAGCTTCAAATTTACTTTTTTCTGCAACGCAAAAAAGCGAAAAAATTTACACTGATACATATTACGAAAACCCCGATTGCGACCAATGCATTTTTGAATCTACCATGATTCTCGATTGATATTACATCAAAACAGTCTGCCAATTCAAATTGGCAGACTGTTTTACTTTAGGTATATTTTCCATCAAATATACTCAATGCCTTTCTATTACCATCATATAAGGCGAATCGGGAACATTTAAAAGCCGATAGATAAAAATATCAAACTCCTTTTTATCTATCGTTGAAAAATAAGCTTGAAGCTGCTCGCCCTCTATCCTGCCCTCTTCATGACCGGGGTATACTGCAACACCCAGTGCCGCGCCGCGCCTGAGCGCCGCCATAGCCGCCTTTACCGCTGCCAGGGTTGAACCCCTTTGGGTGGTTATGCTCTTATCCCCTCCGGGAAGAAATCCAAGGTTGAACAGTCCGCCGTCTATCTCGCCGTCATAGTAGTTTTTAAAGTTCTGATGATCGTCGAGAATAAGCTCGGCATTGGTCATACCGTGTTCGGCAAGCAGGGCAGCGGTCTGCTCCAACGCCGAGGGCTGGATGTCAAAGGAATACACCCTTCCCTGCGGCGCAAGCGAACACAAAAACAATGTGTCTCTGCCGCGTCCCATGGTAAAATCAATGTAAACTCCATTTGGATTTGCAGTTTGTACCAATCTATCCTTTGCTAACTGTAATATGCCAACCATATTTTACTCCCCGTATCCATCGCCCTGCCAAATATCAAGCTCGGCAAGCCGCTTATCTATTGAATTCAAAACATCACGTTTATTAAGCGTCCAAAGAGGAGCTATAAGCGTTGATTTTGCTCCATCGCCTGTCAGCCTCTCTATAACCGTATCGGGCGGCAGAACCCTTAGCTGCTCGCATACGATATCAATATATTGTTCTTTACTTAGCAATTCAAAGGGCTGACGCAAATACTCCTCCGCCATCGCTGAACCCCTGATAACATGAAGCATATGCAGCTTTATGCCATCGATATCAAGCCTGGCAAGCGCCTTTGCAGACCCGACCATCATCTCAGGAGTCTCTCCGGGCAAGCCATTTATCAAATGCACACAGACATATATCCCAAGTTTTTTCAGCATCGAGTAGCCTTTCAGCCACTCTTCAAAATTGTGACAGCGGTTGATCTTCGCAGCCGTTGCATCATGTATGGTTTGAAGCCCAAGCTCAATTTCTATAGGCAGTATTTGAGCGTATTTTGCAATAACATCCGCCCTTGCCTCGTCTATACAATCAGCCCGTGTAGCTATCCTTATCGCTTTTATTGCATCAACAGCAGCTGTTTCCGAAAGCAGATTTTCAAGCCTGTCGGCAGTGGTATGAGTATTCGAAAAGCTCTGAAAATATCCGATTTTCACAGCATCCCGCCATTTTTGCATCGAAGCAGCGCCCAATTCAAACTGCTCGGCAATAGAAGCCGCTTCCTTGGGAGCAAACTCTCCACCGCCGTCACCGCTGCAAAAAGTGCATCCACCCACGCCCTTGCTCCCGTCACGATTAGGGCAGCTCATGCCCGAACATAGAGGGATCTTTACAGCGCGGCAGCCGTATTTCTCCTTGCAATATTGCGACATGGTGTAATAGCGTTTTCCGTTTTGATATTGCAAACAGCCCCCTCCTTTCAAGCAAATCTATTATAGCACTTATTACTAAAACAAAAAAGCTCCTCGCTTGAGGAGCTTTCAGATGTTGGCATCGTCCTATCTTCCCGGAGTGTCTCCACTCAAGTATTTTCGGCACAGATGAGCTTAAC
>CAZSEO010000020.1:0-37651 GCA_964605985.1 uncultured Oscillospiraceae bacterium | reverse complement strand
TTGGCGTATTGCCGGTAGGCTATGCCGACGGATTTCTCAGAGTATTTTCCAACAAGGCGTCGCTCATCAGCAAATGCGGACCTGTGCCGGTAAGGGGCAGAGTCTGCATGGATATGATGATGGTAGACCTCACCGAGGTGCCAGAGGTGGGCGAGGGCGACGAGCTTGAGATATTCGGCAAAAAGCAGACTGTAGATGATATGTCGGCATTGGCCGGCACCATATCGCAGGAGCTGCTTTGTGCGGTAGGCCGCAGAGTGCCGAGAATTTATATCAAATAAAAAGTACAGGAGTGCTTGACATGAGCCTTATTCCGGTAAAAGAAATAAGTAAGATCCTATCCGAGGCAAACGGAGATGTAGGTCTTTATGTTGAAGACTGCCAGACCGGCGAGGTGTTTATCGTAAATGGAGAAAAAACATTTCCGGCTGCAAGCACCATAAAGGTCCCGATGCTGGCTATGCTGCTCAAGGATGCTCAGGACGGGTTGGTAGACCTTGATGAGCCGCGTGAGATAGCTGAGGTTAACAGAGTGCCCAACGGAGTAATTTGCTCCCTTAACAGAGGCTATAAGCCCACTCTGCATGATATGGCATGGCTGATGATAGTGGTAAGCGATAATCTTGCCACCAACGAGATAATAGATGTTATCGGTTATGACCGATTCAACGAATTTTGGAAGGAATGGGGCTGCCGCAGCACCAGGCTGATGCGCAAGATGATGGATCAGCAGGCGCTTAAGGAAGGCCGCAATAACTTTATCAGCGCTTCAGATGCAGGAAAGATACTTTCTGCAGTTGCAAAGGAAACCATGATAAATGCTGATATATCCAAGCAGATGTTTAATATAATGAAAGATCAGAAGCTCACTATGAGACTTCCTCATCTGCTGCCCACCACTACCGTATATAATGCCAACGGCGAAGTTGCTGAAGGCATGGTAATGGTATCCCATAAGACCGGTAGCAACCCCGGTCTGGTGCATGACATGGGAATTTTTGAGCTTCCCGGTCATCGCCGTTATGTAGTCGCCGTCTATACGCAGGATTTCCCGTCGGTGGCAGAGGCGACCACCGTTATAAACAAGCTTTCACTGGCTATATATAACGGAATGAAATAATTTTACAGTGTCCTCTTTGAAAATGCGGTGTGTATGTTGCCTGGGTGCGGCAGCGTACGCACCGCATCAATTGTCTATACAGCTATTACAAACCGCTCCAAAACCGTCTTTCCGGCAGCAATAAAAAATGATGATTTTTAAGGTGGGCGGTGGTATACTAATCATACAATATCGATTTAAACGGAGGCCGGGCGTAAATGAATGATCGTCAACTCAAAATCGTAAAAAATGCAGATACACACAGGCAAATGATACTTGAAGCTGAGAGATGGCTTTGGGCACATCCGCAGACAGGATATACCGAGTGGGAAGCACACAACTATACCAAGGATCTCTTTGAAAAGATGGGATATGAGCTGACCCTTGCCGGGAATATACCGGGATTTTTCGCCGATATCGATACCGGAAAGCCGGGCCCAAAACTTTGCGTAATGGCAGAGCTGGACGCCCTTGATATAGCAAACCATCCCGAATCGGTAAACGGAATGACCCATTGCTGCGGCCATCACGCCCAAATGGCGGCGCTGCTCGGCATTGCGGCGGCGCTTAAAGAGCCGGATGCTCTTGAAGGGATGAGCGGTTCGATAAGGCTGATGGCAGTCCCTGCCGAGGAGATGATACAGCTCAACTTCCGCGAGCAGCTTCGCAGGGAGGGTGTTATCAGCTATATGGGCGGCAAGGTGGAATTCATGCACCGCGGCTATTTTGACGACGTTGATATCGCGCTTATGGTGCATGGCAGTATCAACGGTAAGGGAGAAAATTATGCCTTTAACTGCAACAAAGGCTCCAACGGCTGCATAGCCAAAATGTTTAAATTCAAGGGCAAGTCTTCTCACGCAGGCGGCGCACCCGAAAGAGGTATCAACGCTCAGTATGCGGCAATGCTGGGGCTTCAGGCCTGCAACGACCTGCGAGAGACCTTCCGTGATGCCGATACCGTAAGATTCCATCCTATAATGCTGGGCGTAAACAGCGCGGTCAACATTATCCCTGATGAGATGAAGCTGGAAAGCTTTGTAAGAGGCAAGACGATGGAAGCCATGAAGCGCGAAAATAAAAAGATAAACCGTGCGCTTACCGGTGCGGCTCTTGCCATGGGCGCAGGAGTGGAGCTGTGTGACCGCCCAGGTTATTCCCCCGAATATCATGATCCTCAGTTTATGAAGCTGGTGGAAAAGTGCTGCGCCGATTTGGTTGGCGAAGATAGGCTCAAGTTTGAATATGAAGGCTGGACTACCGGTTCTTCCGATTTCGGCGATCTTACCTGCGTTATGCCGGGAGTTCAGTTTAATGCCAAGGGAGCGTCAGGCACACTGCACGGCATAGATTTTTGCGTAAGTGATCCCGATATGCTTTGCGTCAACTCCGCTAAGGCGCAGCTTTTGGTCGCCGATGCTTTGCTTTGCAACGACGCGGCAGAGGCGAAATCGATAATAGCAAATTATAAGCCGATGTACCCGTCTATCAAGGCGTACTTCGAATCGATAGACGAACTGATCATCGATAAGGATGCCGTCATCTATGACGAAAAGGGCAACGCCACCGTTGATTTTCTTAAGTAATAACAGCCCCTCCGAGCGATCGGAGGGGCTGTTGCCATCAAAACAAAAAACAAAAGTAAATTAAATGATACATAAGCTCAAACTTATGAAATGATAAGAATAAATCCAGTAACGCTAAAGCGCCAAAACGCTTGATATGTATATGGCAGTTTTAATATAATAAAGACAGGATATAACGGGGGAGCATATCCCCACGATAAAAAATCAGGAGGTATTCTAAGATGAGCAAACCTTTGGAAGGTATAAAGGTCGTTGAGCTGGCTAACTACGTAGCAGCTCCTATCGTTTGCCGAATCTGTGCCGATTTGGGCGCTGACGTTGTCAAGATCGAGGGACGCGGCGGTGATACCTGGCGTGCGACCTCTATGGGACACACCAAGACCGACAGCAACGAGAATCCGCTGTTCGATATTTTCAACGTAGGCAAAAAGTCTCTCAGCCTCAACGTAAAGAACGAAAAGGGCAAGGAGATCCTCTTCAAGCTTCTTGAGGATGCCGATATCCTTGTTACCAACACCAGAAATCAGTCGCTTGTAAAGCTTGGCATCGACTATGAGTCGATCAAGGAGAGATTCCCCAGACTTATTTTCGTTACCCTCACCGGTTACGGCTATGAAGGCCCCGACTGCAACGCTCCCGGATTTGACAACATTGCGTTTTGGTCCCGTCCCGGATTTTCCGCTGACATGACCATCGATGCTCCCGGAAGCTATCCCGTCAACTCCCGTTATGCAATGGGCGATACCATTGCCGGAACTACCCTGTTCGGCGGACTTATGACCGCTCTCTACCAGCGTGAAAAGACCGGCAAGGGCGATTTCGTTACCATGTCGCTTTACAACGCAGGTATTTGGGCGTTCGGCGGCTCTATCGTAATGGCTGAAAAGCCCTACTGCCATGAGTATCCCGAGAAGAGAAACTTCGGTATGGCGAGCAACCTTGCCTACAAGTGCTCCGACGGCGAGTGGGTACGCTGCACCATATTCGAGTATGAGCGCTATGGCGACAAGTTCTTCAACGCGGTCGACGCAGTTAAGGAAGCCGCTGAGATCGGCGTTACCGATATGAAAACCATGATGGAAAAGGCTGACCAGCTCGTTCCCGTGCTTGAAACCAAGTTTATCAAGAAGACCTCTGATGAATGGCTCAAGATATTCAGAGAGCTGGATATCGTTTGCGGAAAGCTCAACCACTTTGCCGACGTTCTTGAGGATGAGCAGGCTTGGGCTAACGAGTACATCCAGAAGTATAGCTGCCAGAACGGTGAAGAACGCATCCTGCCCACCTGCCCGGTACGCCTTGGCTCTCAGGGCGCTATCAAGGTCGGCAAGCCCTTCAAGTGCGGTGAGCACAACGAAGAGATCCTTGCAAGTCTCGGTTACAGCGAGCAGGAGATCAAGGAAATGGCAGCAGCCGGTGCTCTCAGCTGATATTAGTTGTTCCCCTTAAAATTTTTCATAGATGTCTTGCCTTGCAAAGGCAAAAGCCGCTTTCCGTTACCCGGGAGGCGGCTTTTGTCTTTTTGAGTTATCTTGATTTTTTAAGGCGGTGGGCAGCGATAAGAAAGGACGCGGTGACAGCAAGAGCCGCCGCAATATATGCCTTTGGATAGCTTGCGCGGAAGTATACCGGGGAAGTGCCGGCGGCAGCCTGAACGGTAGGATCAAACGGCATGGAGTAATCGGCAACTATCTTTTTTATATTCAAAAGATTTATCACCGGAATGCCCTGTGCGAGATACCATTCCACCAAGCCGGTCTTGCCGCTGAGACGGTCGGGAGAAACTGTCCGTTTGAGAAGTCCCTGACCGAGTGTGACGGCACTGTCGCCGATACCAAGTGAGGTGATGTTTCCGCCGACCGCAACAAAACAGTCGATATCTCCTGTGTCGTAAACGGCACGGCGTGCGGCAAGATTCTTTTGGAAATCCTCTTCACGCATAACAGTTATACCATAGCTTTCAATACGCTCTATTATGGGGATAAAAGCATCTTCGTCAAAAACGCCCTTGCCGTTGTCGCGGTCGCCGCCGGGGGTGACGAGTGCGCTGTCGGCGGATATAAGCTTATCTGAATAAAGTCGGTGCGCAATATCGGGGAAGGTAAGCTCGGGATGGTTTGCGCCCCAGGTGGAGGCGCCGACCGAGGATATATAGCATATCTCAAGCTCCATAGCGTCGCAGGCGCAGATGACCGCTATATCCAGCGACGGGAAGGAGCCGGAAAAGCCCGCGCACACACGGTCGCCCGGTTTTAGCCCGGCATCGGAGAGCATCCTCACCAACAACGCAGCCATATCGGGATCGGCGGCAGTGCGTTTGGCTTCAATTGCGCCGAGCGAGGTCGTTATGTCGGTAAATTCAACGCCGATAAGCCCCGTTTTATGTATATCTTCGGGCACAAGAGGAATAGACAGCTCCTCCCGGTACTGTCTTACCGCCTGCATACAACGCTCCATGCGGGCTCGTGCGTCAAGTTGCCGGCTGTAAAACGCTGTCGGTTCCAGAACGCCGTTTTCAGAGATGAAAAATACCGAAACGATAAGAATGACCAGCGCAGCTGAAATCAGACTCAGCGGCGCTTTGCGCCCCCTCACAGCCATCCTGCCGGAAGTACCGGCAGTCCGAAGGCGAGCATGATAAGCGCAAGCATTCCGGTGACTACACCGAGCGAAAGCAGCGAGGGTATGATGCCCTGACGCTCAAATTCCTGCGCTATTATGCCGGGAACGAGGCAGCCTATAAGTCCGGGAGATGTGCCGAAGATGCCGCTTGTTTCGATAATAAGGTCAACTGCGAACGATATAAGTATCATAACGGCAAATCTGCGTCTGCCGTAAAGTATAATTCGATCGGAAAGCAGTTTTGCGATGCCCCATGTAATAAAAACTACCAGCAGCGTGTAAATTATGCGATTTGGAGTTTGAAGGCAAAGCACGATATAGCCTGAAACGATGAGTCCGGCAGGGGAGAAGCCGGTCAGCTCATAGAACAATATGCTTAACACAACGCCGAGTAAAACGATGTTATGATACAAAGGGGATACCCTCCTCTCTGACCCGCGCCATCAGTGGATGTCCTTGGCCGGCGATGTTTCCGGCGGCAAAGATGACAGTTTTGCCGTCCGGACTGTCCAAAGGAAGCTCGCGGGCTTTTTTAAAGCGCCGAATGACCGGCTTGTTGGGCAAAGCTGAAAGCTCTCGGCTTACGACCCCCTGAGAAGCGCCCAACAGCCATACTTCGTGGGGCGCAAGGCGTTTTGCCAACAGCAGCATATGTTCGGTGCGGTAACCGCGGTCGGGTCGGTTATTTATCAGCAGTATCAACCGCTTTTCAGAAAGGCGATACCTTTCGCTGAGCATGCTCCAAACACGATAGCTGGAATCGGGATCATTTATCGAAAGGCCGTTTATAAACAGAGCGCCCCCTTCAAGGGTGAATAGCGAAAGTGCGTAAGGGTCTCGCTTATATTTCGACATACCTGCAAGTGCTGCGGCGCAGTCAACGCCAAGATGCTCACATACGGCAAGAGCCAGTGCCACATTTTCGGGAAAATCTATATCCTGAGCAGGATAACTGTCGGCAGAGACAAGCACCGCCTTGCTTGCAAGAGTGTTGGCGCGCTTCTCTATATCCGAAAAGTGTACAGTATCGGCGGTAAAAACGATGCCGCTTTGCGGGATCGTATTACAAAGTGACCGGCATATCTCATCGAGGGTGTTGCCCATTTCTTCGGTGTGGTCGAGTCTTACGTTGGTTATTACCCCAATGTCTGCTTTCAGCATTTTGTGCTGGCATACAGCTTGAAGCACGGGGTCTACCGCCATACATTCTATCACCAGTATATCGGCATTATCTTCCGCTGCCATCCGCATGATGCTGAGCTGTTCCTTAATGTTGCTTTTGCCGCGGCGGATAACGGGGCGTTCAACACCCTTTGGATCAATGGTCATGGGAACGGTGCCGGTGGTTTTGCAGAATACTTTGAATCCCCCTGCGCGAAGCCCCGCTTCGATAAGACGGGAAACGCTGGATTTGCCGCGTATCCCATTGACATGCACTATGTGCGAAAGCTTTCGGCGGTCAGCATCAGCCCTTCCGGTTTCAACAGCGAGAAACGCCAAATAGAAAAATGTCAGCAGCAGTATCAGAACTTTCAAGGCGTTCCCTCCTTTAGATAGAATACTACCATATTTAGTGATTTTAGAAAAGACATCGAATAATGTATACAGGCGAACCGCCGCAGCGGTTCGCCTGTATACCACATTAAGCTATAGAAGGAGAATACTTTTGCATGTTATTCGGCGTTAACGCCGGATTCATGGTCAGCTGCGGGAGCGGATGCTTCGGCATCGTTAACAACGGTGGAAGCGGAAGGAGTTTCACTCGAAGCGGAATCGCCGTCAGATTCGCTTTCGAGCATATCGGATACAGGCAGATTTGCGATCTCATCGGCAGTGCGCAGAACGGGAACAGTGTAATCGGCAGGTATCCAATCCTCCTGCACCGGTCTGCCGCCGTGGAGGGTGATGGTGTAATCTCCATCATAGGTGGAATCGCTTTCGGTGGTTTTTCCCATAGTCATGCGGAGAAGCTCTTCGCCCTTGTAAAGCATGACAAAGTCACCGGTAACGGTTCTCGGAACGCCGGGATCGGGAACCTCGGCAAACTGCATGGCAACATACCAGCGCTCGTAGCGGTTATTGCTGCTCTTGATGAGGTTCTCGTGGAATACGAGATCGGCATATTTCAGCGAAGGAGCGTTAGGATCAGAGGATTCAAACGCAAAGCTGAAGTTGGCGGGGTCGATCGCCATCCTCTCGGTGATGGTCTTATCGACATCCTTGTTTTCACCGTTTCTCAGCGCGAAGAACAGCTTGCTGCCGTATTCAACATAAGCGCCCTTATACTGTCTGCCGCTGAGGGTGGAGAGGGAGTTATCCTCATTGAGACCCTGTGCCCAGGGAGCTATTCTCGAAACGTTATAGCGGTCGTAATCGAGCTCGCGGTCAGAGAAGACATAGCTGCCTATCTTTCTGGTGCGGAACTTGAAAGCGCCTTCCTGCTCATCATATCTGAGGCCATCGATCTTGAGCAGCATATTGCCAACGCGCTCGTAGAGATAGGTTCCGGGCTCAGCGGCAAGGGTCATCTCGCCGTAATGTACGAAATCCTTACCGGTGCCGTTAAAGAAGAAGAGCTGTGCCTCGGGGTAGCGTGCGCCGATCTCCTCGTTGTAAACGACATCATTGCCAAGCAGGATGTTGGGCTGGTTCTCGGTGTTAACGGTGAAGTAGCTGTCATCGCCCATAGCGAAGAAGTAGAATACATCTTCCTTATCCTCTTCGAGCTTGCCCGGGCCGAATTCGTAGCGGCGAGGGATTTCATCAAGGCGGGTGAACTCGTCCTCATCGGTCTCGTCCTCAACGTCTACGCGGCTCTGAACCTTTTCAGGACCAAAGGTAACATCAACGTCAAATTCGACCTCGTGGTTGTAGGTGTTGATGGGGTATTCCTTCTTATCCTTCTCAAGGGTGATGGTGCCGAGCACGGTGTAGCGGGTGGTCCAAGTGGGCTTTTCGATCGCGGTTATCGCAAGGAAGTAGCAGTAGCCTTCGTAACCGTCGCGGACGCAGCGCTTCTTGATTATCTCAACATTGGCTACCTTATCGCCGTTCTGCTCCCAGTCGGTCTTGATCTTGATCTTATCGACCGCCTTGGAGGAGGTAACGGGGCGGTAATTTCCGTTGGAATCCTTACCCATCAGCATGTAGTAAACCGTTTCGCCGAAGGCGATGTTGCTCGATTCTATCTGCGGGAAGTCGTAGCCTGCGCGGCCAACAGCGCCGTCGACCTCGACATACTTGGTGGTATCTACCTTGCTGACGAGGATGGAATCATCTTCGCTTGCGAAGTAGGGATGCATCCACTTGCTGAGGTCGAGCTCATAAAGGATATTATTATCCGAATCATAGAAATAGATGATTCCGTCTGCGACCTCGCCGCCGTTAACATCGTCGCTGCAGGTGAGGGCGAGATGCCATCTGCTGGTGTAGGCGCTTGAGACATATGCGGTTTCATAAACCAGCGAAATGTCGGAGAAGAAGTTGCAGTTGCTTTCACCGGGGGTATAGACAATGGTGTAGTCATCGGGATTTATTGCGGTGCTGTCGGTAATGCCCTTGCCGCCATTCATTGCTGCAAGATAAATGGTATCACCGGCAATTACAGGAAAATCTCCGGTGCTGGAGCCGCTTATCGATCTGAGTGCGCCGACCGCTGCATTGTAGGAGTAATAATAGCTGGAGAAACCGTTGAATGCAAGATCGGTAGAGCTGGAGACGAGGATATTTCTTGCGGTAAGGTTAAGAGTGACTGGCTTGGAGGCATCCTTGTGCTGGATATTGAGAGTGCCCTCGACATAAACGGGACCGTTGCTGTCATCGTCGGTGAGGGTGAGCTTTACATACCAGCGTTTGTCGCCATTTTTACGGGTGCCGAGCACCAAGACATCTTCGTTGTTTTCAGCGATAGATATGTTCTTAGCATCGCTCAAAGTGATAGTGTAATCGCCGGGAACAACATAATCGGGATCATAGATATCGCCATCATCGGTTCTCAGAAGGAAGTAGATATCGGTACCGAACTTGATAGTAGAGCCGCTCGCAGAAGTGCCATTCTGCTCGATGCCTGTCTCGCCATCAGCAACATACTGCGGAGCAGTAGAGGTTTTGGTGACGATCTTTTCGGCAGAGGCGGCGATCTCTGTAACAAGAGTAATATCATTACCTAAGCCGCCATCGCTGCTCTTAGCGGTAATATTTCTTGAAAAGACTTCCTTACCGTTGCCTGATGCAGTATCGGTTATGGTAAATGTACCAGAAACCTTAGTTCCTTCAGAACCGGAAGAAACAGTGGGAACTTTAACTACCCAATAGGTGTTTCCATTATCGGCGGGCATAGTAGTTATTTCCATGCCATTAGTATCGATACCTACGGCATCTTCAACCGTAACCTCGTAACGAGAGCTGTCAATGGTGGAGCCCGCATTATAAACAAAGTTGGAGCTGCTGTTATCTACACGCAGGCAGTAATAGAATATGGTGCCGAATTCTACGGTTCTCGCTGTGCTTGCACCGGTGATTGCGTATTCTATTTTACCATCACCGTCGGAATCACGAAGAGGCAGGGCCGACATTCCGGTGATAGCTTTTTCAACAACATCGGGGGTAAGGTATATCGTTTTAGTATTATAATTATTCATATCCTTGCCGATGATATGCTCGGCAATCTTTTGACCATTTTTATCATTGATGGTGATAATACCGGTCATTTCTATGATATCAGAGCCTTCATCAACAGAGGGAACAACGAGACACCAATAAGATACTGCATTTCCGCTTTCATCAACCATATCGACTTTAGCATAATCGAGGCCGTCTTCATCGATGCCAGTAGCACCGCTGCTGAGAACAGGCTTGGAATACGCCGATACATCTATGCGGCTGGTGCTGTCAGCGATGATGTTTGAACTGGCGGTAGTACCGCTCCTCAATGCAAAATAAACAGGGGTACCATATTTAATATAGCGCTCCTGACCGGTAGCGCCGCTTGTCACATAGGTGATTTTACCAGCATGGTTGGAATCGTTATTTATATAGAGCGGAACCGGTGAGATATTTTTAACCTGCTTGAGGGTAGGATCTCCGGTAAGAACAACATTGCGTCCTTCAAAATTAAAGGTATAGGTTTCTTTAGCGTCTTTGTGTTTCAGGGAGAAACTTCCGGTAATAGTAGTGCTCTCACCATTGCCGGGATCATCTATAAGCTTAAGCGCTACATACCAGCGTTCTCCACTGCTGTAATTTTTATTAACGATATTGATAGATTCAATTTGATCAGAATTTTCAGAAAGAGTATAGTTTTCTGCATTAAAGTTGTCACTATTATAGAAAATAGAACCCGTCTCTTTCAAAGGGGCACGCAAAATATAATAAATAGTTTCTCCATAATCCACAGAGGCTGAGCTTGAGCCGGCCCCTGAAATCTGAGCAACATTGCCTGTTGAAGAGTCGTAGATATGAGGGACTGTATTGGTCTGATTAGCAAAAACCTCCCCCTCAGAGTTAGCTATATAGGGTTTGTAATTTGTGCTGGAAGGTGTTAAAGAAGCGACTATTTGATTCCCATCATAAATGTTTAAGGTGCCGGTCATAGTTACAGCAGCCGGAGCATTAGAAGGTTTATCTTTAATTGGAACAATGACAGCCCAATACATATTAGCATCAGACGCAGTTGATGTTTTCTTAACTTTAGCTATTCTTAGCTCACTTGAATCGACGATTTCGACAACATCACTATCATTTTCATACTTGATAATATAATTACCTAATACTGAATTAGTGTTGACTTTAATATCATAATCAGAACCATCTCCGGTTCGAAGAATATAAAAAATCTCATCTCCCCATTCCAGTTCTACACGTTTTTCCGAATCATAAGAAAGGACGCTTCCATAGGGTACTTGTTCTCCGGTAGTTGCATTCCCGGCAACTTTTCTGGGCTGTTTTGCAAAAAAGTATTCTTCCGCCGCCATCGCCGTCACGGGCAGCATGCCGACCAGCATGGTCAGCGCGAGCAGCATCGAGATAATGCGTTTAAATTGCTTCATGTTTATACCTCCTGAAATTTTGTGATTCAGAGTGGGGTAATCGAAAGGGTATATCAAAATATCGTTGTTTTTACTTTAAGCGGGGTCTGACAGCAGCTCATCTAAAAGCTTTGTCATATCTTTTATCTTTTCGCAGCTTCGCAGCGGGATGGAGTTTTGCTGTGCATATTGCGAAACAGTGTTGTCTATGCCGCTGTTTATTGCAAGTATCATATCGGCGTGGGGCAGTGCCAGCGGAAGCAGTTTGTTGGTGAGAGGATCCTGGTTTTGAGCGTCGCTTATTCTTACCAAAACTATAAAGCTGTCGTCAGAAAGCTGATCGGCAAGCTGCTTGCAGCGCTCAAATTCCAAAGTGGGATCGATACCGCTTGAAGTGAGCGCCTTGGAGCTAGCTCCAATAGCAAGTATAACGGTGTTATACTTGCCAATATCCTCTGCCGGAACGACCGGAGAGAAATCGAAAGCAAGCTCAAGATCGGTCAGCATCTCTCTTACCAGTATGCAGTCGGTGCCCTGCCCGAACGAAGTAGCCAAAATGGGTCCGGCGGCTTTTATCGGGGCTTGCTCCGGCTGCGAAGCAGCCTGGGAGGAAGAGGGGGCGGAAACGATGGAACTGCTTTGTGAAAGCGGCGGCTCAGGCAGGCTTGAAGGGGAATCTTCCTGCTCGGTTGACAATGCAAAACAGCCAACGCACAGCATTAGCGCGCAAATCGCGATCATCCATAGTTTCATACTTGTTTCCTCCGAGGTTTGATAAATTGATATTTCTCACCGGATCACACCAAGCCGAACTGCGTTATCAATAACCGAATGCCTTTCCGTCACGTCTGGGGTCAGCAGCGCCGTTGAGCATTCCGGTATCGTTATCGATCTTTACGCCCTGAACGCCGCCGAAAAAGTAATCGTACTTTCCGCGCTCGATAACGTTGTGTCCCCTGAGCTTCATCTCATATACCGTTTCGGGAGCCATATGTCCTTCAATATAAAGTCCGTCGTTATAGTTCTGATATATTCTCGGGGAATCGATAGCATCCTGCATGGTCATGCCGAAGTCGATGATGTTGCTGATTATCTGAGTGACGGTGCCGGGTATTCTCGAGCCGCCGGGAGTTCCCAAGGTGGCGAGAGGAGTGCCGTCGGGATTGAAGATGAGCGAGGGGCATATACTGCTGCGCACCTTTTTGCCGGGCGCGGGGTAGTTTGCTTTGTATGCGGTGGAGAAGTTGAAGGAGCCGTTATTCATAAAGAAGCCGTGATCCTTTACAACAACGCCGTTGCCGAACAGATCGCCGATGGTGTTGGTCATTGCGACCATGTTGCCCCACTGGTCGATGATGGAAACGTGGGTGGTGTGAGAGCTTTCGATATCCTTATAATCCTGCCAGGTGGGCTTGCCGAGAACTCGTCCCATATCCACCTTTTTAACGCGCTCGGCGGCAAAAGCCTTGCCGGTGATGGCGTACATTCCGGTGGGGTCGCTGAAATCGGGATCGCCGATATAGTGGTAACGGTCTGCTGCAGAGAGCTTTAATATCTCTGACCACATATGAAGTGTTTCGGGGGTGTTGTGTCCCGTTGCGGCAACGTCAAAGTGCTCTGCCATGTTGAGAGCTTCGATAACTGCCGCGCCGCCGGAACCGGGCGCTCCGGAGACGATCTTATGTCCGCGGTAGGTGGTGGATACAGGTTCTCTCACCGCTACGCGGAAGCGCTCAATGTCTTCGACGGTCATAATGCCCTCATATTCCGCCAGCGAGGAGACGATAGCTTCTGCAACGGGGCCGGTATAGAAGGCATCCTTGCCGCCTTCTGCTATCAAGCGCAAGGTTTTGGCGTAATCGGGATTGGTGAAGGTCTCACCCTGCATATAGGTGAAGCCGTCGTTGAGGAATACCCTTGAGGCTTCTTCATTTTCAAGAAGGTGGTTGTAATAATCAGAATAAACCGATGCTATAAAAGGAGTGACCGGTACACCCTTTTCTGCGTAATCTATGGCGGGCTGGATAAGCTCAGCCATAGTCATGGTGCCGAACATTTCATTGGCTTTTTCCATTCCGGCTACCATTCCGGGAACAAGAGCGGAAAAGCCCTTGCGTTTGTAACTGTCGGTATAACGGTATTTGCTGAGAAAATCAAGAGTGAAATCGGCGGGTGCTTCACCCTTATAATCGAGGAAGGTGGTTTTTCCGCTGTCTGCCTCGTAAACCAGCATATAGCCGTCGCCGCCGAGACCGGATGCGTTGGGTTCTACAAGTCCAAGGGTGTAGGCTACCGCAACTGCGGCGTCAACAGCGTTGCCGCCGCGCTCAAGGATGGCGGCGCCGACCTTGGAGGCAATGGGGCTTGCGGAGGATACCATTCCGTTTTTGCCTTCGGCATTTCTGACTGTAAGGTCGAGGTCGGCATCGGTAATGGGGATCCTGCCGTCATCAACGACGGGTTCGGGAGCGGGTTCGGGCTTTGCTTCGGGAACAGGCTCAGGCTGCGGGGATGATGCCGGCTGTTCGCTTGAAGCGGCAGGCATGGGCGCAGGTTCGGGAGAGGATGCCGGAGCAGAAGCGCATCCGACCGCCGAAATCAGCATTGCCAGCGCAAGCAGCAGGGGCAGCAGGCGTTTGGTGATGTTAGTCATATCAACAATACCTCCGTTTTATATGATTTTGATTAACAATAGGTAACAGAGCTGTTAATAAGCCACCACTCCGCCGTCGCGGCGGGGATCGGCAGCACCGGTCAGGGTCCCGTCATCGTTTCTTACAACGGCGTGGACTCCACCGAAGAAATAGTCGAGCGCGTCTCTGCGCTGAAGCTCGTGTCCGATGGCTTCGAGATCAGTCAATACAGATCCATCGTGGCCGCCTTCTACCGAAAGAGCGCCGGTGCAGTTCTGATAAATTCTTGGCAGATTTATCGCCTCATCGACAGCAAGATCAAAATCTACGATATCGCAGATTATCTGCGCCACGGTGGAAACGATAGCTTCACCGCCCGGGCTGCCCAGCGCTGCAACGGGCTTACCGTCACGCAGCAGAACGGTGGGGGTCATCGAGCTTCTCGGACGTTTGCCTGCCTCGGGAGCGTTTGCCTCCCAATCGGATACCGAGAAATCGTGAAGCTGGTTATCGAGCAGGAAGCCCCACTCGTCAACTGCAACGACACAGCCGAAATAGGTTCCGAGGGTGTTGGTCATCGAGATGGCATTTCCTTCCTCGTCGATTATCGAGAGGTGGGTGGTGCTGAAATGCTGGTTATCGGGAAGGACCTCGGCATCCCCAAGCACCTTTTCGTCAGAAATGATACTGAACCGCTGATCGGCATAGTCTTTGGAGATAAGCTGCTCGGTGGGTATCTCAACGAATTCGGGGTCACCGACATAGCTGTAACGGTCGGCATTTGCTATTTTGAATACTTCGCCCATGCGGTGCAGCGTGAGGGCGGTGTTCACACCCGAGGCCGCCAGATCGTAGTGCTCCAGCATATTGAGCGACTGAAGCAGTGCTATGCCGCCGCTGGAACTGGGGGCGGAGGTGAGAACGGTATAGCCGCGGTAACTGCCTTCAAGGGGCTTGCCCACCTTTACTTCGTAAGAGGAAAGGTCATCAAGGGTCATAACACCGCCGCGGCTGTCGCTGGCGGCGATGATGGCTTCGGCTACTTCGCCTTTATAGAAGCCGTCGCGTCCCTCAGCGGCGATCTTGCGCAGGGTGTTGGCGTAGCCGGGATTTTTCATTATCTCCCCTTCGATGTAGGGGAAGCCGTCGTTCAGAAGAAGGTCGGCGCAGCTGTTGTCGCTTAACAGCAGATTGTAGTTGTCATTGAATAGCGAGGCGAGAAAAGGAAGTACCTCGAAGCCCTCCTCTGCGAGCTTGATGGTGGGCTCGAGCAGCTTTTCAAGCGGAAGTCTGCCGTGCTTCTCGTGAAGGGTGAGCCAGCCGGCAACGGCACCGGGAACACCGGCCGCCGCGATGGAATGCTTCTGCTGTTCATCAGAAAGCGATATGTAATGCTCGGGATCAAAATTTTCGGGCGCCGCCGAACGGTAATCGTAAAAGGCGGGCTCGCCTTCTGCGGGAACGTAAACGGTATATCCGCATCCGCCTACGCCCGATGCATTGGGTTCAAGCAGACCGAGCGCAAAGCTCACTGCTACTGCCGCGTCGGCGGCATTTCCGCCCTGACGCAATATTTCGGCGCCTATCTCACTGGCGACCGGGTTTGCACTGCTTACTGCGGCGTGGCTTCCGGTTGCTGCGCGGCTGCTTGATTCAGCCTCCTGCACGACCGGAGCCAACGGCTCTGCCGCGCTTTGTTCGGGCTGGATTTGCGGCTGTGGCGCCGGTTGAGCAGGCGTACTTCCGGAACATCCGGAAACAACCATCGTGGTTGCGATGATAAAAGCGATGATCCGCTTCATAACTCGCTCCTCCTAACTTATATACAAATATTTAAGTCTCCATATTAAGCATAGCGCTTTTTCGCGAAAAAGCGATTTACTTACATTTTTTCTTTATTTTTCTTTCTTCGCTTTGGGCAAAAAGCAAAAAAGATATGATAAAATCTATATATAAAAGTGACAGTGGGGTGAAGCAGATTGGGAACATCCGGGAATTGGCGAAGAAAAAATATAGTCGTGGGCGTAATGTGGCTCGCGATGGGGATGGTACTCCCGAAATTTGTCAATGTCACCAGCTTCAGGATCTATGATCTGATAGACAAAACTGTAATTTCGCGAGATGTAGGGCTGCTTTTGACCAGCGCTTTTATGCTGGTAATGCTCAACAGCCTGCGTGCCCTTCCGATATATATGGGCAGTTATCTGCTTTGCTCGGATATATTCAGGAAAAACAAATGGGTATTTCGCCTTATGGTGATCCTCATAATTATAGTTGCATACCATCTCACTTCGATGATATACGATATACGCTATGATTTCGGCATACCTTCGATTTTGGTTATAATGATAATATATCTGCTCGATGGCTTTAACCTCGAAATGGTCAAGACCTACAAGCGCTGCGCTATACTGATATTCGTTTTGGTAGGCGTGCAGTTTCTCGATGTCATACCTTCCTTTTCCGCTTACGGCTTCGGAAGAGGCGCTGTTTCTACCGATATCAAAATGCTGGCACAGTATTTTGACGATTATAATGTTTTGACGCTCTTTTGCCTGTTTGAGATGGTGATATTTATTACGATGGCTATGCTGCTTTCACAGCTGTTGGTGGATCAGCACAGGCTGCTGCGGTCTGAAAGAGAGCTTTCTCAGGTGCATATGCAGGCTCTTGAGGCAAGAAAAAATCTGGAGATACGCCATCTGGTCCACGATTTGAAAACCCCGCTGACTACCATAGAGGCGTTGGCCGGCGTTACTCAGATGCTCAGCACCGACAGCAAGATACAGGAGTATCAGCGCCGTATAAACAGCTCGGCGGAAACGATGGGCGAAATGATATCTCAGATACTCGAGCCGGACAGGCTTTGCGCCATGACCACCGACGAGCTTTTCGATTACAGTATGTTCCAGGTAACGACACAGCGGCGGAAGGATATGATAACGCTGAAAAACCGCGCTCAGGGGCGGCTGGTCATGGCTAATAAGATCACCCTTTCACGCGCATTGGTCAACCTTATAAACAATGCGGCGGATGCCGTGGATGAGAAAAACGGAAAAATAAGGATAGAGGTCGATGCGGAAGACGGAGAGATCGTCATTGGAATACTGGATAATGGCTGCGGTATAGCGGAAAAGGATATAAACAAGGTGTGGGATGCGGGCTTCAGCTCTCATGGCTCTACCGGTCTTGGAATGGGCTATGTTCGCGACGTTATATGCGGCTTGGGCGGAAAGATATCTCTTTGCAGCGCCTTGGGAAAGGGCACACGCATCACCATTCGATTGAAGGAGGCGGCTTCCAATGGATAAAACCAACATAAAGGTCCTTGCGGTAGATGATTCGCAGGATATACTCTTTGCCATATCGGCCATATGCGAGATAGAGGGCTGGCAGACGCTGACTACCACCGATGCGCGCGAGGCGGCGGATATAGTAAGGACAGAGCGTCCCGATATCGTGCTGGTCGATTACCATATGCCGAGAATGGACGGCGTGGAGACGGTAAGATTGATCAGAGAGGTGGATGCCGGCATACCGATATTGGTTTTGACCATCGAAAGCTCACGCCAAATAGCAGACAGCTTTTTTGAAGCGGGCGCCGACGATTTTGCCCTCAAGCCGATAAAACCGGTCGATCTTATCTCCCGTATAAGGGTGCATCTGCGTGCCGCTGGGGTCGTTTCCTCTCAATCGTCGGCAGCAGCTTCCGCCGCTGACCGAAAAGAGCCTGTCGGCAAAGATGCCGCGGCTTTGACCCAGGACGAGTATGTGAAGGGGATCAGTCCGCTCACCCTTTCGATAATATGTAATTTTCTGCATGAACAGAGCGAATATCTCACGATAAACGAGATATCCAACGGCTGCGGTGTTGCCTATCAGACCGCATACCGTTATCTGACCTACCTTGCGGGGGAAGGAAGCATATCGGTGCTTTCGGAATACGGCAGGCAGGGCAGACCGAAACAAAAATATAAATGGAAAGATAGATAAAAAGCAAAGCGCCGGCATTGATACCGGAGCTTTGCTTTTTATCAGAGCATATTATAAAACTTCATGGTATATTGCACTATATCGAGCTGATCGGCTATGCGGCGCTCAAGGGGATAACCGCGGAAGGTCTCTACCGTTAAAGAAGGAACTTTGAGCCGGGTAGTAACGGTGTGGTTTATGCTGCCCTTGGGTGCGGGAGCATGATAATTAAACGGCTCGCTGCATATTTCACCTGTCTCTGTGGCAAATACCAGGTCAAAAAAGAGGTCGCCTATGCCCTCCAGGTCGGTGAAGATCAGAGAGCTGCCGAGATAGTCGTAGTTGGTTTGGATTATGCGTGCTTCATGCAGGTCAAAAAGGAAAAACGGCTTTGCATTTTTTATTTCGGTGAGTATTGCATCGGCTATCTTTTCGGCGGTATTGCCGTAGGGACTTCCGGGGAAGCTTCGGTTGAGATCAAGCTTGTCTGTGACATAACGGGTGTTGTTTTTTGCGCCGTTGGAATTTGCCGGTGAGATGATATAAAGCTTGCCCGCCTTGACAGATGCCTTTTCGATAAGATTTCCGGCATGCCATGCTGCTGTTTCGTCGCCGTGAACGCCTGCGACTATAAACATTGTGGGACCCGGCTCGGCGCCTTCGATGACAGTCATGGTCATCTCATAGTCGGTGCCTTCCATCAGTTTTTTCTCGGTTTTGGTGACGGGGTGTTCGGTGGTGAAAAAGTCACCGAAATCGGAGGGCAGCATATTGTCGGGGTCGAAGTCATAAGGGGGATCTATCATCATCTCCAACAGCTCATCGCGGGAGGTGCGCTGCGGCGATTCGGATGTCTCCCGGTATTCTGTCGGTTCCTCGGTCTTGCCGCTTAAAGGTGCGGAAGCTGTTGCTGTTTCGGCGGATGAGGAGATCAAAGGCTCGGATGCGGCAGGAGAAGCGGTGGCAGGAGACTGACCGCAGGCAGAAAGCAGCAGCGCCATGCAGATGATAAATATCAGCGGAGATTTGAAATTTCGGTCAAAATATATCATGTCAAACTCCTTATTTGAGAAATATAGCCGGAGATCCGAAAAAACGGAACTCCGACTATAAAAGCTCACTTAAATGTTGCCTGAAGATCGATACGCCAGGCAGGTCATGCCTTGGGGATGAGATAGGGGCCGATGTCGGCTTCCATCTCGGCATAGCTGGGAAGAACGCCCAGATCGATGCCGCCCTTTTCTCCGCCGAGTTCTTTAGAGGTAAAGGACTGAGCGGTGGCAACTATTCCGGTGATGTGGCGTGCGACACGCTGAGAGATAGGGTGACCGCTTTCATCGAACGGAACGTAGAGTCTGCCGTAGCCAAAGGCATTGAGATAGAACTTATCCTGTCCCGTTACTACCAGATGCTCATTAGTCCTGCCGCGCAAACGTCCCTGCGCGGGATTAGAGGTCTCCATGAGCAGTGCGTAGGTATCGGTAAAGTCACCCAGCTCACGGTGGCTCAGTCCATGCAGATTCCGAGGAGAAGGCTCGAGAGAGATATCCATACCTTCAAACTGCATATTGAACAACGCGTCGGAAGCGAGCGCCATCGCGTTCTCGTGAGCTACCATCGCATTGATGGTGGGATATTCGGGAGAAGCCTCGTGCAGATCCATCTCGACTGCGATGCCCTCTTTTTTGATAAGCTCGGTTATGGCATAAGCTATCTTTTCGGTCAGGGTGCCGTCGGTGCGTCCCGGATAAGCACGGTTGAGGTTTCTGGTCTCAGCGCCGGAGAGCTGCTGACCTGAGGATGCGTGAACGTAGATCTCGGGGTCGGGCCACTGGTAGATGGGGTTAGAGGCTCTTGAGCCATAGCGGAACCAGCGGTCGCCGCCGGGGGTGCTGATGGTGAAACGCATCGGAGCAGCCTCCTGCGGGTCGGTGCAGGTAAAGCCGGTCTGGTTTGTGTGGGTTATGACATAGAGGGTACCCTGCTCGGGCTGGGCGTTTTCTACCAGCAGAGTAGCTGCCAGCAGACCGGAGGGCTCGTTGGCGTGTGTTCCGCCGAGCACCAGCATGGAGGAGCCGGGATTTTTGCCCTCGAGGATATAAACCTGGGTATCGCCTGCGGTGCCTGCAAGATCGGGATACCATTCAGAGAGCATCTTGATATCGGTAACTCCGGGGCCGGGATAGATGGGCTCTTTTTCCTGCATAGAGCGGAAGGAGCCTGCCAGCGAAAAGATGCAGGCAGCGGCAGCGATGAGCAGTATGGCAGCCGATATAAACGGCTTTTTGACATTTACGGTCATACGTTTTCCTCCCCTCTCACTTGATGAGCAGTAGGCGCAGCACCAGTGGTATTATTACCAAAGCAGCGTCGATCTGCAGCATGAGATCCTTCTCGGTGAACATATTCCAAAGAATGAACACCAAAAGGAGCACGATTATAGCCAAATAGATATAAAGCATATTCCGTTACCTCCCCTTATGGCACAAGGAAGCTGAGGCTTCCGGATTTCAGCAGGAACGCGAGACCCAACAGAATACTGATGAGCACAGGCAGCAGACAGAGCGGGAGCACCTTGGAATAACGCTCCTTGACTATCTGAGCGGCGTAGTTTCCGGCAAGAGCGGTGGGCGGCATAAGGTCGCCCATGCAGACGATAAACGCAAGCGAAGCCGCGATGATGGTCTGATCGCCGGTGGAAAGAAGCGCAAGCATGAACGGAACGCCGAGCACCGATGCGGAACCATAGGAGGAAACCGCGCCAAAAGCGGGCATAACGGTGCAGATAGCGAGATAAAGCAGCGCGGTGGGCAGTCCCAAACAGCTGTCAACGATAAAGCCGCGAACTCCGGTCAGCGTCATTATTTGTATAAACATGCCGACGCCCATCAATTTGCCCAAAACCGGAACGGTGGTGCGCATAGCGTCACGAACGGTGGAAATAACGGCAAACTTGCGTCCGGTCACGCAGCCGACAGCCGAGCTTATAAGGAATATCAGCGGCATACCGAGAGTGGGGACGGTATTGGGGAAAAGTCTGCATGCAAGCATAAGACCGATAAGGAGAACGAGCGGCAGATAGAGCTTGAAACCGTATTTTTTGCCGGTCTCATGGTCAAGCTGGGCGCTTATCGCCTCGTAATCGAGGTTTCTGCAGTGGCGCAGACCGAGGATGAGGGCAGCTATCACGCCGGAAGTAAGAGTCATGGCAAACAGCGGACCTTCAAAACCTATGTAGGGCATATCTACACCGCCGGTGATGAGCATAGCGGGGATATTAACAGGCGGAGCAGCCATGCCGAGCACTGCGCCGATAGCGAGAAAAGCTCCGGCATAGGGTGCAGGCAGTCCCATCAGCAGAAGGATGGGGGCTACGATAGCGCCGGCGGAAAGTACCGAAGCGGTGGAGGAGCCGGTGACCATTCCGGGGAACATAACTATGACCATGAGAAGCACCAGCATTATAGCGGGCACCTTATGGAATTTGGAAACTATGACCTCGGCGAGAGCGTCGAGCATACCTGACTGCTGCACCACGGTCATGAATATCATGGCGGTGGAAATTATGAGAACAGTGTCGAGATATACAAAAGTGCCTTCAAACAGGTGGCGGAGCGGAACACCCTCACCGCCCGCAAGGGCTCCGGCGACGGCGCCGGCTACCATCGAAAGACTGACAGGGAGCTTGAAAAGAAAATTTCCCAGAAGAAAAACGCCGAGCATCACAAAAAATACGATACACTCGATCTGCATGTGATGACCTCCTTGGAATTTGTGTCAGAAAAGCCTTGCTTATGCGATCATGCTCTTAACAACGGTCATGCCGTCTCTGAGAGCGAAGAAAAGTGCATAAGGGATGCCGGCTTCATTGGCGAGAGTGGTGAGTTTGCCGTCGTTGTTGCCTGCTTCAACAGCGATAAGAGCGTCGCTCATGGGAACAACGAGATCGATGAAGGGATCGGAAGTATCGCCGCGGCGAGCTTCACCGCCGGTGTGGCAGCAGATGATGATGGCGTCGTCAGATGCTGCTGCAAGAGCTTCCTTGGCGCGTGCAAGTTCCTGCTCAACAGAAACACCGGCAGCGCCGAGACCCTTCATGCTTGCGCCAACTGCTACAAAGATGGTCTTGGCAGCGGCAACTTCGTCCTTGGTAGCAGAAACGTTGAGGGTATACTCAACACCGCTTCTCTCAAGGATGGTGCCTACGGCGTTGGTGTCAGCGGTCTGACCTGCGGAAGTAACAAGAACGGGGCCTTCGATCTTGGGAAGGTCTGCGGAGTAGTATACAGGGGAATCAGCGGAGGTCTTGGGTGCGCCGTCGTCAACGGGAGCGGCCTCAGAAGAAGCGGGGGCTGCCTCGGAAGAAGCGGGAGCGGGAGCGGCAGAGGATGCGGGTGCTGCGGGTGCTGCGGGTGCTGCGGAGGAAGCGGGCGCGGAACCGCCGCATGCGCAGAGAGAACACATCATAATGCAAACAGCCAGAACAGAAGCAATAATTTTCATTTTTTGTCTACCTTTCTTTTTTATGATATAAAAGTATACCAGCTTACGGATATATTATATTGTGACAAATATGTCAGTTGCAATTTATTCTCTTTAACTTATCATTTTCATAAAATTGTGCTGTTTTTTGCTGCAAAGCTGTGAGAAAAAAGAAAAAATCAACCGCCGGCATGGTTTATACCATATCGGCGGTTGAGGATAAATGATTTGAGGTTATTTTTTCTTCGTTTTCGCTTTTTCTTTCTCTTCCTGCTCTCTGAAATCTTTGGGCAGGCTGGCTTCCTCGGGGTTGTATCTGAGATTCTGAAGGCAGCTGCAGGAGCTGATACCGATAATGAATACCAAGTGGGTAATGACATTTATAGTGGTGAAGTCATCTCTGTCAGGCAGACCGGCGAAGGTGAGCAGAAAGCGAAGCACTGTTCCGGTAACAGTAAGCCCTATGTTGAGCAGAAAGATGGATCCGAGAGAATCTTTGCTGAAGATGACCGATTCCAGCATACCGATATAAATATATGCTGCTGCCGTTATCAGAATGTTGACGAAAAAGTAAGAAAAGCTCAGCGGGTTGGACATATTAACGAACGGAAAGGTGCCGCAGCTTATAAAGATAGAAAAGATAACAATGATGATGGTTATCATCTTTTTATGTTCCTGTATTGCTTTTCTCAATTGTGACATATTGTACCTCCGGTAAAAAGCAGTTTGCCAAGTGGCTGTTTATTAAAAGATCTTGGCGGTTATTAAATAATTATAGCGTAAAAAGCGGTTCAACACAATAAAATATCGCAGCTGTTTGGACAGGCTCGTTGCTAAAGGAATTAGTATATGGTAAACTCGAACTAAACCTAAGAGAAAGCGAGTGAAAGCCATGTTCAGAGAGATGCGCAGGATAAAGCAGCAGATATCAAAAGAAGAATGTATCGAAATATTAAAAAACGAACCTCGCGGAGTTCTTTCGGTGATGGGGGATGACGGCTATCCTTACGGAATGCCGATGGACCATTTTTACTGTGAAGAAAACGGAAAGCTTTATTTTCACGGTGCGGTCACCGGACATAAGATAGATGCGATCAAAGCGAACGACAAGGTATCTTACTGTGTGATGGATAAGGGCTATAAAGAAGATGGCGACTGGGCCTATTACATTAAAAGTGTTATCGTATTTGGACGCGCGAGATTGATAGATGACCGCGACCAAGTCGTGGATATATGCCGCAGCATAGCTTATAAATATACCCGGGATGAGGCTTATATCGAATATGAACTTAAAAATGCGGCTCCGCGGGCAATGTGCATCGAGATAACCCCTGAACATATGACCGGCAAGCTGGTACATGAAAAATGACCATGCGTGAAGAATGTCTTATCTGTAAGGCTCCGTTGGAGTATTTAAACAGCGGCGTTGAGATGCAGTGTGCAATTTGCGGCAAAAAGCAGATGAGTAAAACCCGTTGTGTAAACGGTCACTTCGTTTGCGATAAATGCCACACCGAGGGGATAGACGGCATATTCGGCGTATGTCTTTCAGAGCAGTCGCGCGATCCGGTGAGGGTAATGAACCGGCTGATGGCACTGCCCTTTTGCCATATGCACGGTCCGGAGCATCACATAATGGTGGGCGCGGCGCTACTTACCGCCTATAAAAATTCCGGCGGAGATATAGATCTCGAAAAAGCGCTCGCTGAGATGAAAAGCCGCGGAGAAAGCGTGCCCGGCGGCGCATGTGGCTTTTGGGGCGCCTGCGGAGCGGGGATAAGCTCGGGAATGTTTCTCTCCATCGCGGTCGGGGCTACGCCCCTTTCTGACGAGAGCTTTGGGCTTGCACACCGCATGACGGCAAAATCGCTGCAGGCTATAGGCGAGACAGGCGGTCCGCGCTGCTGCAAAAGAGATTCCTATCTTTCGATACTTTCTGCAGTGGAGTTTGTGAAGCAAAACCTTGGCATTGAGATGGAGTGCTCAAAGCCTGTCTGTGGATACTCACGAAAAAACAACCAGTGCATCGGTTCCAGATGCCCGTTTAACGTATAATAAAAACGCCTCTCCTTTGACGGAGGGGCGTTTTGCTGTCAGTCGAGCGGTATGCCGTTTTCGGTTTTCCATTTGTTTTGAAGCTTTATAGAAATACAGAAAAATACGTAGCCAGTGATGAATATCGCCAGTATAAGGCAGTATGCCGGCAGATAGCTTCCGAAAGCGGTGTAGATGGTGCCGCATATAATGGGAGAAGTTGCGCCGGCAAGGGCGTTTATAGCGGAAACGACCCCATATACCTGGGAAAAATACTTTCGTCCGAAAAGCTTGCCCGAGAGCATGGAATAGCCTATTCCTGATATAACATTTCCGCAGCCCATGCCGAGCGAGATAAGCAACGCTTCAAAGCTGATATGCTCGGCAAAGATAAGGCCGATAGGGAGAGAAGGCACCAAAACGCCGAAAAGCAGAGTGGCGCGGTAAAGTCCAAGCTTATCGCATACCCGTCCGCCGAAGAAACGAAAAACCGCTATCGCACCCATGCTTGCGGAATATACTGCCGCGGCAGCTGCGCTTTGATAGCCTATGTCGCATAGACGGGGAACGGTGGTGCTGGAGCTGAGAAGTGTCATGGCAACTCCAAGAACAAAGGTGACGAACAGCCAAAAGCTCGGCAGCCTGACAGCCTCAGAGCGGGTAAAGCCCCATGAATTTTCAGCAGCGCTTGCATCCGCAGAGGGAGTTTCGGCGCCGTCCTGATAAAGCCCGATATCCTCGGGACGCTCAATAATGAGAAAATAGCAGATAGGCAGCGTTATCATTGCACTGAAGATACCTACCGCCAGAACAGTTATACGCCAACCCAGTGCTTCGATGCTGCTGTTGATGATAGGAGAAAGTATCATACTTCCCATGCCGCTGCCCATAAACGCAAGACCGATAGCGGTTCCGCGCATGGAGTAGAACCAGTTGGATATCAGCATCGACAGCATGAGAAAACCTATTGGAGGGATAAAAAATCCGATAACAAAACCGGTGGCTATAAAGTGAAAAACATTTTGCACTATCGAAAGGCTTGCTATCGCAAGGGGCATAACCACCGCAGCAATGCGCATAGAGCCGCGCTCGCCAAATCGGTTTATCATTCTGGTCATTGTAAGAGAGCTGCACATTTGCCCCAGCATAACAGCGGTAATAAAGGAGGAAAAGGTTTGACGCGAGATGTTAAGTGAATCGCAGATCGGTATGGTGTATATACCCCAGCAGTTTACGCCGATGCCGACCGAAACTATGACCAGTAAAAATGCGCATACAGCTATTATCCAGCCGTAGAATATTCCGTGGCGCTTTGCCGCGTTTGCAAACATAACCAATAGCCTCCTGAAAGATGTAAGGGGGATGCGCGGGTCAGCCGTTTAAAATGCCGTTTGCTATCTTCCACCTTTTTTGCAGCCTTATCGATGCGCACAGGCAGACAAAACCGATGATATATATTCCGGTGAAGAGATAGTAGGCGGGCAGATAGCTGCCTGCGGCGGTATAGATAGCGCCGCATATCATAGGGCAGCATGCGCTTGAAAAAGAACCGAATGCAGATATCGTTCCGTAGACCTGCGCAAAATGCTTTCTTCCAAAAAGATCGCCCGAGATGAGGGAGTAGTATATACCTGAAACTACGTTCCCTACTCCGAAGCCGAGCGAAAAAAGCACCGCTTCAAAGCTGATATATTCGGCAACTATAAGACCGATGGTGAGCAGGGGCGTTATTATCGCAAATATTATGGTCGCGCGGTAAAGCCCCGCCTTGTCAGCGATAAAACCGCCGGCGGTGCGAAATACCGCCAAAAATGCCATGGCGAAAGAGAAAACCCCGGCAGCCGATACGCTGTCGTAGCCTATATCACAAAGATAAGGCACAGCGGTGCTGTAACAGAGCAGGACCAGAGCATTGCCCAAAACAAACATCATGAACAGCCAAAAGCCCGGCAGCTTTAACAGCTCGGAACGGGTAAAGCCCCATGCGTTTTCGCTGACATTGCCTTTAAAATCAGCGGGTGAATCCGAACCGTCGGGGTGAAGCCCTATATCCTCGGGGCGTTCGACAATAAGAAAGTGGCAGATCGGTATCGCCACCGCGGCACAAAGCGCCGCCATCATAATAAAGGTGGTCCGCCACCCCAGCGATTGGATGAGCGAGGTGATGATGGGGGAAAGCAGCATGGTGGAAAAGCCGCTGCTCATGAATGAGATACCGATGACGGTGCCGCGCAGCTTATAAAACCAGTTGGATATGATTATCGAAAGCATCAAAAAAGATATCGGCGGGATAGAAAACCCGATAAAAGGAGCGATGGCAATAAGCTGAAAAGTGTTTTTTACCCTTGAAAGGCAGACGACAAAGCAAGGCAGCATCACAGAGGCTATACGCATACAGCGGCGTTCGCCAAAGCGGCCGATAAGCTTGGGCAGATAGATGGCAGAGGCCATCTGACCGAATAAAGTAAAGGTGATGAAGTTGGAATATTTCTGGCGGGATATGTCAAGTGATTCACATACCGGTATGGTGAAAAGGCTCCAGCAGTTAACAAACAGTCCGACCGAAACAAATACCAGCAGAAAAGAACAGACTGCTATTATCCATCCGTAAAAGATACCGTGCCGTTTTGCGGCTTGAGCTATCATTATTTACACCTTCTTGGCAGAAATGTAGAAATCCACTGTATTATAACCCCAAGCATTTGGGAATGCAATAGATAAGGGCGCTTCAAGCGCGCCCTTCATGTCAAAAAAAGATTTGGATTTTTGGTAACTTTGTCTTGAACTAAATGGCATCATTCCCAGCTGAGCCTATACCTGCCGCTTGCTGACTTGAAGCGAAAAACCAAGCGGTATCTTTTGCCCGATGACAGTTCCGCGGCGGCAGAGGGGGTGTTTTGGTCGAGGCGAAGTATAGTGTTTTTGCTTGCGTCGAGCAGTTCTACCCAAAAATCGCCTTTGCTCAAGGCAAGCTCAAGCGAAAAGCGGTATATCCTGTCCTCTTTAAAGCGTACCACGCGCTTCATATATCCGTTGCAGGAGCGAAAACGCGATCTTCTCCCATCGAAAGAGACGGCATCCATCAACGCGAATTTCATATTGACGGTGCCTAAGCCTTCCATATACAGAAAATAAAAGGCAGTGATAATGATAATAACGGCGATAAAGGGCAGCATATGCATCCTCCTTATAATATAAAAGGGTATTTTCAAAATGGAATAATCGTCGTAATATAAACTTATCAGACAGATCTTGAATTTGCCTCTGCATTTACAACCAAATAACCTGTGCTGCGGCGATATGCAACGAAAGGTTTTGCAGAGAACGCTAAAATAATTTATAATAAAAGCAGAAAGCAATGTATGTGATTCAAAAGGAGGGTGACTATGAGAAAGAATATTTGGCTAATTAGTGTAATGATGATTTGTATGTTGGCTTTGGTGGGATGCGGAGCTGCCAAATCAGTATCCGAAATTTCGGAGAGCGCGGCAGCACAAAGGCAGACAGAACAAAGCACAGCATCAGCGGAGAGCCGGCAAACGACTGCGTCAGAAGCAGAAGAGCCTGCTGTGATCGCTCCTTTGCCTGTTACCGTAGACATCACGAAGTTAGAGGATTGCATGGCAGCCATTTCTTTGGAAAAAGGAGATATCTATACCGATAAGACCGGCGCGGTTATGATGGACGTTACGGTTTTTGTGTATGACCTTTACGACATGGCCGATATCGCCCTTATGAAAGAAGGAGACACCATGCTGCGCGGTCAGGAGGAGGTTTTGATCTCTTCTGTAGAGCGCAGCAAAAGTGACCACATCCTAATTAACGGAGGTCTGGATAAAGGCGGATTTGAACTGCATACAGAAGAAAATACGGTATATTATGAACGGGGCTACAGTGATGTGAAATCCTATTATGAGCTTGGGAAAGTGACCCTTCCGGTTTCTTTGGACTTTGTATACAAGGATGCATCAGATCTGGATAAGGAGCCGGTGATCTTCCGCGCAGAGGATCTTCTGAAAGATGCTGACGGCATCGATTATCATTTCAATGCCCATAATACCACCATCGAGATCGAAAAAGGGTATGTGACGGCGATGACGAGAGTGTATGTGCCGTAAGGCGGTAAGCAATATCAATAATAAATTTTATCATACGCCATACCGCTTTTCAATCGGGCGAAAATTGGCAGGCCGCCCTTGAACCGCTGCCGGATAAGCGATATACTGAAGATACCGGCTGCTGCCGGAATAAATATTTTGGAGAATGCTGTTTGAAAATGAACAACACCTTGGAGATCGTGGGCTGACCCGGGAGGCGGCACACATTATCCGTCCTCCCGAAAGCTGATATCACATTTTCAGGAGGAAAGATCATGGAAAACATTATTATCCGCAGAGAGACCCCAAACGAATACCGTACAGTTGAAAACCTCATTCGAGAAGCATTTTGGAACCTTTACCGTCCGGGATGTTTGGAGCATTATGTTCTCAATCAGCTGAGAGATGATCCCGATTTTGTGCCCGAGCTTGATCTGGTGCTCGAAAAGGAGGGAGAAATGATCGGCAGCGTCATTTTTATGCGTGCCAAAATTTCTGCCGATGACGGACGCGAGATACCGATAATGACCTTTGGACCTATCGGCATAGCGCCGCAGTATAAGCGCCGGGGATACGGAAAGCTGCTGCTCGACTATGCGCTTGAAAAGGCAAAGGAGCTTGGCGCAGGCGCTGTCTGCATGGAGGGAAATATCGATTTCTACGGCAAGAGCGGCTTCGTGGTCGCGGGAAGTAAAGGTATCGACTATCACGGCGAGCCGAGAGGAGCGCAGGTACCCTATTTTCTGCTCAAGAAATTGAAAGAAGGCTTCCTCGACGAAGTCAGCGGAGTTTATCACACCCCTCGGGGCTATTATGTGGATGAAAAGGAAGCGGAGCGGTTTGACGCTCAGTTTCCGTCAAAGCAAAAACTTAAACTTCCCGGACAGTTGTTCTGAGCAAAAAACAAAACCGCCTTCGGCGAAAGCCGGGGCGGTTTTGTGCGTGAAGATATTTTTAAATGATTATCCCTTCGCAGTGGTCGATCTCGTGCTGTATTATCTGTGCTGTCCAGCCGGTGAAGGTTTTGATCCTGGTCTGAAATTTTTCGTTCTGATACTGCACCTTTATCGAATTATAGCGCTTGGTCTTTCGGGTGCCGGTCAGCGAAAGGCAGCCCTCCTCCGCTTGGTAAATGCCGGAGCGCTTTACTATCTCGGGGTTGAACATGACCATATGATCGCCCTCGTTATCAAAGGCGATTATGCGCTTGTTGACCCCTATCATATTTGCCGCCATGCCGACGCAGCCATCCTGATGGGCGATGAGCGTTTCGAGCAGGTCGGCGGCAACTGAGATATCGTCAGGGGTCGCAGGCTCGGCTTTTTGGGCGAGAAAACTCTCGTCCTTCATTATCTCTTTTACCATTTAGTTCCCTCTTAAAATAAAGACATATGTATTTTCATCGGAATATTTCTCGCAATAGCGGTAGTTAAGGCGGTCAAAGGACTTGATATCCCCGGTGGCTTGGATAGCGTTTTCTGCCATAAAGCGGACTGCCGCCCGGGGCGAAAACTGCGGCAGACTGTGCCGCGGGAGGCTGTCGGTATCGACATTCATCTTTTTCGCCGGGGAAATGATGATCCTCATAGCTCATTCCTTTTCGTAGGGCCAGCTGGTTATGCCGCCGAATTCGTGTATTTCGGTATAGCCGAGCTTTGCAAGCGCATCTGCGGCAACCTTGCTGCGGTTGCCGCTTCGGCAGTATACCAGCACCACCGAATCCTTTTCGGGTATGACAGCGGAGGCGCTCTGTTCGTTTATCGAGCCTACCGAAAGAAGCACAGCATCCTTTATGTGCCCACTGTCATATTCATACTGCTCTCTTACATCGAGGATGATGACATTTTGATTATCCATCATCTCCTTTGCCTGCTGCTGGGTTATCTGTTTATAGCTGTTTTGCTCCATATCTTTACCTCCGCAAGCGGTGAATATCAAAAGCATAGCCAAAATGGCGGTCATTATGCGGCGCATGGGTTTAAACCTTTGACTCGAGATAGGTGAGTATCTCGGCAGCGTTGGTGTCGGGCTTGACCTTGGGCATGACCTTTTCGATAACGCCCTGTTCATCGATGATATAGGTGGAGCGCACTACACCGAAGCTGAGCTTTCCGTACATTTTTTTCTCTTTCCAAACATCATATGCCCGGATGACTTCAAGCTCGGGGTCGGAGAGCAGAATAAAAGGCAGCTCATACTTTTCGGCGAACTTTTGATGAGAGGCGACGGAATCCTTGCTGATGCCGATAACTACTACGCCCTTTTCGGTAAAGGCATCATGGCTTTGGGCAAACGCCGCCGCCTGACGGCTGCAGCCGGGGGTGTTGTCGCGGGGATAAAAATAGAGTATAACTTTTTTGCCGAGAAAATCGGAAAGGCTTACCTGATCTCCGTTTTTATCGGGCAGAGTAAAATCGGGGGCTTTTATACCGGGTTCGAGCATATATCATTCTCCTTTATATATTGTATATTTTGGTAAAAACGCTGCATACGGTCATTCGCAATATTCGCCGATTTCAAACACCATGATACGCTCCCGCTCGTCGCAGCCGCCAAACAGGTCGCGGCAGTCTATCTCATCCAGGAAATAAAGCTCATCGGTCAGTCCGGCGGCATCGCCCGCAAGCAGAAAACTTAAATATTCATCGTCGGGGTAGTAGAAAAACAGTCTTATAGTTCGGGGATATTCATAGTAGGAGTCAACTATGCGGCGCATCACCGCTTGTAATATCTCCAGCGTGAAGGGGTTGAAAAAATAAAAACTGTCGGCATCGTTTGGTTCAAGATCCTCCGCGTTTTCGTTGAGAAAGCGTACTTTGCCGCCCATTTTGCTGCTCAGCAGGTTATCCATGGCTTCATCCCAGATATCGCGGTCATATTCAACACCGGTGACTTTGCAGCCGACGGCATGGTTGAGAAAAAATCCTACCCTTCCCTTGCCGCAGCCGTAATCCACCACCCTGCTGCCATCGGTGATATATCCGCTTTTGGCGAGCCGCTCCAAAACCGAATAGGGAGTTGGCTCATATGGATGATGATGCTCGTCGGAATGAGAGTCATCGCGGCCGCAAGTGCGGATATTGAGCTTTTCATCCCACTGCTGCTCGGTCATTTTGCATCCTCCTTATATTCGGGGCAGAGATAACGGCGCTTGCCGAGGCTCTTTTTGCCGTATTCAACAGCTTGGGCGTGACAGCGGCATATACAAGCCATGCAGTGGGTGCAGTTATCGCCCCAGATCGGTCGGCCGTTTTTAAGGGTGATATTGTTTAACGGGCAAAGCTCGGCACATCTTCCGCAGCCGACGCATTTATCGGTGGTCCAAAACGGAGATGCCTTAACAAACAGCTTATAAAACAGGCTGTTCACGGTCTTGCTTTTGGCGTTATCAAACAGGCGGTGACCGCGCTTTGGAAAAGGCTTTCCCTCTGTAATCAAAGAAGCTGCATTTTCGATGATCGGACGGGCGGCGGCGATCAGCTCTTTTGATCGTACCTCATCGGGAACGGGAAACATTGCCAGATAGTTTTCCGGCATGACGACCTCAAGCGCGCCGCGCAGCGACAGCCCCTTTTCGCTGCATAGCGGCTGAAGATAGTTTGCGGCGCTGCCGATATCGCTGCCGCAGGTGATGACAAAATAGGCGTTTTTGTTTCCCGAAAAATTGCCCGAGCGGATAAAATCGGCAAAAATATGGGGTATCCGCCAGCCGTAAACAGGTGAAACGAATACCCACGGCTTATCGGAGGACAGGTCGGCGGCAAATTCGTTTTTGATATATTCCGCCGAGTTTATAAGACGGTCATCAAGCTTTGCGGCGAGTGCCTGTGCGCAGTATCGGCTGTTTCCTGTGCCTGAAAAATAAACTACCATATATCTTCACTCCTACAGCTCTATTTTAAGTAAAATCGAGCCTTTTCTCAAGATGTATGAATAGTTTTCTTTCGCACTTCATTCGCGTGAGAAAAATCAGCGATATCCGACAGCTCAGGACTGCGTTATCTGCTTGGATGGTATGCAGATCGGCGTGTACGGGTATGCAGGCGATAATCGGTAGACAGAAAATTTTGACCGTGCTATAATTGAAACAAGAATAATTCATAGAGCAAGGGGGTGTCGCCATGTCCGAAACAAAAAAAGCCATTGCGGAAGCTTTTCTGATTCTAATGCAGAAAAAGAGCATCGATAAGATCACAGTTAAGGATGTGAGCGATGCTTGCGGTATGGCTCGCCAGTCCTTTTACTATCACTTTCAGGATATCCTGGAGCTTGTGGAATGGATGGCTGAACAGGCACTTCAGGATGCTGTCGCCCGAAGCCTGGAAATAGATGATCCGGTGGACTCTATCGAACAGTTTATTTCCATGGCGGTCAATAACTATGAGATGATAAAGAAGCTGTTGGCTTCCCAGAGGTATGAACAATTCCAAAAAATATTGACAGAAGGCATCCGAACCTACCTGTTGGAATTGACCCAGCACAAACAGCCGGATCTTGCTATGAGCCGCAGCGTGACTGAAGATGTAAGCCTGTTTTATGCGTGCGGCATCGCAGGGCTTTTACTGACGCATGCGGGAGATAAGAATTTGGATACCCACAAGCTTTCAGAACTGATATATCGGTTGTTGTCGGGGGGGCGTCCAACATAAAATAACCGATGTGTCGGAACCCATGTAAAATTATATTTTAAAATAAACGAGGAACGGGATCGCGCTGGCGATATCGTTCCTCGTTTTCGTTTTGACCTGTTTACATTACAAAAAAGGCGCAGCTCTTCGGCTCTAACGCAAAAGTCCCGGCAGGCAGAAGGTCGCCTTGCATCATCGGCAAATCGTTATCTTCGCCAAGACACAGAGGATGCCTGTTCAAGTGCATGGTATGGCTGCGCAGACTGCCGCCGCCATTGAGGATATATGCTGTCGCCTCTTTGGGAAGCGTTACATGGGTGGCTTCTGTCCGCGAGTTATTGATAAGCAAATACACGACACCGGGCTTCTGATCCCTGCGGGAGTGGCAGTAGAGATGCGCGCCTTCGGTATTCGGGTTTTTGCAGTCGTACACCGTTGTTCCCATCAGACGGTTCCACAGCAGGACGGCAAAGTAGTTGGGGCGCGGCTCAAAGGTCCCGTGCTCCAGAAAACCATAGTCGGAGGAGGCTAACGTGTTGTGGAAGATGATGCCGTCGGTGATGGCGGCGAAGCTGCCCAGTTCATTGAGGGTGCGAAAAACATCCAGATAGGTGGAGGCCCAGGTATCCCCGCCGCCGCCTGCGTCGCCTGATTCGGTGACCCACATCTGACCGCCGGGAACATATTTGTCCCTCAGCGCGGCATAGGTCTTTGCGTTTTCGGGCGCGACAGATAAATATGCATCGGTGTGTGCCTCCTCTCCCGACCAGTGTCCCTCGGGCATCATGGCGGCAAGGCGTTCCGAGATGCCGTTGTAGTAGTGGTAGCTGAATACATCAAGGGGAATATGGGCGTCTCTCATAAGGTCATCGGTGGTGCAGATATTCATCATGCTGCCGATCCCGGCGCCGATGTTTTTGCCATCTGTTTTCCCCATAGGGGCGTCGCCCAGCGAACAGGGGCCTACAATCAGACATTCGGGATAGTTTTCGCGTATCCATCCGGCGAAAATATCCTGATCTCTTGCATAGTCCGCAGGCGTATAGCCGGCGGGCGCGCCCGACATCTCCAGCATATTCGGTTCGTTCATAAACTCAGCGGCATCGATATCAACACCATGCTCGCGGCTGAGATCGAAAATTTTCTTTGTTTGTGTAAGGTCCAGCGGCCCGCCATCGGGATGATCGCCGGCGCAGTTGCTGACCGAAACGAGAAGCTTGCCTCCGACCTCTTTGACAAAATCCAGAACGCCAACCCACTGTTCTTTTGTGAGGACGCTCGCATAACCTTCAGGCGCCCTGCCGCCGGTGGTCCCGTCAAAGTCATAGTATGTTTTGGTTGCCCACGAGCCCGAGACTCTTACCCAAACGGGACCGAGCTCCTTGGCGAGCCTGCGCAGGCGCTCATGATACAGGTCAATAGGCGGAAAATATTGCATCAGGTCACTCTTTGCGGTGAAATCGGTGAGATCATTGAGCCCACCGGATATCTTGAATTCCTCGGTGCCTGCGATCTGCTCGGGGGTGTAGGCTTTCCAGAAGGTGCCGCCTGTTACCTCGGTCATCTCGATATTATACGAAACCAGCCTTTCGTCAACGGTGCGCAGCTTTGTTGCTTCATCGGGGTTTAAGGTGATGTATTGAGCCATGGCGTTGCCTCTCCTTTACAGGGCTTATATTTTATGACTTTTTCGGTCATGGCTGTTTATTGACATCATCGCGGAGCAGGCGATAGATCACAGCCACGAGCGGGACGCTGATGAGCATTCCGGGGATACCCATGACGCCGCCGCCTATGGTAACGGCAGCCAGCACCCAAATTCCCGGAAGGCCCATAGAGGAGCCGACTACCTTGGGATAGATAATATTCCCCTCAAGCTGCTGCAAAATAACAATAAAAATCAGGAAGATGACCGCTTTGACGGGAGAAACGGTCATGATCATAAAGGCGCCGACCCCGGCGCCGATATATGCGCCAGCTACGGGGATGAGGGCGGTAAAGCCGATCAGAGCTCCGATCATGGTGGCATAGGGGAGCCGCAGCACCAGCATTCCGACTGTGCATAACAGACCGAGTATCACCGCTTCGGTGCACTGCCCGACGATATACCTGTGAAAGCAATCGTTGACGACCCCAAACACATAGTCCAGCTTTTTGCACCAGCTGTCTTTCAGATAATGGCGGGCGACTTTGTGAAACTGGCCTCCGAGTTTTTCCTTGCCGGCAAGCAGATAAATGGCGAAGATAACAGCAAGCAGACCGGTGACGATCCATGAGAACACCGAGGATAACGTGGTAACAAAGATGCCCACCATGCTGCCAATGCCGGAGGTAAGGACCCGAGCGATCTGTTCGATGCGGGAACGCCAATCCACATTGGTCAGTGAATCGGTGAAGTTTTCGGGAAGGACGCCCCACTCTCTGAACAGCGCAGCGCCTTTTTCGATCAGAACGGGAACTTCTGACAAAATGACCTGGACACAGGATGCAAGCTGCGGAGCGACCAGCCGAACGATCAGAAAAAATACAGTTATCAGAGTGATAAAGGCACCCAGCATACATATTGGCCTTTTGCTTTTTATGAGCAGGCTATTATTTGACTTTGCGAAATAGTGCCGCTCATAAAAGCTCATCAGGATGTTTACAAGGTAGGCGATCACGCAGCCGATAAGCAGCGGCAGAGCCGCGCCCAACAGCAAAACGGTAAGGTCTGCCGCCGCTTGCCAGTGATGGATGCATAAGTACAGCACAAAAATGCTGAAGCCCACCTTAAAACAGGTTTTCCATTCAATTTTCATTGTTCAACCGCCTCCTGTGCCGCCGCCTTATCCCGAGCATAGTTTGTTAGTATAATATTATCAAAACTATCTCTATCATAAAACTGCCAATATAAAAAATATGTCATGACAAACTATGAAAAGTGTCAAAATTTCTGACACTTTCCGGGGTTTGTCACGACACTTTTGAAAAATTGATAGTGGCTCGATTTTAACTACTCTGCTATAACTGTGGCATACAAGTGTGTCGAAAGCAAAAGGAGGTCATTATGGAACAGTGTCAGGGGATGTTTGCGATCAAGCTGCATGATATGGATCTGGAATATTCCAAAATGCGGAGCCGAATGCAAATTTGTCAAAATAAGGAACACGGCAAGATATCTTCTGAAATAGAGAAGATGAAGGAGGAAACCTACGAGGCGGAGATGGCGCTGCAAAGGATGATAGATAATGGTCGGTCGCGTTTTGCCGTCACTTTTGCCAAAGCGCAGAAGGATTACCAAAATAAGGTGGAAAACTGTCTGAGCAAGCTGAAGGTCGAACGGATGAGCGCAGCGGAGAGGGCGGATGCTATGGCGCTCTATGCCGAATACGCCATTGACTTCGCGGTGATGTCGATGCGGCACGCGCTGCTGGCCTCACTCACAGCTATCGATCTGCAGATGGATGCGGATAAAGCCGCCGACCGCAAGTAAAAAATACCTGTTGTGAAAGGAACGAATGAAATGAAAACAATAAAGCAGGATAGAAAGGTATTGTTTGGGTTTGCAGCCGCAGGAGCGGCAGCCGCAGCAGGCTTTCTGCTGAGTAAAAGGAAAAAAGCGGCATCTAAGAAAACAGAAGCCGAACCGGAATATGAGATCGATTACAGTGCTGTGGAGCAGGCCGACGAAACGGAGGGCACAGGCTCGGCGGGAGAAGATGCGGCGGCAGGTGAGGAGGAACCCAGATGAACGAAGTGAAAACGCCCAAAAAGCCTTTGCTTTATTACTACGGCGTGGTGATGCTCATACTGATGCTGTTCAACTTCATTGCGATGCCATGGCTGGACCAATGGCAGATCAAAGAGGTGGATTACAGCACCTTCATGACCATGACCGAAAACCAAGAGATCGGCTTTGTGCAGGTACAAAGCAATCAGATCATTTTTACCGATAAACAGGAGAAACCCACCATATATAAGACCGGCCTGATGAACGATCCCGCGATCGTAGACAGGCTCCATGCCTCCGGGGCGAAGTTTTCCAGTGAGATCGTTGAAGAAATGTCTCCCTTTGCGAGAATTCTGCTCACATGGGTGCTGCCAATGCTGATTTTTATCGGGATCGGTCAGATGGCGTCCAAAAAGATGATGGATCGGGCGGGTGGTCAAAATTCCATGATGTTCAATATGGGGAAATCCAATGCCAAGGTCTATGTCAAATCCTCTGACGGCATCAGCTTTGATGATGTAGAGGGAGTAGATGAGGCCGAGGAAAGCCTGCAGGAGGTCGTGGATTACCTTCATAATCCCGATAAGTACAGAGAGATAGGCGCGCAGATGCCCAAGGGTATTTTGCTGGTCGGCCCTCCCGGAACCGGCAAAACCATGCTGGCCAAAGCGGTGGCAGGCGAGGCCAATGTTCCCTTCTTCTCCATCTCCGGCTCGGAGTTCGTTGAGATGTTTGTCGGCATGGGCGCTTCCAAGGTGCGCGA
>CAZSEO010000019.1:32654-38116 GCA_964605985.1 uncultured Oscillospiraceae bacterium | reverse complement strand
CATAGACCCGTTTACGGGTAGCAAGAATAAACAGGCATAAAAACAGGCCGCTTTAGCGGCGGCCTGTAAAAGTGATGCGGTTGGCAGATCTTTCGATGCCTCTTAAGAGGCTTGCCGGTAATATGCCCTTTTAGGGCTTGTGCATACCACGCGTTTCACGCGTGGTTTTGATTCTATAAGGGTTGCACCTTATGTGTTTTGTGATATAATTTATAATATGGTTTTTGTCTATTATTGCTTTTGTCTAAAAAGTAATGTATTTTGTTGAACTGCTGCTTTGCAGCTTTTCGATCTAAGGGGAGAGAAGCTTGTTTCAGCTTTTATTGACTTTTGCTGTAGGCTTGCTTGGCGGAGTGCTTCTTTTTAAATTAAAGGTTCCGGGCGGAATGATGATAGGCGCTATAATCGGTGTTGCGGCGCTTGGTATAACCACTGATATGGCTTCGATGCCGTATTATGCCAAATTTGTCGCTCAGACTACGGCGGGTGCTTTTATCGGCTGTTCGATCGAGAAAAGCGATATTCGCCGTATGCCGTATCTGATAAAGCCGCTCACCGTTTTGCTGAGCATATATCTGTTTGTAAATCTCGCGGTCGGAATGATCATATGGAAAACTACCCCGGTCGATCTTACGACAGCACTGATGTCTGCCGTTCCCGGTGGAATGAGCGATACCCCGATAATAGCCGCCGATATGGGCGCTAACGCGGCGCAGGTAGCGGTACTTCAGTTTGTTAGAATGACTGTTGGAATCGGCTTTTTTCCTTGGCTCATACAAATGATAGACAAAAAATGCGGGACTGATGATACCGACAATAAGGCTGATGATCAGGGCAGACATAAAACGGGTGAGCGCAGCAACAAAATTTTTGCCATAACACTGGCTATAGCGGTTTTGGGCGGTGTGACCGGAAGGCTGCTCGGCATCCCTGCGGGGGTGCTGGTGTTTTCAATGATCGCAGTTATGATATTCAAGCTTGCAAGCGGACATGGATTTCTTCCGATGTGGGCAAAAAGGATAGCTCAGGTGCTTTCGGGAGCTTATGTCGGCAGCGGCATAACCGGGTCTGATCTGTTTGAGCTTAAATATCTTATGCTGCCGGCTTTGACCATTCTTATTTTTTATACTGCGAATTGCCTGTTGACCGGACATCTTATGCGCCGTTATTTCGGATTTTCCCGAAAGGTGGCAATGCTTATCGCCACCCCTGCCGGAGCTTCTGATATGGCGCTCATCTCCTCCGATATAGGAGTTCACAGCACCGATCTTATCGTTATGCAGGTGGCAAGAATGATACTTGTCATTTCGATATTCCCACAGGTGATACAATTGGTCGTAAATGTATTAGGCGGTTGATCATAATAAAGGAGAGAGCAATATGGAAACTGTACGCTTGGGAAAAACAGAACTTGTTGTCAGTAAAAACGGATTCGGCGCGCTGCCGATACAGCGCATAAGCAAGGAAGATGCCGCAAAGCTGCTTCGCAAGGCATATGAGAATGGCATCAACTATTTTGATACCGCCCGTATGTATTCCGACAGTGAGGAGAAGATAGGATATGCACTGAGTGATGTGAGAGAAAAGATCGTTATCTCTACCAAAACCGGAGCCAAAAGTGCTGAGGAGTTTTGGCAGCATCTCAACACCAGCCTTTCGCTGCTCAAGACCGACTACATAGATATCTATCAGTTCCACAATCCCTCTTTCTGTCCCAAGCCGGGCGATGGCACCGGGCTTTATGAGGCTATGCTTGAAGCAAAGAAAAAAGGGATGATACGTCATATCGGTATCACCAACCACCGTCTTTCGGTGGCTGAAGAAGCCATCAAGTCGGGACTTTATGAAACGCTTCAGTTCCCGTTTTCTTATCTCGCAAGCGAAAAGGAAAAAAATCTCGTTTCTATGTGCCAAGAGCATGATATGGGCTTTATCTGCATGAAGGCTCTTGCGGGCGGACTTATCAACAATTCCAAGGCGGCTTACGCTTATCTTGCACAGTTCCCGGTAGCTCCCATCTGGGGCGTTCAGCGTGAGAGCGAGCTGGATGAATTCCTTTCTTACAACGATGATCCTCCCGCACTCACAAAGGAGATAACTGAGTTTATCGAAAAGGAACGTGCCGAGCTGGTGGGCGAGTTCTGCCGCGGCTGCGGATACTGCATGCCTTGCCCCGCAGGAATAGAGATAAACAACTGCGCGAGAATGTCTCTCATGCTCAGACGCGCTCCTGCAGCTGCATGGTTGACCGAAGAATGGCAGCAGAAGATGAAGAAGATAGAGGGATGCCTCAACTGCGGACAGTGCAGATCAAGATGTCCTTACGGACTTGATACCCCCGAATTGCTCAGGAAAAACTACCAAGATTATAAGACCTTTATTTGATATTTTACGGTATGCAAAAGCGCCGGTGAGGATATTCTCACCGGCGCTTATCTCGTTTTTCAGTGGTTGCTGCAGGAAGAGCAGCTGTCGCAGTCGTGGTCAGGCTCAACTATCTTGCCGACGATGGGCTCGGGATCGATGCCCTGACGGCGGTAGTAGTCGGAAAGAGCTGCACGGACAGCCTGCTCAGCAAGAACGGAACAGTGGATCTTCGCGGGGGGCAGACCGTCGAGGGCGGTAACGACTGCCTGATTGGTCAACTTGAGCGCCTCTTCAACCGTTTTGCCTTTGATAAGCTCGGTAGCCATAGAGCTGGTGGCGATAGCGGCGCCGCAGCCGAAGGTCTTGAACTTAACATCAACAAGAACGCCGTTTTCGATCTTGAGATACATCTTCATGATGTCTCCGCAGACGGCGTTGCCCACTTCACCGACGCCGTTCGCATCGGGGATCTCACCAACATTGCGGGGAGCAGAAAAATGGTCAAGCACTTTATCGGAATATACCATATATTACACTTCCTTTTCTGAGCATCAGTTATTTTCTTCTGCCATTATCTTTTCCCAAACAGGGGACATGGCGCGAAGTCTTTCGATTACCGGGATAAGCGATTCAATGATGTAATCTGCATCTTCAAGGGTGTTTTCATCCGAGAAGGAGAGTCTAAGTGAGCCGTGAGCGATCTCATGGGGCAGCCCGATAGCCAGCAGAACGTGGCTGGGATCAAGCGAGCCGGAGGTGCAGGCGGAACCGGAGGAAGCACAGATGCCCTTCATATCCAGCATCAGCAGCAGAGCCTCGCCTTCGATGCCCTCAAAGGACATGTTAAGGCTTCCCGCAAGGCGCTTTTCACGGCTTCCGTTGAGGCGGCAGCGGGGAACTCTTTCGAGCACAGCATCGATTATCTTGTCGCGAATAGCGCGCTTTTTCTCGTTCCTTGCGGCGATATCGGTGCAGGCGATCTCAATTGCGGTGCCAAGACCTACTATGGAGGCGAGATTTTCGGTGCCTGCGCGCCTGGTGCGCTCCTGAGCGCCGCCATCCATAAATACATCGATGGAAACGCCGTTTCTGATATAGAGAACGCCTACGCCCTTGGGAGCGTGGATCTTATGGCCGGCAAGAGAAAGCATATCGATGCCCTGTTCAGCTACATTTATCTCAACGTTGCCAACGGCCTGAACAGCGTCGGTATGGAACAGTACCTTGGCTTCGCGGCAGACGGCGGCTATCTCGGGGATGGGCAGGATGGTAGCTATCTCGTTGTTGGCATACATGATGCTGACCAGCGCGGTATCGGGGCGCAGAGCGGCTTTTACCTGATCGGCGCTGACGAGACCTTCGCTGTCAACGGGAAGGTAGGTGACTTCAAAGCCCTGCTTCTCCAACGCCTGAAAAGAATGGAGCACCGCATGATGCTCAAAGTTGGTGGTTATCAGGTGTTTTTTGCCCTTTCTTGCGCCGGCAGCAGCAGCGCCCTTGATCGCCCAGTTGTCAGCTTCACTTCCGCAGGAGGTGAAGTATATTTCGTTGGGCTTTGCACCGAGGGCTTTGGCGACCTTTTCACGGGCTGCATCAAGAGCTACCCTTGCCTCGCGGCCTTTGGAATATACGCTTGAGGGATTGCCATAGCATTCGGTGAGGTAAGGCATCATAGAATCAAGCACAGACTTGGATATTGCGGTGGTGGCGGAATTATCCGCATATACAAAACGTTTTTCCATAAAAAATCTATCCTTCCGAAAAAGATGGGAAAAAGGAATGTAAAACTTCATAAAAGCTATACTTTTTTGGTCGAATTTATTTTATACCAACTTAGTGGATAAATGCAATAGCTTTAGCTAAAGTTTATATAAGTTATAGAAATTTTTTGCTTTCGGCTACCGCAAGTTGGTCGCAGCGCTCGTTTTCGGGATGTTCGTTATGACCCTTTATCCATACGAAGCTCACCTCGTGAGTTTCGATAAGCTCTAAAAGCTTTTGCCAAAGGTCGGGGTTGAGGGCGGGCTTGCCGTCAGATTTACGCCAGCCTTTTGCCCGCCAGCCTTTTGCCCAGCCCTTAGTTATGCCGTCAACAAGGTATTTGGAATCGGAGATAAGTGTGACCTTGCAAGGCTCTTTCAGGGCAGAAAGCGCCATTATCGCAGCGGTCAGCTCCATGCGGTTGTTTGTGGTGTTTTTTTCGCCGCCCGAAAGCTCGCGCTCAGTCTGACGGTAGCGCAAAATAGCGCCCCATCCACCGGGACCCGGGTTGCCGGAGCATGCTCCATCGGTAAAAACAGTTACTTCTTTACGCTGTATCGACATAAATCCCTCTCCGAAAGTGGTATTATGACCGAATCGATACATAAATGCGTTCGTCCGGTCTAAAATAGTTTAAACCAAAACCGCCGCCTTGACAAGCTTTATAGCCAATTGTATAATAAATAAGATAAAATAGGCTTATTGTGAGCTTAAAACAAGTTTGATTTGTTTTTTCGCTGTTGTTCGGAAAAGTCAGCGAAATCTACATAATATTTTATGAAAAATTTTAATGGAGGGTTAATTTAGTGCCTGCAACAAAAAATAAGCCGCACGCTGAGAGAAAGAATTATTTCTCCCGGCGTTCGAAGAATGCGCCTAAAAATGCAAAGCAGAACTTTAAAGAGGATTTTGATCTTGCTGAGATGCTGCAGATAGCCAAGGATGATATGGCGAAAGAAGCGGCAGAAAAGAATGACGGACACTCTGCATTGAAGCGCAGCCCCAGAAAGCCTATCTCTAAAAAAGAGATAAACGCGCAGAAAAACACCAAAACTGTAAAAAATGATGCCTCTGCCGAAAAAACCGCACCCAAAAAGGGGCGTTCCAAAAAGAAAAGCTTTACCGAAGCTGCAGCAAGCTTTGCAAACGAGATAGCGGAAAGCACTGCTGCCAAGAAGGGTAAGAGCAGAAAATCGAGCAAAAAAGCGGATGTCGCTTCGGTAAAGATAATCCCGCTCGGCGGACTCGGCGAGATAGGTAAGAATATGACGCTTATCGAGTATAAGAACGATATCGTTATAGTCGACTGTGGTCTCGCTTTCCCCGATGACGAT
>CAZSEO010000019.1:0-32644 GCA_964605985.1 uncultured Oscillospiraceae bacterium | reverse complement strand
GACGATATGTACGGCGTCGATCTTGTTATACCCGATTTCAGCTATGTTGTCAGCAACAGGGCTAAGATACGAGGCATCGTTCTTACCCACGGTCACGAGGACCATATCGGAGCGCTGAGCTATCTTCTCAAGGAGATAGACGTTCCGGTTTATTCGGCACGGCTGACTATCGGACTTGTTGAGGGGAAGCTCAAGGAAGCGGGTATCCTGAACAGCTGTAAACTGGTGGTCAAAAAGCCGGGAGACATCGTAAAGATGGGGGAAATATCGGTCGAGTTTATTGCGGTCAACCATTCCATCCCCGATTCCTGCGGCTTTGCCATCAGCACTCCCGCCGGAATGTTGGTCCACACCGGTGACTTCAAGATAGATTATACTCCCGTTGAGGGCGAGATGATAGACCTTGCCCGATTTGGCGAGCTGGGCCGTCACGGGGTATTGGCGCTTATGGCTGATTCCACCAATGCCGAGCGCAGCGGAATGACGCCCAGCGAGCGCAGAGTCGGAGAGTCCTTTGATATGCTTTTCAAAAAGGCGAGAGACAGGCGCATCATCATCGCCTCTTTCTCCTCCAATGTGCACCGCATACAGCAGGTCATCGATGTAGCGGTTCGGCACGGAAGAAAGGTGGTCGTATCGGGACGCAGCATGGAAAATGTCACTGCCAAGGCGATGGAGCTGGGATATCTCAAGGCTCCCGCCGATACGCTGCTTGACGTTGATCATTTGCGCGGGATACCCGACGAGCAGATAGTCATACTGACGACCGGCAGCCAGGGCGAGCCGATGAGCGCGCTGACCAGAATGGCGAGGGGAGACCATCGCAAAATCAATGTTACCGCCCACGACTTTATCATAATCTCGGCAACTCCCATTCCCGGAAACGAAAAGCTGGTCGGAAAGGTCATCAACGACCTGATGACTCTCGGAGCCGAGGTCATATATGAGAGAACTATGGGCATCCATGTTTCCGGTCACGGCTGCCGCGAGGAACTCAAGACCATCATAGGTTTGACCAAGCCCAAATACTTCATCCCTGTCCATGGCGAATACAAGCATCTTATCAAAAGCCGTGAGCTTGCGATGGAAATGGGCATAAAGGAAAGCAATATCATCGTAGGCGAGACAGGGCGTGTGATCGAACTGTGCGCCGATTCCTCCAAGGCGGTCACCACTGTACCTTCCGGTTCGATAATGGTGGACGGAAGCGGCATAGGCGATGTTGGAAGCATAGTTCTTCGCGACAGAAAGATGCTTGCTGAAGAGGGCCTTATCGTTGTGGTTGCCGCGCTGGATTCAAAGACCGGGTCTATCGTCGCAGGTCCCGATATAGTTTCCCGGGGATTCGTTTATGTAAGGGAATCGGAAGAGCTTATGGCAAAGGCCAAGGAGATATGCAGACAGGCGCTGGGAGTTGCAGAAGGCGCCAACGGAACCCGTGAGTGGGCAAATCTCAAGCAGGCGGTAAAGGATCAGCTCAGTTCCTACCTTTTCTCTCAAACCAAACGCCGTCCCGTGATATTGCCTATAATTCAGGAGATATAAATAACGAGACCCCCTGTTTTTACACAGGGGGTCAAAATTTTATGGTATCATAGTGTTATGCCGTCGAGCATACCGAGCTGGTCAAAGCCTACGTTGCCGCCCGAAAGAAGCAGACAGACGTTATCCTCCGGCTTTACCCGGATCAGTCCCTGAAGCAGAGCGCCTGCTCCTATGCAGGAGGTGGGCTCGATAAACAGCTTGCCTTCAGTGAGCATAAGCTTCATGCCTTTGAGGATATATTCTTCATCAACTGCAATGATCCCGTCGGTGTATTTTTCAACATAAGGATAGCATTTGGCTCCGGGTTTGTTGGATGCCAAAGCGTCAGCTACCGATTTTCTCGATTCCACTTCCACCGGCTCTCCTGCGGCGATGCTTGCGGAATAGCGGGGCAGGATAGCCGATTCGATGCCGTAGACTCTGGTTTTTGGGGAAACAGTTTTTATAGCGGTGGAAACTCCGCTTAAAAGACCGCCGCCCGATACCGGCACCAAAACTATATCAGCTTCGGGGCATTGTTCCATTATCTCAAGTCCGGCGGTACCCTGACCCGCCATGACGCCTTCGTCGTTATATGGCGGGATGAGAACGGCACCGGTGCTTTCACATATCTCCTCGGCGATCTTGAATCTTTCGGTAACATCGCAGAGAACCACATCGGCGCCAAGCGCTTTGATGGCTTCTTTTTTGAGCTCGGGTGCGGTATGGGGCATTACAACGGTGGCCTTCGCACCGAGCATCTTGGCGGAATATGCAATAGCGCGTCCGTGGTTGCCGGAGGAAGCGGTAACGATTCCGCTTTTCAGCTCATCCTCGGTGAGCTGAAGCATACGATTCAAAGCGCCCCTGAGCTTGAAAGCGCCGGTATTCTGAAAACATTCCGCTTTGGCAAAAATGCGGCAGCCGAGAAAACGGTCAAGATTATAGAGCCTGAGCATCGGGGTCTTGACTATGTATGGATTGATACGCTTTTGTGCCTGTTTGATATGTTCAAACGAAAATTCCACAAAATTTCCCCCTTTCTGCTTTAGCGTATCACGACAGCAATATATTGTAAAGAAATAATTTAAAAAAGACAAAGTAATTGATAAAAGAATAGTTTTATCTCAGGTAATTGTTTGCATTTTAGCTCTGAGGTGATATAATAGAAAAATAATGGGTTTTTATGCAGTTTACGCCTTTTTGCCGCTTGTTTGGCTTTAAAGCTTATATTTTGAGCGGCCGATACAAAGATAGGGGATAAATATGAGAGAGAAACACAGATTATACCGACCTGTTTTCTATATCATGATAATAGCCTTGGTGATGGTGTGTATCATGACCTATTGCTTTGATATGACGCTGTTTTATTTCACAGCCGGAGTATCGGGCGTTGCGCTGTTGATGTCGCTGATAAATATAACCATGGCTGACCGAAGGATAGAGCGCTTTGTCAAAGAGGTGGGCGAAAATATAGCCTGTGTTCAGGCTGACACCCTGCTCAATATGCCGATACCTGTTATTATCGCGGATGAAAAGGGCGAGATACTTTGGTATAACGGCGGAGCATCCGAACAGATCCTTAATAAGGGCGAGTGGTATGGCAGAAACATCTCTGAGATAATAGGCAGAGAACCCAATAAGGATACCACCCTCTATCTTGAATACAAAGGGCGCAGATATAATGTTTTCTGCACCCACAATACCTGCGGCTATGAGGACGGATTTTCTGAAAACGACGACAGAGCGCTTTCGATATACTATTTCAGCGATGAAACCCAGATAAGAGATGACGCGGATAACTACTGGCAGTCCCGTCCCTCGGTGTTGGCTATAATGATAGACAGTGTCGACGAGGTGCTTCAGAACGCCAAGGAGAACGAACGCTCTCAGATGCTTGCCCAAGTGGAAAGGATAATAGAGCAGTTTGTCGGTGATTATAACGGCATAGTTATAAAAAACAGCCGCGACCGTCATTTTGCCATTATCGAAGAGCGGCATATGCCGGCGATCATCGAAAAAAGGTTTTCGCTGCTCGATCAGGTAAGAGCTATCTCGGGCACCGACACCCAGCCGCTCACTCTTTCGATCGGTGTAGCAAGAAATGTTGACAGCTATCCCGAGGGAGAGCAGGCTGCCCGTCAGGCACTTGATATGGCTCAGGGCAGAGGCGGCGATCAGGCTGCCGTCAAGACGGTAAACGGATATGATTTTTACGGCGGCGTTTCAAAGGGAATAGAGCGCCGTACCAAGGTCAAGAGCAGGATCATCGCAACCGCGCTGCTTGAGCTTATTCAATCCAGTTCCAATGTCATCATAATGGGTCATAAGTTTGCCGATCTCGACAGTCTTGGCGCGGCGGTAGGCCTGCTCAGGGCGGTACACAAGGCAGGCAAGCCCGGTGTTATCGCCATTAACCGCAGCAAAAACCTTGTCAAGGCTTCTATCGATGACCTTGAAAAGAACGGTTATGAAAACAGTTTTGTCGATCCCGCTGATCTGATCGACACTGTTACAGACAATACCCTGCTGATAATAGTCGATACCCACCTTGAGCATGTTCTTGAGTCGGCTGAGCTTTACAGAGCCTGCAAAAACGTCGCGATAATAGACCACCACCGCAGAATGGTCGGCTATATCGATAACGCGGTTATCTTTTATCACGAGCCTTATGCTTCTTCGGCATCTGAGATGGTCACCGAGCTTATACAGTATTTCGGTGATAAGTTCCGTATCACGCGCATCGAGGCGGAGGCGCTTTTGGCGGGCATCATGCTGGACACCAGAAACTTTGTTATCAGGACCGGAGTGAGGACCTTTGAAGCGGCCGCTTATCTTCGCCGTCAGGGCGCGGATACCGTAGAGGTCAGAAAGATGTTTTCCTCTACCATGGAGTCTTATCAGCACCGCGCAAGGGTAGTTTCTTCTGCTGAGATATACCGCAGATGCGCTCTTTCCGCCGTTAACTTCACCGGAGAGGATATTAAGACTGTCGCTCCGCAGGCGGCAGACGAGCTGCTCAACATAAGCGATGTTGACGCATCCTTCGTTATGTATGAGTATGATGAGACCGTTTCGATATCGGCGCGTTCTATGGGCAAGATAAATGTTCAGGTAATAATGGAAATGCTTGACGGCGGCGGTCATCAGACGATGGCGGCTGCTCAGATGCCGGGGATCTCTATGGAAACGGCACGCCAAAAGCTGTTTGAAGCTATCGACGAATACTCGGTAAATAACAATATTGAATAACAGATAAATTTTCGGAGGTACTGCGAAATGAAAGTAATTTTACTTGCAGATGTAAAAGGAACCGGCAAAAAAGGCGAGATGCACGAAGTATCCGACGGATACGCAAGAAATTTTCTTCTGCCCAAAAAGCTTGCCAAGCCTGCGACCGTTCAGGCCGTGGGGGAGATGAACGCTAAAAAGGCATCTGCTGAATATCACGCTCAGGTAGAGCGTGACGCCGCACAGCAGCTTGCTGATAAGCTCAACGCCGTTACCGTTAAGATAAAGGCAAAAGCCGGCACCGGCGGCAGACTTTTCGGGGCCGTTACCAGCAAGGAAGTAGCAGAAGAGCTTTCCAGACAGGCGGGCACCACTATCGAGAAGAAAAAGGTCGTCCTTGAAGATATCAAGAGTTACGGCACCTATGAGGCAGTCGTCAAGCTCCATCCCGGAATTGCGGCAAAGGTCAAGGTAGTAGTCTGCGAATAAAGCTTTACCCGAAGGAGGGTTTGCCTTGGAAAAGAGCAGCTCTTTGAACTATCTCGGCGGACTTGCTGCCGAGCTGCCATATAATCTTGAGGCGGAACAGTCGGTATTGGGCGCTATCCTTATTGATGCAGACTGCGTTGCCGAGGCGATGAACCTTCTTCGCCCCGAGCATTTTTACCGCCAGCAGCACCGTGATATATATTCCGTCGTGATGAGGATGTTTATCAACTCGGAAACGATAGATTTTATCACCGTTCTCGAAAAAGTCTGCCGTGAGGAGATCTTTCCGACCGAGCAGGATGCCAAGATATATCTGACCCAGCTGGTACAGGTAGTTCCGGCTGTTAAAAATCTTGCGGCCTACGCAAGGATAGTTAAAGAAAAATACTGTCTGCGCAGCCTCGTTTCCACCTTTGAGCAGGTGGTTGGCGCTTCCCGCGAGGGCAACACCGACCCCGACCTGCTGATGGATATGGCTGAGCAGGGAATATATGATATCCGCCAGGGAAAGGACAGTTCCGGCTTTGTCCACATCAAGGATGTTATCGCAAACACCTATGATAAGCTTCAGCGAATCGCAGGCGATGAGAGCGATGAATACCGCGGGATCTCCACAGGCTTTCCGCGGCTTGATGACTACATCATGGGCTTTAACCGTTCTGACCTTTTGGTGCTTGCTGCCCGTCCCGGCATGGGTAAAACAGCTTTTGCGCTGAATCTTGCCTGTAATGTTGCAAGACTGGGCAAAAAAGTGGCAATATTCTCTCTTGAGATGAGCAATGAGCAGCTGGTCGAGCGTCTTATCGCTGCCGAGGGCCTTATATCCTCTGAGCATCTTCACACCGGTAAGATAGTTGACGATGAGTGGTCTAAGATGGCGGTAGCTGTTCAAAAGCTTTCTCCCATGCCGATATATCTCGATGACACCGCGGGCATACACATAGGCGAGATGAAGGCCAAGCTTCGCCGTTTAAAGGATGTTTCACTGGTGGTCATCGACTATCTTCAGCTGATGACCGGCGGTGACGGCAGCAGAAGAAGTGAAAACCGCGTTCAGGAAGTTTCTGAGATGACCCGAGCGCTTAAAATAATGGCTAAGGAATTCAATATCCCGGTAATGGTGCTGTCACAGCTTTCGCGCGGACCGGAATCGAGAAGCGACCGCAGACCTATGCTTTCCGACCTGCGTGAATCCGGCTCGATAGAGCAGGATGCCGATATCGTTATGATGCTCTACCGTGACGCATACTATAAAAAGGATGATCCGACAGCAAACCAGGGTGAGGCGGAATGTATCGTTGCAAAAAACCGTCACGGAACCACCGGAACGGTGCGTCTCGGCTGGGATGGAGAACATACCAAATTCAACACGCTGGAAAGACGGGAAGATGAAGGCTAAGGTTTTATCTGCGATAAAACAGAATAATATGCTCAGCGCGGGCGACCATGTCACTGTCGGACTTTCGGGCGGTGCCGATTCGGTAGCCCTGCTTTGCGTTTTGAAAGAGCTTGAAACTGAACTTGGTGTAACAGTATCGGCTTGCCATGTCAACCATAACCTTCGCGGTGAAGAGAGCGACAGGGATGAACGGTTCTGTAAAGAGCTTTGCCAAAGGCTTGATATATCTTTCAGCTCGGTTTCGGTCGATGTAAAGTGTTATTGCGAAAAAAACAGGATCTCAACCGAAGAGGGAGCCAGGAAACTGCGTTACGATGCACTTTTGAATGGGTGTAAAGATAATAAGATTGCCACTGCGCATACCCTCTCGGACAACGCCGAAACGATCATTATCAATATGGTTAGAGGCTCGGCGCTCGATGGCTTATGCGGTATCCCTCCTGTTCGCGGAAATGTGATCCGCCCGCTGATAGGCTGCACCCGGTCTGACGTTGAAAATTATCTGCAGACGCTGGGTCAAGGTTATGTCACCGATTCGAGCAACCTTACAGACGACTACCGCAGAAACAAGGTGCGGCATCACATTATCCCGCAGCTCAAGGATTTTAATTCTGCTTTTGAAGAAACAGCAGGCAGAATGAGCGAAGCGCTGCGTGAAGATAAGGAATTTCTCAACGGGCTTGCATCTGAAGCTTTGAAAAAGGCTGAGGTAGTTCCCGTGAGAAAAGCTGTTAAAGGCTTCGGACGCTTAAATGATATTTGGACCTTTGAAAAGCGTTACGATATAAAGATGCTTTTAGCTGAAAAACGTCCGGTCAGGCTCCGCTGCCTGCGCATGATGCTCAATGAGTTTGAGATATCGATCGATGCCAGAAAGCTCGGCGCTATGGATAAGCTGTTGGATAATAAAAACGGGACCGAAAATCTCAGCGGCGATGTTATTTTCAGCTGCGATGAAAACTTTGCATCTGTGAAAAAAAGCTTTAAGCCTTATAAAGTTGATAACAGTAAGTTCATACCAAACGGTGACGTGCTGCCGTTTAAAAAACCTGTTTCAGCAAAACACAGCATCTGTATCCGTGAACTAACTGAAAAAGAGATAAAACTTTTTGTAAATAACCATTCTTTGCAATTTAAAAATGCGATAGACTGTGATAGAATAGGTAACATTATCACGATAAGAAACAGGCTGCCGGGGGATAAATACCGGCCGCTTGGACGCGAATTTACTCAGACGTTTAAAAATCTTTTCAATTCGGCTTCGCTGCCTGCCGCGGTCAGAGATTCACTTATGATTCTTGCTGACGAGGAGGGCGTGATCTGGTTGGAGGGATTTGGAGTATCACAACGTGCCGCAGTAACATCAAACACACACAGGGCTATCCTTGTGAACATATCGGAGGAATGACAAAATGAAAAACGACATCGCAAAAGTATTACTTACCGAAGAGCAGCTCAATGAAAAGGTAAAAGAACTTGGCGCCCGCATATCTGAGGATTACGCAGGCAAAAAACTGCTTATGGTCGGTATTCTCAAAGGTTCCGTTGTATTTATGGCTGATCTTATGCGTGCTGTAACTTGCAAGGCGGCGATAGAATTTATGGCTGTTTCCAGCTATGGCAGCGGTGTTAAAACCAGTGGTGTTGTTAAAATAATCAAGGATATCAACATTCCGCTTGAGGGATGGGATGTTCTTATCGTAGAGGATATTCTCGATTCCGGTATGACTCTTTCTTATTTGAGCAAATATATAAAGGATAAGGGCGCTAACAGCCTCAAGATAGTTACTCTGCTTGATAAGCCCGAGCGCCGCAAAGTTGAGGTTTATCCCGATTACTTCGGATTTGTAGTGCCCGACGAGTTTGTTGTGGGCTATGGTCTTGACTATGATGAAAAGTACCGCAATCTTCCGTATGTTGGCATACTGAAGCCAAGCGTTTACGAGAAATAACCTTTGGCAAGGAGTGAAACTGTTGAAAAAAAACAATAACCCTAACAACGAAAACGAAAATCAGTCCAATAATAACGAGCAGGGCGGAGACTATAAGCCGCATATGCCCCATCCTCACGGACGTCCCCACAAAGGCGGCTTCAATCCCAAGAATAACAAGGGACTGATCATCTATTTGGTGGTTCTCGTGGTGCTTATAATCATTGCCAGCACCGCCTTTGGACCTACCGAAAAAGAAAGCCCCTATAAATATTCTGAGATAGTCGCCCTGTTCGATGAAAACAAGGTAGCAGAGTACAGTTTTGATCTTGGTTCCGGCGAGCTTGCTTTTACCCTCAGAGGTGAGACCGAAAAGCAGACTTATACCGTACCCAACGTCAACCTGTTTATAAACACCGTTCAGCAAAAGGTGGATGATTACAACAGCACCGATCCTGCCGATAAGGTGGTTTATAACCTTATACCGATAGCCAGCGTTCCGTTTTGGGTATCTTATATGCCTACCTTGCTGCTTATTGTTGCCATGGGTGCTCTGTGGTGGTTCACCATGCGTCAGGCAAGAGGCGGCGGAAATATGGCGGGATTCGGCAAGGCCAAGACCCGCACCCCCGATCAGGGCAGAAAGGTCACCTTTGCCGATGTTGCAGGCGCAGACGAGGAAAAGGCTGAGCTTGTTGAGGTGGTTGAGTTTTTGAAGCACCCTGAGAAGTTCAACACCCTCGGCGCAAGGATCCCCAAGGGCATTCTGCTGGTAGGTCCTCCCGGAACCGGTAAAACTTTGCTTGCCCGCGCAGTTGCAGGTGAAGCTGACGCACCGTTCTTCTCCATCTCCGGCTCTGACTTTGTTGAGATGTTTGTCGGCGTGGGCGCATCCCGTGTCCGCGACCTGTTTGATCAGGCTAAGAAGGATGCTCCCGCTATCATCTTCATCGATGAGATCGACGCGGTCGGCCGCCAGCGCGGAACCGGACTCGGCGGCGGTCACGATGAGAGGGAGCAGACCCTCAACCAGCTTCTGGTCGAGATGGATGGCTTTGGCTCCAACACCGGTGTTATCGTTATGGCAGCCACCAACAGACGTGATATCCTCGATCCGGCGCTGCTTCGTCCCGGACGCTTTGACCGTCAGATAATCGTAGGATATCCCGATATAAAGGGTAGAGAGGCTATCCTAAAGGTGCACGCGAGAAATAAGCCGCTCGCTCCCGACGTAGAGCTTAAGACCATCGCTTCCTCCACCGCGGGCTTCACCGGAGCCGATCTTGAGAATATTCTCAACGAGGCTGCGCTGCTTGCGGCAAGAAAGAACCTCAAGGCTATCACCATGGAAACTATTGAGGAAGCTACCATCAAGGTCATCGCAGGCCCCGAGAAGAAATCCCGCCTTATCACCGATAAGGATAAAAAGCTTACCGCCTATCACGAGGCAGGTCATGCGGTGGTCACCTATTATATGTCCACTGCCGATAAGGTGCATCAGGTCTCCATCATTCCGAGAGGTATGGCGGGCGGCTACACCATGAGCCTGCCCAGTGAGGATAAGAGCTACCGTACCAGACGCGAGATGGAAGAAAATATCATCACGCTGCTCGGCGGACGCGTTGCCGAGGCGTTGGTACTCGACGATATCTCTACCGGAGCTTCCAGCGATATCGAGCGTGCTACCTCTATTGCACGCGCTATGGTGACAAGGTACGGATTCTCTGCCAAGCTCGGTCCTGTGGTTTACGGCAATGATCAGAGTGAGGTATTCCTCGGACGTGATTTCAGCCAGGGCAGAAACTACTCTGAAGAGGTCGCTTCTGAGATCGATTCCGAGATCAGGAGACTGGTCGAGGGCGGATATGAAAAGGCTGAAGCTACCCTCAAGGAGCATATGGATCAGCTTATCCTTATCGCTGAAACGCTGCTTCGCTGCGAGAAGATCGATGCGGCTGATTTTGAAAGTCTCATGACCACCGGACTTACTGTTGCCGCAAACAAGACGGCGCAGGAGCAGCAGTCACAGGCGGTCGAGGAGCAGGCTGTTGAAGAAGCTTCCGCCGGAGAAGTCGAAGAAAAGGTTGAGGAAACCGAAGATCCTGCTTCTGAAAACGACTGATAAAACGCTTTATTCATGCCGCAGAGAGTAACACTCTGTGGCATGAATTTTATAGGACTGAATCTGATCATCCTTTCTGAGCATACTTATGTTGGAAATGGTGAAATAATATGATATAATAGCCGCAAAACGGCTATTATATCAAATGATGTCCAACGCCTCGCCCCTTACGGGGCAACCGGCTTTTGATGGACAATTATATCATTCGCGCTCTGCGCTCATGATATTTTATTACAGTTTATATTCGCACGATTTAGATTTTGTCTTGGAGAGAAAGATATGGCTACAAATCTTGTTAGAACCGAGCTGACCGATGGGGTCAATTTTTCGGTTTTGAGAGACCCTAAATTCAAACATAACCGACTTTCGGTGAATCTTATCGTTCCCATGAGCGAGCAGACTGTCAGCGGATATGCGGTGCTGCCCTTTATAATGCGAAAGGGTTTTAAAAGCTGCGCCGATTTTACGCAGCTCAACCGACGTCTTGATTCGCTTTACGGTGCCTCGCTTGCGGCTGATGTTGCCAAGGCGGGCGCCAATCAGATGATTTGCTTCGGCGTTAAGGTGCTGGACGACAGATATGCGCTCAACGGTGAAAAGCTGCTGCAGCAGGCAGCCGAGCTTCTCAGGGAGGCGGTTTTTGAGCCGCTTATCGATAACGGCAGCTTTGAACAAAACAGCTTTGAGCTGGAAAAGCAGTTCCTTATCGATACCATTGAGGCGCAGATAAATGATAAGCGCAGCTATGCTGTGTCCAAGTGCCGCGCTCTGATGGGAAAGGGCGATGCTGCCGCAATACCGAAATATGGCAGGATAGAGGGCGCCAAGGCGCTTACCGCTGCCTCAGCCGCTGAAAGCTATGCGGGATTGATCAAAAACGCTTCGGTAGAGATAATACTCACCGGAAACGGGATCCCCGACGAGATAGCCGAAACGATGAAAACGGCTTTCGAGGGGGTAAAGCGTGAAGCGGTTCCCTATGTTATGAGCAGTGTTCGGCCGGCAGGTAAAGAGCTTCTTGAAGAAGTTGAACGGCTTGATGTTGCGCAGTCAAAGATGGTTCTCGGATTCAGAATGGCCCAAAGAGGGGATGAGATGACACAGGCCGCGGTCAGGCTGATGACCGCGCTTTACGGCGGCACTCCTTCCTCCAAACTGTTTTTGAACGTAAGAGAAAAGCTTTCACTCTGTTATTACTGCGCCGCAAGATACGACCGAATGGGCGCTATAATGATGGTCGATTGTGGAGTTGAAAACGCAAACATCCGGGCTGCACGTCAAGAGATACTTCACCAGCTCGATGCTGTAAGAAACGGCGATTTTGACGATGAGATGCTTGAAAACACCAGGCTGCAGCTCAAAAACAGCCTCAGAGCCGTTTCGGATTATCCCGATACCCTTGAGGAGTGGTATCTTTCACGCATAGTAATGGGCAATATTGCCTCGCCCGAGCAGGAGATGCAGCTGCTTGAAAAGGTTACTCGCGATCAGGTGATACAAGCCGCAAATCTTATGCAGTTGGATGCTGTTTATCTGCTCACTTCTAAGGAGGAAAAAGATGCTGACTGAAATGGTTTCCAGCCGTATACTCAATGAAGGCTACACCCGTATCGAGCATCCCAGCGGTTTGACGCTGATGCTTTGCCCCATGAAGGGCTTTTCGGGCGCCTATGCGCTTTTTGCCACCCGTTACGGCTCTATCGATAACGCTTTCGCGGTGGGTGATGGCGAATTTGAAGAAGTTCCCGCCGGAATAGCACATTTTCTTGAGCACAAGCTTTTTGAAAGCGAGGAGGGCGATGCTTTTGCTCTTTATGCAAAGACCGGAGCTTCTGCAAACGCCTATACCTCCTTCGACAGGACTGCTTATCTTTTCAGCTGTACCGATAAGTTCGAGCAGTCGATAGAGATACTGATAAATCTTGTCACCAAGCCTTATTTTACCGCCCAGACCGTCGCCAAAGAGCAGGGCATAATCGGTCAGGAGATAAGAATGTATGACGACGATCCCGAATGGAGAGTTTATTTCAACCTGCTCGGGGCGCTTTTTAATAACCATCCGATAAAGGTGGACATCGCAGGAACGGTGGAATCCATCTCTGAGATAACTGCCGAGACGCTTTATAAATGCTATAATTCTTTCTACAACCTGAATAACATGGTGCTTGCCGTTGCGGGCAATTTTGATATCGATACCGTTGTCAAGGCTTGCGATAAGCTGCTGCAGCCTGCTTCGGACATCAAAGTGCGCTGCAAGCCGGTCGATGAGCCTGCCGAAGTTGCTACCCGCAGGGTAGAACAGAAGTTTGAGGTCGCTTCTCCGCTGTTTCAGATAGGCTTCAAGGGTACCCCCGGAAGCTATAAGGAGAATATCCTTGCTCAGGTGGCGGGCGAGATGGTATGCGACATCATTGTAGGAGAATCGACTGAGCTTTACCGCGAGCTTTACGATGAGGGCCTTATCAACTCTGTGTTCGGCTCTGAGGTGATGGCGGGACCCAACTATTTGGTGAATATTTTCTCGGGCGAATCACGCGACCCTGATGCGGTGTTTGAACGTATCACAGCGGGTATCGATGCTCTTCAGCAGAACGGCATCAAGCTTGAGGATTTTGAACGTGCCCGCCGCGCTGCCTTTGGAAGATACATCGGCATTTACAGCTCGGTGGAATCTATGGCGGGAATGATGGTGCTGGCATCTTTGGGCGATTTTGGCGCTTACGAGCCGCTTGAGCTACTCGATTCGCTTACCCTCAACGATGTTCAGGCATACCTGCGTGAGAATTTTGATACCTCGCGCTGTGCTCTTTCGGTCGTTCGCAGCTAATGTTTATCAAGGGGTGACTTCTATGGGATTTATTCAATTTGCAGATCCTGCCAATGCGGTGCCGCTTTCATTCCCGGGACTTGGAATGATGTTTTCGCTCAACCGTGAGGCTGTATTTATTGGTCCGCTGACTATCTATTGGTATGGCATAATCGTCGTTACGGGAATTGCACTCGGTGTTTGGTATGCGATATGGCGTGCCGGACAGTTTGGTATAAACCGCGATAAATACAGCGATATGCTGCTTATCTCCATCGCATTTTCGCTGGTGGGCGCAAGGTCATATTACGTTATCTTTTCGTGGGATTATTATAAAGAACACCTCAATGAGATAATACAGATATGGAACGGCGGAATAGCATTCTACGGCGGAATAATTGCCGCTCTGCTCTGCGCGTATATTGTTTGCAAGTTTTGGAAGCTCTCTTTTGTAAAGGGAGCTGACGCAGCACTGGGCGGCGTTCTGCTGGGACAGTCTATCGGAAGATGGGGCAATTTCGTTAATATCGAAGCTTTCGGCGGGTATTATGAGGGAGCTTTGAGAATGACCAGCCCCGCTATCGACAATTATCTTCACGCATTTCCTGAACAGTTGTCGGGCTTTACAGCCGAAGAAGTGCTTGCAATGAGCGAGATACCGGTCCATCCTACCTTCTTGTATGAGTCGGTATGGACTATGCTTGGATTCCTTTTTATCTTTTGGTACACCAAGCGCCGCCGCTTTGCCGGCGAGCTTGCTTTGATGTATTTCTTTATCAACGGCTTCGGGCGTATGTTTATCGAAGGTCTTAGAACCGACAGCCTTACCTTGGGAAATATAAGAGTTTCTCAGCTGTTGGCTGCCTGTATGGTGGCAGTTTCTGCTGTTTTGTGGGTAGCTGCTGCCAAAAAGGTCAAGGCGGGAACGGCGCCCGCATGGATGTCGCTTGAGACAGCCCGCCCGGAGGAAGAATCCGAGGGATCGCAGCCCGAGGAGCAAAACGCCGACCCCGAAGCTGATATGATCACTAAGGCTGAAAACGGTGAGGCAGAAGCTGAAAGCGGCGCAGAGGAAACCGCAGAATAAAGGCCACAAAATACACTTTTTATTAAACGGAAAAATATGATAAAAGCTATTGACAAGCTTTATAATTGATGTTATCATATTTCCTGCCGCATGTGTTGGGCTATAAGTATGCCCTTTTTCGGGGTATCACCCAAACGCAGCGAGACTGAACAGATAAGCAGGTGTAACATGTACGCAGTATTCACTACCGGCGGAAAGCAGTACCGTGTCGCTGAAGGCGACGTGATTTTCGTCGAAAAGCTCGAAGTAGCAGCAGATGAAGTTATCGAGTTTGACAACGTTCTCGTTGTCGGCAAGGATGACGGCGCTGTTGTTGGCACTCCCAATGTTGAGGGCGCTAAGGTAGTTGCTAAGGCTCTTAAGAACGGCAAGGGCAAGAAGGTAACTGTCTTCACTTACCGCTCCAAGAAGGATTCCAAGCGCAAGATGGGTCACAGACAGCCCTATACCAAGCTTGAGATCACCGCAATCAACGCATAAGTAAGACCATATTTCAACATTATTGGAGGTGCAAATTCCATGGCACATAAGAAGGGCGTTGGCTCAACTAAAAACGGACGCGATTCCGAATCTAAACGACTTGGCGTTAAGCGCGCTGACGGTCAGTTTGTAAAGGCCGGCAACATTCTCGTTCGTCAGAGAGGCACTCACATCCATCCCGGCACCAACGTAGGTATCGGTTCGGATGATACCCTCTTTGCACTCGTTGACGGAACTCTCCGTTTCGAGCGCCTTGGCCGCGACAAGAAGCAGGCTTCTGTTTACGCAGCTGAGAACTAAGAACAGAAACAAAAATCCCGGGCCTTCGCTCGGGATTTTTTGCGTTAAAATACCGATCAAATGTCATCACCTGTGATATTTTGGGTAAGATAGAATATCCACCACCCCCAAAGAGGAGGTAAAAGATATGTTTGTAGATAAGGCCTATATAAGGGTAAGAGCAGGAAAGGGCGGCGACGGCGCTGTTTCCTTCCATCGCGAAAAATATGTTGCGGCGGGCGGTCCCGACGGCGGCGACGGCGGACGCGGCGGCGACGTTGTATTTGTTGCCGATACCAACAAGACCACCCTTATGGAATTTAAGTATAAGACTAAATATAACGCCCCTGAGGGCGAACCGGGAAGAAGCCGTCAGTGTACCGGAAAAGACGGCGAGGATCTTATCATAAAGGTCCCGATGGGAACGCTTATTCGCGAAAAGGAAAGCGGAAGGCTTCTTGCCGATATATCGGATGACCAGCCGGTGGTCATCGCCAGAGGCGGCAGAGGCGGCTGGGGCAACCAGCACTTTGCGACCCCAACAAGACAGATACCCAAGTTTGCCAAGCCCGGTTTCCCCGGCGAGGAATTTGAGATACAGCTTGAACTGAAGCTGCTGGCAGATGTTGGCCTGGTAGGTTTCCCCAATGTCGGAAAATCCACCCTCATTTCGGTGGTAAGCGCCGCAAAGCCCAAGATCGCCAACTATCACTTCACCACCCTTACCCCCGTTTTGGGAGTTATTAAGGTCGATGCCGAGAAGAGTTATGTTATGGCTGACATCCCCGGTCTTATCGAGGGAGCTTCTGAGGGCGTTGGACTGGGCCACGAATTTTTGCGACATGTTGAGCGCTGCCGCCTTATGGTGCACGTTGTTGACGTTTCGGGCTGCGAGGGCAGAGACCCCATTGAGGACTTTGAGCTTATCAATCGCGAGCTTGAAAACTTCTCTTTTGAGCTTTCTGAGCGTCCCATGATAGTTGCCGCGAATAAGAGCGATATCGCTACCGATGAGCAGCTGTGCGATTTCTGCAACGAGATGGAGGAGAGGGGATACCGTGTATTCCCGATATCTGCCGCTACCCGAAAGGGCGTGGATGATCTTATGAACTGCATCTCTGCTGAGCTGGATAAGCTGCCTCCCGTTCTTCGCTATGAGCCGGATCCCATTCCTGTGGCTGATACTGTTGTCAACAGAAGATCCTTTGAGATAAAGAAGGGCGACGACGGGGTATACTATATCGAGGCGGATTGGCTTGCCCGTATCCTTTACGGCAGCAATATGGACGATTATGAGTCGCTGCAATATATGCAGCGTGCGCTGCGTGACAGCGGAATAATCGACCGCCTTGAAGAAATGGGCATCAATGAGGGCGATACCGTTGATATCGACGGATTCGAATTTGACTACGTCAGATAAAAGGTGAAAAGAATATGCTTCTTTCCGATGAAAAGCCGGATCTTAGGCTGATAAATCCGCTGACGCTTGCTTTTGTGGGCGACGGAGTTTATGAGATGCTTGCGCGCGAGCAGGTGGTGAGAAAATTCACCAGCCTTTCGGCAAAAAAGCTCCACGCGCTGACAGTCGAGATGGTATGCGCATCCGCGCAGTGTCGCGGATTTGAAAAGATAGAACCCCTTCTCACCGAGCAGGAGATGAATGTCTTTAAACGCGGAAGAAACGCAAGCGGAGTAACTGCTCCCAAGCATACCCATGTTTCGGTATATCGCGTTGCCACCGGTGTTGAGGCTTTATTCGGCTGGCTTTACCTTTCGGGAGAAAGCGAGCGCATTAGAGAACTTTTTGAAATTATACTGGATGTGGATACAAATGAAAAAGACGCGATCTCTGATGACAGAAACGATACAATACTTTAAAAAAGATTTTATCTCTGAGATCTTTGCAACTATCCTTATTGCAATAGGCATCAAGGTGTTTACCGCGCCAAACCTTATAGTAGGCGGAGGAGTTTCGGGTATAGCGTCGGTTTTGTATGTGCTGTTCGGGCTTCCGATCGGCTTGGTCAGCCTTACACTCAACATACCGCTGCTTTTGCTGGGCTGGAAAACACTTGGGACCACATTTACCATACGTACGCTGAGGATAGTTGCCCTTATATCGCTTTCCACCGACGTAATTGTAAAGGATGTACCTGCTTACAGCGGAGAAAAGCTTGCATGTGCGCTTTTTGGCGGCGCGCTGCTCGGCGCGGGGCTTGGGATAGTGCTTTTGCGCGGCCATTCCACCGGCGGAACTGATATTCTCGTCAAGCTTTTGCAAAGAAAGTATCCGTATCTATCTCTGGGCAATATTACGCTGATACTTGACGCAGCAGTGGTAACAGCCGCTGCGATAGCCTATAAAAATGCCGATACCATCGTTTACGGTGTGGCGATGATATTTGTTTCTTCTACTGTTATCGATAAGATAATACTCGGTTCACAGTCGAGAAAGCTTTCGATAATAGTAACCGCAAAAGGGGATGAGGTGACCCGGGAGCTGCTTGTAAAGCTGGATCGCGGAGTTACTGTTCTAAACGGAAACGGAGGGTATACCAAAAGCGCTGTAAACGTGCTTATCTGCGTGGTTGAAAATCGCCAGATAGTAAAGCTTAAGCAGCTGGTATACGGTGTTGACCATAAGGCGTTTATAATAATCGCCACTGCAGCTGAAACGCTTGGCAAAGGCTTCAAATCCATTGAAGAAATATAATATGATAGATAAACAGACCGCTGTGAGGCTTCACAGCGGTCTGTTTTTTGAAAGAAAGAAGGAGGATATATCAGACTTATCACTTTATCTCTGTTTTCCAGAGACCGTGGAGATTGCAGTATTCGTATGCTGCGAGAGGCTTTTCACCATCGAGAAGTGCAAACTTTGCAACAGGCTCTTCGCCGGCAGAAAGGCTCTTGCGCTGAACACCCTTATCGGTGAGGAGGTATATCCACTGAATGAGATGCTCTTCGATCATGGGGTGAGCTACCGAACCAACAGCAACGTTAACGATATTGCCTTCAACGGTAACAACGGGAAGGTGTTTTTCCTGGCTTGCTTCAACGGTGTTGGCCTCAAGCGCGGTCATTTTCTGCCCGCAGCAGATCATGGGAACGCCGGAATCATGGATGGAAGCTACCAGGTTTTTGCAATGCTCACAGATAAAGAATTTGCGTTCAGACATTATAAATTGCCCCTTTCAATTTTTGTTTGAGAGTAGTATTTTGTTATGTTTCTTTCTTTAAACATTTATCTTTCGTTGTATTAAGCATACCACAATGGTGTGAGAATCACAAGAGGGAATTTCGCATAAATATATAAGAGCATTTTTGTTATAAATATCAAATAGATGATGAATAAAATCTATTTAAAAACAAAGAATAAATACCGAAGAGAGGTGATCGCAATGGAAAACAAGAATTATAAATCTTCCAACAAGACCGGAAATCAGTCCAATAACCAGACCGGCAGCAACAAGACTTCCAACCAGTCCTACAACAAGACCGAAAATCAGAAGTCTGAGAATAAGAAGAGCGACAACTGCAAGTAACAGAAATCAAAGGGCGGTGCGGTGAAAAAGCGCCGCCCTTTGATTTCGAAACGCTCTTTAAAACGGCAAAATTCAATAAATCAATTGCCACTGAAATAATGATGTGATAATATATTTATATATAATAATGAGGAGGCATCTGTCATGGCATTTGGTTTTGACCGCATCGATATGGATGCATTTGAAAAGGAACTTATAGGCATTAGACGCGACCTTCATAGCTATCCCGAGTCTGCATGGACTGAATATCGCACTACCGTAAAGATCATTGAAAAGCTCACCGAGATGGGGGTAAAGGTCACTTACGGTCGGTCGATACATTCTGAAAAAGATATGTATGGCGTGCCTTCTGAGGAATATCTTAAAAGCTGCGAAAAAAGAGCTGTTGAAGAGTGCGGAAGAGAAGATATTATCTCCGCTATGAGCGGCGGATTTACCGGATGTGTTGCCGAGATCGATTTCGAAAAGCCCGGTCCCACCGTTGCTTTTCGTGTTGATATCGACTGTAATGACGTTGCAGAATCGACCGACGCCGATCACAGGCCCGTTAAAGAGGGCTTCTTCTCCAAGCATACAAACCTTATGCATGCCTGCGGACATGACGGACATGCAGCTATCGGCCTCGGCGCTGTCAAGCTGATGCTCGCTTACAAAGACCGGCTTTGCGGCAAGGTAATGGTGATCTTCCAGCCTGCTGAGGAAGGCCTGCGCGGTGCAAAATCTATAACCGAATCCGGTGTTCTCGATAACGTTGATTACATAATCGGCGCTCACCTCGGTCTCAAACTCAATAAGACCGGCGCTATTGCTATTGGAACTCACGGCTTCCTTGCCAGCACCAAGTTTGATGTTTATTATAAGGGCAAGGCTTCCCACGCCGGTGTAAATCCCGAGCAGGGCAGGAATGCGATCGCTGCTGCGGCTACCGCGGTGCTCAATCTGCTTGCTATCCCGCGTCACAGCGCCGGCAGCAGCAGGATCAATATCGGTACCCTCAAGGCAGGCACCGGCAGAAATGTTATCCCCGAGGATGCCGTGATGACCGTTGAGACCAGAGGCGCTACCACTTCTATCAACGAATATATGCTCGATAAGGCGCAGATAGTATGCAAGGCGGCTGCCGATATGTATGAATGTGAATATAAGAGCGTATTTATGGGCGGTGCGGGCAACGGAGTTTGCGATGCCGAGCTGGTGGAAAATATCAAGGGTTCGATACGCGATCTTGATTTTATCACCGAGATTATTGATGATATGGATTTCGGCGGAGGCGAGGATTTCACCACCATGATGGAAAGAGTGCAGTCCAAGGGGGGCAAGGCTACCGAGATGATAATCGGATCCCCCATCAACGGACCGCATCATAACGGCAGATTCGATATCGATGAAAAGGCGATTTCCATTGGCGCTCAGGTGTTTGCCAAGATAGCGCTCGGTCTCTGCAAGTAAAAGCTTACCAGGCGGCGGATGGCTTTGGTCATCCGCCGCTTGCAATGGAGGGAAATTATGCGCTTTTCATCTGTTTTAAAAAAAATAATACCGATAATGGCGGTGATTTGTTTTATCATCGAGCCGAAAGCTTTTGCGGATGATAAAAGAGAGCCGTTTTTTGTTTTGGATGAAGCACAGGTGTTATCTGCTGAGCTGGAAGAGGATATCAACGAAAAAGGCCAGACCATCTTTTTGCAGAGCGGATGCCGTTTTGCGGTCGCCGTTGTTGATTTTCTCGGGGGAAAGAGCATAGAGCAGTATAGCAGGGATATCTATCTTAAAAACGAGATGGGCGATAACGGAGTGCTGCTCGTGGTATCGGTAGCTGAAGAAAATTATCATATAATTCAGGGAGAAGCGTTAAAGAGCAGGCTTTCCGACGCCGTATTAAAAGAAATACTGGATAAAAAGGTCGAGCAGTCCTTTCAAGATGGAGAATATCAAAAGGCAGTCTCAACAGCTTATCAAAGTATAACAGAGGAACTTGAAGATATATATTCTATAACCTCTGACCGGATGCTCTATGAGAAGCAGCTTAAAGAGATCGAGCTTGCCAATCAAAAGACCGCTGAGACCAAAAAGCTTTATTACCTCCTTTTGACGGCTGCTGTTTTGGCATCGATTCTGTTTCTGATAAGGATGACAGTATCATTTTATTATCTCTCGCGCCGGCGCAGATAATAATTTATAGGATAGTAAAGTTTTATTATCAATTTTCATAGTTTGAACTAATTTATTTACATCATTATTTACTTGACTTTTTTGTGAAAAAGAGATAAAAATATATTGTATGTTATTGCGCCTTATAGGACGATGAATGACAAACTTTTAACGATAGTTTCATATAGGGAGATACAATGATAATGAAAGCGGCAAAACAAATTATTTTTACAGTGCTGCTTGTTTGTCTTACAGTTCTCTCCGGATGCGGCTCGGCAAAGCAAAGCGAAGTTTTCAGCGGTGTTGAGTTTATAATGGATACCTTTGTTGAACAGCGTTGGTATGGAAAAAATGCTCAGCAGAATTTTGATGAGATAAATCAGGCGCTTCGTGATATCGAGCAGCGGCTTTCCATGTATTATCCCGAAAGTGAAATATCAAAGCTCAACAAAGCGGCGGGAAAGCATCCCGTCGCAATTTCCGATGAAAGTTATTCTCTTTTAAAAGAGGCGGTGCAATATTGCGGTCAGTCGGGCGGCATTTTTGATATAACAGTTGCTCCGCTGACCGGTGTTTGGAATGTTACCGCCAGCGAACCGCAGATCCCTTCTGATAAGGATATCGAAACGGCAAGGCTGCTTGTTAACTATAAAGACATTATTTTTGATGACAGCAGCAAGACTGTTATGCTTGCAAAAGAGGGGATGAGCATCGATCTCGGCGGTATCGCAAAGGGATATGCCGCGGGAGCGGTGCGAAGTATCGCTCAAAAAAACGGCGTTGAGGGATATGTTTCGATCGGCGGAAACATAATGATGCACGGCAAAAAGCCGGATGGAAAAGATTTTATCATCGGAGTTCGTGATCCGCGCGGAGATGCGGCCGAATATATCGCTACCGTTGATTTTGACGGACTGATAATGGCTACCACCGGAGATTACGAGCGATATTTTGAAAAAGACGGGGTAAGATATCATCATATCATCGATCCCTTTACCGGCAGACCGTCTGAAAGCGATCTGATATCGGTCACGGTATTTTCTGAAAATGGGACCCTTTCCGACTGTTTTTCAACCATGATTTTTCTGAAAGGCAGCGAGGGCTTGCCGCAGTTCCTTGAAAGGGAGGACTGCATGATAATTGCAGTTACCAAAGACAAGGATGTTTATATATCTCCATCCTTAGAGGATAGGGTAAAGCCCAATCCCGCAAAAACAGACTACCATTTTGTTAGTTAGCTCTCGGAGGAAACGCGATGTCAACACCAGGCGGTAAAAGCAAGGCTTACGACATAGCTTTTATGGGACTGATGCTCGCGCTTGCGCTGGCGCTTTCTTTTCTTGAGTCGATGCTGCCCGTTCTGCCGTTTTTGCCGGTGGGGGTCAAGCTGGGGCTTTCAAATATAGTAACGATGTACTGTCTCTTTTTTGGAGGGGTAAAGCAAAGCATCTCCGTTTGCTTTTTAAAATCTGCCTTCGTCATGATGATGCGCGGTCCGGTCGGCGGAGCGCTCAGCTTTGCCGGCGGTATTTTATCGGTAGCTGTCATGGCGCTGATCAAACGCGGCTTTGGGCTTTCAAACGGGATCCTCAGTATATTCGGAGCTATTTCTCACAACGTGGGACAGCTCGTTTTGGCGGGTATGATCCTCAAATCCTTTTACACCGTTTATTATCTGCCTGTGATGATACTTTCCGGCGCGGTTATGGGCGTTATCACCGGCACATTACTAAAGTTAGTTATGCCTTATCTTCAGCATGTTGATAAGACAGCCAAATAAATACTTTTTAGTATAGGGGGAAACATCAGTGTCTATTAAAAGACTGAGTGGTGCTCATGTGCCTCATCACAAGAATACCACAGAGAGTGTGCCGCAGCGCATTCCGACTCCCGACAAGGTCATTATCCCGATGGGTATGCACATCGGCGCGCCCTGCGTTCCGTGTGTCAAGGTCGGAGATCTTGTCAAGGTCGGTCAGGTGATAGGAGAGGCAGGCGGATTCGTCAGCGTTCCTGTTCACGCAAGCGTTTCGGGCAAGGTCACTGCTATCGATGAGCTTCAGATGGGCCCTGGCGGCGTATCTAAGGCTATCGTTATCGCTGCTGACGGACTTCAGGAAGTCCATGAGTCGGTAGTACCGCCCGTAGTTGAGAATACCGAGCAGTTCCTTGCGGCAGTAAGAGCAAGCGGCCTTATCGGTATGGGCGGCGCAGGATTTCCGACCGTTGTAAAGTTCAGCGTTAAGGATCCTTCCGCTGTTGATTATCTTCTTATCAACGGCGCAGAGTGCGAGCCTTACATCACTTCCGACAACCGTGCCATGATCGATGATGCAGATCATCTCATCAAGGGCGCTCTGCTTGTCAAGAAGTATGTAGGTCAGAAGAAGACCATCGTATGCATTGAGGATAACAAGCCCGAGGCTATCAAGATCCTCACTGAAAAGGTAAAGGATATCCCCGATTTTGAAGTTATGGCTATGCCTGCTCTCTACCCTCAGGGCGGTGAGAAGGTCATGATACATAACGCGACCGGCCGTGACGTTCCCGAAGGCAAGCTGCCCCTCGACGTTGGCTGCATCGTTTCCAACGTTAACTCGCTGGTATTCGTATCCAAGTATATCGAGACCGGTATGCCTCTCGTTGAGAAGAGCTGCACCATCGACGGTTCCGCGATTATGAATCCCCAGAACGTTATTGCTCCTATCGGTACTCCTATCGAGAAGCTGGTAGAGTTCTGCGGCGGCTATAAGGCTGAGCCCAGAAAGATCACCTACGGTGGTCCCATGATGGGTATGGCTGTTCCCAACGACGGCTACCCGCTGCTCAAGAACAACAATGCTATCCTGGTATTCGCAGAGAAGGAAGCAACCCTTGCTCCCACTACCGCCTGCATCAGATGCGGACGCTGCATCCAGGCTTGCCCCATCAACCTTATGCCCGCCAATATCGAGCGCGCATATAAGGCAGGCGACGTTGATAAGCTCAACAAGCTCAAGGTTATGCTCTGCATGGAGTGCGGATGCTGCTCGTTCGTATGCCCCGCAAAGAGAGAGCTGGTTCTTGTTAACAAGCTTTCCAAGGGCCTTGTTAAGGCGGCTGCCGCTGCACAGAAAAAGTAAGAGGTGAACAAAAGTGAGTAATCCTATGATAGTAACCTGTTCGCCGCACATCAGACATCAGGATACTACCCAGACCATCATGCGCGACGTGCTTATCGCACTGGTTCCCGCACTTGTTTGGGCTGTTATCAACTTTGGTGTGCGTCCGCTTCTCGTTGTTGCTGTCTGCGTTATCTTCGCAGTCGGCTCCGAGTATGTTTTTGAGAAGGGCTGCAAGCGTCCGATCACCATCAGCGACCTTTCCGCTGCTGTTACCGGCGTTATCCTTGCTTTCAACCTTCCTGTTGGCATCCCGCTTTGGCAGGCAGCTTTCGGCTCCATCGTTGCAATAGTTGTTGTTAAGCAGCTGTTCGGCGGCATCGGTCAGAACTTTGCTAACCCTGCTATCACCGCACGTATAGTAATGCTCATCTCCTTTGCAAGCCCCATGACCGACTGGGTAACCGGTTATCCGGATGCAGTTGCAGGCGCAACTCCTCTTACCCTCGTTGCAAACAATCAGCCCACCCCCTCTGTTATCAAGATGGCTATCGGTCAGATAGGCGGCTGTATCGGTGAGGTAAGCTCTGTTGCTCTGTTGGTAGGCTTTGCTTACCTGCTTTATCGCAAGGTCATCACCTGGCATATCACCGTTTCTTTCATCGGCACCGTTGCAGTTCTTGCATTGCTCATGGGACAGAACGTTGGCGTACACCTCTTTGCAGGCGGTTTGATGCTCGGCGCTATCTTTATGGCTACCGATTACAGCACCTCTCCCCAGACCGCAAAGGGCAGAGTTATCTTTGGTATCGGCTGCGGCTGCATCACCATGCTCATCCGTGTATTCGGCAACTATCCCGAGGGTGTTTCCTTTGCTATCCTGCTGATGAACATCATCACTCCTCATATCTCCAACCTTACTATGACTAAGCCCATAGGAGGTGCAGCAAAATGAACAGCAACATTAAAAAGGATTTTGTAATGCCTATCGCGGTGCTGACCATCATCTGTCTTGTTATCACTGCGGCGCTCGCATTTACCGAGCAGGCTACTACCCCCATCATCTCAGCTGCTGAAAAGGCTGCCGCTGACGCTGCACGCCTTGAGGTGCTTCCCACCGCTGACGGCTTCGAGCAGGTTGCAACCGACGGTATGCCCGAGGGCATCGTTGAGGCTTACAAGGCCACCAACGGCGCAGGCTCGGTATTTATCTGCGAAGGCAAGGGCTACGGCGGCACCATGAAGATCATCGTTGGTATCAGCTCTGATGATAAGATCACCGGAACCAAGACCATGGGTCACTCCGAGACTCCCGGTCTCGGCGCCAAGACCGCTGAAGCTCCTTTCCAGAGCCAGTTCCCCGGTCAGGATGCTTCTCTCTCCGGTGTTTCCGCTATCGGCGGCGCTACCATTTCTTCCAATTGCTTTATCGGTATGATTGAGCAGGCCTTCCAGGCTCACAGCATTGTAAAGGGGGCTTAATCAAGTGAATAATAAACTTGCTACACTTATCAAAGGTATAATCAAAGAGAACCCCGTTCTGGTGCTCGTTCTTGGTACCTGTCCTACTTTGGCAACTTCCACCCAGGCTTCCAACGCTATCGGTATGGGTCTTGCCGCAACGGTAGTTCTCATCTGCTCTAACATGGCAATTTCTGCTGTTAGAAAGATCGTTCCCGACATGGTTCGTATTCCTGCTTATATCGTTATCATTGCAGGTTTTGTAACCATCGTTCAGATGGTGGTTAAGGCTTATGCGCCTGCTCTTGATGCTGCGCTCGGCATCTATCTGCCTCTGATAGTTGTTAACTGTATCATCCTTGGCCGTGCCGAGATGTTCGCAGCTAAGAACGGCATCGTTGATTCCGCGCTTGACGGCGTCGGCATGGGCCTCGGCTTCACCTTGGCTCTGTTGATGATGTCCACCCTGCGTGAGATCCCCGGTTCCGGCACCTATTTTGGCATGAGACTTATCCCTGAGGGATATCAGGTTTCCATCATGACTATGGCACCCGGCGGCTTCTTCTGCTTTGGCTCGCTGATCGCTCTTGTTAACAAGATCTCCAAGGGCAAGGCTATCAAGAAGAAGGAATTTGGCTGCGGCGGAGAATGTGAAGGCTGCGAAAGCGGCTGCGAAGCGAAGGGAGAGTGCTGATAGATGAAAGAATTTGCTATTATCATCATGTCGGGCATACTTGTAAATAACTACGTTCTTTGCAAGTTCCTTGGTATCTGCCCGTTTCTCGGCGTTTCCAAAAAGCTGGATTCCGCTTTCAGTATGTCTGTTGCAGTTATCTTCGTTATGCTTATGGCTACCGCTGTAACCTATCCCATTCAGATGTACCTCCTCGATCCAAATGGACTCGGATATCTGCAGACCATCGTATTCATTCTTGTAATCGCTGCTCTTGTACAGCTCGTTGAGACTATACTCAAGAAGTATATCCCTGCTTTACATAAGGCACTGGGCGTTTACCTGCCCCTTATCACCACCAACTGCTGTGTTCTTGGTGTTACCGTTCTTAACGTTGACAGCTACGGTCACCTTGGTATGGGCGGTTTTGCTCAGTCGATGGCTAACTCCTTCGGTTCAGGTCTCGGCTTCCTGCTCGCAATGGTTCTGTTCTCCGGCGTACGTTCCCGCATCGAGGGCTGCGAGGCTCCCGAGGCTTATCAGGGACTTCCCATCACTCTTGTAGCAGCTTCCATCACTTCGGTATCCTTTATGGGATTTGCCGGCGTGGTTGAAAACCTGTTCAAGTAATTGAGGAGGATATTTAACTATGAGTGGAATTGTTTTGGCAATTATTGCTGTTTCTGTAATCGGACTTATCTGCGCAGTAGTTCTTTCGGTTGCATCCAAGTTTATGTCTGTTCCGGTTGACGAGCGTTTCGGTCCCGTTCGTGAGTGCCTGCCCGGTGCAAACTGCGGCGCCTGCGGATATGCAGGTTGTGATTCTTACGCACAGGCTCTTATCTCCGGCGAGGAGACCAGAGCTAACCTCTGTGTTCCCGGCGCTGCTGACGCTGCAAAGGGCATCAGCGCTCTGCTTGGACTTGAAGCAGGAGAAATCATTCCCATGGTCGCTGTTGTAAGATGCAATGGTACCTGCGAGAATACCACCGATAAGTATGAGTATCAGAGCATGGAATCCTGCAAGGCTTCCAAGATCCTCTTTGGCGGCAAGGGAACCTGCACCTTCGGATGTATGGGCCTTGGCGACTGCGCTAAGGTTTGTCCCCAGAACGCTATCTATGTTAAGAATGGCGTTGCTCATGTTGATCCCCATGCCTGCATCGGCTGCGGACTTTGTGCTAAGACCTGCCCGAACAATGTTATCGAGGTTATCCCCGCTGACTACAAGCTGCTTGTAATGTGCAACAACAAGCAGAAGGGCGCACAGGCTATGAAGGCTTGCAAGGCAAGCTGCATCGGCTGCATGAAGTGTGTCAAGACCTGCCAGCATGAGGCTATTACCGTTACCGATAATCTTGCCCATATCGATCAGAGCAAGTGCGTTGGCTGCGGCGAATGTGCTGAGGCTTGTCCCAAGAAGTGCATACATATCGCTAAGAAGTGATGATATTTGCCAAAAGCCCTCCGTGAAAACGGAGGGCTTTTTCTATGTCTCCGACGGGTAAGGGAACTTTTTCGAAAAAAGTTCCCTTACGACCTTCAAAAACTTTTACTTATTGCTTCGTTGCATTAAAACGGACGTTTTGATACACTTAATATAAAATATGGAAAAAGGGGGATATTTTATGAAAGCGATCGCCTTAATTATGGCTTTAATGCTTATGATATGCGGATGCAGCGCACAGCAGCCGGCAGCAAGTTCTGAACAGCAGATAACGAACAACGAACTGTCAAAAGCGGAAAGTTTCGCTGTTTCTTCGGCGGAACAGGTGAAAGCATCTGAAAGCACCGATGTTGAAAATATCCCTGTCGTTGAGCCGACTCCCGAAATAACTCAGCCACCCTGCCTTGCCTGCGAGGATGTTGAGGTCAATCCGTCTACCGATGACGGCACAGCGGAAACGTCTGAGACGGAAAAGCTTGAACAGCTGTACGCTTCCAATGCACCTGCCAATCAGAGCTGGATCACAGCTTACAGTAGCTTTTACGATGTTTTGACAAACATTCCGAAAAAATATATGGACGATATTTCTCAGGATTTTCCGCATGAAAGAGCAAGGAACAATCTTGAGCTGCGATCGGATATGGGGATGGAATTTTCTTATCCGATATATGAAATGCTCTTTGTTCACGTTGACACGATAGCAAGCAACGGAAGTACCCCTGAAATCGCGTTGAAGTGTGCATCAATGGGCAGCGCGGGAATGCTTGTCAACTACAAGGACGATGGCAGCTTTGCGGGAGAGATAGTTTTCAATAAAGATGATTTATCGGAGGATGGTTTGATAATATACTATCCTGAGTCGCTGCCGGAATTTACGCCGTTTGAGCAGGGAAATTACATTAATCGTACTTCTCTCACCGTCACCGAGGGAATAGAGGCGCAGCTGCTTGATTTTGGCTTTGCGCCTGAAAATACCTCGGCATTTGCGCTGCGTTTTTCTGATGATGAATACGGTGTTTGTTTTTATGATGATGAAAAAGCTGCCTATTACAACAACGTTACCAAACAGGGTAAATCGCTGGATCAGAAACTTTATTCCTTTGAGGAACTGCGTGATGCGCTTTGTGGGGTTTATGATGTATGCTCGGTCGATGAGATAGACCTAAACTACTACACCCCGGTTACCGAACCCCCTGCTGAGGGTGTTTATCCCAATGTCAGCAGCGATACGCCCCCGCAGCCTGACGGCATAAATGATGGTGAGGTAGTAGTAAATCCTACCACCGCCAAGCCTGTAATATACCTTTATCCCGAGCGCGAGACCGAGGTTTCTGTCAAGCTGGGCTATCCGGCTGAGTATTTTACATATACCTATCCTGCTTATAACAACGGCTGGCAGGTCACCGCCTCTCCTGACGGAAAGCTGATAAATTCCGACGGATCTGAGCATTATTACCTCTTTTGGGAGGGCGATATGCCGGTCGATTGGGACTTTTCTGAAGGATTTGTGGTAAAGGGCAAGGATATTGAAGCTTTTTTGAAAGAAAAGCTTCAGCATATGGGGCTTATCCCACGCGAATATAACGATTTTATAACCTATTGGGCGCCGGAAATGAGCCAAAATCAATATAACCTTGTAACTTTCTCTTTTGAGCAGTATGAAAATATAGCTCCGCTTGAGATAACGCCCGAGCCTGACGGGATACTTAGGGTACATATGGTGTATAAGTCTATAGATGCTCCCATAGATATAGAGCCGCAGCAGCTGCCCGTTTTTGAACGTGACGGCTTTACGGTGGTCGAGTGGGGCGGAAGCCGCGCGTGAAAAATTGCTGAACTTTGAAAAAGCATATTGGTAATTAAAGCGTTTGATGCTATAATTATGTAGATAAGCCGGTATCTTCAAAGATATCAATACTGCTTGAAGGGAGTTTTCATAATGGCAGAGCAGGAAAGAAAGCTTTATGCTGATGAAAAGGTGCTGCTCAGAACCAGCTTTTTCGGCGGTTTTGAGAAAAAGGAAGTACTGGAATATATAGACAAGCTGCGTGAACAGAACAGGTATATGGGAAAGGAGCTTGACGACCGAATCGACGAAGTTTCCACCGCGAGGGATGAGCTTTCGGCGCAGGTCAGAAGCTTTGAAGCCAAGATAATCGAGATGGAGCGTCAGATCGAAGAACGTGGCGGCAAGATAAAAGAGCTCAACACGGTAGTCGAATCGCTGCGCGGCGAAGTCGGCAGGCAGAAGCAGCGTGTCGTTGAACAGGAGATGCAGCTCAACCAGCAGAAGGATCAGAATAAGCAGCTGACTCTTCAGGCGCAGAATTATGAGTTCAAGGCTAAGCGTTACGATGATTTTTCGGCACAGTTTGGCGAGATATTGCTCGAAGCAAAGCGAACCGCAAGCGAAACTGTTGCCGATGCCGAAAAGAAGGCTGAGGAGATCAAGGGCAATGCTGTTCTTACTACCGAAAAGGTCGCGTTGCAGATAAAATCGATGCGCAGTGAGCTTAAAGATGCCCGCCGGCGCATAGAAGATATCATGAACGATTTTACCGCTCAGCTTGACGAGCTCGACCGTATGCTTGAAGAGGTGGACTGTCCTGTTGAGGGCAAGAAAGCTGTGACGGAAGTGGATACTTCTTTGCCTGAGCCGGAAGTTAATATCGATAGCAAGTTTTTTCGATGAGCCGAAACGGAGCGACGATACAGCCGTTCGCAGACCCGGCGGCAGAAATGCTGTATATTTTCCGGAGTATACTGTGCCAAAACCAAAAAAAACGGTATTGAGCGTTGTACGGAGATTGATATTTACAAAATGAAAACAGCCTGTCCTGTTTTTTAGCAGGGCAGGCGTTTTTGAAAGGATGAGTCTGTATGCTGTTTTTCGAGCAAAATCAATATAAGGTTTGCGCTATCATAGCAGCCGGAGGTTCTTCTAACCGTATGGGTTTCGATAAGCTTATGACTGAGCTTTCGGGAGAAACGGTTATCGTAAGATCTGTGGAGGCTTTTGAGCGCTGCGGATTTATAGATGAAATAGTTGTTGTAACTCGAAAAGAGCTTGTAAATGAATTGAACGAGATGCTTTTGCCTAAGAAATTCAGCAAGCTCAAGCGTGTCACATCGGGAGGAGAGACCCGACAGCGCTCGGTATATAAAGGCGTGGCGGCCTGCTCAGATGATATCGATATTTTATGCATACATGATGGTGCTCGTCCGCTGGTAAGTGAAAAGGTCATAGCCGATTCGCTTGTTGCCGGTGCAAGATATAAAGCGGCAACAGCGGCGGTAAAGGTAAAGGATACCATCAAAAAGGGTGAAAACGGCCTGATAACCGAAACGCTTGACCGTGATCATCTGTATCAGATACAAACCCCGCAGACTTTTTTAAAACAGCTTTATTTAGATGCTTATCAAGCCGCGGATAAGGAATATTCCGATGATTGCCAGCTCATTGAGGCGCTGGGGATCAAGGTGGCATTGTCACAGGGCAGCTACAGCAATATCAAGCTGACCACCAGGGAGGATTTTGCTGTTGCGGCGGCATTGTTGAAGCAGATGGAGGAAACAAAATGAGGATAGGACAGGGATATGACGTTCACAGGCTGGCAGAGGGCAGAAAGCTCATTCTTGGCGGTGTTGAAATACCTTATGAAAAGGGACTTTTGGGCCATTCCGATGCGGACGTTCTTACACACAGCATAATGGATGCCCTTTTGGGTGCTGCCGCGCTTGGAGATATAGGCAAGCTTTTTCCCGATAACGATGCGGCATTTAAAGACGCGGACAGCCTTGTTCTGCTTCAAAAGGTAGTTGCGGTTTTAAAAAGCAAGAGATATATCATTGAAAATATCGATGCAACGGTAATTGCCCAGCGTCCCAAGCTTGCGCCATATATTGATGAAATGCGTGAAAATATCGCACGCGCCTGCGGCATGGAAGCCGACTGGGTCAGCATTAAAGCGACCACCGAAGAGGGACTTGGCTTTACCGGCAGCGGCGAAGGGATGGCGAGTATGGCTGTTTGCCTTATAAAGTGATGGTACGGTAATTTTATTATTGTAAAAATACAAAAAATTTGCATAGATAATTGTGATATCAACACCATTGTGGTAAAATTATAATGTTATAATATTGATGTAAGGGGTAGGTGAAGTATGGAAATATTTCTCTACGATATGAAAGGTATAGTCAATTCGTTTGGCTTTGCTGATTTTTTGGACATTTCCGTAGTTGCTTATCTTATTTATCATGCGATACGTCTTTTGCGTGACAGCAGAGCAAGTCAGCTTATAAAGGGCTTGGCGGTTATGGTGGGTATATATGCCATCGCATCCATAGCGGGAATGAGATCGCTGAGTTTTTTGATAACCTATATCTTCCAATATGGTGCTTTGGCGGTATTTATCATGTTCCAGCCTGAACTCAGACGTTCTCTTGAACAGGTGGGCAGGACCCGTTTTTCCAAGCTGCAGCTTTTTAATACTCAAAGCTCGGCAGATGATTTGAATAATCAGTGGAACAAAACTATTGGAGCTATCGGCGAAGCCGCATCTTTTCTCTCTAAGCGCAGAATAGGCGCGCTGATGGTTTTGGAAAGAGAAAGCAACCTGGGTGAGATAATCAAAACCGGAACGGTGATAGATGCAGAACCCAGTACTGAGCTTTTGGGAAATATCTTTTTCCCCAACTCGCCGCTGCATGACGGCGCTTTGGTGATACGCCATGGAAGGCTTGTTGCAGCCGGATGCTTCCTTCCGCTTTCTGATAACTTTACGATAAGCAAGGAGATGGGCACAAGACACCGTGCAGGTCTCGGAATGAGTGAAAATTCCGATGCAGTTGTTGTAATAGTGTCGGAGGAGACCGGTATAATCACCGTTGCCGAAAAGGGGAAGCTGCGCAGAGGCTT
>CAZSEO010000018.1:0-39133 GCA_964605985.1 uncultured Oscillospiraceae bacterium | reverse complement strand
CAAAGAAACTTTTTGAAAAAAGTTTCCTTGACCTTCAAAAACTTTTACTCTTTGGCAAACAGCAAAAAACCGCGGCGCATGAGCGCCGCGGTTTTATTGTTTGGTTGTATCTTATTCGTCCTCTTCCAGTGCCTTAGCTTCAGCGATAACGCCTGCTTCAAGGTGAGAGGGAAGCTGCTCATATCTCTCGAATGCGAGAACAAAGCTGCCTCTGCCCTGAGTCATGGAGCGAAGAGCGGTGGTGAAGTCGTACATCTCACTGATCGGAACTTCGCCCTCGATCTCCTGAGTGCCGTCGCCCCAGGGGTTCATACCGAGGATACGGCCGCGGCGCTTGTTGAGATCGCCCATGATGTCGCCGGTGTAGGTGTCCGGAACGTAAACCTTGAGGTTGCCGATAGGCTCAAGGATCATAGGACCAGCCTGAGGAATACCGGCCTTATATGCCAACGAAGCAGCGGTCTTGAACGCCATTTCAGAGGAGTCAACGGGGTGGTAAGAGCCGTCTACAAGGGTAGCCTTGAGGCCAACCATGGGATAGCCTGCCAGAACGCCCTTCTTGATGCAGTCCTGAAGACCCTTTTCAACTGCGGGGAAGAAGTTCTTGGGAACCGAGCCGCCGAATACGTTCTCAGCGAACTCGAGGCCTTCGCTCTCGCAGGGCTCGAACTCGATCCAAACGTCACCAAACTGGCCGTGGCCGCCGGACTGCTTCTTATGTCTGCCCTGGACCTTGACCTTCTTGCGGATAGCCTCACGGTAAGCAACTCTGGGCTTCTCAAGTCCTACTTCGGTGCCGAACTTGGTCTTAAGGCGGCTTACAACAACGTCGAGATGCTGATCACCGAGGCCGGAGAGCAGCTGCTGCTTGGTCTCTGCGTCCTGAACGAAGGTAACTACCGGATCTTCTTCGATAAGTCTCTGGATGCCCTGAGCTATCTTGCCCTCATCGCCCTTCTTCTTGGCAACAACAGACATGGTCAGGGTAGCGTGAGGATAGCCGACCTCGCGGAGGGTAACTACACGGCTGGGATCGCAAAGAGTATCGCCGGTGAGAGTCTCAGAAAGCTTTGCGACCGCGCAGATATCGCCTGCCGCAACAGAGGTAACGTCCTCCTGCTTTTTGCCGGTGACATAGATCATCTTGCCCAAACGCTCGGGATTGCCGGTTCTGGAGTTGATGGGATTGACATCGCCGGAAAGCTTGCCGGAGATGACCTTAACGTAAGAGAGCTTGCCGATGAAGGGGTCGGCAACAGTCTTGAATACGTAAGCCGCGAGAGGCTCGAGAATATCAACGGTAACGTCAACTTCGTTGCCGTCGGCGTCAAGTCCGGTCTCGTTGCCTGCGTTCTTAGCGGAAGGCATATGGTTAACGATAGCGTCGAGCAGAGCGTCGATGCCCTCGAGGTTGGTAGCGGAACCGCATACTACGGGATAGATGCGCTCAGTCTTAAGGCCTTCGTTGATGCCCTTGATCATTTCCTCGGTGGTGAAGGTGCCGCCGCCGAAGAACTTCTCCATCAGGTCATCGTCAGCCTCAGCAACCGCCTCGGAGATTATCATACGGCATTCCTCAACGAAATCGCCTACATTGGGCATAGAACCCTGGCGGCGGTCGCCGTTAGCGTGGGTGAATGCCTTGTTGGCAACAAGGTCGACATAGCAATCGTTGCCGTTAGCGTCCTTTACAGGAACGATCATCGGGCAAACGCTTGCGCCGAAGGTATCTCTGAGCTGGCCGAGGACCTTGTAGAAATCGGCATGCTCAGCGTCCATCTTGTTGATGAAGAACATAACAGACTTATGCTGGTCGCGAGCAAGCTTGAAAGCCTTCTCGGTGCCGACGCTCACACCGCTGCGTGCAGAAACAACGATGATAACGCTGCCTGCAGCTCTGATGCCCTCGTACATGCCGCTGGCAAAGTCGAAGGATCCGGGAGTGTCGATGATGTTCACCTTGGTGTTGTTCCACTCAAGGGGAGCAACTGCCGAGGAAACCGATACCATACGTTTGGTCTCTTCGGGATCAAAGTCGCAAGCGGTGGTTCCGTTTTCAACCTTACCAAGACGATCTATAGCTCCAGCGCGATAGAGCATAGCCTCTGCGAGCGAGGTCTTTCCCGCCGAACCGTGACCTACCAGCGCTATATTTCTGATTTTGTCCGCGAGATACTGTTTCATTTTTGTTAACCCCTTTCAATATGCACAAAAATATTCATGCATATTGTTTATTTTGCATACTGCGAGCGAATATTTTCATTCTCACATATGTTTATATTATATATGTTAAGGCTACTATTGGCAAGAGCTTTGGAGAAAAAACTGTCAATATGCCCCTTCTAAAGCCATTTTTGTGAAAAAAGCATATAACTGCATAAACTGAGCCTGTCCCCATGTTCTTTGACTGTGAAAAAACGCATATAGTTGAGCGAGGTGAATAAAATGCTTATGTATTCCTTTCGATTCAACCGAAAGCTCAGGCGCTCAACACTGCTGCTCTTTTTGCTGATAGCCGTTATGGCAGCGGGAAGAGTGGTGCTGAGCCTCATGCCGGATGGCGCAATGGAAACCGGTTTGACGATAAAGCGTGAGGCAGCCAAAACAGAGGAAGAGCGGCAGCAGCTCATTACGGGACTGGGCTGGCAGGTCGAACCTCAGCCCGCTGAAGCCATAGAAATAGTGATACCTAAAAAATTTGACGAGATATATCTGAAATATAACGAGATACAAAAGCAGCAGGGCACGGATCTTTCAAGGTGGCGCGGAAAGCGCTGTATGCGCTACAGCTACAATGTTCTCAACCATCCGTCTGGCGAGGATCATGTCAGGCTGAATCTGCTGGTCTGCGGCGGAAAGGCGATAGGCGGCGATGTCTGTTCGCTGGGTCTTGACGGCTTCATGGAAGGACTGCGTTTCCCTACCGAAGATCTTACAGCCAATGCAGGATGACCATTTGCAAAAAAGCCCTCTTTATGCTATGCTTTAACAAGATAATGCGAAAAACATCTATCTTTGACCAAAGCGGCATAAGGGGGCGTTTTTTTGGCGTTTATAAGATTGGATAAGCTGCTTTCCACCGCTGCCGGATGTTCCAGAACCGATGCTAAAAAGCTTCTTTTATCGGGCGCTGTCACCATCGACGGAGTGACAGTAAAGCAGGGAAGCGCCAAGCTTGACCCTGAGACTCAAGCTGTATGTATCCGGGGCAAGGCGGTCAGCTACCGCAAGCACAGCTATATCGTTATGAACAAGCCTCTTGGGGTGGTATCCTCCACCGATGACCACGACGGAAAAACAGTGCTAGACATATTGCCGCCCGAACTTATGAGAAAGGGACTGTTCCCTGCAGGGAGACTGGATAAATACACCGGTGGCATGATGATAATAACCGATGACGGCGATTTTTCTCACCGTATCCTCGCGCCTAAAAAGCATCTGCCCAAGGTTTATCAATTTGAACTGGATGCGCCGATACTCAACGAGCAGCTGCGGCAGAAGTTTTTGCAAGGTGTTTACCTCGGGGCAGAGGAATATTCCTCCCCCGCATATCTGAAAATAGATTCCCCCACCTGCGGTAAGGTGATGATATTTGAGGGTATATACCATCAGGTGCGCCGAATGTTCGACCAAAACGGCGGCAAGGTGATAATGCTCAAGCGTATAAAAATAGGCGGACTTCCCCTCCCATCCGACTTAAAGGAAGGTGAAAGCCGCGAGATGACGGCAAAAGAATTGGAGCAGCTCTTTGCACTGCCCGAAACAATAGACGAAAAACATATCTAAAGGAGTTGGCACACTATGGACAAGCAGACCGCCGAAAAAATCAAACTGTATTTTAAGGAAAACCGTGAAGCACTGGTCAACGACCTGCTGGAGCTGGTGAAAGCGGATAGCCCCACGGGAGATGTTGAAAGCTGCAACAAATGCGCCGACCTGCTGTGCGATATGGTAAAGGATCGCCTCGGCATCGATACCGTACGCCTCCCCCAAGAAAATTTCGGTGATCACATCGTTTTTGAGACAGGCAGCGGAGATCGCGAGATACTGCTCATCGGTCATTATGATACCGTTTGGCCGGTTGGCTCCAAAGAAACCACCTGCGACGGTAATATCGTAAAGGGTCCCGGCTGTTTTGATATGAAATACGGCGATATTTCTCTTATTTGGGCACTTAAGGCGATCAACGACCTCGGACTGCCGCTAAATAAAAAAGTAAAGGTCGTCTACAACTCGGATGAGGAGGTAGGCAGCGTTACCTCCAAGCCTATCATTCTTGATATGGTATCGAACTGCGCGGCCGCCATCATTCTTGAGCCCTCAAGTGACGGCGCACTCAAAACCGTGCGCAAGGGCGTCGGAATGATAACGGTAGAGATAGAAGGCATCCCCAGCCATTCCGGCGCCGATTTCACCAAGGGCGTCAGCGCAATAGACGAGGCTGCAAAGATCATCACCTATCTCCACTCTCTCACCGATCTCGAAGCGGGCACTACCGTCAATGTCGGCATGGTATCGGGCGGAACAGCAAGGAATGTAGTCGCTGCAGCCTGCAATCTTTTGGTAGATTTCCGCGTTTCCACCGCGGCGGCAGCAAAGGATCTGATGGAAAAGATAAGCGCCATCAAGCCCAGCCGCGAAGGCATAAAGCTGAAGGTAGTCGGCGATATGAACCGTCCTCCCTTTGAACGTACCCCCGGCAATGTGATGGTTTATAAATTTGCCGAAAAGATAGCAGCCGATATGGGCTTTGAGATCTCCGAAGTCGCTGTCGGCGGCGGTTCTGACGGCAACTTTACCTCCTTCGCGGGTATTCCCACCCTCGACGGTGTAGGTGCGGTTGGTGACGGCGGACACGCATGGCATGAGTACACCGATATCGATAAGTCGCTGGAACGCACCGCGCTGCTCTGCGGATTTTTAAGTGAGTTTTAAAATATGTTAGATATAATACAGCAGTTAGATTCACAACTACTATATTTTATCCAGGGTATCGTAAAATGCGAACCCCTCGATACAGCGATGCCGTTTATAACATCGCTTGGCAACGGCGGAGTTTTTTGGATAGCAGTCGCGCTGATATTGCTGCTGCGCCGCAGCACGAGAAAATCGGGTGTCGCCATGGCTCTCTCGATGCTGCTGTGCTTTTTAGTCGGCAATATTTTGCTGAAAAATTTCATCGCGCGTCCGCGCCCCTACACCGTTGATCCAACAATATCGCTGCTCATACCTCCCTCGTCGGAGCCTTATTCCTTTCCGTCGGGTCACACCATGAACGCTTTTTCCGCGGCGTTCTCATTGATGCTGCGCGAAGAAAACTATTGGCGTACGGCAATTTTGCTGGCTGAGCTTATTGCTTTTTCGCGCATCTATCTGATGATGCACTATCCCCTCGATATCGTCGCCGGGATCATGGTTGCCTATGCCGCGGCGTATATCGTAAACTGCTGCGTTACATATTTTGAAAACAGATAAAAGCAAACGCAAACCGCCCCCTGAGACAGGGGGCGGTTTTGTTACGTGATCTCTTATTTAATAAGCATTTCGGCAAGAGCAGCCAACGCGGGCAGTGTAGCCAGCGACATAACGGTGGTTATCGCAACCAGCTTGCTGGGGTATACCGCATCCTTGCCGAGCGAAGCGCTCATAAGTATTATCGAAACGGCAGACGGGCAGGAACAGCTGTAGATAGCGGCGATCACTGCGGGGCGGGCGCCCTCAAACCAGTAAGAACAGCCAAGCAGCATAGTGATGCCGATAAACGTGACCGGAACGATGATATTTCTGACTATCGCAGCCCAATACAGCTTGACGCCGCTCAATTCGGAGAGCTTGAGTTCAGAAAGGAATACACCGGCGATTATCATAGAAAGCGGAGTGGTGAGACCGCCGAGCAGCTTGATGGTATCTATCACAGGAGCGGGAAGCTGTATTTGGAACCAGAACAGTAAAAGGCCCACTACTACCGATATGATGCAGGGGTTTTTGACCAGCTTAGCGGAGTTGAACTCGCCGCCCAGCTCAAGCACGCCGTGGGTCCAGTGGAACAGCAGGAACACCGCAACGATGGCGGTGGCATAGAAGGTAGCGTCCTCTCCCATAGCGGCACGGATCATCGGAATAGCCATATATGCGGCGTTTGCATATACGATAGAAAATCTGTCGGCGTGTGTTTCATAACCTTCCCGCTTTTTTACAAGCAGCTTTGAAAAGATTATTGCCAGAATATGCATCAGCACGCCCAGCAGAAAAGCCAGCCCGAATCCGAGCAGCAGCTCCTGCTTTTTCACACGGTAAAGCGAGGATATCATAACGCAAGGCAGCGCAACATTGAGCAAAAATGTGCTCAGATGTCTTGCCGAGACCTCGTTGAGGAATCCTTTCTTTTTGCTGTATATACCTACCAAAGTGATCAGTCCCATGATGATGACCTGTCCACCCACGACTACTGCAGCTTGCATTTTAAAAACCTCTCTCTCAATAAGCAGCATAAAGTTTTTAAATTATATCACTTTAGTGCCTTAAATTGCAACTGTTTGATACAATTTCTTTGTCGAATAACGGCTTATTTCTTTATTTTGTTTTCAGCGACACATTTTCGCCTCCTTGAATATTATGTTTTTGAGGAGGTTTTGCCTATGGAATATTCAAACCTGTCCGCAGCGCCGGTCATAAAGGTCGACAGGCTTGCTTTAACATATCAGTCGTCGGAGGGCGAGACCGAAGCGGTTGCCGATGTCAGCTTTTCGGTAAACGAAGGCGAGATAGTGAGCATGATAGGACCCTCCGGATGCGGAAAATCCACCATTCTTTCGATAGTGTCGGGGCTGCTCGATCCGACCTCGGGCGATGTAACGCTCAGAGACGGCGGACGTATCGGCTATATGCTTCAAAAAGACAGCCTTTTCCCGTGGCGCACCATCTATAAAAACGTCATGTTGGGCAGCGAGATAATGGGCGACAGCTGCAGCGACTGCGCCGACCAGCTTTTAAAGACCTACGGCCTTTGGGAATTTCGCAACAGCTTTCCCTCCCAGCTTTCGGGCGGGATGAGACAGCGCGCGGCGCTCATCAGAACGCTTTCGGTGCAGCCTTCGCTGCTGCTGCTCGATGAGGCATTTTCTGCGCTGGATTATCAGACCCGCCTTGCAGTTGCGGATGACATCTGTTCGATAATACGGCGCGAGAAAAAGACCGCCCTGATGGTGACCCACGATATATCAGAGGCCATCGCCATGTCCGACAGGGTCATCGTTCTCACCCGGCGTCCCGCAACGGTAAAATCGGTCTATACCATCGATTTTGGCCCCAAACGACCGTCACCGCTCAAATGCCGCGACCATCCCTCCTTCAGGGAATATTTCAACAGAATATGGAGGGATATCGATGTCCACGTCTGAAAACAAGGTCTCCGCCGCCCGCGAAAGATGGCTCGCGGCGTCGCGCCGCGATAAGCTGCTGGTGTGCTTTGCCAAAATAGCGATACTTGCGGCGATATTCATCTTTTGGGAAGCTGCCGCGGCTCTCGGCATCATCGACCCGTTCATAACCAGCAGTCCGTCGCGCTTTTCGGCAAGTATAGCAAGGCTTTTCATGCGCGGCGAGCTGATGCAGCACGTCCTCGTCACCAGCCTTGAGGCGATAGCCGGCTTTATCTGCGGAACGGTGCTGGGAACGCTCATCGCGGTGGCACTTTGGTGCTCAGATTTTCTCTGCCGCGTCATGGAGCCGTATCTGGTGATATTGAATGCGCTGCCCAAGATAGCGCTCGGCCCCATCTTTATAGTCTGGATAGGGGCGGGCCCCACCGCAATAGTGGTGATAGCGGTCACCGTTTCCATCGTGGTAACAGTGCTCGAGGTGCTTTCCGGCTTTCGCGCCACCGACTCCGACATGATAAGGCTTGCCCAAACCTTCGGCGCGAAAAAGAGTCAGATACTCACCAAGGTTGTACTGCCGGCCAATATCCCTGTGATGATAAGCTCTTTGAAGGTCAGCGTCGGAATGTCGTGGGTTGGCGTTATCGTCGGTGAATTTCTCATTTCAAAGGCGGGTCTGGGCTATCTCATCGTCTACGGAAGCCAGGTTTTCCAGCTGGACCTTGTAATGGCAAGCGTCGTGATACTCTCGCTGATTGCCACTTTGATGTTCTTTTGCATACAATATATCGAACGGCTGCTGCTGGCAAAACGAGGCAGCCGATAACTTTTCAGGAGGAGAGTCCAATGAGAAAACGTATCGCTCTAACAGCGCTGGCCCTTAGTCTTATACTGACCTTCGCCGCCTGCGGTTCCGCCAAAGCCCCCGATGAGCTTGAAAAGGTCAGGGTGACCGAGGTTGCACGCTCGGTATTCTACGCTCCGCAGTATGCCGCCATCACCCTCGGATTTTTTGCGGAGGAAGGACTGGAGATAGAGCTGACCAACGGTCAGGGCGCCGACAAGGTAATGACAGCGGTAATTGCCGATCAGGCAGAGATAGGCTTTTCGGGGCCGGAAGCCGCCATCTATGTTCTCAAGGAGGGCAAAGAAGATCACCCCAAGGTTTTCGCTCAGCTCACCAAGCGTGACGGCGCATTCATCGTCGGCAGAGAGCCTGACCCCGATTTCACTTTTGAGAAGATGCGCGGCAAATATCTCATCGGCGGCAGAAAGGGCGGGGTTCCGCTAATGACGCTGGAATATGTGCTCAGGCAGCAGGGCCTTGACCCCCAAAAGGATCTTTATGTCGATTCAAGCGTTCAGTTTGCACTTATGGCCGGCGCCTTCACCGGCGGAACGGGAGATTATGTAGCGCTGTTTGAGCCTACCGCCTCCGCTGTGGAACTGGAAGGCAAAGGCTATGTGCTGGCATCGGTCGGTGAGCTTTCGGGCGAGATACCCTACACCTGCTACTATGCCAAGCAGAGTTGGCTCTCTGACAATGCTGATACCGCTCAGCGTTTTGTCAACGCCATCTACAAGGGGCAGCAGTGGGTAGCCGCCCACACCGCCGCCGAGGTGGCAGAGGCTATCGCCCCCTTCTTCCCCGATACCGATATCGGTCTGCTTGAAACGGTATGCAAGCGCCACGCCGATATCGATGCCTTTATGACCACCCCGGTCATGCAGCCCGAACCCTTCGACCGTCTGCAGACGGTAATGGAGCAGGCAGGCGAACTGGACGGCAGAGTGGAGTTTTCCAAGCTGGTGGATAACAGCTTTGCCGAAAAAGCGGCGGCCAAATAGGCTCAGCGACGCAAAAAGCGCTCATCCCACACCGGGATAAGCGCTTTTTTGATATACGTTTTATTTGCAGATCTTGGTAAGCAGTACGATGGATATCCAAACCATTATGATAACGGCAAAAACTCCGCCCATTCCCTGAAGCATTATCGGAAAAGTGGAGATAAGAGCCGGTATATTCAAACCAAACATAAGCTGTCGCTCCTTTCTCACTTAGCCACCAGGCTGAGTATCATACCGCCGGCGATAACAGACGCAATCTGACCCGAAACATTTGCGCCAACGGCGTGCATGAGCAGGAAGTTCTGATTATCCTCCTGCTGACCCATGCGGTGGATAACTCTCGCAGACATCGGGAACGCACTTATTCCGGCAGCGCCGATCATTGGGTTGATCTTATTCTTGGTAAAGAGATTGAGGAACTTTGCAAAGAAAACGCCGCCAACGGTATCGAATACGAATGCCACCAGGCCGAGAGCGAGTATCAGCAGAGTTTCCTTGGTAACGAACATATGGGCCTGCATCTTGGAGGCAACGGTGATGCCAAGGAACAGGGTGATAAGGTTGGCAAGCACATCCTGAGCAGTCTGAGAAAGACCGCCGAGCACGCCGCACTCACGGATAAGGTTGCCGAACATCAAAAAGCCGATAAGAGCCACCGAGCGGGGAGCCGCAATGCCTGCAATGATGGTGACAACGATGGGAAAAAGTATCTTAACACGCTGAGAAACGCTCTCGGGAGCATAATCCATGCGGATGCAGCGTTCCTTTTTGGTGGTGATAAGGCGGATAACAGGGGGCTGGACTATCGGCACCAGCGCCATATATGAGTAAGCGGCAACGGTGATAGCGCCGATGTAGTTGCTTTCGAAGAAGTTTGCAACAACTATCGAGGTGGGACCGTCAGCGGCGCCGATAATGCCTATAGAGGCAGCGTCCTTTAGCTCAAAGCCGACCAGTGTAGCCAGCCCAAGAGTGAAGAATATGCCGAACTGTGCGGCAGCGCCGAAAAGCAGCATCTTGGGGTTTGAAAGCAGCGGGCCGAAATCTATCATCGCTCCTATTCCGATAAACAGCAGCAGCGGAAACAGCTCGTTGGAAATACCCGCTCTGAAAAGAACGTCGATAGCGCCCTCTTCAACAACGCCATCGTAGATCTGATCCACCGCGCCCGAAAACGGCAGGTTTACCAGTATGGCACCAAAGCCCATCGGCAGGAGCAGCGTCGGCTCCATACCCTTTTTGATTGCAAGGTAGATAAGCAAGCCGCCTATCACCCACATGACCGCCTGCTGCCAGGTTATGGCAAGCAGATTAGAAATAATAAGCATATCCTTCCTCCGTCCAAATTTTTTCTTTCTTGTGCAACAAAAAAGACTTTTACCGCCTTTTTTGCGGTAAAAGTCTTGCTTTTTAAACCGTGTGCGGAGATAATTCTCGTACTGACGCATCACGCTACGCCAAAGATGGCGCAAGCTACTCCCTTTTTACGCAAATAGTATAGCTTTTAGCTCAAAAAATGTCAATCATTTTTGCAACGGATATCCGATTTTTTTGCTTCATGATTTGGTATAGCTATATGCTTTCCATTAAGTATCAGCCGATTCAAAATATCAGCCATGGTTTCTTAAATATATCCCTTTTGCAATAACCCGACGTTTTTTGATTTTCCCCCTTGCAATTTTAAACCGATGCGTTATGATAAAGTTAGTATGGTATGCGGTTCAAAATTTGCCGGCGGACCGCATCAAAATTTAAAATTCGCACCGGCGGCGAAGGAGAATGATAATTATGGCAAAGCTTTCCGGACCTATAGGCGTTATGGACTCTGGCATAGGCGGTCTTACCGTAGTACGTGAGCTGCAGAAAATTCTTCCCGGTGAAGATATCATATACTTTGGCGACAGCGCAAACTGCCCCTACGGCAACAAGTCCAAGGAGCAGATCGTAGAGCTGAGCAAAAAGATGCTCCAGTTCCTCGGCGACAACGGCGCAAAGGTAACCGCTATCGCCTGCAACACCATCTCCACCCTCGTTGAAACTCTCGCCCCCTGCTTCGATTACAAGATCATCGGCATCGTATCCCCCGCTGCCGATTACGTTGTAAGATCCGGTATCAAGAGTGTCGGTCTCATTGCCACCGAGTTTACCGTTGCAAGCAAAAACTACGATACCCTTATCCAGCGTCAGGATCCCTCCATCGAGGTAGTAGGCAAGGGCAGCCCCCTGCTCGCAGCGCTGGTCGATCGCGGAGATTTCAACCAGAACGATATCAACACTGAGATCCGCACCCAGGTCGATAACATCCTCGCCCGCAAGAAGGTCGAGCACCTCATCCTCGGCTGCACCCATTATCCCATCGTAGCGGATAACTTTGCCCAGTGCTATCCCGAGATGACCCTCATCAACCCCGCTCTTGAGCAGGCTAACGCCGTTAAGGATTATCTCGCCGAGATGGATAATTCCTTCAGCAGCAAGGAGAAAGGAACCTTCACCCTCTGCACCTCGGGCGATCCTCAGGTCTATGTCAATGTTGCCAAGCGCCTTGGCATCATCGAACCCACCGAATGCAGGATCGTTAATCTTTGATCACTACATAGCTAAAGCCTGTGAGCGTTGCTCGCAGGCTTTTTGTTGTTTATCCTTATACCAAAAGCGGGCCTTTTATAAGCGACATCACTTCCTCAAGCCATGTATCTTTATCACTTACATCACAGCGCCATGTGTCGCCATTAAAATGGATCTCTAAAACTTCTCCGAAAAAATTGCTGACGCGGATCACCGAGCCTGATCCTTTAGAACCGTCAGGCAGCATTATTTCGTTAAAATCAAACATTACCTCCCATTTAAAATCTCCGTCTTCAAATCTGTGCATTTTGGTGCCGTTGGGAAGAAAGTTCCATAGCGAACGCTTGAATTTTTTGTTTTTGAACAACTCTATGATCTTCAAAAACCGCTCATCATCTTCTTCGATCTCAAATCTGCCGTCCTCGGTCATTCGCGGCGAATCTGTATAATACCCATGAACGCAATTGCTTTGCAAAATATCTATATCTCCGCATATTTGCGACAACGCCAGCGGGCGAGTATAAAAAGCTGCCGCCGCCAATATTACAGCGGCAGCCGCTATTGCGATTTTTCTTTTAACGCTCATAACGTCACCACGCAATCGCCCCCTGAACCCCGCCCATCATAGCAGCGGACTGATGCCCAACGGCAGCCATTGTGCCGCCGGCCAATTCATCCTTCGGCTCGTTTTCTTCCATCATGGTCGAGAACAGCCACCAGCAGCATAGCGCCAGCAAAACGATAAACGCCACCTTTATCTTGGGCGAAACGGCACTGTGCTTTTCGGGGTCGGGGTATTTGACCATGGCATAAAGCTTGCCGATGACAGCGCCGACTATCGCGGCCGCAATGACCACCGCAAGGATGCTCAGTATACTCTGCGCCCAAAATGGCAGCTCCTCTATCATTTGAACAAGCTTGTTTTTTTCTTCCGTTCCCATCATCGCGGCTGCGCCCATGCTCCATCCTCCGTTTCGGCTGCAATTTTATTTTCCGATCATGTTTAATTGGCAATTGTATAATAAGTGCTCCAATTTTTAGTTTTTATTTCGTGATTTAAGCAGAAATTTAAAATATGTGATTTTTGCTGTTGATTTAATACGTTAAATTGATTTATACTATAATTTGTATTTCAAAACGTGATAAAGTGATGCCGTTAAATATTTTGCATCCGACTAATATGATACCACGTTATCACCGAAAGGGGAACTGTAAAATGTTTAAAGAGATGATGGATTCGATCGGGTTCGTTTCAGGCTATGACGCCGAGCTTGGCGCCGCCATGAATTCCGAGCTTGCGCGTCAGCGCCGCAACATAGAACTCATCGCCAGTGAGAATATCGTATCTCCGGCAGTTTTGGCTGCTATGGGTTCGGTGCTCACCAACAAATATGCCGAGGGCTATCCCGGCAAGCGCTATTACGGCGGCTGCCAGTGCGTCGATGTGGTAGAGGATATCGCCCGCCGCCGCGCCTGTGAACTGTTCGGCGCGGAGCACGCCAACGTTCAGCCCCACTCCGGCGCTCAGGCAAACGAAGCGGTTTATTTTGCATTGGTAAATGTAGGCGACACCGTTCTCGGCATGAACCTCGCAAACGGAGGTCATCTTACCCATGGCTCTCCCGTCAACTTTTCAGGCAAGCACTACAACATGGTTTCCTACGGGCTGGATGAAAACGGTTATATCGATTATGACAACGTCCGCGCTCTCGCCCTCGAGCATAAGCCCAAAATGATCATCGCCGGCGCTTCCGCATATCCGCGTGAGATACGCTTTGATATTTTTGCTGACATCGCCAAGGAAGTGGGTGCATATCTTTGGGTAGATATGGCTCACATCGCCGGTCTTGTAGCGGGCGGTCAGCATATGTCGCCGGTCCCCTATGCCGACGTAGTCACCACCACCACCCACAAGACGCTGCGCGGACCGAGAGGCGGCATGATACTCTGCAAGAAAGAGCTTGCGCAGAAGATAGATAAGGCTATCTTCCCCGGAACTCAGGGCGGCCCCCTTGAGCATATCATCGCCGCAAAGGCAGTATGCCTTGGTGAGGCGCTCCAACCCTCTTTCAAGGAATACGCCGAGCAGGTAGTCAAAAACGCAAAGGCAATGGCAGAGGAATTTGCCCGCCTCGGCGTAAATATGGTTTCAAACGGCACCGACAATCACCTCATGCTCATCGACCTGCAAAACCTCAACATCACCGGCAAAGAGCTTGAGCACCGTCTTGACGAGGTTTATATCACCGTTAATAAAAACGCCGTACCCAACGATCCGCAGAGCCCCTTTGTCACCAGCGGCATAAGGGTGGGCACCCCCGCCGTTACCACCCGCGGCTTCAAGGAGCCCGAGATGGTCAAGATAGCAAACTGGATCTATCTTGCCGCAACCGATTTTGAAAACAGTGCCGACCGCATCAGAGCTGAGGTCACCGAGCTTTGTGACAAATTCCCCCTTTACGAGTAAAAGGTGTATTTCATAAGGAGATGTTTTTCAATGTATAATATAAAAACGCTGAACAAGATTTCCAACATTATTTATTCCGAGCTGGATGCCGGCTGCTATAACATTTCCGACAGCTGTGAAAATTGCGACGGTATATTAGTTCGCTCCGCCGATATGCACGAGATGGAGCTGCCCGCCGAGCTGCTCGGTATCGCGAGAGCCGGCGCAGGCTATAACAACATTCCTGTTGACCGCTGCTCTGAAAAGGGGATAGTTGTTTTCAACACCCCCGGCGCCAACGCCAACGCTGTAAAGGAGCTTGTGCTCTGCGGTCTTTTGCTTGCAGGCAGAAGCGTCGTCAGCGGCTGCGACTGGCTTTCCGATCTGCATAAGCAGGGGGCAGAAAACATCGAAAAGCTGGTCGAAAAGGGCAAAAACCAGTTTGTCGGTCCCGAAGTTGCAGGCAAGCGTCTCGGCGTTATCGGCCTTGGCGCGATAGGCGTTATGGTCGCCAACGCCGCCGACAAGGGACTCGGCATGGAGGTCCTCGGCTATGACCCCTATCTCTCGGTCGATGCCGCATGGAGCCTCACCCGCTCCATCATCCACGTCAAGACTGTTGATGAGATATTCAGGACCTGCGATTACATAACCCTTCACCTGCCGCTCAACGACAGCACCCGCGGCATGATAAACGAAAACGTCATTTCTACCATGAAGCCCGGCACTGTTCTGCTCAACTTTGCCCGCGGCGGCCTCGTTGATGATGACGCGGTCATCGCCGCTCTTGAATCGGGCCATCTCCGCCATTATGTCACCGATTTTCCTGATGAAAAGCTGCTCGGCTGCAAGGGCGTTATCGCCACCCCTCATCTCGGCGCCTCCACCCCCGAATCGGAGGAGAACTGTGCAAAGATGGCTGCAAAGCAGCTCAAGGCATATATCGAAGACGGCAACATCATCAACTCGGTCAACCTGCCCAGATGTGAAATGCCCAGGACCGAGCCTTACCGCATCTCTATAATCAACCGCAATATCAAAAATATGATAGGCCAGATAACCGGTGTTCTCGCCGATGGCGGTCACAACGTCGAGCATATGTTCAATTCCAGCCGCGGCGAATGGGCTTATACTCTGCTCGACCTTTCGAGCGAGCCGAGTGAAGAAAGCATCCAAAAGATCAGGGCGATCGATGGTGTCATTCGCGTAAGAGTTATAGCATAAACAATAAAATATTAAACGGCGGCTAAGAGCATCTGCTTAAAGCCGCCGAAATTTTGAGGTGTATTATGGAAAATATCAACCAGGCTCTCGCCAAGGTGGGACTGCATCTGCCGTCTATAATTCTTCCCAATAAAAATGTTGACCTTCATAAATTTTCGGTTATCGCCTGCGACCAGTTTTCGGCAAAGCCCAAATATTGGCAGGCTGTCGAGGATATAGTCGGTGATGCCCCCTCGGCACTCAGAATAACGCTGCCCGAGGTGTATCTCAACGACAACGCCGCCGAACGCACCGTAGCTATCAACCGCACCATGGCGCAGTATCTTTCCGAAAAAGTTCTCACAGATATCGGTGAATGTTTTATATACCTTCGCCGCCGCACCACCTCCGGCATCCGCCGCGGCCTTATCGCCGCCATCGATCTTGAGCAGTATGACTACACCAAGTCCGCAAAATCGATGATACGCGCCACCGAAGCCACCGTGGTAGACCGCCTTCCTCCCCGCATCGCCATCCGCCGCAACGCCCCTGTCGAGCTGCCCCATATCATGGTGCTGATAAACGATAAGCAGAACCTGCTGATGAACTATTTCGACAGCCGTATCGACGAGCTTGAGTGCCTTTATGATTTCACTCTGATGTGCTCGGGAGGACACAGCACAGGATATTGTGTCGATACCTATCCCGATTTGAAAAAGACCGCCGATATACTTGATGAGCTCAAAGATCAAAGTGGAGACGACTTCCTGTTTGCGGTCGGTGACGGCAACCATTCTCTCGCCGCCGCCAAAGCCTGCTGGCAAGAGGTAAAGGCCACCCTCACCGACGATCAGGCGGAAAACCACCCCGCCCGTTTCGCCCTTGTCGAGATAGTCAGCCTGCATGACCCCGCCCTGCGCTTCGAGCCTATCCACCGCCTGCTTTACCATGTCGATCCCGCGCAGGTCACCCGTGAGTTGGGGCTTGATTCCGGTGAAGTCATCGACGCTCAGATGCTGCAGCCCAAGCTGGATAAATGGCTGGAAAGCCACCCGGAGGCAGAGCTTGAATATATCCACGGCGAGCAGGAGTGTCTTGACCTTGCAGCCGAGAGCAGCGACCGCCTTGCGATAATCTTCCCGCCATTCGACCGCGACTCGCTGTTCGATGTTGTGAGAAAGAACGGAGCCTTCGTCCGCAAGAGCTTTTCGATGGGCGAAGCCGTTGATAAGCGCTATTACCTCGAAAGCCGCATAATAAAATGATGCAAAAACAGCCCCGACCACAGGGGCTGTTTTGATTTAGGTCATAAACCGTATTCAAGCTCGGAAAGAGACACTCTTCCGGTATCGAGCGCATTAGAGCGGACCGCAAGATACATCTGAGCCATGGTCGCCCTCTCATAAGGCACTACAAAAACAGTTCCTATGCCAAAGGCGAGCGCGCCCAGCAGATACCATCCGATAAAGGAAAGTCCCAGCACAAATATCTGGAATTTATATCCCTTTGTCATTCGGTTTGAAATATCGATGACCTGCCTTGGCGAAAGATTGGGGTTTTCCGCCAGTATGTAAGGCACCATAGAATACGCGTAACCTTTTATTATTCCGGGAATTATGAAAAGCATAGTCCAAAGGGTGAGAAACACCTCTTGAAGCAGCAGTGTCAGCAAAACATTGAGATATTTTCCGCAGGTAAAGCCGTGCAGAATATTTTTCATATCAAATCTATACTGCGTGCCCTCAAGAAAATATCTGCATTCGCCCACCTTTATCGGCGCCGAAACGAGCAGCATAAGCGTGCTGAGAAAAAGCGCCGATGAGAGCACCGCAGCCAAAACGCTTATCAGCGCAAAAGGATCAAGTTCCGCCGCAACGGCAAGTCCTCCTATCCTTCCTCCGAGTTTCGGCAGTCTGTCTGCTATTGCGCCGCCTATCTTTCCGCTGTTTCCAAGCACAGATGTTATCAGCGTTACCGCCAAAGCGGTGAGATAGCATTGTTTCAAAACGGCACGAGCTTCCTTTTTAAGTTCAGATATGCTCCACATCGATTATACCTCCCTTTTGAATATCGGCAGAATATGTTTCATCGTCCTTATTATTCGACATTTTACCACACACGGTCAAGCTATGCAAACTAAAACGGCACGCCTTTTGCGCACCGTCAAAGCAAAATGTATCCAAGCGCCATGAGCAGCGCCTTGTTATCTTTATTTTGGTTAAAAACCGCCCACATGACCATGAGGATTATCAGCTTTTCACCGTCTATGCCAAAGCTTTCAAGCAGCTCGGCAAGCGGCCGGGATACCGATGAAACGGTGTTCTGCACCGTTTCGCCCAGACCACTTATCCTTTCCCCCATCCCCTGACGCTTCAACAGGTCGGCTATCCCGTCCGGCACAGCCTGCCCGGGCCTGTTAGAAGGCGGCGCGGCAGTGCGTCTGCCAAACATATTGCCCTGCATATTTGGCTGCTGCCGGATATTATTTGGCGGCTGTCTCGACCGGTTTTGCTCATGGGGTGTGTCATTTTGCCGGTCAGGGGATCTTTCTGAAGGCGAAGGCGGGACAACATCATCGTTTTGCTGCAAAAGCTGTGCCCTGCGCTGCATCTCACGCACCCGGTTGAGCGCTTCCTGCCGCAGCGTAAGAGGATTACGGTCTGGGTATATCTCAGCCATTATCTTGCCCCGCCCCCTTTCAGCCTGTCAAACAGACCCAGTTCCTTTGCCATCGGCAGCAGCCGCATCAGCTGCATTATCCTTATCGCGTCATCCACCTTTTTTGCCCTTTCGGGAGAAAAATGCGGCTTTAACGCCCGAAGCAGCTCGGTGTTTTTGTCCTCCTGCCCCATCATCGATACGGCACGCTGCATCATCATAAGGGTGTTCAGGTCTATCTGCGGCTGATCTCCCCCGGTTGAAAAGGCTCCGTTACCGCCCGGATCTCTCTGCCCGGACTGCGCCGAAGGTATCGAAGCATCCCCCAGCCCAAGCACCTGTGATACCGCCTTCAGCTGAGCCATCCCCTCCTCGCTGTCCAAAAACTGAGTTATCATCGAGGCGATATCATCCATAGCTTATCTGCCTTTCATCAGCTGTTCTAGCATCTGTTTTATCTGCGGCTGTTCAAAAAAGCGCGCCATTGCCTGCGGGTCTTTGAGCATCTGCCCTATTTGCTGCTGTTGAGCTTGGTCTATCCCCAACTTATCCAGCCGTCCGCTCTGGAGCTGATCTTTCAACATCTGAGGGTCTTTTCCCAACCGCTGACCGGCGGTTTTAAGCAGCATATCGAGCTTTTCGGGTGGAATATTCATCATATCGCATCACGCCCTTATATTGGTTTTATTCATATTATATGCGGCGTGATTTCGTTATGATACCGCTGTAAGCTCGGTTTCGGGGTAATAGTGCTCCAATATCTCCTCGGCGCTGCTGCCCTGACGCGCCATAAAATCGGCTCCGTATTGGCTCATCCCCACCCCGTGACCGTAGCCCTTTGTGGTCACGGTGAAGGTGCCCGAGCTGTAAGCTATCTCAAAGCAGCTTGAGCGCAGCCGCAGCGCCGTTCTCACCTGCTGCCCGTGAACTTGCTGCCCGCCGACTTCGGCTGCGGTGATATATCCTGCGGGCGACTTTTCCACTATCTCTATCCAGCCTTGCGGATAGTCATCGGAAAGCTTCGCATCGGGAAAGCTCTGCTGCAGCAAAAACCTCATCGTTTTTTGATCAAAGGTCTCGGTCACCGAATAATCGGGTGCAAGCTTATCCCCCTCGCTTTCTACCGAAATCAGATAAGGGAGCGCCTCTTTCCATACGTTATCAGAGCTTTCCGTCATTCCAATACTGGTGGAATGATAGGCGGTGAGGGCTGTCTCGCCCTCGAATGTGACCACCTTGCCAATGGCATAATCACAGGCAGTGCATATCTTGTTCCAAAGCAGTTCGGCATTTACACCATACCTCTCGAAAAAACGCTGCTGAGTCATATAACCTTCGCATTTCTCGCTGTCCACCGAAAAATCGGCGCCCATTATCGAGTCATCGGGGGATAGCTCGTGCATTTCGCTGCTGTATATTGCCCAGCTGTGAGCCGCTACCGCCTGAGCGTTGAGCGCCTGCTGATGAAACGACGCGGGCATTTCCGATGCCACCGCGCCCCGTATGTATTCCCCGGCGGAAAGCATCAAAAGCTCTCCGGTCGAGCGGTCGTAAACCGAAAAAATGCGTTCAGAGCCGTCTTTCTCCTCTGATGACGCCTGCTGAGAGGCAGTATGATCTGTTTGGGGCGGCTGCCCGGGGATTTCGCTGCTTGAGCTGATTTGCGTTTCGGCATTTGGCGCACTATAATGGTATGGTGCGGCTTCCCTCTCCACCGAGCCGGCGGCCATAAACGGTATCATCACCGCGGCAACAGCCATTATAAGCACAAATATCACCGTATATCTCATACCCCTTTACCATCCTTTGCTTTTATTGACTTTATCGGCACTATGGGATAAAATATTTCTGTTAAAGCTTATGTGGGGCTTATCCCCGATATGCCTTGTCCGACTTGGACGCTTCACCGTCTTTTGAAAGGAAGAATCAGTTTTGTACCGAAAGAGTTTGAAAATATTTTTCAGCGCCACTCTTGCAGCGGCTATACTGCGCGCACTGCTGAAGGTGCTGTTCGTCGATACCGAGAGCGGCTTTTACATCGGCAGAGGATTGCTTATCTATCTTCTGCCTGCCGTTATGATTTGCGGCATTGCCGGGATAGCTTTTTTTGCCTTTTCCGAAAAGGTAGATACCGACGGAAGGCTTAAAGGCAACCGTTTTATCGAAATAACGCTGACGCTGCTCGGCATAGTCGTAGCGGCGGTGAGCGCTTTTGAGCTGCCCGGTGTTTTATCGCTTATGGCAGAGGGAGCGCCGCTCATCAACCAGCTGCCCGCCTGGCTTCAGCTGGTGGAGCAGATATTGGGCCTCATCTCGGGCGCAGTTCTTGTCTATATAGCGTTTTGTCTGCTCAGCGGCGCCAAGCGCTCGGGAACTCACGGCATCGTTGCGCTTATCCCTGCCGTTTGGCATACCATAGCAATGATAGACCGATTCATCTCTTTTCGTGAGGTCACCACCGCTTCCGACCAGCTTATCGAAACTCTCTATCTTGTTTCTGCAACGCTGTTTTTCCTGGCTAATGCAAAATGCCTTGCCGATATCGCCAAAAGCCGCCGTGCCTGCGTGATGTGGGGGCTGATCGCTTCTCACTTTGGTTTGGTGCTTGCGGCCGGTCAAAGCGCCGCCATTGTAGTGTTGGGCAACGGCATCTCCGGTCCGCCCATGCCGCAAAATATTCTGATAATCGCTTTTTCGATATATGCCCTTTCCATCGCGGCATCACTGGCGGTCACTTCCGCAGAATAACATTGCACACAAATAGATCCTCCTGCAAACGAGCTGTATCCGCAAAACAGTTTATCCGTCCCATGGTCATCAGCATGGGACGGATATTTTATAGTTCCCCTAAAATGACGCTTTCCATCACCTCCGGTTTTGCTGATGCTAAACCACCTGAAGGTAAATTGTCCGAAGGACAAGAAAATCCTCCCTCAGCAGATCGGATATTTCCATGGTCTACGTTGGGAGGATCATATCATTCACAGGTCGGGTCAACTGTTTTATGTCACCCTATATGATCAGGGGATATTTATTATACTTCAGAAAAATATTTTTCTATCTGCCCGCGGTCGGCTTCAACGCTGCCTTGTGTCATCTGGGCGTTTCCGCCGCCCTTGCCGCCGAGCGCCGAGTGCATCGCCTTGGATATCGTCCGCGCATCGCCGTCTTTGATGCCCAGCGCATATCGGCAGCCACCGTTTTCACCCTCGCTGAACACCGCCGTAACTCCCGCGCGGCATTCACACGCCCTGGTGCAGAAGCGGCGCAGGTCGTTGGGAGAAAGCCCATCGGCGAATATACATACAGCCTTATCCGATTTATCCATAGAACGGATGACATAGTCAAAAAGTCTGTCGTTGGCGGCGGCAAGCTGCGTTTTAAGCTCGGCGTTTTCTGCCATCAGGCGCTTGACCGCCTGAGTGACCTCATGCTGCTTTGCAGAAAGCAGATGCGATATCTCTGCGGTGTCCTTATCCTTTTGGCGGTGATCCTCCAGAGCACGCTCGCCACAGAGTATACCTACCCTCACGCCGCCCTTATACCGCTGCGGCGTGGTAAGCTTGATAACGCCTATCTCTCCTGTCCTTGCAACGTGAGTTCCGCAGCAGGCGCAGCGGTCGGTATCGGGAACGGTTACTATCCTGACATCACCGCTCAGCTCCTTTTTGCTGCGGTAGCTGAGCGCCGCAAGCTGTTCGGCGTCGGGGTGGCTGACATTTACGGGAATATTATCATAAACCGCCCGATTTGCGAGCAGCTCTATCTTTTCTATATCCGCGGCAGAAAGCTCGCCGTTGAAATCCACCGTGACCATGGCGCTGCCCATATGAAAGCCTACGTTATCCAGCCCGTGGAGCTTGTTTACTATTCCCGAAACGATATGTTCCCCTGTATGGTGCTGCATCAGCGAATAGCGGCGCAGCCAGTCGATCTTTCCGCAAACCTTAGCGCCCACCTCAAGCGGAATGTCAGCGGTATGAACTATCATTCCGTCCTTTTCGTGAACATCAGAGATAACGGCGGAATCTATCATTCCGGTATCGGCGTTCTGACCGCCGCCCTCGGGATAAAAGCAGGTCCGGTCAAGCTCGATAAGGAACTTATCCCCCTTTGCCTCGCAGCCCAATACGCACGCTTCAAATTCTTTCATGTAGGTATCCTGATAAAAAAGTTTTTCGGTGACCATATATACACTTTCCTTTTCTGATATGCAAACAGTATAACACACCCGGACTTTAACCGCACCAATTTTTATGCTACAATATAAATATACCGCATCGAAAGGTGAGATCATCATGCAAAACGAGATAAAACCCGGCATCTACCGCCATTTCAAGGGCAACAAATACCGTCTCGTCTCCATCGCCACCCACAGCGAAACACTGGAAAAATACGTTGTTTATCAGGCGCTTTACGGCGAGGGGGAACTGTGGATCCGCCCCGCATCGATGTGGAACGAGGAGATAGAGCGTAACGGCAAGCGCTTTAAACGCTTTGAATTTATCGGTGAGGAGTGAAAATCATGACAAATATTGAAAGGCTCCAGCAGCTTGTTGACGAAAGCAGCCGCATAGTATTTTTCGGCGGCGCGGGTGTGAGCACCGAATCGGGCATCAAGGATTTCCGCAGCGAGGACGGTCTTTATAATGAGGAATACGACTTTCCGCCCGAGATAATCTTGAGCCACAGTTTCTTTATGCAGAATCCCATCGAGTTTTTCCGCTTTTATCAGAACAAAATGCTCTGCAAGGGCGTTTTGCCAAACGAAGCACATAAAAAGCTCGCTGAACTGGAAGCCGCCGGCAAGCTCACCGCCGTTATCACCCAGAATATCGATGGGCTTCATCAGGCGGCAGGCAGCAAAAAGGTATTCGAGCTTCACGGCTCCACCCTCCGCAACAACTGTATGCGATGCGGAAAGTTCCACACTGTTGAAGCTATGGAAGGTCCCGGCATACCCTATTGCGAGTGCGGCGGCATGATAAAGCCCGACGTAGTACTCTATGAAGAGCCGCTCGACGGCGACACCATCGAGGGCGCGATATACCACCTTCAGCACGCCGACCTTGTTATAGTCGGCGGCACCAGCCTCACCGTTTATCCCGCGGCGGGACTGCTTGGCTATACCAATGCCAAGATCGTTCTCATAAACCGCGACGCTACCCCGTTCAACGACAAAGCCGAGCTTGTAATAACCGAGCCTATCGGCAAAACTCTCGGTCAGATAACGGTCAGATAAGGCTTTTTAAAGATACTTTAATATCTCGCTGTAACGGGCTGTCAGCGTATCATATTTAACGGCGCAGTTTGCTCCGCTCGGCGATGGCAATATCACCGCGGGGATATCGGTATCCGGCTCACATAGCCTGTGATAAAGCTTTCCCGCCGTCTGACCGGTGGTAAATACCGCCTTTATATCCGCCGCCCTTAAAATCACCGAAAGGTCGTTTGGGGCGGCGTTTTTTATCGAACTGTCGCTGGCGCCCTCGATAGTACAGCTTTTTAAAACATCCCAAAGGGCGATACCGCTATCAAGGCAGAGTTTTATCCTGTCCTCACGCACTGTTGAAAAGGGCTTATCCAATATCTCAAACATCACACGCCAAAAGCGGTTTTGCGGATGGGCGTAATAAAAGCTCTGCTGCCGCGATGCCGGCGACGGCATGGTGCCGAGTATAAGCACCCTTGAGCGTTGGTTATATATAGGCTCAAGCGGATGTATCACCTGTTCTCTGATATCGTTCCCCCCTTAAAATTTTCGGTGAGGACTGTTTGCAGCCCCCACCGTTTTATTATCAGCAGAATTTGTTTGCTTCTTCTTCGCAGGTCCTCATAGCGAGAATGGTCTCTTCGATGAGCTTGTCAAGCTCCCAGCCGAGTCGGTCGGCGCCGAGCTGGATAACATCACGGGAGCAGCCTGCGGCAAACTTTTTGTCCTTGAACTTTTTCTTCACCGACTTTGCTTCCATATCGCTCACGCTCTTGGAGGGGCGCATCAGCGCGGCGGCTCCGATGAGTCCGGTAAGCTCGTCTACGGCGTAAAGCACCTTTTCCATTTCGCTTACCGGCTCGATATCAATGTTATGCGGCCAGCCGTGGCTTGCGGCAGCGCGTATGATGACCTCGTCAACGCCCGCAGCCTTCATTATCTCCTGCTGTTTTTTGCAGTGCTCTTCGGGATACATCTCAAAGTCAAGATCATGCAGCAAGCCCACCAGCGCCCAAAGATCAGCCTCGTCGGCATGTCCGAGCGACTGTGCAAAATAACGCATAGTCCCCTCAAGGGTAACAGCGTGCTTTAAATGGAACGGTTCCTTGTTGTATTGGGTAAGAAGCTCCCATGCATGTTCACGAGTCATGATTTGATCCTCCGGTAAAAAATCTTTTGGCTATATTTTACGCCCTGTATCCGCTTATGTCAAATGCGGTTGCACTTTGTTTTCAAAAGCTTTATACTTACAATTATCACAAACCTTCAGGAGGGCGATAATATGTCTCGCATCGCAAATGATGTCACCGAACTTATCGGCAAAACCCCGCTGGTCAGGCTTTCTCATATCAAAGCAGCTTGCGGCTGCAATGCCTCCATCGTTGCAAAGGTGGAATTTTTTAACCCCGGCGGCAGCGCCAAGGATAGAGTTGCCTTAAACATGATAGCGGAAGCCGAAAAATCGGGCGCTCTCGTCCCCGGATCGGTCATAATCGAGCCAACCAGCGGCAACACCGGAATAGGTCTTGCGATGGCTGCGGCAGTAAAGGGCTACCGCACCATCTTCGTCATGCCCGAAACAATGAGCGTTGAGCGCAGAAAGCTGCTTGCGGCATACGGCGCCGAAGTAGTTCTCACCGAAGGCTCAAGGGGAATGAACGGCTCGGTCGAAAAGGCTGATGAACTTGCCGCCGAAATAGCGAACAGCTTTATCCCCGCCCAGTTTACCAATCCCGCCAACCCCGAGGCGCATTATAAAACCACCGGTCCCGAGATATGGTCCGACTCCGACGGCGATATAGATATCTTTGTCGCAACGGTAGGCACCGGCGGCACACTGAGCGGCACCGGAAAATTCTTAAAAGAGCAAAACCCCGCCATAAAGGTGGTCGGCGTTGAGCCTGCCGCATCTCCCCTGCTCACCAAAGGCTATGCAGGCGCACACGGTATCCAGGGCATAGGCGCAAATTTCATTCCTGATACCCTCGACCGGAACATCTACGATGAGATGATTGCGGTCTCTGATGAAAGCGCAATTGAGTTTGCAAGAAAGTGCGCCAATACCGAGGGCTTGCTGGTCGGGATATCGAGCGGCGCGGCGCTCTCAGCCGCCGTTGAACTGGCAAAACGTCCCGAAAATGCGGGCAAAACCATCATTGCCCTGCTGACCGACACCGGCGAACGCTATATTTCTTCCGCACTGTTCCGGTGACCGCACCCACCACGGAGGTATAACGATGAACAACTCCCCACTTGCCGACGCTCTGCGTCCCAAAACGCTTGAAGATATAGTCGGGCAGCAGCATCTTCTTAAAAAGGGCGCCGTTCTGCGCGGCATAATCGACAGCGGCAGTGTCCCCAATATGATATTTTACGGACCATCCGGCGTGGGCAAGACCACGGTAGCCCGCATGATCGCGGCTTCCACCGGCAAGCTGCTGCGCCATTTGAATGGCACCACCTGCGGCACCGCCGATCTAAAAGAGGTTTTCGACGCCAGAGATACCATCTCGGGGCGCAACGGCATACTTCTTTATCTCGATGAGATACAGTATCTTAACAAAAAGCAGCAGCAGACGCTGCTTGAATATATCGAAGATGGCAGCGTTACCCTAATAGCTTCTACAACCGAAAATCCTTATTTTTACGTTTACGGCGCTATTCTTTCGCGCTGCACCGTCTTTGAATTCAAACCTGTGCCTGCCGATGAAGTTCTTAAAGCCGTGCTTCGCGCCTTTTCGCTTGCGGAGGAGCGCTATCAGAAAGAGTTTACCCTACAAGATGGGGCGGCACACTATATAGCCGCCGGCTGCGGCGGCGATGTTCGAAAGGCGATAAACGCCGTTGAGGCGCTTGTCATAGCCTGCGCTGACGGGAATGTGACCCTCGATGCGGCAAAGGAGGTCTCCCAGCGCTCCGCCATGCGCTACGACCGCGACGGCGACGCCCATTATGATATACTTTCGGCGTTTCAAAAGTCGCTGCGCGGCTCTGACGAGAATGCCGCCCTGCACTACCTCGCCCGTCTGCTCGAAGCAGGAGACCTCATCTCCGCCTGCCGCAGGCTTTTAGTCTGCGCCGCCGAGGATGTAGGACTTGCCTGGCCGCAGATAGTTCCCATCGTCAAGGCCTGCGTTGATTCAGCCATGCAGCTTGGTCTGCCCGAGGCGCGGATACCGCTTGCCAACGCCGTCATACTGGTGGCGACATCTCCCAAATCCAACACCGCGATCAACGCCATCGATGCGGCAATTGCCGATATCCGCAGCGGCAAAAGCGGCGATATCCCCGCAAACCTGCGCGACGGTCATTACAGCGGCGCACAAAAGATGGGTCATGCCATCGGGTATAAATATCCGCACTCATTTGGCGGCTGGGTAGAGCAGCAATATCTGCCCGATCCCCTCAAGGACGCGGTATATTACGAGTTCGGCAACAACAAAACCGAGCAGGCGGCACTGGAATACCGCAAAAAACAAAGAGGGCTTAAATAGCCCTCTTGTTTTTATCCTTTATTGAACAGTATATCGAATATCGGCAGAAGCTTATTATCAATTTCAGGATGGAACTGGCATCCCAGCACCTTTTCGCCGTATTCCACTACCTCTATGGTTCCGTCCTCTGCCCTTCCCGAAACGGTAAGCCGCGGAGAAGCCTCTTTTACTCTGAAGTTATGAAACGAACCGCCTTTTATGACATTCTTACCGACAAGTCGGTGGATAAGGCTGCCCGGCATCAGCTTAACGTCGTGCTTGGTGTCCTCCTCCTTACCTCTTATATGGTCGGCGTAATGCCCCGGGAATTTTTCAAGTCTGTTATTGGGATCTTTGCGCATTTCGGTAAACACCTCGAACATATCGTCGCCCTGACGGCCGTTTTCCTCGATATAATCGAGCAGCTTGAAATAATAGCTGATGCATTGCATACCAAGGCATATTCCCAGCAGCGGCTTACCCTTGGTAACGGCGTGATGTACCACCTCAATCTGGTAGGGCCATATTTTGTTTCCGCCGCAGATCAAAAATGCGTCGAATTTATCCAGCGCCTCTTCGGGAATGTGTCCGTCATCAGGCAGCAGCGCAAGCGGAATACCGCCGCATTCATAGATGCGCTTGCCGTAGTCGTTGCCGGCATAATAAGCGTCCTTTCTTGGATTGGGATCATCAAACAACACCCCGCGCGGCACTATTCCAACAAGTGTTTGCATAAATATATCTCCTCTTGTTGCCATTATAAGTAAAAGCAAATTTGTATCAATAAGACAATAGCCTTCCGTAAAAGAAAGGCTATTGCTTTGTCATCATTATTTAACTTTAAGGTTTCTCAAAAAGGGTATCGTCAATCCGCCGAGCGAGTTGCCAAGGGTGATGACGATAAGCGCTGTTATCGACTCTGCCGACCACGCTTTTCCCATAGCGAAATAGAACATATCGGCAACGCAATGCTCAAAGCCGCTGAGTATGAACACCATGATGCAAAGCACCATGCCGACATATTTTCCCATCTCGTAGGGTATGCTCTTGTAGCTTTCAACTCCGACATAAATCATCATATTGCAGAATATGCCGAGTATAAAAAGCGATACAAATCCGTCGCCTGTCTTAACGGCGGAAAGCGCGGCAGCCTTTTCTGTCAACGCGGGACCGATCCTGGTCATACCGACAGCCCAGGCTGTCAGCTGTGCCCCGATAAGATTTCCTATCCACACCAAGCCGAGCCATGCTATATAAGCAGGAGGATTTCCGGCGCAGTAGCATACCTTTCCGGTAAAAAGATTAAAGCCAAAGCTGCACACCATAAACAGTCCGATGCTGAAAAGCATCGAGCCGACGACCTTGCTCTCGCAGGAGAGAAATACCACTCCGCCAAGCGCCACCGACATTCCGGCGAGGGCGGAAAGGGCAAGGTCCTTTATCCATCTATTCAATTTTGTTACGTCCTTTCTCAAATGCAGGAAAAACTGTCACAGCAGTGTTTCGTTATAAACCGCTCTCGCGCCGCCAACAAATTTAGGGCGCACTCTGGCACATACCAGCGGAGCTTCTCCTATCTTTTTCACGCTGAGCCTTACCGGGACCGCCACCGCCTTGAGGTGCATACCGATAAGAGTGCTTCCGATATCCATTCCGGCGGCGGCAGAGACCTTTTCCACCGCAACGGCATCCTCAAGGGTAGCGTAAACGGCGGTCGCAAAGGAGCCGCCCGCCTTGGGCTGAGGTATCACGTTGACCTCATCCAGTCCAAATTTCTCGGCAGCCCTGCGCTCTACTATCAGTGCGCGATTGAGATGCTCACAGCACTGCGCGGCGAGGAATATACCCTTTTCATTAAGGATAGGCAAAATGCCATCCACTATCGCCTTGGCGATATCAGGGCTGGAGTGGGTGCCGATCTTTTCGCCGCCCACCTCGCTCGATGAGCAGCCGACCACCATGATATCTCCGCTTTTAATTTTGGAAACCTCTATCAACTCGACAGCGGCGGCTTTTGCCTGTTGGGTTATCGTTTTAAGCATATCATTTTATCTCCGATTATTTAAAGGTCTCAACATATTCCTTGTAGCCCTGTTGGGTAAAAACGGGCTGATGCTTTTCTATCTCGCTCTTTGCCATTTTTGCTCCATCCTTGAGCAGATGATATACCGAAAGAGCAAACATCTTGGCGGGAATAATAAGAGCCTTATCCTCATCAACAACTTCAAACCGGGCGGAATGCAGCGCACCCTTCACACCGCCGTGGGTAAAGTTGACTATCGGCATAACGTGCGAAAGGTCGCCAACATCGGTGGAGGCGGCGTTTTTATGCAGCGGGGTAGCCTCTTCAACGACCAGCTTGCCCTCAGGATCGATAGCCTTTACCGCGAGCCGCAGAGCATCGTTGGCAGGCTCAAAGATTATCGGCATATATCCCTGCCAGGTCTCTACCTCGGCAGTCGCGCCAAGGGCCTGAGCGCAGCCCTCAAACGCACGGTCAAACTTCTTGGAAGCAGCTTCCAGCGCGGCAAGATTAGAGGCTCTTATCATGCCGTCTACAACAACGGTATCGGGAACGACGTTGAGAACGTCGCCACCTCTTACAATGTTGGTATGTATTCTGACGTGATCCTTCTCCCGGAAGGTCTCGCGCAGCAGGCCGATGGCAGAAAGCGCCAGCGATGCGGCATTCAGCGCGTTGACTCCCTCGTGGGGAGCGGCAGCGGCGTGGGCAGCCTTGCCGTGGATAGTTACCACCTTGGTAAGCGTTCCGCCGGAGGAAACATTGCCAAGCAGCAGGTCGCCGTCGCAGGGTATCATGTGCGCATGGGTGGTGACCGCCATATCAACGCCCTCAAAATCTCCGTTGCAGAGCATCTCGGATTTTCCGCAGCATCTTTTGACCTTACCCGCAGCAATAAGCTCTTTTCTTTTTGCCACCGAAACAAATTCCTCGGCTGAAACCGCCATCAGCTTGACCGAGCCATCAAGGGCAGCAGCGACCTCGCGGTCAGAAAGGGCGATAGCCGCGCCGATAAGCGCGTTTATCTGTGCGTGATGACCGCAGGCGTGGGAATATCCTCCGGTCTCGGCATTGGAATAGGGATGAGCCTTGCACATGATACCGTCAAGCTCGCCTATGACCGCCACACAGGGTCCGTTTCCGTTGCCAACTTCAGCTTCAACACCGGTGACGGCGATGTTTTCTCTGACTTCGAGCCCAAGCGACTTGAAAAGCTCCGACACTCTCGCCGAGGTCTTAAACTCCTCAAAAGAACCTTCCGCGGTGCGGTAGCCCTCTTCGGCAAAGGCAAGAAGCTTCTCCCTGTTCTGATCTATGATATCTATAATGCGTTTTTCAATTCTGTCCATTATCTGTCACCCTTCATTTTAAGCAGTATCTCATCGAGCAGCAGATCCGCCTCTTCCCGCTTCGATGCCATCGGCAGCTCTTTTATGCTGTCGGCGGTTATAAGCGTCAGCACATTGGTGTCGGTACCGAAACCCGCACCCGCCTGCTTGAGATTGTTTGCGGCTATCATGTCCACATTCTTTTTAACAAGCTTTGCCCGGGAATTTTCCACCATGTTCTGTGTTTCCATCGAGAAGCCGCAGAGGAACTGGCCGGGAACTCTGTTTTCGCCAAGATATTTTAGTATATCTGTGGTGCGTTCCAGCTCTATCTTCATTTCTCCGTCTGATTTTTTTACCTTTTCGTCGCTGTAAACGGCGGGGGTGTAGTCTGAAACGGCGGCAGCCTTGATGACGATATCGCAATTCGGGCTGATGGCTGCAACCGCCTCAAACATCTGCTTTGCGCTGACTACCTTTACCATCTCAACATAAGAAGGCGGAGTGATCTCAGCCTTTGCGCTGACGAGGGTGACCTCCGCGCCTCTTGCGGCGGCAGCGGCGGCGATGGAGTAACCCATCTTGCCGGTGGAGTGGTTGGTGATAAATCTGACCGGATCTATCGATTCGCGGGTAGCGCCGGCAGTCACCAAAACTTTAAGCCCCTCCATATCCTTTTTATGGGATACGGCGTTGACGACCGCTTCCAGCATACGTTCCGGCTCGGCGCACTTGCCGGAACCCACGTCGCCGCAGGCAAGCCTGCCGCTTTGGGTGGAAAGCACCTCCCAGCCATAATCGACGAGGGTAGCGATATTTTTCTGAGTAACGGGATTTTCATACATCGCGGTGTTCATGGCAGGCGCGGCTATCTTGGGGCAGCGGCAGGCCAGAACGGTGGTGGTGAGCATATCGTCAGCTATGCCGCAGGCAAGCTTTGCGATAATATTTGCTGTTGCAGGCGCGATTATACAGAGATCCGCCTTTTTAGCCAGCGAAACATGCTCAACATTGAATTCAAAGTTTCGGTCAAAGGTATCGACCGGGCACTTATTGTTGGAAAGCGTTTCAAAGGTCACCGGAGAAATAAACTCGGTGGCGTTTTTAGTCATGATAACATGAACATCGGCGCGCTGTTTTACCAGCAGCGATACCAACGCAGCTGCTTTATAGGCGGCGATACTTCCGCTCACGCCCACCAGTATCGTCTTATTTTTGAGCAATCTACACCCCTCCAAACGGTTTTTTTGACCATATTTTGTCAAAAAGGTTGTTTTTATCTCCCGCAATGGGTATAATAACTGCAAAAGCAGCCGCTACACCGCGGAATTCCGCGTGACCGCCATCAAACGGTCATCTGACTACAAACACCATTTTAGCATTGTAAGTTCCATTTGGCAACCTGAGAAATATTATCGTCAGAACAAAGAAACATTACATATCAACGGTAAAAAGACGGCGGCTTTAAAATTATGCGCTGTATCGCATCTGCGAACGGCAGCAGGAGGAATTGAATATGAAAAAGGAAACCACCGGCAGAACCGATCTCCGCAAGCTCATTCTATTGGCCTTGTTTTCGGCGATCATCATCGTCATGGCGAATATCCCCTTCCTCGGGTATATTCCGCTCGGGTTTATGAATGCCACCACGGTACACATCCCTGTCATTATCGGCGCCTGTGTGCTGGGTCCTAAATATGGTGCGATACTCGGCGGCGTTTTCGGACTGACGAGCCTCATCAACAATACCCTCAAGCCGCTCATCACCTCCTTTGTTTTCACTCCCTTTTACAGCATGGATCCCCGATTTTCCGGCGGCTTGAAAAGTCTTTTTATCTGTTTCGTTCCCAGAATACTTATCGGCGTTTTTGCCGGACTTATATTTATGCTTCTCAAAAACCGCTGTAAGCCCATGGTCAGCTGCTCGATAGCCGGTTTTGTCGGTTCTATGACTAACACTCTGCTGGTAATGGGCTCTATCTACACTCTTTACGGTCAAAGCTATGCCGAGGCTAAAAATCTCGGCATGGATGCTCTTTTCTATGTGATCGCGGGCGTTGTCGGCATAAACGGTGTTCCCGAGGCGATAATCGCCGCCGTTATCACCGCCGTAGTCTGCCCGGTTCTTCTCAAGGTATTCAAAGAAAAGTCCAACTGAAAGGGGACCTGCCGTTATGATAGCGGCTGTTGATATCGGCAACACCAATGTGGTGATAGGCTGTATCGAAAACGGAAAGATATTGTTCACCTCTCGCTTTCGCACCAACACCGAGCAGACCGATTCGGAATATGCCGCTCTGCTGCTCGATATGTTCACCCTTCATGATATCGACCCCGCGCAGATAGAGGGCTCTATCATTTCGTCGGTCGTGCCTCCGCTGCGCGCGGTTATGCAAAACGCTATGTATAAGCTCACCGGCAAAACTCCGCTGATGGTGGGCGCCGGAGTTAAAACCGGGCTCAATATCCTCACCGATAACCCCGCCAAGGTCGGCAGCGACCTCATCGTCGGCGCGGTGGCATCGCTCGAAAAATATCCCAAGCCGATAATCATCTTCGATCTCGGCACCGCCACCACCGTCGCAGTGCTTGACAAAAACGGCAGCTATATCGGCTATATGATAATGCCGGGATTAAGAGGTTCGCTCGACGCCCTCTGCTCCAACACCACACAGCTGCCAAGAATAAGTCTTGATGTTCCCGCCAAGCTTCTCGGCAAAAATACCGCCGACGCAATGCGAAGCGGAACTTTGGTCGGGTGCGCCGCCATGCTCGATGGGCTTATCGATCGCATTGAGGATGAGATACTCGGCTGCAAGGCTACTTCTGTCGCTACGGGCGGACTGACCCAATCGATACTGCGATATTGCAAACACGATATCGTGTTCGATGATGAGCTGCTGCTCGACGGACTTTGGATACTCTATCAGAAAAATGTTAAGAAATAGGAACGTCCCGGCTCGATCTATCGAGCCGGGATATTTTTCCCCGCTTGCAAAGCCGTTCCATTTGTGGCAAAATTGTTTTAGCCAACATTCCAAACCGAAAAGAGGTCTTTGATTTGGATAAACTTTTGTCGTTGCTGCTTTGTATCGCTGCAATATTTTCATTAGGCTGCAGCAGAAATTTGCCTGCCGAAAGTGAAAAACCTGCCGCTGTGCCTCGATCCACTGTGGAGGCGTCAAAGCCTGCCGAGCCATCCAGTGCCGGATCCGAGCCACAGCCCGAACCAAAACTCAGAGAAGAAACGCCAAACAGCGAAGCTCCCACGGCATCTTCCGCCGCCGAGCCGGTCGAACGTGATTGGCGATTGATGCTGGTCAATCCCGACCACCTTCTGCCCGACGATTGGACGGTAGAGCTTGCCATGACCAAATACGGCTACGAGGTTGATGCCCGCATTGTTGATGACGTTACCGCTCTTGTCGAAGCCGCCGCTGCCGATAATGTAAGCCTTCTCATCTGCTATGGCTATCGCACTCTTGAGCAATCTCAGCAGCTGTTCGATAAGCAGCTGAGAAAGCAGCTTTCCTACGGCTTGAGTGAAGAAGCCGCTCTTGCCGAAGCCAAGCGCTGGGTCGCCCCTCCCGGAACAAGCGACCACCACACCGGATTGGCGCTTGACATCGTCACGCCCGAGCATCAGGTTTTAAATCACGCCTTTTACGATACCCCCGCAGGTCGTTGGATGGCGGAACACAGCTGGGAATACGGCTTTGTTATCCGTTTTCCCAAAGATAAGCAGGAGATAACCGGCATAACCTACGAGCCTTGGCATCTGCGCTTTGTCGGCAAGGAACACGCAGCCGAGATGCAGAAAAACAACGAATGTCTTGAAGAATATGCAACAAGGCTTTACGGCGAATAAAAAATCGGGACTCAAGCGTGACCGCCTGAGTCCCTTTTATATTTTATCGTGCAATGGCAAGTGTTATAAACACCAACGCGCCAAAAATCGCGCAGGCTATCACTGTGCTGTTGCCGGATACCTCTTCATCCTTGCTGCGGATGGCTTTGACCATAAAGGCAGGAAACATCACTGCCAAAATAACGGCAACACCGATCATTATGTCTGTCAGAAACATATGCTTTCCTCCCTGCGCCGACCTATCCGAAAAACTTTTCGTTAAGCTTTTCCCACCAGGTCAGTTCCGGCTCTGGCGGCGGCTCGATGTCGATGACGAAATCAGGCTTGGGCTCTTCAAATCCATCGGGGAAGGTCTCCCGCATCAGCTCCTCGAGCGCAAAAAACATTCTCGGCGTGGCCTTTTCAAATTCCTGCGCGTCAAAGGTAAACACCCTTCCGTTGGTCACCGAAGATGTTGCTTTATAATATTTGCTTTTCTGCAGCGTTTCGATATCGATGGAACCATCACAGAAGATATAGTCGGGGTTTAATTCCGGCTCCTTTTCGAGCGGATAGTTCCAGTCGGTATAAGGCTCGGCCTGATTTACAAAGCCGATTTGAGAAAGCAGCTTTCCCTCAAGGGTATCGCCCGTCGCGATGGTGAAAGACATCTTTCTGAGAATGACGGCGCTTGTTTCGGTATCGCCGAGCTGCGCCTTAACTTCATCCGAAATGTAATCCAACGTGACGTCGATAAAGCTTTGCAGCTCCTCAACCCTCAGCTGAGCGGTTTCGCTTCCCTCAAAGGCGGTGACGATAAGGCGGCAGTTTTCTACCATGGCATCCACCGAATCGGGATGTTCCACCACAACGAGCTGAATACCTTCCTCCTCAAGCGCCTTTCGGTCATGCAGCGAAAGCTTTGCCGGACTGAACAGGATATCGGGAGAAAGCTTTTTTATCTTTTCGATGTCGGGCAGCAGCGCGTTGCCGCAGCGCGGCAGCTTTTTCGCCATTTTCGGCAGCTCACAAAATTCGCTTGTTCCCGCAAGCCTTCCGCCATAACCGAGCATATACAGCGTTTCGGTCACCGATGGTGAAAGCGATATCGCCTTCATCGCAGGTTTAGTGAAAGTGTATCCTTCTATTTCAACCGGCCAGCGCTCATCTGTACGCTGATTTTTGCCGCAGGCGGGCAGCAACAGCATAGCGCAGGCCAACAAAATGCAAGCTAACTTTTTCATCTTAGTCTCCTTAAAGACAGTTAAGTTCGTCTTATTTTACCGCAGCATGGGGATAGTTGTCAAATAAAGGCGATTTCCACTTATTTCTATCATGCCGCCTTACTTGCTAAATCTCATTTACGGCGCTATACTTAATATATCAAAAGCATCGAGGTGTTTTTATGGAATTTTCCGTCCGATATATCTCCGGCGAGCCAAGCTTCGACTCTATCGAGGTCATCAAGCTTAACTGCGACTCTTCTATCGATATAAACGACCGCGTCTACGGTCAGGCCCAGCTCGGCAGAAATGATGAGCTGTTTTTTGCCCGTATCTGGTCCTTTGAATCAGAGCCGACTTCTGCTTCCACCGTTTTGCTCGAGCTTAAATTTGGCGAAAACACTCTCACCGCGCATGTCAGCTTTGACGGCACCGCCGCGCTTTTTCTCAACGGTGCCGCAAATGACAAGCTTTCGGCATATATCATCAGCGGCGAAGATCTTCAGGGCGAATATTGGGGTGCTGTTATTATGCTTCCCATGCCGCTGCTGCTTGAGCATTTTTCGCTGTCTGAAGATGCGCTGCCCGCCTCCCTTTATGGTAATATACTGCGCCGCGAGCCGGCCGTTTCCTCGGCTGCCCCGTTATCCCAACCCGCAGCAATCACCTTTATGCCTAAGAAATAATATTTTCCCCGCCTTTCGGCGGGGTTTTGTTTTTGTTTTGTAATCTTTGTGACGCAACAAATTTAACCGTTTTTACCACTATATAACTGAAAGCCAATAAAGAACAGGAGGTATAAAAATGTTGAATAAGAGATATATTTCGCTTATTGCAGTGATAATCACCGCAGCATTAATATTTGCCGGGTGCGGAGCAAGCTCCGCATACGATGCCGAAGCTGCGGCTCCCGCAGCACCCGCCGAACCGATGATGATGAAAACAGCTTCCTCGGCGGCACCCGCCGCGATGGAATCGTATGAGATGGAAGCGGAAGAAGCCGGCTATCTCGCTAACACCGCTTCGGGTGCTACCGCTGACCAGGCTGCATTAGCCCAGGAAAGAAAGATCATCAAGCACAGCAATATGGAGCTTGAGACCAAAGATTTTGACGCAGCCTTCTCCCGTATCCTTGATGCTGTTTCAGCAAGCGGAGGATATATCGAAAGCCAAAGCGTCAGCGGTCAGAGCATCCGCAACAAAGATCGCTATTATGAGCGTTCCGCCAGCATAAATGCCCGTATCCCCGCCGAAAAACTGGATGAGATGACCTCTGCTATCGGCGGCATCTGCAACATCACCTCCCAGTGGGAAAGCATCGATGATATAACCGACAGCTATTTTGATGTTGAGGCGCGCCTTAACACCATGAGGCTTCAGGAAGAGCGCCTGCTTGATATCCTTTCCAAAGCGGAAAGCCTTGAAGATGTCATCACCCTCGAGGCCAAGCTTTCCGATGTCCGCTACGAGATAGAATCCCTCACCGCGCGTATTCGCCGCATGGATAGTCAGGTTGCATACTCCTATCTCAACCTTAACCTCCGCGAGGTGGTTGAGTATCAGAATGTCACCACCGCCCCCAAGACCTTCGGCGAGCGCATCAGCGATGCCTTTGTACGTTCCGGCAACAGTCTCCGCAACTTCTTTGAAGGCGCAATCATCTTCATCATTGAGGATCTTCCCCTCATGCTGATACGCATCGTCATCTTCGCAGCTATCATAGTTATCGCATATAGATTTATCAGATGGATATCGGTGAAATTTATGGGCAATAAACGTCAAAAGCTGTTTGACCTGACTAAAAGTGCTTTGAAAAACAGCGAACCCGAAAAGAAAGAGGATAACGACTAAATAACGATAAAAGCCCGCTGGCGATATGCAGCGGGCTTTTGTTCTGCTCTCAATTTCGTTTTGTGTTTCCACTGTTGACGACTGTTCCAAAGCCTCCCTTTACACGAAGGAGGCTTTGGAACTTATTTTAAAACTTATTGAAGGTCACCGAATCTTCAAACGGACGGCGCTCCTTTTCAGGCGGATCCTGTTCCGCGCTGTATCCAAGCGCTATAACGAGCCGCATCCGTCGTGTCTTTGGGATCCCGAGCAGCGTTTTGATCTTTCGTTCATTAAAGCTGCCGAGTATACAGCTTGCCAAACCCGCATCCTGAGCGGCAAGTATGATATGCGCCACGGAAATGCCGATATCCATACCAAGATATTTAAAGTTCTGAAACGATTCGCGGTCAAAGTCGCGCTTGCTTTCCATTACCACAATAAAAGCGGAAGCATTTAGGCAAAAGCTGTTTTTATCGTCGGCAATACATTCGGCAAGCTGCTTTATACGCTGCCTTTCATCAACAACTACATATCTCCACGGCTGTTCATTGCAGGAAGATGGCGCGGCAACTGCCGTTTCCATTATCTTTTCGAGGCGATCTCTCGGTATCCCACTGTCAGCCTTAAAATTGCGGCAGCTTCGCCGTTCGATCGCAAGCTCCCAAAACGATTTCATTTCATCGTCCTTTCGCGAAGAAAAACAGTGTAACAACTCCGGGGCCGGTATGCGAGCCGATCACCGGGCCTACGTCACCAATGATTATCTCCTCAGGAGAAAACTTTTTCTGAACAACATCCGCAAGATATTTCGCATCTTCAAGACAATCACCGTGGCTTATCATTACCATTTCTCCGGTCATGTCGCCTTTAAGCTCATCCATTTTATTTGCAAGGCCATCAAGTGCCTGCTTTCTTCCGCGTATCTTGCTCATCGCCTTGAGATAGCCCTGCTCGTCAACACGCAGCAGCGGCTTGATACCAAGCGCAGTTCCAATATGTGCGCTGACGGCATTGACTCGCCCGCCGCGATAGAGATGCATAAGGTCATCTACCGTAAACCAAAGCGCAACATTCAGCTTGTTATCCTCTACCCACTTTGCAAGTTCATCGATCCCCATACCCTGCCGGCGCAGCTTTGCCGCCTTGCAAACGATCAATCCTTCACCGTGTGCGGCTCCGAGAGTATCAACAACAATGATTTTGCGCTCCGGGAATTTTTCTCTGAGGTTCTCGGCAGCGATAACGCCGGTGCTGTATGTACTGCTCAGCGCTGAAGAAAATGCGAGATAAAGAATATCCCTTCCACTTTCAAGAATGGGGGTAAAATGATCTTCAAAATCAGCCATATTGACCGCCGAAGTGGTAGAGTTCTTTCCTTCGCGCAGCAGATCATAGAATGCTTTGGGAGAAAGCTCGCGATTATCGGGATAATTTAAGTAATCATCCTCCCCTACTCTGAAATGCATGGGGATGACAGAAATATCAAAACGTTCAATAAGTTCAGCCGAAAGATCAGCAGTAGATTCAGTAATGATACAATAATTACTCATTATTAGGCTCCTTTGTGGTATATGTATATAATATCATGATACCATAAATCGCCTGACATTTCCATATATTCTTGTCGATATCTTTACCAAAACAAAAAAGCTCCTCTTACGAGAAGCTTTTTGTTAAAGTGCCGGCATCGTCCTATCTTCCCGGAGCGTCTCCACTCAAGTATTTTCGGCACAGATGAGCTTAACGACCGTGTTCGGAATGGGAACGGGTGGGACCTCATCGTCATTAACACCGACTAATGCCTGCGGCTTTTTTCTCACCGCAAAAACCAATGCGCTTTTCTGCACACTCAAAATTGAACAATGAATCTTTACTGCTCTCTAAGCTCAAACCTCAGATCACACCAAGGTCAAGCCCTCGACCGATTAGTACTCGCAAGCTTAATACGTCACCGTACTTACACTTTGAGCCTATCAACCCGGTAGTCTTCCGGGGGTCTTACCTGTTTAAAACAGTGGGATATCTTATCTTGAGGACGGCTTCACGCTTAGATGCTTTCAGCGTTTATCCGATCCGCACATAGCTGCCCAGCTGT
>CAZSEO010000017.1:0-43405 GCA_964605985.1 uncultured Oscillospiraceae bacterium | reverse complement strand
TGGACATATTTTTTCCTCCATTATTATCAACGGGGAGGGAGTTTCCTCCCTCCCCATTTGATCGGCTTTAGGTTTCAGTTACAGCAAAACCGGATCAGCTCCAGCTCCACTCTTCGATCAGGTAGTTAACGGGTCTGTTAACTACGTTGAGCTTAGCATTCCAAACTGCGGGAACTGCCTTGTGAAGCAGAGGCAGAATGGTAGCGGTATTCATGAGGTAATCGTTGAGTTCCTCGTTGATCTTAAGACGTGCAGCAGGATCAGAGGTAGATGCGGACTTGTCGATCATCTCATCCATCCACTGCCAGTCGTACTCGGTCTTTCTGTAATCAACGGGGCAGGAAGATCTGGAGGTGTAGAATCTCTTACGGAGGTTATCGTAGTCGCCGGTGCAGTTGCCGCCGCTTACCTGGAGGTCAAAGTCCTCATCGGAGTGACGGGTAAGTGCTACAGACTGGTCGTTCCACTCAAGTTCGCAGTTGATGCCTACTGCCGCAAGCTGAGCCTGGATAACGGTTGCACAAACCTCGAAGTGAGAGCCGGTGAAGCAAAGCAGCTTGCCAACGTCAACGCCGTTGGGATAGCCAGTCTCTGCGAGCAGTTCCTTAGCCTTTTCGGGGTTGTATTCGTATTTGAAGCCTCTGGGAGCGCCTACGTTCCAATCGGGGTTCTCGAGGTAATCAGCAACGCCGCCGATACCATCAAATGCTGCGTAGTTGAGCTCATCCTTGTTGATGGCGTAAGCGATAGCCTGACGAACCTTCTCGTTCTTGAGGGCTTCGTTGCCGTGGTGGGGGTTGATGGAGATGTAGGTCATATGATTTGCGAGCATAGCTTCGGTCTTGTAGTTATCGTCGCCCTGCATACGAGCAAGGTCGGTAACAGTGCAGTTGAACCAGTCAAGGTCTCCTGCCTCGAGGGACATCATAGCGGCAGAGCCGTCGGTAATGATATGGAAGTTAACAGTCTTGATGGAGGGTTCACCGTTGTGGTGCTTATCAAATGCTTCAACAGTGATCTTCTGGTCGTGCTTGAGATAGGTGATCTTGTAAGGGCCGGTGCCGGAGCAAGGAATGGTGCCATACTTATCGCCCTGCTCTTTAGCTTCCTTCTCATTGCCGATATTGATATAGCAGAGGTTAGCCATAAGGGGAGCGTAGGGAGCGGTAAGTTCAAGCTCTACGGTGTAATCGTCAACTACTCTTGCTTCCTTCATGTTGGCAGCGTACATTGTGCAGCTGAGAGCGGGATCAACAACTCTGTTGAGAGACCAAGCAACGTCGTTAGCCTTCATCTCGTCGCCGTTGTGGAACAGTATTCCCTTCTTGAGCTTGAAGGTATAGAGCTTGCCGTCCTCAGAAACGGTGTAGGATTCAGCGAGGTCGGGAGTGATGGTACCGGTGAGCTCATCAAAGAACATCAGTGCTTCGAATACCTGCCAGTGAACAAGTCTGTCCTGAACGAGGGTGGTATTGTGGGGGTCAACAGTCTTGATAGCCTTGTTGATGCAAAGGTTAAGATCGGTTCTGGAGGGGTTAGCAGAGGGGGCAGCAGGTGCTGCGGGTGCTGCTGCTCCGGGAGCTGCAGGTGCTGCGGGAGCTGCGGGTGCTGCGGGTGCTGCAGGTGCTGCAGGTGCAGAAGAACCTCCGCATCCGGCGAGAACGCTGCAAAGCATTACGATAGCGAGCAACAAAGATACTGTTCTTTTCATGTTTATCCTCTCTTTCTGTGGTCCCAAAAGGGTTATTTATTTCGCAGAAGCAGCTGCAATAGCGTCAGCTTCTACTTTATCCAGACGCTGTATATACTTATCGATAGTACGCGTCCAAACACCATGATCCTTAACGGCACAAAGCACGCCGTCTATTCTTACAGGCGGGTCGGTCACCGCCTCGGGGTGCAGGCAGCCGGCCACATCCACCGGATACTCTCTCAGTATCTCAAGGCTTCTGCGGTAGGTGTTTCTGCGGGTGCGGAAAGGCTCAAGCTCCATATCGTTGTTGTCCGGTATGCTACCGTTGAGTCCAACGCCGCTGATAAGGCCTATCTTAACGAGGGTGCCGTCAACATAAACATCATCGATCATAAATGCGGTGCTGCCGGGGGTATGTCCGGGAGCGTGAACGGGGGTGATGGTTATGCCGCCGAATTCTATCGGCTTTTCCCAGTCGTAGGTCTTATCCACCTTAACGGGGAAGTAGGTGAGATATCTCATATTCATCTGGGTGTGCTTCTCTGCCTCGATGGGTTCAACATCCTCGGCTGCCGCCCAAACCTCGGCGCCGCTGTATTCAACAACAGCCTTGAGTGCGCCGCAGTGGTCGCCGTGACCGTGGCTTATCAGTACTTTCTTGATATCCTTAGGTGAAAAGCCAAGCTCGCGGATGTTCTCAAAAATCAGATAGGTCTGACCCGGCATTCCGGCATCGATGAGTATAAGTCCTTCCTCGGTGGAGATAAGGATAACGCCTATCCATGAGTCGCCGATATACCAGCAGTTTTTGGAAAATTTGATGGGTTCCACCGTCGATTCCCACGGGCGCTGCTGAACGCGGTCCCATTTGCGGTATACCTCTTCAAAAAACGCCTTGTGATCGTATTTTTCTGCCACTATATCACTCTCCTTTTTATAATCTGCAATTCAGATTTATCTTTCCGTCTATCAGTCATGCGGCAAGGCTCCCCTGTGCAAGGGGAGCTGTCAGCCGACAGGCTGACTGAGGGGTTGTTCAGCGTATATCAGACAATCCCTCCGCCCCTTCGGGGCACCTCCCTTTACACAAGGGAGGCTTTCGCACTATAACCAACAGTCGCTTTGGGGGGTACTTTATTCCGGCCATTTGCCGTCATTCCAGCAGTCGGCAAGAGTTTCTTCGCCGTCAAAATCCATCTCCTGCGGTTCACCCAGTATAGTTATGCCGGGCATATCCTTTATCCTTTCGGCAAGCGCTTCGGAGACCAGCATTTTTTTGAGGTGCAGCGTATCCTGGATCCTCAATATTTCAGGCTTGGTGATATCGGGGCAGGCACAGGTTTTTACCGCGCACTGCACCACCAGCTTATCGGTTTTGAGCATCATCGGTATTGCATCGGCCTGAACGTAGGTATGAGTTATTGAGTTGGGATAGGTCATGTCAAGATCGCCGTCATCAAAAATCCTCTTGTTGATGATATCCGCCTTGCCTATACCGCCCAAGCTTCCGTGACTTTCGGGGGTGAGGTTGAGGGTGACCACTCTTGCCGCGTCAAAGCTGTCGGCGCGCTTGAAGGGGTTGCCCGCTCTGCCGATTATGTTGGAATCCATTCCGCTGCCGCTTATATCCTTGCCCATGCGGTCAACGATGAGAACGTCGCAGTGCTCGGGCAGCAGACGGGGCATACTCTTTTTAGCTTCCAGCAGCAGTTCCGGCTCCTGCTCAAAGATCTCGTCGGGGGTAAGGGCTTCTATCTTTTTGGTTTGGTCGTAGGCGTTTTCGATAAGACCCACGCCGCATATAACGGGAACGCTTTCGGTTATCTTTTTAGCTATCGAATAGAGCATCTCGGGGAATTTTCCGTAGCCATATTGGTGACAGGTATCGGCGCCCTTTTGCTTACCCATTCCGATCACTATCATTTTGGCGAGTCCGCTCTCATATTTTCCGCTGAAGCCGGGGTGAGCCTTGATGCGGTTGACAACAATGATGCCATCGGCCGCGGCGGCATATTTATCAACATAGGCGTCAACTCCGCAGTCTGCCTTTCCGAGCGAAATTACTTCCATCGAGGATCTTATCGGACATTCGCAATATTCTTCGGTAACACCGTAGGATTCGCATATCTCTTTCTGTCCCTGCGCTATGCTTCCCGCGTGGCTGCCCATCGCGGGGAAGATGAACGGCTCGGCTCCGCGCCCTTTGCAGAAGCGGCTTATAGTGCGGATGACCAGCGCAAGATTGGATATTCTTCTGCTGCCGCAGGTTATCGCTATCGTTTTTCCGGCGGTTATCTTTTCGGCTATTTCGGGCCGGCTCAGCTTTTCTATTACCTCTTTTTCAACATCTTCTATTTGCTCGGTATCAAATTCCTGAAGCGCCCTTACCATCCTGGGCAGCGGGATATCACAAAGCAGGCTGCGTATAACGTCCATAGTAAATAACTCCTTCTACAAAACTTTCTGTCATAAAAGACAAAAACAGTCTGTTTTCAACTGTTTTCCGTTCAGACAATTGTGAATTTGTTATATTATAATAATATCAAATAGATTTTGTAAAGACAATTTAGCAAAACTAATGGATATATAAGTATTTTCAACCCTTAAAAACCTTCATTTTAAGTCACAAAAATTGAACTTCAAAATTATTTATTTTTACAAAAAGCTTTACTTTTTAAATATATTGCCCTATAAGAAAAACCGCGTTATACTTAAAATTAATAGAGTTATAACATAATCGGAGGTTCAACTATGGATAAAAACAAAACTATTGCTATCCTCGGCGCGGGCACCATGGGTGCCGGTATCGCGATGCAGTATGCGGCTTACGGCCACAAGGTAGCTCTTTATTCGAGGACCGAGGCTACCCTTGAGCGTGCGCGCAAAACCATCGAAAAGAGCTGCCTTCTTTATGCCGAGAACCGATTGGTTCCCGAGCAGGACGCGCTGAATGCAAAAAACAACATCACCTATACCACCAGCGTTGAAGAGGCTGTGGCCGATGCATGGTATGTTGTTGAAACGGTAGCTGAGCGCGCCAACATCAAAATCGAGCTTTATAACAAGCTCGACGAGCTGCTGCCCGAGGATGTTATCATTTCCAGCAACACATCTTACATGAACATATTTGAGTTTTTGGCTGAGCGCCGTCAGCCTTACGCAACCATCGTTCACTGGTTTGCGCCCGCACACATTCTGCCTTTGGTCGAGATCATTAAAGGACCTCAGACCGAGCAGCGTGTTGCAGATGAAATGATGCAATTCCACAGAAGCTGCGGCAAGACCCCCATCTGCATGGACCGCTATGTTCCCGGCTTTATCATCAACCGCCTGCAGGGAGCTATGAACCGCGAGATAATCTATCTTTTGGAAAACAATTTCTGCTCTGCCGAAGCTATCGACCTCGCAGTAAAATCCAGCCTTATGCCGAGAGGCCTTGCGGTAGGCGTTGTTGAAAAATATGATTTTACCGGTATCGATATGGCATCCAACGGCATCATCAACCGCACATATACCCCCGCGCCTGCTCCCTCCGATAATAACATCCTTACCACCATGGCTAAAAACGGCATACTCGGTGTAAAAAGCGGCACAGGATTTTACGATTACAGCCACAAGCCTTACGAAGATGTATTGGCTGAACGCGATGCACAGCTGCTTGAAAGTGTCCGTCTTGCAAACAAGTTTATGAACGAGCCGCTTTACAATACAAACAAAAAATAAACAGAAAACGCCCCGCCGATCAATTGGTCAGCGGGGCAAAATTATTATATCAGTCGTTAGCGGTATCAACAGAATGCATATGAGCGATGAGGTCGAGCAGCTTGTTGGTGTAGCCCCATTCATTGTCGTACCAGGCGATAAGCTTAACGAAGTTATCGTCGAGCATAATGCCTGCGGTCTCGTCAAAGATACAGGTCTGGGACCAACCGGTAAGGTCGGAAGAAACCACCTGATCGTTGGTGCAGGTGATGATGCCCTTCATGCTGTTCTGAGAAGCGTTTCTCATAGCTACGCAGATGTCATGATAGGTTGCGGGCTGGATAAGCTCTGCGGTAAGGTCAACAACAGAAACGTCGTTGGTGGGAACACGGAAGCTCATGCCAGTCATCTTGCCCTTAAGCTCGGGGATAACTTCGCCTACTGCCTTGGCAGCGCCGGTGGAAGAGGGAATGATGTTGCCGAATACGCTTCGACCGGTTCTCCAGTCACGTCCGGCTCTCGAGTCAACAGACTTCTGCTTGGCGGTAGCTGCGTGGATGGTGGACATAAGTGCCTTCTTGATGCCGAAGGTATCGTTGATAACCTTGGTCATGGGGGCAAGGCAGTTGGTGGTGCAGGATGCATTGGAAACAACGTTCATGTCGCTGGTGTATTTATTGTGGTTTACGCCCATAACGAAAGTGGGGGTGACCTTATCCTTGGAAGGAGCAGACATGATCACCTTTTTTGCGCCGTTTGCAAGATGTACCGATGCCTTTTCAACGGTGTTGTAAACGCCGGTGGATTCGATTATGTACTCAGCGCCGCAGTCATCCCAGTTGATGTTGGCAGCGTCACTTTCGCTGTATACTTTGATCTTCTTGCCGTTTACGATAAGATTCTCACCGTCGTGCTCAACGGTGCCGGCAAAGGTGCGGAACACCGAGTCGTACTTGACCTGATATACCATCAGATCGAGATCTGCGTTGCGGAGGTTGATGCCGCAGAGATTAAAGCTGTTGCTGCCGCGCTCTACCATAATGCGAAGCGCGATTCTTCCTATACGACCGAAGCCGTTAATGCCTACTTTTATTGCCATTGCCCTTCTCCTTTCGGTTTTGAATATACGCCAGTATATCTTATTTTTATTATAGCACGCATTTTATTAAATTCAAATGTTAACGCTCCCAAAAAGACCCTAAATATCTGTAACAATTATATAAAATTCCCCGCGCAAAGGTTGTCTCTATCTGTAATGCGTAATCGGCTGCACTTTGCCGGGGCGGCGCGGCTGTCCCCGGGGCGCAAAAGCGCCCTCGGGGACCCGCCCCAAAGGGGCGGCGGAACCTTTTAAGGTTCCGGGCCGCGCCGCCGGCGACCACCGCTTTTTTGCAGCAAAAAAGCACCCTTTAAAGGCGGTTCCGAATAAGAAAACGCCTAATGGTGCTTTTCTTAAATATCAAAGCGGCTTTACCTGACCGTAGTAGGCACCGCTGCCGTGTTTTCTGAAATAATGCTTATCCTTGAGGTAATCGGGAGCAGGCCCGACATCTCTGTAAAAAAGCTCGGTGACCAGTGCCATATGTGCCGTTTCATCCAGCACAACGGCGTTTTCAACCGCCTTTTGGCAGTTTTTGCCCCAGGTGAACGGTCCATGCTTGCATACCAGCACCGCGGGGACCGCATCAGGATCTATATTTCTCTTGATAAATGTTTCAACTATCACTCTTCCGGTGTTTTTCTCATATGCATCAGCTATCTCCTGCTCGGTGAGGTGGCGGGTGCAGGGAACGCTGCCGTAAAAGTGGTCGGCGTGGGTGGTACCGTAACAGGGCAGTTCTCGCTCGGCCTGAGCCAATGCGGTAGCATAACGGGAATGGGTATGTACCACCGAATTTACGCTGTCAAAAGCCTTGTAAAGCTCGAGATGGGTGGGCAGGTCGGAGGAGGGGCGAAGAGTGCCTTCAACTATATTGCCATCGAGATCTGTCACCACCATATGCTCCGGCTTCATTATGGCGTAATCGACACCGGAGGGCTTGATAACAACATACTTTCTGTCCTCAGAAATGGCGGAAACATTGCCCCAGGTGAGCACCACCAGACCATATTTCACCAGCGCCAAATTGGCCTCGCAGACCTGCTGCTTTAACTGTTCAAGCATAGCATAAGCTCCTTTCAGGCAAAACGGGGCAGCCGAAATATCAGCCGCCCCGTATGTCGTGCATGGAATGTTATAAGCGTTTAAAATGCGATTATTTACCAGCTACCTTAGCGTAGAGGTCGTTCCAATGCTCAAGGATCTTGTCCTTGTTAGCGGTGAGGTAAGCAACGTCACGTTCAACCCACTTGATCTCGTTGGAGGGGGTAAGCCATGCATTTTCGGGAACCTCGTAGCCGGCGTTGGTGTAACGGAGGGTGCCCTGCTGATATGCTGCAAGAGCGGTCTGGCCTTCTGCGGAGCAGATGAAGTCGATCATTGCCTTAGCATTTTCGGGGTTGGGGCCGTTCTTGATAAGAGCGGAACCGAAAGCGGAAGCAGAGGTGCCGTCGGTGGGGTACTGGAGACGGAGGTTGGTAGCGCCGTCCTTGAGAAGGTTAACTGCGCCGTCCTCATAGGTGAGGCCTACAACGTACTCGCCGGACTGAACGTTCTTGAAGCAAGCGGAGGAGGAACCGAGAACTACGAGGTTGGGCATAAGCTTCTCGATGTAAGCCCAAGCTTCATCGGAATCGTGGCCGAATACTGCCATGATGTTGGAAAGGTTGTTCCAAGCGGAAGAAGAGCTGTTAACGTCTGCGGTAGCGATGAGACCCTTGAGCTTGGGATCAAGCAGATCCTCGTAGGAATCGATCTCAAGGCCGAGCTCCTTCTCGAGCTCAGTATTTACGCAGAATACAACGGTGGAAAGATGCTCCATGGAGTAAAGGCCGTTGGGGGAGGTGTAACCGGGCATATTCTCAGCGTCGTGCTCAGAAACCCAAGCCTCAAAAATGTCAGCGTGCTTGTCGCCGTCGGAGTCGCCCATGCCGCCCCAAACAAGGTCGCCTACGGGAGCAGCAGCCTCGCCGCGGATACGGGTGGTGAGCTCGCCTGCGGAACCGTTAACGATCTCTACCTCGATGTCGGGGTAAACTTCGTTGAAGCAGGTTACGAGAGCGTCGAGGTCAGCCTCGGTCATGGTGGAGTAGAGTACGAGATCGCCGGAGAGTTCCTTCTTCTCGGGCTCAGCGGGTGCTGCGGGTGCCTCAGATGCTGCGGGAGCTGCGGGTGCCGCGGGAGCTGCAGGCGCTGCAGGTGCTGCGGGTGCTGCGGGCTTAGAACCGCCGCAGGCTGCCAGTGCCATAACCATAGCAACGGCAAGAACAAGTGCTAAAAACTTCTTCATTTTGATCTTCTCCTTTGAAAGAATAATATACTTACACGCGATAATTCGCGGTTAAGTCAAATGATATTCGCTTATCAGAGGTTTACATCCTCAGACTTGCTTACTGCAAGGTAGATAAGCAGCGAAATGGTGGTAACAACGGTGAGTATCGCCGCGAATGCCGCTGCCAGACCGTAGTTGCCGCGGGTGATGGCAACATAGGTGGACATGGTAAGGGTGATGCTCTTATTGTTATACAGAATGATACCGGAGGAAAGCTCGGTAACGATAGCAACCCAGCTCAGGATTGCGCCGGATAGGATGCCGTTTGCCATCATGGGAACGGTGATGGTGATAAAGGTCTTGAGCTTGGAAGCGCCAAGGCTTATCGCCGCCTCTTCGATGCTCAACGATATTTGCATCAGTGTCGCGGTTGCCGAACGGATGGTGTAAGGCAGACGGCGGATCACCAGTGCGATAACCATTATAGCAAAAGTTCCGGTGAGTGCAAAGGGCTTTTTGCCAAATGCCATAAGCAGTGCAAGGCCGATTACCGCGCCGGGCATGATGTAGGGCAGCATTGCGATGGTGTCGATGGTGTTGTTGAGAGCGCTTGCACGGCGAACGACCAGATAAGCGATAAGAACCGCAATAATTATGATGATAGCCAGCGACAGAATGCCCATCATGGTAGTGTTCTTTATCGAACGCCAAAGCAGCTTTTTAAGCGCCTGCTCGTAGTTGACCAGCGAGTAGCCGGGATGGAAGATAGCTCCCTTGCAGTTGCGGAATGAGAGATAGATGATGTAAAGCTGGGGCATGAACGCGATAGCCACCAGAACGTAGCAGTAAAGGTGCATCAAAAAGCCCTTGAGACCCTTTGCTTCCTTTTTCTCAATGGGATGCAGCGCACTCATCGAAAATTTAAAGCGGTTGGTAGCCCACTTCTGGAAGACGAACACAACAGCAGTTACGAATATTGCGATAACCGCAAGTGCCGCAGCAAAGTTATAGTTGTTGCTGGTCTCACCGAGATACTGGTTGTAGATAAGTACCGGGAAGGTCTGATAGCCCTCGCCCAGCAGCATTGGGGTGCCGAAATCGGCAAACGCCTGCATAAATACCATCAGCGAAGCAGCCAAAATAGTGGGCATAGAAAGGGCGAGAACTACGTCCTTGAGACGGCGGATACCGACACAGCCCATATTTGCGGAAGCTTCCATCAGGGTATTGTCTATGTTCTTGAAAGCACCGTTCATGTAGATAAATACCAGCGGGAAGAACTTGAGCGACTGAACCAACAGTATGCCCTTGAAACCATATATGCTGCCGACTTTTATGCCGATAACGCCCTCGAGGAACTTGGTGATAACACCGCCTCTGCCGAGCAGCATTATCCAGGAATAAGCGCCGATAAAAGGAGCGGACATGCAGCAGAGTATCGAAAGAACGAAGATAGCCTTTGCGCCCTTGATTTTATAGAAGGAGTAGTAATAGGCTATCGGAATGCCGAGAACAAGCGAAATGAAAGTAACGCTTAAAGTTACCTTAACGCTGTTGAGTATGGTGTTGACATAATAGGATTTTTCAAAAAACTTGCCGAACTGCTCAAACGAGAAGCTGCCGTCAGGCATGATAACAGCCTCTTTAAGAACAGAGAACAGCGGATAAACGAGGAACAGCAGGAAGCTCGCCAGCAGCACCAGCGAAACCACCATCCACATATCAAATCTCTTTTTGGTGTTCATAGCTGCCTCCCTCGGTTTAAGCGTTTACGCAATCGTTGCAAACGCCGGTGAGCATATTTGCGGAACCGTCAGCGGTGAAGATGTTCACCTTTTCGGTGTTGAGGGTAAGTCTGATCTTGGTGCCGGGCTCGATGATGCTGTCGATAGAGGATTCCTGAATGATCTCAACCTCTTCGCCCGATTCAAGATGTACAAAGTAGTGGGTCATAAGGCCAAGGAATACACAGTCGTCAACGGTAGCGAGGATGCCCTCTGCGTCGGTATCGCGGTTGAGCAAAAACTCCTCGGGGCGGATGGACATGATAACATCCTGATCCTGCTTATACTGATCAAGAACGTTGGTCATCTCTGCCTTATAGCCGCTGGGAGCAACCAGCATGGTCTTGCCGTTTTCAATGACAAGCTTGCCGTTGATGATGTTGGATCTGCCGATGAAGGTGGAAACGAACAGGTTAGCGGGGCGCTGATAGATGTTCTTGGGGGTTCCGATATGCTGGATAACGCCGCCGTTCATAACCGCGATTCTGTCGGAGACTGCCATTGCCTCTTCCTGGTCGTGAGTAACATAAACGGTAGTGATGCCGACAGAGTGCTGGATGTTCTTGATGACGGTTCTCATCTCAACTCGAAGCTTTGCATCGAGGTTGGAGAGCGGCTCGTCAAACAGCAGAACGTCCGGCTCTATACAAAGCGCGCGGGCAAGCGCAACACGCTGCTGCTGGCCGCCCGAAAGACGCTCGGGCAGGCGCTCGGCATATTCGTCAACATGCATCAGCTTCATGAACTTTTCAGCCTGCTCCTTGATCTTATCCTTAGGCAGCTTTTTATTCTTGAGGCCGAACTCAACATTCTTTCTAACGGTGAGGTGGGGGAAGATGGCATAATTCTGGAAAACCATGCCGATATTGCGCTTTGCGGGATCAAGGTCGTTGATGCGGGTGTCGTTGAAGTAAAAATCGCCGCCCTCGATGCTGTTGAAGCCTGCGATCATTCTAAGCAGAGTGGTCTTTCCGCAGCCGGAGGGGCCAAGCAGTGTAAAGAACTCTCCCTGCTTGATCTCAACATTGAGGTCGGGGATTATGACCGAATTGCCGTATTTTTTCAGCGCGTGCTTAATGGAAATATTTACGCTCATATTATTTCTCTCCTCCGATAAGCTGATTATGTCCTTTATCTCTCAGCCGAATTTGACTATCCGGCGCATTCTCATAAGTGTCAGGCGGTTTCTGATAAGGGGGGAATTTTCCAGTATCACCGAAAGCTTGTCCTCCGAAAGTCCGATATCGGAAAGGCTGCGCTTGACAGATAACTTTTCAAGTTTGTCCAGCAGCTCCTCCGCGGTGGGTATCTCAGCGATCACCTTGCGGATATCGCCCCATGCCCCGGTCAGCGCCTCGGGGGTCACTGCCGCAAGGCAGTCGCGGCTGTTTTCGTCAACGGCAGCTTTGAAAAGCTTTTCACCGAATATCTCAAGCAGCTTCTGCTCCGGAACGGCGCTGTAAGGCTGCACCGAAATATTTTCGAACTGCGCCAGACGGTGATATTCGCGGCTGGCTATCACCGTTCCCACCCCCACCTTTTCGCCGTGAAGCGCCGAGCTGTGGGCATTTAAAACCGCAGGCTCGACCTCGATAAAGTGGGAAACGTGATGCTCCGCGCCCGAAGCAGGGCGGGAGGTCCCCAGCATCTGCATCGCAAGTCCGCTCATCAAAAGGCCGTAGGTCACCTGTCGGTAGGCTTCTATGCTGCCGTTTGGCATATCAAGGCAGTTTTCCCAAACGTTGCGCAACGCATCATCCATTATATCGTAGATGACAGGGCATACGTCCTCTCCTGTCACGAGATTGGAGATGCGCCAGTCGGCAAGGGCAACGAATTTGCCAAGCATATCACCGATGCCGGTCGCGGTGAGATACCATGGCGCTGCGGCGATAACGTCAAGATCAGCAACCACCAAATCAGGAGCGCCGCAGGCCATCGTCTTTTTATAGCCATACCAGGTCATAGCTGCGACGTTGGAGCAAAATCCATCACAGGAAGCGGCGGTGGGCACCGAGATAAAAGGCAGCTTGAGTTCCCCTGCGCAGAATCGAACGATATCATGCACCGTTCCTCCGCCTACAGCGATAAGCACCTCAACATCCGGTTCGAGCATCTCTTTGAGCTTGGCGGTGGAAACCTCATCGGCATGCAGTCCGTTGTGGTCGAGCACTGCCTCCTGTTCGGCTCGGGGTCTTACAAGCTCAGGTATGTTATATGTATTGTCGTCATATACGGCACATCGCTTGCCCTTTACGCCAAATTCATCTAACAGAGCGTCAAATCGCAAAAGGGCACCCTTTTCTATTACGCAAAGGCGCGTTGCCATAGCGTGTTCTTTACCGCAGCGGCAAAGTCCGCCGTATTTTTTGCTGTCTATCACCATATTGGGATTCTCTTCTTCCTATGCCGGCTCAATCCGGAAAACGTTTCCGCATGATGTCCGATTTTTTTGCATACATGGTATATTATAGTTCATATGTTTTACAAATACAAGCCAATAAAATTTAACTTTTTTAAACAGTCTTTATTTATAGTTCAAAACCGCTTTCTCATGCCTTTCTATTGACAAAAAACTTTAACTTTAGATAATATAAAGTGTTATGACAAAATCAACAGCATGAGATGAGGTAATATAAAAGATGAGCAATGTGAAAGTTATCGCTTTTGATCTTGACGGCACCCTCACACAGCACAAAACCAAGCTCGATCCGGTCAACCGGGCCGTGCTCCAAAAGCTTTCGGAAAAATACAAGCTTCTGATGGTCGGCGCAGGCGCTGCCATGAGAATTTTCAACCAGCTCGACGGCTTCCCCATCGATGTTATCGGCAACTACGGCCTTCAGTTCGGCGTTTACAACCCCGAGACCAAGGCTCTCGATATAGTTCGCGATATCCGCCTCGGCTGCGACCGCGAATCGGTTTCCAAACGCATCACCGAGCTGCGCGAACGCTTCGGCTTCACCGAGTTTGCAGGCGAGAATGTTGAGTTTCACGATTCGGGCTGCGTCACCTTTCCGATACTTGGCACCAAGGCCAAGCAGGAGGACAAGCTCCGCTTTGACCCTGACCGCGCAAAGCGCCGCAAAATTTACAGCCAAGTCATCGATGCTTTCCCCGAATATGTCGTTTTTGTCGGCGGCTCCTCCTCCTTCGATATGGCCCCCCGCCCCCACGACAAATATCACGCCCTCGACCTCTATTGCACCGAAAACGGCTACACCCATGACGAGGTTATCTATGTAGGTGACGATTACGGCCTCGGCGGCAACGATGAAAGCGTTTTTGTTTCGGATTTCAGCTTTGTCAAGGCGGACGATTACACCAAGCTTGGTGAATATCTGAAAGAATATCTTTAATATAAACAGAAAGGTCGCATCACCATGAATTTTTACATCACTCCCCACCCGCTGGGCGATTATCTCGACCGTCAGTTTGAATGCGGCTGCGGCAGGCAGCATTACGCTTCCCTCAAAAGAGTGAGCATCGGCAAGGATGCCCTGCTCGACCTTCCCACCATCGCCAAGGAGGAGGGCTTTTCCAGCCTTTACCTCGTCTGCGACAGCATAACCTATGACATCGCCGGTAAGCGCTGCCTTGAAATACTGGCAGGGGCAGGGGTAAAGGCATACTGCGTCAAGCTTGTTCACACCGGTTTTGACGAAGCTACCCTCGGCGAACTGGTCATCAATATGCCCGCCGACTGTGATCTCGTCGTTGCGGTAGGCACCGGCGCCATCAACGATATGTGCCGCTATTTCAGCTTTAAGATGGGCAGACCCTTTTTCACCGTTGCCACCGCCGCACCGATGGATGGCTTCGCCTCCTCGCTGGCGGTCCTCAACATAAACAACCTCAAAACCTCTATCGAGACCCACACCCCCAGGGCCATCATAGGCGATACTGAAATACTCAAAAACGCGCCCTACCGTATGATAGCCGCAGGTCTCGGCGATCTGCTCGGCAAGTTCACCTGCCTTTGCGACTGGAAGCTTGCCCGAGTCATCAACGGCGAACATTACTGCGGCAGCATCGTTGATCTGGTGGAAAACTGCGTTCAGGAGGTTCTCTCGGTAGCTGAAAAGGCTAAGGAGCGCGATCCCAAGGTTCTCGGCGACATTATGGAAGGCCTTGTTCTCACCGGCGTTGCAATGAGCCTTTACGGCAACTCCCGCCCTGCATCGGGCTGCGAGCACCACATGTCCCACTATTGGGAGATGATGTTTGAGCAGCAGGGCAAGCGTCCCGTCCCCCACGGAACTCAGGTGGGTGTGGGTACCGTTCTGGTGCTCAAGCTGGTGGAAGCGCTGCTCAGCACCAATGTTGACTTTGATGCCGCAAGAACCGCCGCCAAGTCCTACGATCAGGCTGAGTGGGAAAAGGCTATCCATTCCGCTTACGGTCCCGCCGCTCAGGGCGTTATCGAGATGGAGGCAAAGGCAAAGAAGAACGAGACCATCGCCCGCCTTGCACGTATCGATTCCATCGAGAAGAACTGGGCTGAGATAACCGACCTGCTCAAGGCGCTGCCCTCCTCCGAGGTGGTCATGGGGCTGCTCAAGTCGCTCGATTCCCCCAGCCTGCCCGCCGAGATCGATGTCGATGCCGAAATGCTCAAAAACACCTTCCTCTACTGCAAGGAGGTAAGAGCGCGCTATACCATCTTCCAGATGGTTTGGGATCTTGGATTGCTCGGCGCCCTCTCGGAAGAGGTTATGGCTAAGCTTTGATAAGACGCTAAAAGGCGAATTGCAAAATGCAATTCGCCTTTTTTGAACGCTGCCGCATAACGCGCAAGGCGCGGCGGCGCCCATTTTTTAAAAATGGGCGGTCCCCTGAAAGGGGACAAAGTATCAGCGCCTGTCGGCGCTGATACTCCGCCGCGCCCGCATTTTTCAGTCTACTGCTTCTCCGACGGCGGATAGCCATATCTCTTTTTAAAAACCTTGCTGAAATAAAGAGGATCCTCAAAGCCGGTGAGCTGCGCAACCTCGCTTATGCTGTTGTAATCGCCGCTTTCGAGAACAGCCTTTGCCTGTGCTATACGCCTTTCAATGACATATTTTTTGGGACTTTGTCCGAACTGAGCCGCGAACAGCTTTCTGAAATAGGTATCGGAAATGCCGCAAAGCAGGTGAAGCTCACCAATTTTCAGCGCCGGGTCAAATATGTTGATCTCAAGATGCTCCACAGCAGGGCGCAGTATAGCCATATCGCCGCCCATGACAGCCGGCTGCTGTTCGATCTCGGCAAAGCCGGCCAACAGTTCGCATATTATCGCCATACAGCGGCATCTGTTGGCAGTGGTCTGTATAGCCCAAAGCCTGTCGAGCCGATTGTAAAACTGCATAAAATCCGCCTTGTTTTCAATGCGCCGCACTCTTGGTGCAGCAGGCGATATCTGCGCGTCAAAATTTACGGCGAGGTAACGGCTTTCGCCCTCTGTGATGTGTCCGACGGTGTAGCTTCTCCCTTTGGGGATAAACATTATCTCATCCTGCTCAAGCTCCAGCTCGCAGTCCTCAAAGGTATAGCGGCTTTTGCCGCTGAGCTTGAAAACGATGCAGTGGCTTGGGCGGTCGTGATATACCCTATAACCCCTTACCACGCCTTGAATGATGCTTAAAAGTTTCAAATCGTCTATGTCTTTAAACATACTATCACCGATTTTTATTTTATCTTAAAGCCATAACTCAGGCAATACAGTTTTAAAAATTCCATCTTTAAATATATCTTAACACAAACAAATTCGCCGCTTCCCTTCTTTACGAGAAGCGGCGATCAATTCTTCGGCATTTCCATTGGACTGTACCTAAAAATCCTTTCCGTAATCTATATTAAATTGTTTCGGTTTAGGTACGCATCTTTATATGACATTATAAGCTGTCGGCTTTAAGGGTACTCCATTCCAATTTACCCTTCAACGGTAAGAGCGTACCGCTTACTAAAGAATATTGTTTCATTGTTCATCGGTATCGCCCCCTTTCAGTGGTATCTGTATTTTGCACTCGTCCTTCTTGCTGGTTTTAATATATCATATCGGGCCCAATGCGTCAAGCGTTTTCAACAAAGTTTTTTATTTTTGTTCATTTTGCTACAAAAAGCAGTTCTTGACTTTATCATCAGTATATCGTAAACTATTATTAGAAATCATAACACTGAGAGAGGTAAAATATAATGAGTGAGCATTGCAATTGCGGACACGATCACGAGCACGAAGAATGCGGCTGTGAGATGGATAATGTTATAACCCTCGTTGATGACGAAGGCATAGAGCATGAGTTCGACCTCGTTGACACCCTTGAGGATAACGGCTGTGAGTATGTTGCTCTCGTTCCCGTTCTTGAGGATATTGACGGCGAGATGGAAGAGGCAGGCGAGCTGGTAGTTCTCAAGATAGTTGCCGAAGGCGTTGAGGAATTCCTTGAGGCTATCGAGGACGAAGAGGAATTCAACCGCATCTCCGCTATCTTTATGGAGCGTCTCGGCGAAGAGTTCGATTTTATCGAAGGCTGATTTAAATTTTAACTAACACTACACCCTGCGGTGTTCGATACCCTTTCCGCATATAATCCGACAATTATAAATTTAGGGAACTTAGCGTCTCCGGCCGTATAGTGCAGACCTCCCGCTTCGGCGGACGAAGGGAGCGCGATTTCGGCGGGCGCCCACCCACCTGTCACTGACGGGGTTTTATAAGGAGAGGGGCCGGCATCGCGGGGTAGCTGTTTTTTCGGGACGGTTTTCGTCCCTGTTTTATTTTTGGCAGGAAAATTATTACCCTTGCAATATTTTTCTTATCAGGCATAACGGCGCACATTCCCGCTCAAAATAATGGCGGAGGTGCAAAAGATGTCTGAAAGATACGATAATAAATTTACAAAGTTTTTAAACGGAAAAGGATTTTACGCTGTGCTGGCGCTTTGCCTTGCGGGCGCCGGGACCGCCGCCTATATCGCAATGGAGACCGCCGCCGACCGCGCCGAACAGAAGGCTTCGCCCTCACAAAACGATATTTCGATAGCGAGCGAATGGACTTTCCCTCCCTCAGAGGAGACGGCAGGAAAGCAGGAAGGAGTAAGGATATCCTCCTCTCAGCCGTACTCCTCTTCCTCAAAACAGCCATCGTCACAGAAGCAGCAGTCCGCGGCTTCCGCAGAGTCAGAACAGTCCGAACTGCCGGCGTCGCTGCTAAAGCCGTCCTGGAGCTTGCCGATAGAAGGTGAGGTTTTCACCCCCTATTCCAACGGAGAGCTGGTCAAAAACGAGACTTTGGGCGACTGGCGCACCCACAACGGCATAGATATCGCCGCAGATGAGGGCATGGTGGTCAAAGCCGCCTGCAAAGGCAAGGTAGTAAAGGTAACTGACGACCCCCTTTGGGGCTTTGTGGTCGAGATATCCCACCCGGGAGAGGTGACCGGACGCTACTGCGGACTGGATAAAAACCTCTCGGTAAAAGAAGGCGATGAGGTGAAAAGCGGTCAGGTCATCGGCATTGTCGGCCATATCCCCTCTGAGAGCCTGATGCCTTCACATCTGCATTTTGAATGTCTCAAGGACGACAGCTTTATCGATCCTCTTTCGGTTATCCGCTGACTTTAAGAGCCTGTGCCAAAGCTTTGGCACAGGCTCTTTGCGTTTATATTTGCAGCCTCTTTCTCATATACTTTTTCAGACGGATTTTGAGAGGAGCAGCAATATGAAGCAGTTTCAAAACGATTTTGACCAGAATACCCTTGAGACGATGATGGAACGCTACCGTGCCGAACTGCTGCGCTATCAGCGCGCCACCCCGCCGGGAAAGCCCACCCTTGAGCAAAATCTGCTCGCTGTTTCGGCACCGCCTGACGTTTCGGAAAATATCGAACGCTTTTTCGAACCGCCCGATACCGAATCTGTTGACGATCAGACTGTTTATCCGACCGAAGAATTTTCGGAAGATGACCAGCCGCCCCCATCCTGTCAGCCCGATGATGAGGAGATTTGGGAGCAGCCTGCTGTTTTTGTGTCTGAACCGGAGACTGAGCCGGTTGCCGCCCCCGACGGCCAGCCGCTGCTTTTCAGAGGGGATATGCCGCCGGTGATATCGCTTTCGCCGCCTTCACCGCCCCCGCCGCCCTTTGTCTGTCACACCGAGTTTGAAAAGTGTATCGGCGGTTACGGCAGCTTCAGACCCTATGAGCGGTTGGGCAGCCTGACCTGTGCGTCCTTTCTGCAAACGCCCAGCGAGCCGACCGATATCGCGGTGAGATTTGCGGCAGATATCCCGACAGGCGCCGCCGAGACCTCACGATGCCGCCGCAGCTTTTCGGTAAAGTTTTTCTGCGCGGATGGCGAATATGATATGTTGGGCAGCCATCTTCCGGTAGCAGTCGGCTCAGAGCCCGAGACTTTCTCTGCCTGCAGCGCCGCAACGCGCGCCGACCCGGTCAGCGGTCTGCGGGACAGTCGGACCTTCTGGCGGTTCCTGTCAGAACATAAAGAGGCTCTCTCGGCCGCTCTGCGGCTCTATTCCGACCTCGGTACCATCGGCAGCTACCGCATGATGGACGGCTTTTCGCTGCCCTGCCTGTGGATAAACGACAAGGGCGAGCGGTCACTGGTGCGCACGCGGTGGCTCTCGCGGCAGCGGCCTTCTGCCCTTGACCGCTTTGAAGCGGAGGAGCTGGCAGGCTCTGACCCCGACAGCGTTTCACGCGATTTTGTCGAATGGATAAAACGCGGCGAAAAGATCCAGTATGAGCTAGCGGCACAGATAATATCTCCCGAACATCTGACCAAGCCTCTCGATTTTGACCCCTTTGATCCCACCCGCTGCTGGTGCGAGCGCCGCTTCCCTCCGCGCAGGCTGGGACTGCTCACCATCGACCGCCTGTTTGACAACTTTTCAGAGCAGTTCCTCCCGCTGAAATTTGACAGCTGCAACACCATCAGAGGTATAGAATATCCGCCGCTTTCCCGACCTGATAAAGGCATGGCTGCGGCAGCGGAATATCTGCGCTCTTTAAGCGAATTTGAACGCAAGACCATTATTTCAAATATGACCGATGAGCTTTCCACCCTTTCTGCCGAACTGCTCGAAAAGATACTTATACTTTTCACCCAAGCCGACCTCGCTTTCGGGCGTGACGTCACCTCCGCGATGGGCGGGATGTGAGCCGTGAGACGCTTTAGCTGTATTTCAGTAACTGCAAGAGGGCTTTTTTGCCTTTTGCTCACTGCTTTTCTTATCAAAGCGGCTCTTTTTCCCACAGCGGTAACGGCAAGCTCCAATGCCGTTCGGCTGCCGGTGATAATGTATCACAGCGTTTTAAAGGATCCCGCACGGGCGGGTAGCTATGTGGTATCACCGGAAATGCTGGAAAGCGATCTATCCTTTTTAAAGCAGCATGGCTATACTTCGATCTTGCCCTCCGAGCTTTACGCGGCGCTGACAAAGGGCGAGCCGCTGCCCCAAAAACTCATTATGATAACCTTTGATGACGGCTTTTTAAACAACCTCACCTACGGCCTGCCGCTGCTCGAAAAATACGATATGAAGGCGGTCGTATCGGTGGTGGGTTCTTACAGCGAATGCTTTTCGCTCTGCCCCGACCCAAACCCCGCCTATGCCCACCTCAGCTGGGATGATATGATCGAGCTGACTGCCACCGGCAGGGTGGAGATAGGAAACCACAGCTACGATATGCACAAAAGAGACCGTCGCCGCGGCACAAAGCGAATGATCGGCGAGGAGGAAGCGGAATATTACCGTTCACTGGTCTGTGATATAGGGGCTACTCAGTCGCTGCTTGAAGAAAACTGCGGTATCCTCCCCACCACCTTTGCCTATCCCTATGGCAGCATCAGCGACGAATCGATACCCATTTTGCAGGAGATGGGCTTTAACATTTTGCTTACCTGCACCGAAAAGGTAAATTCCGTCATCTATCAGCCCGGCGAGCCGCTGATACTGGGCAGGTTCAACCGTCCCAGCGGGATCACTACACAGCGTTTTATGAAAAAGCTGGGCATACAATAGCTTTTGTCCACCGTTGATTTACACAATATTCATGATTTAAGGGTGATTTTGTATTATACTGTAAAAAATCAGATTTTGGAGGGTAACAGTTATGGCATTTGAGAAATTTGGAAAGATGCTTGGAAATATGGCTTCCACCACTGCTAAAAAAGCGACCGAACAGGCGCAGATAGCCAAACTCGGACTTGACCGCGCAGGCATCGAGCGTCAGATAGAGGGGGCCTATGCCGCTATGGGTCGTTTTTGCTACAATCTTATCAAATCGGGTACAGAGCTTCCCGAGGAGCTTGGTGAGTACTGCCGCGATATCGACACCATGATGGCTCAGCTCGATGAGCTTGACAACAGCATTGCCGCACACAAGAGTGCCCGCGACGCAGCCGAATACACCGTTTCTGCCGATTTTAAGGATCTCAAAGGCAATGGCGCTGAGCCGGTGGATTACGTTGTGACCGCCGATATCCCCGCCGAGGATATCCCCAAGCCCGCAGAAGAAGCTGCCGAGCCTGCTGAAACCGCCGAATAATATACCGATGCCAAAAACGGTGCGGAGAAATTCTCCGCACCGTTTTTAATTTTCGGTTTTTCCGAAGGAGCTTACGGCATTTTCTTTCGTCTCAGCCGGAGCTGCTTCTATATCTACAAAAGGGGTAAGATCGTAGCCCTTATCGATGATGATATCGATTACCTCAGGCAGTATCTCGGCGTTGGTCGAGCTGACAGAATGCAGCAGCATTATCTCGCCCGGATGCAGGAAGGAGGTTATCTTTTCTATCGCCTGCTGCGGGTCTGGCTGGGCGTTGACATTCCAGTCGTTATAGGCAAAGCTCCAGAAAACGCTCTTATATCCCAACTGCTGTATCAGCGACAGCGACTGCTCCGAAAATTCTCCCTCGGGGAATCGGAAAAGCCGCATTTCATAACCAAAATTGTCGCGCAGATGCTGCTGCATCCAGACAGCATCCTCAAGGGATTGCTCGGGTGCAAGGTCTTTGCAGTATACCGCGTGAGCGTCGGAATGGCTGCCGAGGATATGCCCCTCGTCTATCATTCGCTGCACCAGCTCGGGCTGAGTTCTGACATAATGCCCTGTCAGGAAAAATATCGCCTTGACCTCTTTTTCTTTCAGCGCGTCGAGTATAGGCACGGTATAACCGTTTTCATAGCCTTGATCGAACGAGAGGGTTATGCTGTTGCTTTCGGCGGGCGCAATGAAAAATGCGTCATATTTTCCATACTGCTCCTGCAGGTCGTTGCAGGCGGTGGAACGCCCAAGCTCATCCTTATGCACGCCGGGGCCCCACAGCACCGATTCATTATTTATCTCTGCCAATGCTTCAAAATCGGCGGTCATCGGCAGCGGAGGGAGTTCTTCAGGCTCCGGTTCTATCTCTATTTCAGTCTCCGGCTCAAAAACCGGCTTTTCCTCCGGAGGCTCTGCCGAAGCTATCTGAGGCAGCTTTTCTGCGGGCTCGCTTGAAGATGAATACATCATCTCTCTCGAGCAGGCGGCACAGCCGCACAAACTTGCAACAGCCGCCGCAAGGCAAAGGACCATTGCGGTTATCGTGATCTTTTTCATTTTATTCCCTCCCGGACGGCAGCATATAAAATAAGCCGTCTATATCTTTAAGCTTGTCCCATATGCCGCGTTTTAATATAAGCAAATTTTGCTGTCGGTAGGTTCGGCAAGGTCGTTTGGGGCGGCGCAGCCCGGCCCTTCAAAGAAGGGCTGCCCCCTTCGGGGGCGAAAAACGAGCCGCAACGCGGCGCGTTTTTCGGCTGCGCCGCCGTATGCCGCCTTCTCAATCCATCTCGCCAAGCGAGAACATCAATGCCGCAAGCGCCGCTATCGGCGCAGTCTCACATCTCAAAATGCGCTTACCCAACGATACCGGCTTCACGCCGGCGGCAGCAGCTTTTTCGATCTCCTCGAGGGAAAAACCGCCCTCGCTGCCGATCAGCAGCGCCGCTCTGCTGCCCTTTTGCGGCAGCGAAGCTCTAAATGATGGACATTCTCCCTCATATAGTGTAAAAGCAAAGTCAAATTGCTGCATTTCTTCCAAGGCTTGCCCAAATTCAAGTATTCCCCTAACTTTGGGCAGTATTCCGCGCCCGCACTGTTTGGCGGCTTCGTCCGCAATTTTTTGCAGCCGGGCTATCTTTTTAGCCACATCGTTTCCCTTGGGGCGGGATATGCAGCGCGAGGTCAGCAGCAGCACCACCTCGTTTACCCCCAGCTCTACCGACTTTTGTATCACCAGCTCGGCCTTGTCGCCCTTGGGCATAGCGAGATAGAGCGATACCTTTGTCTGCGGCTCAGCCGCTGTGGGAACAGCCGCACCCAGCCTTACCGAAACGGCATCAGCGGATAAGCTTTCGATAACTCCGTCCGCTTCCTGCCCGCTGCCGTCACATAGGGTAAGCGTTTCGCCCGCCTTCATTCTCAGCGATCTTGATATATGCCCGGCATCCTCACCGCAGATAACGGTGAGAGGAGAAAGCTCACTGACAAAAAATCTCGGCATTTTTACACCGCCTTTTTGCAGGCGATGGCTGCCCAGCCATTTTGCAGCTCCACCTTGACAGGGGTAAGTCCGGCTGCTCTCAGCCCCTCCTCGACCTCCTCGCGGCGGGTATCGATGATGCCCGAAACGGCACAGATGCTGTCCTTGTGCATCAGTGCCGGCAGGTCTTTGGCAAGGCGCAGTATAGCGTCAGCGACTATATTGGCGCAGATGACGTCAAAAGTTCCTTCGATATCGGTGGCAAGATCGCCGCAGAGCAGTTCGATATCGCCGCAGTCGTTGAGCTCGGCATTTTCTTTAGCGGTGCGCACCGCAACAGGGTCGATGTCAACGCCCACCGTTCTGCCGCTGCCCAACAGCTTTGCGCAGATGGCAAGTATTCCGCTTCCGCAGCCAACGTCGAGCATGCTCATGCCCTCGGTCATATTCTCCTCAAGCAGCCCAAGGCAGAGCCTGGTGGTCTCGTGTGTGCCGGTGCCGAACGCCATACCGGGATCGAGGCAGATGACCTTCTGCCCCGGCTTTGCGTCAAACCGCTCCCAGGAGGGGCAGATGGCAAGCTTACTTGACAGCTCTATCGGGTGGTAATAGTTTTTCCATGCGGTAGACCAGTTCTCCTCCTTTACGCCGGAGGTGGCTATCTCAAACTTTATGCCGCAGCTTTCCAATCTCTGACCGATAAAGGATATCGGCTCAGCGGGGGAATAATCGGGCGGCAGATAGATGTGGATAATGGCACGGCTTCTGTCCTTTTGGATAAGCTCCTCGTCGATGAGGTCGATATGAGCTATCTCAAGGGTCTTTTGCTCAAGGTCGGAATAATCCTCGATGTAGATCCCGCCGCCCGCCACCATCTGGGCTATTGCGGCAGCTTCATCGATATTTTCAGTAGGCACTGTTACGGTAAGGTCGGTCCAATCCATGTCGTTCTCCTTTTTATTGTCCTATTCCGCGGTATCTGCGGCGGTTGCGGTTTCTTATTATTGCAAGAGCTATATAAAGAATTATCAAAACTACCATCATTATCACGATAAATTTGAACCAAAAGGTCCTCGTGATATCGAGCAGCGCCTCAAGCAGCAGCAATGCGCGGGAAACGTCGCCGTATTCCGCTGCCACCACGCCTACCACGCCTATCTCCTCACCTGCAAGTATCAGCCTGACCTGTCCGACAAGGTCACCTTTTTCAACGGGAGCGGTCACATATTCCGGCAGGTCGAGCTCAAACTGTATGCTGGAGGACTGTATGGCATCCGGGATGAGAGCTGTAAAATCGTCAGCACTCATAACTCTGAGGAAATCCTTGCCCCACGCCATTTTAAGCGGGACCTCTCCAAAGCTTTTGCCCTTTTCAAGCAGAGTTTTCACTCTGAAGGTGGTAAACGCCCAATCATAAAGGCGGTTGGTATCGCGAAACGCCGAATAAAGTGAGGCATCCGCTCCGTTTTCGTCTAAGCCGCTGCTCGCCATGCAAACCAGCAGATAGCTGTATCCGTCGCGCTGAGCAATGGAAACGGAATAAGATCCGAGATCGTTGTGATAGCCGTCCTTTATTCCCATCGCCGAGGGGTTGTAGTAGGGAGAGCTCGATATTTTGAGCCTGTTGGTGGTGTTCCAGTAAAGGGTCTGGTTTATGTTAGTAGGGCCGCCGTTGTAGCTGGTCGCCTCCATAAGCCGGTCGAAGCCTTCCAGCGTTACCGCGTGTCGGGCAAGCTTTGCCATATCGCGCGCGGTGGTATAGCTTTCCGGGTCGGGCAGGCCGTGGGCACTGGTGAAATGGGTATCCTTCATCCCAAGCTCTTTGGCGCGTTCGTTCATCAGCTCGACAAAATAAGGCTCAGAGCCGTCACCGATATAGTCACCCAGCATCATGGCCGCCTCATTTGCGCCTCTTATCATAACGGCATACATCAGATTCTGCACCGATACCGTCTCGTTTTTATAAAGTCCCGCAAGCCTGATGCCGCCCAGCTTGACGTTGTATTTATACATGGTATCCTGAACATAGCCCTTCATGGTCACCGTTTCACCGATGGGATCCTCAACATTTTCAAGCGCCAGCACCACCGTCATCAGCTGAGCCAAAGCCGAGGGTTCCATCTTTTTATCGGCGTTTTTTTCGTATATCGTCAGCTCGTTATCAAGGTTGACGAGATACACCGCCTGCGAATCCACCTCGAAGGACGGCACATATTTGGAATTTGAATCGGCCGCAAGCACCGTGGTTGAAATCAGCGCGGCACAGAGCATCAATGCCACCAGGATACAAAAAATCTTTTTCATAATATCTCCCTACTGTCATAGTAAGTATGGTATAATCAGCCTAATGGGGGGTTCCTGCTGCTGCGACCTATAAATGTCTGCCTAAGAGTAAAAATTTTTGAAGTCCCAAGAAGCTTTTTTCGAAAAAGTTTCCCGGCGCAGCTTTTCAGTGTTATTATAGCAAATAAATATGTATTTTTAAACCATAACAAAAGGTTTTAAGGTGATAGATATGATTTACATTACCGGAGATACCCATGGTTCCATCGAGCGTTTCAAGCAATTCAAAAAACTGTTCCCAAAATACCGCGATTTTCTTCTTGTCTGCGGCGATTTCGGCTTTGTCTGGAGCGGCTCAGAGCAGGAGCGAAAAGAGCTTTCAAGGCTCGAAAAGTTCGACTGCAACATTCTGTTCGTTGAGGGAACACACGACAACCTCGATGCGCTTTCCACCTTCCCGGTGGAGCACTTCCGCGGCGGAAAGGCTCGCCGCCTTGCCAAGAATGTATTTTGGCTTCAGCGCGGCAATGTCTACGATATCGACGGCGTTAAGATATTCGCCCTTGGCGGCGGCGAGAGCCTTGACGCCGATGAGCGCGAAGAGGGAGTAAACTGGTGGCGCAGCGAACTTGCCTCTGTGGAAGAGCTGGAGGAAGCGAGATTTGCGCTGCAAAAGACAGGCAACAGTGTTGATATAGTGCTCACACACCAGGATCCCCGCCTTGAGCTGGGGCTGGTGGACCACCGCAGCGAGCGGATAAACGCACCTACCGCCTTTTTAGGCGAGCTTGCCCGCACGCTGCAATATAAGCACTGGTATTTCGGTATGCACCACATCGACCGCACTATCTCTCCCAAAATGACAGCTGTTTTTGAAAAGATCGTCACCTTCAAGCCTTAAATCTCACGCCACACAGCAGCGCCCCCGAAAGAGCTTCTTTCGGGGGCGCTTTGACGTTACTTTTTAACGACAGCCTTTTCCAAAGCAGCGGAAACATCCGCAATATTAAGGGCGTCATTCTTATTTTTTCTGCCCTCTGCCTTGAGAGCACGGTTTTTGAGCCAAATTTTCAAACCTTCAAAGTTTATGCAGTGGCTGTCTCTGCCCAGATAAAGCTCGGGCGGAGCAAAGGGATCGGCAAAGATGACCAGCGGGTCGATATTTACGCGGTAAGATCCATTGTTGGTGAGATATTTGCGCAGCTTTTCAAAGCTTCCCTGCAGCTCCTTTACGGGGTTGGGGATGCGCTTATCATCCTCCTTGTTATCGGTCACCTTCCAGGTATCGGCATCGGGCTCGCCGTAAATTCTCAGTCCCCAGCCAATGGTTTTTATAGCGACCAAACCGGCAGCATCAACGATAAGGTGATCGTAATGCAGCTGCTCACCGCCGATATCAAGCGTGATATCGTTATAAACTTTGCCGTTTTTAACCTTGAGCTTTTTCGCAACCTTTTTAGCAGCGGCCTGGTCATTTCTTCCCTTGTTTATCTTTCTGATACCAAGATAGACGGCGCCCGCAAAAAGCGCTACCGAAAAAAAGAAATAGAGATACTCAGAAAGGGAGTGGAGCTTCCACACCTCAAAATCGCCAAACATCATAATACAGGGTTTCCTTTCAAATCAAAATGTGCGCTTGTTTTCAGAGCGCCTATCTCGCCAACAGGCATAAGCCTAAGCTTTTTGTTCAAACCTTTTCACGAAAAAGTTTGCGGGGTTGGGGGCGGCGCCCCATTTTTGACCGTTCCGCTTATTTGCAGCTGAGAACGCAGGCCAGCAGCATCGGGAAGCCCTTTTTCAGGCTTTCGATCTCGATATACTCCTCGCGGGTATGGGCGCCCTTGCCCAGATATCCGCCGAAGCAGATAGAGGGGATGCCCACCGACAGCGGAATGTTGCAGTCGGTAGAGCTGGGCACGAAGGGGGTGTTTACTTCACAGTATTTATTCAGCAGAGCCACCGCCTTGTCATCGAGCTGCTTCTGATGAACAGGATCGACATCGCCGGAGCAGGGCCTTTCGCCAAGCACCTCTACATTCACCTCGGAAACCATGCTGCGGGTGCTTTCAACGGCGGCGTTGAAAATGCCCTTCATTGTCTCAAGGTTCTCGCGCAGGTCGGAACGGTATTCAAACAGCATCTCAGCCTGCTGGGCAATGGTGTTTACCGAAGTTCCGCCCGAGATCTTGCCGACATTAAAGGTGGTTCGGCTGCCGGTTTTGGGAACAGGTGCGTTGTAAAGGGTTTGGATAAGTCCCGCAAGATATGCTATAGCGTTGCGGTTGCCGAACGCGGCATAGCTGTGACCACCCTCGGTCTTTACCTCTACACGGTAGCGGATGGAACCGACCGCGGCGTTGCAGAGCAGATCGTAACCGCCATCGAAGGAATAGAACTCCTTAACTCTGCCCGCGAACGAATCAAGTATGAGGTGGCGGCTGCCGCGCAGATTTCCCAGCCCCTCCTCACCGCTGTTCATGACATAGAGCGCACCCTCTTTGGGGGCAAGCTCGCGGTGGGCAAAAACATACTTGGCACAAAGCATCAGCATAGCGAGATTAACGGTGTCGTCACCAACGCCGGGACAGCAGAGTTTGCCGTTTTCTTCTCTCAGCGGCATAGGCTCGGTATCGGGGAACACGGTGTCCATGTGTGCCATGAATACTGTGATATTATTGCTGCCCTCACAATTGATGGGGCAAACCACGTTGCTGGCCTCGTCGATATATGCGGAATCAACTCCGTTATCCAAAAGCCACTGTTTGCAGAATTCGGCACGCTTTTCCTCATGGTTAGAGGGGGCGCAGATGCCGCAAAGCGTTTTGGTAAGCTCAACAAGGGTATCGTGGTTGGATGTTACATATTCCAAAGCCTCGGCAGAGAGATTGATGTTCATGCTGCTGCTCCTTTCAGTTTGTAAGTATCCCATATTATATACCGAAAACGACCCCGGCCGCAAGGCCGGGGCCGTAAACAGTTAACCTATACTGTTATGTAATTGCTGCTGAAGCAGTTGATTACAGAACGCCTGCGGGCAGGGTGTAGGTCATGCCGGGTCCGATCGGGAGACCGATGAGGTAGTAGATGATCATGAAGAGGATCCATGCGAACTGGAGGGTGAATGCGATCGGAACGAGAGCTGCGGTCATGGTACCGATCTTGAGCTCCTTGTCGTACTTGGTCTTAGCAACCTCAAGAACCATCCAGATGTAGGGGCTCATGGGGGTGAAGCAGTTGGTGGGAGAGTCGCCCAGTCTGTAAAGCAGCTGGGTGAAACCGGGATGGTAACCGAGCAGCATGAACATAGGAACGAAGATAGGAGCAAGGATGGCCCACTTAGCGGAACCGGAAGAGATGAAGAGGTTGATGCACATGCAGAGAAGGATGAATGCTACGAACAGCGGGATGCCGGTGAAGCCAACCTTGGACAGTGCATTTGCGCCGGAGATAGCGAGCATGGTGTCGAGCTTGGTCCATGCAAACAGCTTCTGGAACTGGCCGCAGAAGAAGCAGAATACGATATAAGAACCCATAGCGTTCATCTGCTTAACCATTGCCTTGTTAACGTCGTTAACGCTCTTGAACTTCTTAACTACGAAGCCGTAGGTGATACCGCAGATAGAGAAGAAGAAGAAGAGAACGGGGATAAGACCGGAGAGCAGGGGAGAGCCAACGAATGCTCTGGAGCCGTCATCGTTGATCTTAGCGAGCGGGCCAAAGAAGTAGCCAACTACGATAACAGCGATGTAGAGAAGAGCAGCGATGCCGGAAGCGTTAAGTGCCTTCTTCTCGTCAGCAGCGAGATCCTCAAGCTTAGCGTTGGAGGTATCGCCTTCGTACTTGCCGAAGCGGGGATCAGCAAACTTGTTACAAGCCCAGCCGATAACAGCGCCGCAGAGGAAGGTGGAAGCGAACATGAAGAACCAGTTGCAGGTTACGTCAACCAGGAAGGTGGTGTTCTCACCAAGGAAGCCCTTGATAACGTTGTTGGTGATACCCTGGAGCAGAGAGTCGGTACCGGCGATCATCAGGTTAGCAGAGAAGCCTGCCTGTGCGCCTGCGTAGCCGCAGATCATGCCTACTACGGGATGCTTGCCTGCAGCGATATAAAGAACTGCTGCGATGGGGGGGATAACTACCATTGCGGTATCGGATGCGATGTTGCCGCAGGTACCTACGAAAGCTACAACGTAGGGAACCATTACAGGGGGGATGTTCTTAAGGGAGTTCTGGAGAAGAGCCATGATAAGGCCGGACTCCTCGCAGAAACCGATAGCCAGGGTCATGCAGATAACCAGGCCGAGGGGTGCGAAGCCGGTGAAGTTGGTGAGCAGGTTCTTGAGCAGCCACTGAATACCTTCACCAGAGAAGAAGTTCTTGGCAACAACGGTGTCACCGTTAGCGGGGTTGATCATGGATGCGCCGGTAGCGGATACGATAGCACCGATAACAGCAACGATCACGAAGAGGTAGATGAACAGGATGCCGGGAGGGGGAAGTTTGTTACAAACTCTCTCGATACCGTCAAGGGCCTTGTCGATCCAGCTCTTTTTCTGGGTAGCGGGGGTAGACATAAAGATATCCTCCTTTAAATTTTTTGTATCTCACGTCTTTCACAGGACTCGACTCTATGAAAGACAATGGCACCGAATTTGGTTTTCCGTTTTAACGGCTTATTTTTTGGGGGCGATCGCTCTGGGGCGAACTTCTTTCGGAATAGCGCACTGATATTTGCCGCCGCCGAGACGCTGGGCGTGTTCTGCCTTCGCCTCTTCGATGACCTCGGGGGCGTTGAGCAGCTTGATGGCGGTGTTCGCCATTACCTTGCCTGCGTAGATCATGCCCTTGTGAGCCATCGAGCACTTGCCCTGAGCGGTCATCTGCCAGGAGTGGCCGGGAGTGCCTGCCGCCTTGGTAACGACCATTGCCTGAGCCATCGGGCATACCCAGCTTACATCGCCGACATCGGTGGAGCCGCCCATAAAGCCTTCTATCATTGCAAAGGGAGCAACGAAATCGAATATCGGCTTATGCAGCTGTCCGCGCATAAACTTCTGTCCCTCGGCGTCGTAGTTGACCAGCTTTTTGGCGTAGGGAACAACGGGATTTTCAAAGCTTGCAACGATATCTTCGGCAAACTTCACTTCTTCCTCGGTATAGGCAGGAAGCTCGATCTCTCTGAAAGCTTCATCCATCACCTTGCTCATGGTGGTATTTACCACGATGTTGGAGCAGGATTTGATGAAATCCACTTCAAGCTCGGTCTCGGTCATGAGAGCCGCGCCCTGTGCTATCTTATTGACACGCTCGTAAATAGCGGCAAGGGTGTTGTTATCTCTTGCGCGGATGAGGTAGAGCACCTCTGCCTTGGGCTGAACAACGTTGGGGGAGAAGCCGCCCGCGTCGGTGATGGCGTAGTGTATTCTTGCCGAATCAACGACATGCTCGCGCAGGAACTGAACGCCTACATTCATCAGCTCAACAGCGTCAAGAGCGCTTCTGCCCTGGTCGGGAGCGCTTGCGGCGTGAGCCGCGATGCCCTTGAACTTGTAAGCGACCTGATAGTTGGCAAGCGAGCTTTCAATACATGCGCTGTTTATATCGGAGGGATGCCAGGTAACGGCACAATCAAGCTCATCAAAAATGCCGTCGCGTGCCATGAACGCCTTGCCGGAGCCGCCTTCTTCACCGGGGCAGCCGTAGAAGATAACGGTGCCGGAGCAGCCGGTCTCCTCTATGTACTTCTTTACGCCGACAGCGGCGGCAAGAGCGCCGACGCCGAGCAGGTTATGACCGCATCCGTGGCCCGCAGCACCTTCAACCAGTGCCTGCTTTACAGCAGAGCCTTCTACCTGACTCAATCCGGAAAGCGCGTCATATTCTCCGAGAATGCCTATTACCGGCTTGCCGGAGCCGAATCTGCCGGAGAACGCGGTATCAATGCCGGCAACCTTTTCGGTCACCTCAAAGCCGTAGGCTTTAAGCGCATCTACCAAGACGGCAGTGGAAACAGTCTCAAGAAAAGCGGTCTCGGGATTATCCCAGATCTTATCGCTTATCTTGCAGAAATTTTCTTTTTCTATATCAATGATATCTAATGCCTTTTTCAAGGATTCTGTCATTTTTATCTACACCACCATACTCAAAATAGCATCAAACGGCATATTGAAACAGAATTATTATAACAGACTCGAAACAATTTGTCTACATTTCATTGTGAAATGCCCCAAATTCTTTCTTTTTTTATATCATTTCATTAAAGCGATGAATTAAATCCGTCATTTTCAATCATTTTAGAGCTGTCTGTCAAAGCAATTTGATGCATTAATTCCACCATTTTTTCGCATTATAATGATTTGTGAGTTAAAGTTCTGTAATTTTTCAACAAAAATCTTAAACTTTGCCCATCATTGCGCGGCTTTAGCTCTGATCGATCTCAAAAAATCAACGCGGACAGTCAGACCCCATCCGCGTTGAAAGAAAAATTTTATGCCTTGGTCATCATGCGGTAGCAGAGCTCAGCGGTGTTCTCGAGTTGCTTGACCTCAATGAACTCGTTAGTGGTGTGGACCTTGCTCATACCGGTGCCGAGAACAACAGCCTCGATGCCGTTGCGGTTCATGATGTTGGCGTCAGAGCCGCCGCCGCCGGGAACGATGACAGTATCAAGACCCATATCCTTGATATTCTCGGAGATATACTTGACGAGGTCGCCCTCAGTGTTTACGTTGTAGCTGATGTAGGCGGTGTCGATGCGGCAGTCAAGGGTAGCGCCGAACTCGTCGCAAGCAGCCTGCAGGCAGTCAACGATGTGCTTGGTCTGAGCCTGAAGCTTATCGTAATCGCGGCTTCTTACCTCAGCGATGATGTCGCAGGTGCCGGGAACGATGTTGGTAGCGTTCTTAGCCTCGATGGTGCCGATATTGCAGGTGGTCTCAGCGTCGATCCTGAGAAGATTCATCTTAGCGATACCGTGGCTCATTACCTGGATAGCGGAGATGCCCTCTTCGGGAGCGAGGCCTGCGTGAGCGGTCTTGCCGATAACGGTAGCGTAGATCTTGTTCTGTCCGGGAGCCTGGTTGATGATCTTGCCAACGTTGCCGCTGGAGTCAAGAGCAACTGCCTTCTTGGACTTGATGCGGGAGTAGTCGAGGTTCTTTGCGCCCTTGAGGCCGCCCTCTTCGCTGATGGTGAAGATGACTTCAAAGGTACGGTGAGCCTTGCCCTCTTCCTTGATGGCGCGGATAGCTTCGATAACGCCTGCGATGCCGGACTTATCATCGGAAGCGAGGATGGTATCGCCGCTGGACTTGATAACGCCGTTCTCGATAACGGGCTTGATGCCGTTGCCGGGCTTAACGGTATCCATATGGCAGGAATAGATGATGGAATCGCCGGGAAGGGTTCCCTCGAAGGTAGCGTAAACGTTGTAGCCGTTGGAATCGATAGCCTTGCCGGCTTCGTCGGTGGTAACTACGCCGCCGAGAGCGGTAAGGTCTGCAACCATACGGTCACACATATTCTTTTCGTTGCCGGTCTCGCTGTCGATCTGGATATACTCGAGGAAGGTGTCTAAAAGACGCTGCTTGTTGATCATGGCACGTAACTCTCCTTTAAAATTATAGGTCTATTTGTTTATGGCGGACTACCCGCCTGCTTAAACTGAGTTTAAAGAAACATATCGGCTGACGATTCGCCCACAACGCAGATGCCGTTTTGTATCAGCAGCCGGGCGGTGACGCCGTTGCCCACTATCGTTTTTTTGCTGAAGCTGCCGTCATATATCTCGCCGCAGCCGCAGGAAGGGCTGCGCTCTTTGAGTATCGCGGCGGAGCAGCCAAGATCCCTGGCTATTTTAAGAGCCATCTGCGCGCCAAGCTCATAATTGGCGGTAACATCAACCCCCTCTTGGGTGATAACTCTGCCGTCCTTTATCTCGGCAGGGCATCTGGGGGTCGGCAGGCCGCCGAGCTGTTCGGGGCAGACGGGGATAAGCTCATGGCGCTTTCTGAGGGCATACACCAACCCATCGGGAACGCTCTTTTGATCATAGCGGCAGCATATTCCCATAAGGCAGGCGCTAACCAACAGCTTCATCGCCATCAAGTCCTTTCCGCAACAGCGCATAATTACCGATATTAATAATATAATACCATATATTTATCGCAACTTCAATTGACAAAGATAAACATTTGATATAATATATCTGCAACAAAAGCGACGATAATAACATAGTTCGCCGCAATAATACCATGTTTGGAGGCACCCATGATGAAAAAAATCTCCGTCAGAAACCTTTCGCGCTGTTCCGTTATGGCGGCCCTTTATGCCGCTGTTTCCATCGCGCTGCTGCCAATTTCTTTTGGCGCCGTGCAGATGCGTGCCGCCGAGGCGCTCACCATCCTGCCGGTATTCACGCCCTACGGCGTGATAAGCGTGACGCTCGGCTGCCTTATCACCAACGCCTACGGCGTTGCGGCAGGCGCGAACATCCTTGGCGCAGCCGATATCCTTTTCGGAACGGCAGCCACCTACACCGCAGCTGTGATGACCCGCTCGCTGCGCAGCATACGCATAAAGGGTCTTCCTGTTTTGGCAACGCTTCCGCCGGTAGCGGTAAATGCCGTCGTGATCGGCGCCGAGCTGACCTTTGCCGAAACCAACAGCATATTTCATCCGCTGCTGTGGATAAATATGGCACAGGTAGCAGCAGGACAATTTCTCTCCTGTACCGTTTTGGGGCTTATCCTGTTTTTTGCCCTGAAGAAAACAGGGCTTTCAGAACGCCTTTTTGAGTGACGATAATGCCGCAGGCTGCAATGGCCTGCGGCATTGACCCGTTTTTAGCCAAATACATATCCAAAGGAGTGGTTATATGGATCATCGCAAGACCGGTACCTTATTTATCATAATCGCAGCCGCGCTGTGGGGAATGATAAGCATTTTTGTAACGCTGCTCACCTCGCTGGGGCTTTCCTCTATGCAGATCAGCGCGGTCAGATCCTGCGCCGCTCCGCTCTTTCTCATCCCTTTTATATGGTTCAAGGACAAGCGCCTGCTTTTTATCGCGCCGCGTGACTGGTATTATTTTTTCGGGACCGGCGTTATCAGCCTTTTGTTTTTTAACTGGTGTTACTTTAATACTATCAAGGCCGCCTCGGTTTCGGTGGCGGCGGTGCTGCTTTATACCTCGCCCATTTTTGTGGTGCTGATGTCGGCGGCGCTGTTCGGTGAAAAGCTGACCCGGTTTAAGCTGCTTGCATTGGCGTTTACCTTTTTGGGCTGCGTTTTGGTCAGTGGAATAATTTCGCAGGGCGGCAGCATAGGGCTTTACGCTCTGCTTTCGGGATTGGGCTCCGGCTTTGGATACGCCCTTTACAGTATTTTCGGCAGATATGCGCTGAGAAAATATGATCCTCTCACCGTAACTCTGGGGACTATTCTTTTCTGCGGGGCAGGCAGCATCGTGCTTAGCATCGCCGAAAGCGGGTCTTCGCTTCCAACCGCATTTTTCTCGCTCAAGGGCTTTATCGGCTGCTCAGGCATGGCGCTGCTATGCTGTGCGCTGCCCTATATGCTTTACACCACCGGCCTTTGCCACGTTGAAAGCAGCAAGGCTTCCATCTACGCAACGGTGGAGCCTGCGGTGGCAGCGCTCATCGGCGTTACTCTCTTCAAAGAGCAGCTGACCATCGCCAACCTCATCGGCATGGCTATGATATTCCTATCGGTGCTGCTGCTTTCACGCGAGGGATAAAACGCAGCTTCAAAAAAGAGCTGAGCTTGAGCGGCGCGGCTGAAAACCTGCTTCGGCAGGTTTTCACGCCCCTGAAGGGGGCGGCCCCTTTCGGAGAAAGGGGCGCAGCCGCGCCGCCGGCCAGCTTCATCCTCCCGACTAAAAAAGGATGGCAAAAAGCCATCCTTTTTGATTTGCTCAGATATCAAATTTTGTGTCGCGGTCAAGCGGATAAAGAGGAGCTCTCATTCTCTTGTAGGGGTAGGTGGTAAGGTTGGAGCAGCGTATGCCGGGAGGATCGGAGGTAACGATAGCATCTGCTCTGCCCTCGAAATAGCCGCGGAAGTGGTTAGCCGATTTCAGCGCAATTATCTTATAGTTCGCGGGGTCTCCGCCGGTAGCGTAGATCATGCCATCGTCAAGCGCCTGAGTACGCATAGTAACAACAATGAATTCTACATTGCTGTGGCGCAGTCTTGCGCTGGGGCCAAGGTTGCATACCAAGCCCTTGTTGTTGGGGGTACGGTAGTCAAAGATACCGTCGGAAAGGGCAAGGACCTCAACGTCCTTTACCTCGATGGGTTTACCGTGCAGATCATCGGTCTTGCCGCCGATGACAATATCTATCTTTGCGCCTACACCCGCCTCGTGAGCCTGCTTGGCGACCTCGGCATCGCGGATATACTGGAATATAGTGCCGGGCAGGTCGCGGTCGAGCATAGCCTTGAGGGTATAGGTACCGTCTCCGGGGCAGCCGCTGCCGGGGTTATCGGATATCTCGTTGATAACAACATAGCCGTCCTTTACCTTTTCAAGAGCAAGGTCGATAGCCTGATCGGGAGTAAGCGAGATGGGGTCAAACTCAGTTCTGCGGTTCCAGAAATATCTTGCCAGTTCCTTGGCGTGATCGATGGGATCATAGCCCTCAGCCACTACCAGTACCGAAGCGCTGGAGAGGGGATGGTCTGCAGCCGAGAAACCGTGGCAAAAGCTGGCATCGATGAGATCGTGCTTCTCGCAGTATTCCGCAAAATATTCCTTTGCGCTCTTCATGGGATCATTGTAGGTATTTCCGGTTGCGGGGGTTATAAGCAGCGGCAGCGGAACGATAGCCATCTGAGGCTTGCTTTCGCCCTTGAGAATGCTTATAAGGCTCTTCATAGCCTTATAGCCTGCCAGTCCGCAGTCGGTGTGGGGATTTTCCTTGATAACGAAAAGGGACTGGAGGAGGTCTATCATGCCCTGATGGATGTTGCTGTGCAGGTCAAGCGAGGAGGTGATGGGCATATCATCGCCGACTACCGAACGCAGCGTTTTCAGCGTTTCTATCTCAAGGCTGTCAGAGCTTTCGGTGCAGCCGCCGCCATGAAGCGCAAAGAAAATACCGTCTATACTGTCCTTTACCTGCTCAAGTTCGGCGGCGATATGTCCGTGTATGTAAGCCGCCGCCTCATCGGAAACGGTGGGACCTGCCGAGATCTTTACCGAAGAAAGCGGAACAAGCTCAACATCTCCCGCTTCTTCGGCAGCCTTGATCGCTCCGCCGAGGTAAGAATTAGTGCCCTTGAAATCTTCTATAAGGTTTTCAGCTTTATACCAACCTCTGGGAGCAAGCATTTCAAAGCTGCTGGTGCCCTTGGCAAAGCTGTTGGTTTCATTTCCGAATTCACATATAACTATTCTCATTTGTTTCCCCTTTCTTAGCTTTTGTAACTGTCATCCGCCATGCTCCGTCGGTCGGATATTCAGCTGTTCTTTTTATATATGGCAAGCAGACCATCAAGATGCAGGTTTTTATCGATGATGATATCCCTCTCGCAGTGAGGCACCACTATCTTGGCAAGTCCGCCGCAGGCTACCACCGTTTTTGCGGGGCCTATCTCTTTTTCGAAACGGGCTATCATGCCGTCGAGCATCGAGGCCGCCCCCAAAACCGTTCCCGAAAGCATCGCCTCAGTGGTCTCGGTAGCTATGACTTTGATATCGCCGCTGATATCGATAGCCGGCAGCAGCGCCGCAGTGTTGGCAAGCGCCCCCAACGATACCATTACGCCGGGCGATATCGAGCCTCCGATATATTCGCGTTTTTCGTTGACCACCGTTATCTTGGTAGCGGTGCCAAGGTCGATTATTATGGCGGGCAGCGGATATTTGGTTATAGCTCCCACCGCTGTGCAGCAAAGATCGGAAGCGAGACTGCCGGGATCGTCTATCTTGATATTCAGCCCTGTTTTAACTCCGGGAGCGACTGTCATGACCGGTATATCGCGGATGACCTTTATAGCGCGCTTCACAACTCCGGTGAGGTAGGGCACAACCGACGAAATGGCAGCTCCCGTTATCTCTTTGGGGTCTATCTTATTAAGACGCATTATATTTGAAAACAAAACGGCATGCTCCATTTCGGTGCGCAGAGGATCGGTCTTGATGCGGGAGGAAAAAATGAATTTCTCTCCGTCATGTATACCGAAGCCGATATGGGAATTTCCTATCTCGATAGCGAGCAGCATAAGCTTTCCCTCCCTTTTAAAGCGTCCTTCTCCGCTAATAATAAGCCCTTTGGCTCCGCCCTGTCAAGAAAAAACGGTGAAACCACCTTGCCTGCGTTATTATATACACTCACGGGGCAAACTTTTTGCAGCAACGGTAAAACAGTGCGCGTAGATGAGGCGGCGCGGCTGAAAATCTTCGATTTTCATGCCCCCGAAGGGGGCAGCCCATTTTCCTGCGGAAAATGGGCGCAGCCGCGCCGCCGGCGGTTCTCCTTCAACGCTGCAAAAAAACGTCATTTTTGCTATTCAATGTGGCGCGGATAAGATATTTGTGCTATAATTGTTTGATATATAGATAAAATGGGTTTTTGTGCGGAAACTGACTGCAACGGAGGAGATCACATGGGCTGCGTGATAGCGGTAACAAATCAAAAGGGCGGCGTCGGAAAGACCACGACAGCCGTAAATCTTGCCGCCTCACTGGGCGAGCTGGGCAAGCGTGTGCTGCTGGTAGACGTTGACCCCCAGGGAAATTCCACCAGCGGCTTCGGCATAAACAAGCGTGAGCTTTCCCTTTCCACCTATCACCTTATGGTAGGGGAAGCCAAAGCAGCCGAGGTAAGGCGCACCACCCCCTATAAAAAGGTCGACATACTGCCCGCCGGCATCGACCTTGCTGCCGCAGAGATAGAGCTTGTCGATATGGCTGAGCGCTCTTACCGCCTGCGCAATACGCTGCTTCCGCTCAAAGAAAGCTACGACTTCATCATCATCGACTGCCCTCCCTCACTGGGGCTTATCACCATAAACGCTCTCGCCGCTTCGGATACCATCCTTATCCCGATACAGTGCGAGTTTTATGCCCTCGAGGGACTTTCTCAACTGATGGCTACCGTACGTCAGGTCAAGCGGCTTTATAACCCCCGCATAGAGATAGACGGAGTCCTGCTCACCATGTATGATGCCCGTCTCAACCTTACCCTGCAGGTAGTGGAAGAAATAAAGAAATATTTCCCCAAAAAGATATACAAATCGGTCATTCCGAGAAACGTCCGACTTTCCGAGGCGCCCAGCTTCGGCATGCCGGTGCTTTATTACGATAAGTCCTCAAAGGGCAGCATCGCTTATCTCGAGCTGGCTGCCGAGGTCATCAAAAACCACCGCTGAACAGCGGCTGTACTATAATATATAAGGAAGTGGAACAGATGGCAAAGCCAAAGCGCGGTTTAGGCAAGGGACTGGAATCGCTCTTCGCCGATAACGGCACCGCCGACGTTGCGGTATCCACCCTGGCTATAGGCGAGATAGAGCCCAACCCCGACCAGCCGAGAAAAGACTTCACCCCCGAGGCACTTTCTCAGCTTGCCGAATCGATAAAGGAACATGGCATTTTACAGCCGCTGGTCGTCAGGCCCCGCCCATCGGGAAGATATCAGATAGTCGCAGGCGAGCGCCGCTGGCGCGCCGCCCGTGTTGCCGGACTGACCGAGCTGCCGGTGGTCATCAAGGAACTGACCGACGAGCAGGCCTGCGAAGTTGCGCTGGTCGAAAACCTTGTGCGCGCCGACCTCAACCCCATCGAAGAAGCGCTCGCCATCAAAAACCTGATGGAAAACTTCTCGATGACGCAGGAGCGTGTCGCGCAGCGTATCGGCAGGTCACGACCGGCGGTGGCAAACTCGCTGCGACTGCTCTCGCTGCCCGAAAAGGTGCTGCCGATGCTGGAAAACGGCTCGCTTTCATCGGGCCACGCAAGGGCGCTGCTGACGCTTTCGGAAGAGGATGCCGTTTCCGCCGCGAAGCAGATAATTTCACAGGGGCTTTCGGTTCGCCAGACCGAGCAGCTGGTAAAACAGCTTGCGAAAACCAAAGAGGTATCCAAAAAGCTGCCGCCCGTAACCCCCGCATTTTACCGCGAGATGGAGCTTGCCCTCAAGGAAACGCTCTCACGCAGAGTAAAGGTGGTTCATAAAGGCAACGGCAAGGGTGAGTTGGTGCTTGAGTTTTACTCCGACGACGAGCTTCGAGAGCTCGGCGAAAAGCTGAGCAAATAATATATGGTAAAACAGCGGATAATGAGTTTCCGCCTTAAATACAAATACTATTTATAGGATAGGTGAATAAACTATGCTGGACATGAAAGTAATCCGACAGAACCCCGAACTGGTAAAGACCGCATGCCGCAACCGCAACAAGGATCTTGACGCGGTCGTTGACGAAATTCTTGCCATCGACGCCGAGCGCCGTGCCATCACCTCTGAGGCAGACGACCTCAAGGCTCAGCAGAACCAGGCAAGCAAGCAGATCCCCGCTATCAAAAAGGCAGGCGGCGATGTTTCTGAAATAATGGCAAAGATGAAGGAGATCTCTGCCAAGGTGGGTGAGCTCAACGCAAAGCTGGGCGAGCTTGAAGCAAAACAGCGCGATCTCGCGCTCTCCATCCCCAACATTCCTCACGAGAGCGTTCCGGTAGGCAAGGATGACACCGAAAACGTAGAGATCCGCCGCTGGGGCGAGCCCAAGCAGTTCCCCTTCGAGCCCAAGGCTCACTGGGATATCGGCGCCGACCTTGGCATACTCGATCCCGAGCGCGCAGGCAAGGTCACCGGCAAGCGCTTCCATTTCTACCGTGATCTCGGCGCACGCCTTGAGCGCTCTGTCATCAACTACTTCCTCAACACCCACACCGAAAACGGTTACACCGAGGTTCTGCCTCCCTTTATGGCCAACCGCGCTTCCATGACCGGCACCGGCCAGCTGCCCAAGTTTGAGGAGGATATGTTCAAGCTTGAAAATATGGATTACTTCCTCATCCCCACCGCAGAGGTCCCTGTGACCAACCTGCACCGCGATGAGATCCTCGACGCTTCTCAGCTGCCCATCTGCTACTGCGCATATTCCGCATGCTTCAGAGCTGAGGCAGGCTCCGCAGGCAGAGATACCCGCGGCCTTATCCGCCAGCATCAGTTCAACAAGGTCGAGTTGGTCAAGTTTGCCGATCCCGAAAAGAGCTATGAAGAGCTTGAAAGCCTTACCCACGAGGCAGAGCTTGTGCTCCAGGGGCTGGGACTTCCCTACCGTGTAGTTGCGCTTTCCTCCGGCGACCTTGGCTTCTCCTCCGCAAAGACCTACGACATCGAGGTTTGGATGCCCTCTTACGGACGCTATGTTGAGATCTCCTCCTGCTCCAATTTTGAGGACTTCCAGGCACGCCGCCTTGCCTGCCGCTTCAAGCGCGAAAAGGGCGACAAGGCTCAGCTCGTTCATACCCTCAACGGCTCCGGCGTTGCTGTCGGAAGAACCGTTGCAGCTATTCTTGAAAACTATCAGAACGGAGATGGCTCGGTCACCATTCCCGAGGCTCTTCGCGGCATGATGGGCGTTGACAAGATATCCAAGTGATTATGTCGAGATATAAGTTTTTCAAAGAGATCACCGTCCCGATATACGACTGCGACCCCTTCCTGCGTGCGCGCCCCTCGTCGGTGCTTCGCTATATCCAGACTATATCTGGCGAACATCTCGATTCCATCGGGCTTACCCACAGCCGCCTTTATGATGAGGGCTTTGTATTCGTTATCGCTGCCACCGCGCTGAAAATTTACCGCCACCCCAAGTCGGGCGATAAGCTCAAGCTCTGCACTGCTCCCCTTGAGGGCAGCGGCGCCCATATGGTGCGCGAAACAGTCATACTCTCAGAAAGCGGCGAAACGATGGTGGAATGTCAGTCCGACTGGGTGCTGATAGAGGCAGGCTCCAACCGCCTGCTCAAGGCAAGTGATTTTCCCTATGCGCTGCCCATCCTCGAAGGGGAATGGACCCCTTTCTCCGATCCCAAAAAGCTGAGGATAAAGACAGTCAGTGATAATTCGGCCGAGCGTCCCGTTCGTCTTTGCGACCTTGACCAGAATATGCACATGAACAATACCGTTTATGCCGATGTTCTCACCGATTGCTTCGGCGAACAGTATATCGCCTCCGGCGGCGTTGACACCATGTTTATCCGCTATCATCTTCAGGCGAGGATGGGCGACATTCTCACCCTTGAATACGGTGAAAAGGATGGCCTTTTGACTGTCGGAGCATGCTGCGCAGATAAGCGCTGTTTTGAAGGCTCTTTTTCGCTCAAACCACTTGAATCTGATCGATTCGGGTGTTAAAATGGTAAAAATATAATTGGAAATGCAAAAAATCGACATTGTCTGAAAGGAGAGAATCATGCTCAACTGCGATTACAACAGCAAGTTCGTTGCCGAGGGCCTTACTTTTGACGACGTGCTTCTCATCCCCGCTTATTCCGAGATAGTTCCGAGAGATATCGAACTCAAAACCACTCTCGCGCGCGACATCGTTCTCAACACCCCCATAATCACCGCCGCTATGGATACCGTTACCACCTCCGAAATGGCTATCGCCATCGCCAGAGAGGGCGGCATCGGTGTTATCCACAAGAATATGACTGTGGAAGAGCAGGCCGGTGAGGTCGATAAGGTCAAGCGCTCTGAAAACGGCGTTATCGTTAACCCCTTCTATCTTTCCCCCGATCATTATGTCACCGACGCCGACCGTCTTATGGGAAGATATAAAATATCCGGTGTTCCGATCTGCGATAAGAACATGAAGCTGGTCGGCATCATCACCAACCGCGATCTCCGCTTCCTTTCAGATTTCAATGTTCCGATAAGAGATGTAATGACCAAGGATAACCTTGTCACCGCTCCGCTCGGAACCACCCTTGACGAGGCTGAAAAGATCCTTTCGATGCACAAGATCGAAAAGCTGCCTATCGTTGATGACGAATATAAGCTCAAAGGTCTCATCACCATCAAGGATATCGAAAAGGCTGTCCGTTATCCCAACTCCGCCCGTGACAGCTCCGGCAGACTTCTCTGCGCCGCTGCTCTCGGCGTTACCGCAAATGTTCTTGAGCGCGCCGAGGCTCTTATCGCAGCTCAGGCAGACGTTCTTGTGCTTGATTCTGCTCACGGTCACAGCAAGAACATCATAGACTGCGTAAGAAAAGTCCGCGATGCGTTCCCGCATATCGCTATCGTTGCAGGCAATATCGCCACCGCCGAAGCTGCCGATGCTCTCATCGACGCCGGCGCCGACTGCATCAAGATCGGTATCGGCCCCGGCTCTATCTGCACCACCCGTGTGGTCGCAGGCTGCGGCGTTCCTCAGATCACCGCCGTTTATAATGCAAGCCGTGCTGCTGCAAAGCGCGGTATCCCCACCATCGCTGACGGCGGCATCAAGTATTCCGGCGATATCGTCAAGGCTCTTGCCGCAGGCGCAAATGTCGTTATGCTCGGCAGTCTGCTTGCCGGCTGCGCGGAATCCCCCGGTGAGACCGAGATCTTCCAGGGCAGAAACTTCAAGGTTTACCGCGGCATGGGTTCGCTCGCCGCTATGGAGAAGGGTTCCAAGGACCGCTACTTCCAGGAAGGCGCAAGCAAGCTGGTTCCTGAGGGCGTTGAAGGCCGCGTTCCTTACAAGGGTCCGCTCGCCGACACCGTTTATCAGCTCATCGGCGGTATCCGCTCCGGTATGGGCTACACCGGCTGCCGCACCATTTCCGAGCTGCATGAAAAGGCTCAGTTTGTCCGCATCACCGGCGCAGGCCTCAAAGAGAGCCACGCTCACGATATCTATATCACCAAGGAAGCTCCCAACTATTCTGTCGGACTTTAAGGTAAAAGCTAAACCGACCTGTGATTTTCTCACAGGTCGGTTTCTGTATGCTGTCACAAATTTTCAATCCCTCCGTCTGCCCTTTGGGCAGCCACCTCCCTTTACACAAGGGAGGCTTT
>CAZSEO010000016.1:0-44761 GCA_964605985.1 uncultured Oscillospiraceae bacterium | reverse complement strand
CCTTGAACATCACCCGTGGGTCGACCTTCGATTTTCTGCCTCTGGCAGAATAGGCGCGATACAATTTCCCGTAATCCAGTTCCTCAAGCTGGGCGCTTGTCAGTCGGACGGGGGCGTTCTCCGGTAACAAAATTTCACTGTTTAGGGCAAATACCAGTTGACCGTGCTGCTCCTTTAAGGTACACTGGTTTTGCTGTTTATGTTTGTTCACAAATTCATATTACAGCAAAAAGACGAGTAGGCACACCCTTTTAGGGAAGTCTACTCGTCTTTTTTAGGTCACCTTATTTTGCAACGCGCCCATTTTTTCAGCCTTAATTCTGTACCGAAATTTTCAAGCGGCTGTTTTCCGCCGCGGCATCGCGCAGCACTGTCAAAATAAGCAGAGCGCGTTCCCCCAGCTTGTCGGTTAGGTCGTCATATCCAATTACCGATATCTCCGCGTCATCGGTCACATCGGTGAGGCAATCGAAAAGCGCGTCAAGATTGCCGCCATACCACGCCGGAAAGTTGAGCGCCTTCGAAAGCAGTTGATGGAGCTGCTGTTCGGAAGCTATCTCTCTGCCGTTTAAAACAACTTTGGTCATCGTTACTCCTCTCCGTAAAGCAGCTCAAAGGATTTGTAATGGTCGGCAGTGTAATAGATAAGCCCGTCGTTGGAAAACACGATGCGCTTGGCTCCGCGGCTTTTTGCGCCGAGGGTATCGATATCACACTCGGTGTAGGTCCTGCCGTCCTTTTTGGGCAGAAGGCCCTCGTAATTTCCAAAACGGCTGCCGCCGATACATTTGCCGGGAGCATATTTTTCAAGTCCACCGCCCGACCAGCCTAACTTTTCGGCCTGCTTTTTGGTTATAAAGTTAGAAGGCAGCTTTCCGTAAAGATGGATATAAAGCGCGACATCCTCCTTGCTGGTGTAGCTGCCGTCCTCGGGCAGCCGTTCTTGGGGGTCGGAGCCGGTTTCGGAAGAAGGCTCGGACGGAGGCGCCTGAGATTTTTCTTCGACCGGCTTTGAAGAAGGCGGCCGGGCCTGCGAAGAGACTGAAACAGCCTCGGAGGAGGCAGCAGGGGCTTTAGGCTCATCAACGGGAGCGCTGCCGCACGCCGCGAAGGAGAAGATCAGCAGCAGAGCCAGCAGCAGTGAGAGCAGTTTTTTCATGATATCACCTCAATGATATTGGCGTTATTTCAACGCATCATAAATCGCCTTGGATAGCTTTGCGATAGTCAGCGGAGATTCATAGGCGGGCTCAAAGCCCTGAGTGAATGCGGCAACGACATAGCGGCGGTCATCGGGCAGCTGAAAGATGCCTATATCGTGATTTACTCCTACGATATTTCCGGTCTTGTGGGATACCAAAACCTCTCCCTCGGGAACTTTGCCGTTGGGCAGCGGGTAATCATTGACGGTGGGCAGCATCAGCGGCAGGTTGCAGCGAAGCTTTTGGGTGGCCATGATATCAAATATGGCCTGTGATATTTCGGCGTTTATCAGCGTTCCCTTTGCTATCTCAGACATCATTCTGCCTGCATCGCCGGCGCTGAAAAAGTTGTTTCTGCCGTGAAGTATAGCGTCGGTATCGCGCATTTTACGCATGAGGACGGTGTTTTTATAGCCCTTATCGCTCCAAAATCTGTTGAAACGCTCGATGCCGATGATGTCCATTATCTCGTTGGTGGCGATATTGTCGCTGAGGGATATCATCAGCTTTGCAAGGTCGCGCAGGGTCGGACGATAATTTTTATCAAGGTCATAAATTATACCGCCGGGGACGCGGTTTTCGTCTTTTATATCGTGGGGAGCGTCAAGTTCGACCAGCCCCTGTTCGGCGTCATGCAGCAGCAGCGCCAGCATGGGCACCTTGATGGTGCTGGCGGAGGGGACCACCATCTCGGAATTTATGGTATATACTTCGCCGGTGGAGCAGTCCTCAACATAAATACCGGCCTTTCCGGGAGCTTCTGAAAGTATACGGTTTATCTCTTTGCAGGGTATGCGGCTCATAAAAACTCCTCCTTATCGCATTTTGGTTTTATGATATCACTTAAAAGGCGGCTCCGCAACAAGCAAGTCTATGCTCTTGAGAAATCTTTGGCGATGTGATAAACTAAAGAGGTATAAAAGGACAGAGGGTGGTTATATGTTGAGAAAAGATTGTGACACTATCGTAAAATATGCTCTTGAACAGGTCCAGCCCGACGCCGCGGTAAAGCGCGCGCTTGGCGGACGCTGCTTTTCTGACGGCAGGCTCATCGTTGTTGCGGCGGGCAAGGCGGCTTGGTCGATGGCCAAGGCTGCGTCGGCTTGTCTTACCAGAAAGCCGGATGCCGGCATCGTCGTGACCAAATACGACCACAGCAAGGGCGATATCGAAGGCTTTGAGATATATGAGGCTGGGCACCCCGTTCCGGATGACAACACTTTTGCGGCGACCTCCCGCGCGCTGGAATTGACAAGCTCGCTGACCGAAAAGGATACCGTAGTATTTCTGCTTTCTGGCGGCGGTTCTGCGCTGTTTGAAAAGCCGCTTATCCCTCAGGTGGAGCTGCAGGATGTAACAAATCAGCTTTTGGCCTGCGGAGCCGACATAGTTGAGATGAACACCATAAGAAAGCGCCTTTCGGCGGTAAAGGGCGGCAGATTTGCGCTGCACTGTGCACCTGCAAAGGTGGTTTCGGTGGTGCTTTCCGATATCATAGGCGATCCTCTTGATATGATAGCCTCCGGTCCGGCCTACCCCGACGGTTCCACCTGCGGACAGGCGCTTGCGATAGCGGAAAAATATTCCCTCAAATTTTCTGAACAGGCAAAGGCTCTGCTGGCGCAGGAGACCCCAAAGCAGCTTGATAATGTCGAAACGATGATAACCGGCAGCGTCCGCGAGCTTTGCAAGGCGGCGGCAGATGCCTGCAGCGAGCTTGGCTATCAGCCTATCGTTCTCACCGACTGCCTCACCTGTCAGGCAAGGGAAGCGGGAAGCTTTATGGCTTCTATCGCAAAGAGCAACCAGAATACCGAAAAATCGCTTGCCTTTATCGCGGGCGGAGAAACGGTTGTAAAGCTTATCGGCAAGGGTAAGGGCGGCCGCAATCAGGAGCTTGCGCTTTCGGCAGCTGAGGGGATAGCGGGGCTTGAGAATACCGCGGTATTCTCGGTCGGATCTGACGGCACCGACGGCCCCACCGACGCAGCAGGAGGTTATGTTGACGGCTCCACCGCTGAAAAGCTTGCTCAAAAGGGGTTGCTTATCCATCAGGTGCTGAATAATAACGATGCCTATAACGCACTCGCGCAGTGCGGGGGACTTATAATGACCGGCGCCACCGGTACCAATGTAAATGACACGGCGGTACTGTTGATAAAGCGCTGATCAAAAAAACACGGATATTCTAACGGGGTCCCAAAAACAGTTAAACCGACCTGTGAGCGCTCACAGGTCGGTTTCTCAACTATTTACTACCATTTTCTTTTGTGTTACTGCTGCCGTTGACAGATGAAAAGCCTCCTTTATGTAAAGAAAGGTGCTCCAAGGGCGGAGGGATCTTCAAAGCTGAGCCGGAACAGCCCCTCAGCCGGCTTCCCTTACACGGGGGAGCCCCTTGTGAGTTTTTTTGTCGGGAACACAAAGCGAACGGCAATATTATTTATATCCGGTCAAGCATATCTATCACATCGATAAGCTTCAGCCCGTTTTCTATTGCAAGATTCACTGTCTGTGCGCTGCCGCTTCGTTCACGGAAGCAATAGGCGATACAGATATCGCTCATCTCAACGATAAAGCGGTTTCGCTTTTTCATGCAGCTTGGTGAATAACCTGCCGAAAGGCAGATATAATCATCCGCCGCTTCGCGCAGACGCTCATAAGTGACCTGATCAGAAAGGCTCCAGTTTTCAGATTGTCCCGCATGGGGCGCGACTATTATCAGCCTGATATGCGGAAATTCTTCTTTCAGCCTTAAAACAGCTTCGGCTGCGATGGTATCGAAGCCCAGCGCTCCGCCCGAAACAAAGCTGTGATATCCTTGCGATATTAGCGTGCGCAGTATTTTATCCAGCAGCGAAGGCAGAAGTTTGATATGCCGCGGCGATAATTCGCGATGTCCGGTAAAGCAGCAGGTAAAATTTTTATCAAACAATCAAAACCGCCTCCTTCAAGCTGATTATACAGGTCATTAGGCGCTGCTGCAATATCACAGCAGCGATTTGAGGCCTAAAATTATCAGCAATACGCCGCCGAAGGTCTCGGCCTTGCTGCCGAGCATATTTCCAAAGGCACGGCCAATGGCTATCGCAGCGAGCGAAAGGACAAAGGTGGTAACCGCGATAAGCGAAACTGCAAAAAGAATATTAACTCCCTCGGCGCTGAAGCCCACCCCGACCGCAAAGGCATCGATGCTGGTGGCGACAGCCTGGATAAGAAGCAGCTTGTGTGTGAGCTCTTTGACAGGGCAGCTTTCGTCGCCCTCGTGACAGGCCTCCATTATCATCTTGACGCCGATAAAGGCAAAGATGACTGCTACCACTATATCGCCGAACATCGCCAAAACATCGTGGAAGGCGCTGCCCAAAAAGTAACCGAGCAGCGGCATCAGCCCCTGAAAGAATCCGAACCAGAACGCCATTTCTATCAGCTTGGCCTTTTGGCTGCGATGTACCATCGAGTTGGTCATCGAAACTGCGGCGGCATCCATACTCAGCGCCACGCCGATAAGTATAATTTCCAATGCTCCCATAATATTTCCCCCATCTAACATTGATCCAAAAAAAATGAACCATGTGCAGCATAAAGGCCGCACACAGTTCTCGTTCATTAAGGCAAACCAGATGCTTATACATCATTATGTTGACTTGCCACGCCGTTATGCAGTATCGGCGCAAACTACTCCACAGTGTAATATAGGGATTATACCGCTGCGGCGATCAAAAGTCAATCGAATCACAGCTTAAATTTCACAAAAACTTCATTGAATAGGGCTGAGATTATGATATACTGTTACTTGTTGTGCTTTTTTCACCGCACGAAAAAAGCGGACTTATCAGTTAAGTGCGGAGAAGGTGGAAAAACGATGATAAAAAGAATCACCGCGCTCATTCTTTGCGCAGTAATGATGGCAGGCTGTGCAGCTTCGACTTCCAAGACTCCGGCATCATCCGGCGATCAGGCTGACGGTCAGCCGGTATATACCTATAAAAACCCCGATCCCGATATGGTGATGATAACCACCCCCGACGGCGATATCACCTATAAGGACTACCGCCTCTATATCGACGTTTCGGAGAGCATAGCGAGATATAACGCCCGCCAGAACGCCTCTATCGCAGCGGTTCTCGAGCATGATCTTGCCGAGATGGGTGTTGAGATAGACAAGCAGGCTTTTAATGAGAGAACAGAGCTTAATCTTGAGACGATGAGAAAATATTATACCGATTTTGATACCGAGCTCAGCGAGCTTGCCGAAATAGCGGGTATTACCATTGATCAGGCACTGACAGCCATCAAATATGGTTTCCGTTCCGAATATCTTATCGAGCAGATGGGCGCCGCGCTTGAAGCACAGGCAGCCGAGGAGTATGTCGCTCCCGAAGCTGCGTCGTCGGCAGAAGGAGCAGCTGTTACCGACCCCGAGCTTGCTAAACAGCAGGGGATATATGAACTCGCAACCAAAAAAATGGAGGATTACTCCAACTCGATGGACGGCAGACTGTCTTTTGACAAAGATGATGTTTTGGTGACGCTCGACGGCGAAGATATAGCTGTTTCCGATGAGGCGAGCGCCTTTATTGAATATTCAGCAGCGGCGGCACGCTATGATACCGTTTCCTTTATCCAACAGGGCGAGCTGATGCTCAAGGCTTTGGAGAAAAAAGGTATTGAGATCGATGTAGACGCCATCAACAAAAGCCACGAGGAGTATACCGCAAATCTCAAGGCTGCTCCTGAGCAGCTTCAGAGACTGGCAGACCTTTGCGCTCCGTTGGGCGCTACCGCCGACGACTATTTTGAGGGACTGAAGCGCCCGCTTCTTATCGAAGCTGCAACAAACCGCTATTACGAGGCGGTGGACGAGGAATATGCAAAGCTTGTTGAAGAGAATACCAACAACAGCGGCGAGGTGAATGGCGATATTCCTACCCCTGACCGGTATTACGTAGACGGTATGAAAGCCCTGATGGAAGGCAGCGAGATGGTCAATATTTCCGGAAAATAAAGATGTTTTACCCCCAAACGGCAAATAAAGCGGTTTGGGGGGCTTTTTTTCTTGAATTTTACTGTTAAACATGGGATAATATTCTAATAGCCGGAAATTGTCAGATGCGGCGTTTTGAAAGGAGCTGAGGATCGTTGGGCCGTTATGAAAAGCTTGTGGGCAATACTCTTATTTTTGCCATCGGTTCTTTTTCCTCAAAGCTGTTGGTCTTTTTCATGCTGGGGTATTACACAGCGGTGCTTTCCCCGGCGGAGTTCGGAATATCAGATCGTATAATGACCACCAGCAACCTTCTTATGCCATTTGTCATGCTTTCGATAAACGAGGCGGTGATACGCTTTTCGATGGACAGGGCTGTAAGGCGCGCCGATGTTTTTACGATAGGAGTCAAGACGGTGCTGAGCGGTTTTGCGGTGTTCTGTCTGCTGTCTCCTATCATGCTCAGGATAGATATGCTGTCTGACTATACGGCGCTGATATATGTTTATGTGCTGTTTGGTATGCTCAAGTCGGTCTGTGCGCTGTTTGTCCGCTCGATAGGCTATGTAAGATTATTTGCTGTTGACGGCTTTATCGCGACATTTACCACCATCGCCTTTAATATACTGTTTCTGTCAGGCTTTAAATGGGGTCTTTACGGCTATGTTATATCGATAATAGTTTCAAACATACTTTCGATACTGTTTCTTGCCGTTGTTGCAAGGCTGTGGCGCTATTTCGATTGGCACATAAAAAACCCGGCGCTCAAAAAGGATATGCTGCGCTATTCCATACCGCTTATACCCACCACCATGTTCTGGTGGATCGTGAGCGTTTCGGACAGATATATGGTCACCTATTTCTGCGGCGACGCCGCTGCCGGCCAGCTTGCGATATCCCACAAGATACCCTCGCTGCTCACCATAGTTTCGGCCATATTCTATCAGGCGTGGCAGATATCGGCGGTTAGCGAATCGGGCCAGGGCAAAAGTACGGCGAACTTCTATTCCAGGACATATGATTACTACGGCACAATGCTTTTCTGTGCCGCTTCGGGAATAATCATGCTCATTCAGCCGATAACCAACATACTTTACGACGAGGCTTATCACCTGTCCTGGCGGTATGTTCCGTTTTTGGTGATAGCCGAAGTTTTCTCCTCGATAGTTACCTTTCTGGGTTCGTTTTATATGGTCAGCAAAAAGAATGCCACCGTTCCGCTGGCTATATTCTCGGGTGCGCTGGTCAACCTTGGACTGAATTTTTTGCTTATTCCCGAATACGGCGTTATGGGGGCAACCTTTGCGACCTTTATGAGCTATCTCATCGCATTCGGTATTCGCGCGGTGGATATCAAGAGACTGGTCACTATACAGCTCAGACCGCTTACCACTTCGGTGAGATTGCTGCTTTTGATGGTGCAGGGTGCGCTGCTGCTCAACGGTCATTCGCTGCTTTGGCAGCTTGGTATGTTTATGCTGATGGTGCTGGTCAACCTGCGACCGGTCGCGCGTCTTTGCTTTGCGCTGCTTGACAGATTTATGCCCCACAGGGCAGGATAACTTCGGAGGTAGTATGCTGAAACCGCTTTTTTTGTTCTTTCTCTCGATGGTGCCGATAATTGAACTGCGAGGTGCTGTTCCCATCGGGATAGGCTGGGGATATCCGTTTTGGATGGTATTTTTGATCTGCGTGCTCGGCAATATTCTTCCGGTTCCGGTGTTGATACCATTTGCCGGTGGGGTGCTGCGTCGGTGCGCGGGGCTGCCGCATATCGGCTGGATCTTTCAAAAGATAATCGACATGGGAGACCGCAAAGTGGCAAAGGCGCAAAGCTCGCGTCATGCGATACTGTTTGCCCTCTATCTGTTCGTTGCTGTTCCTGCACCCGGAACCGGTGCGTGGACCGGTTGCCTTATCGCTACCCTGCTTCAGATGAAGGTAAGGGAGGCCTTTTTGCCAATAGCCGCAGGTGTTGCAACCGCGGGGATCATAATGGGTGTAGCTTCCTACGGATTGTTCGGGCTTATTGGGCTGGCATAAAATTTAATTGAAACGAAAAAGCGCCTCCCTTAAAAAGAGAGGCGCTTTTTGTCGGCAAGGCAGTGAGCCAAGGCTGGCGGCGCGGCTGCGCCCCTTTCGAAGAAAGGGGCTGCCCCCCTCGGGGGGGCAATGAAAATCGAAGATTTTCAGCCGCGCCGCTGCCGGCACTTTTCGTTATTTTAAAGACTCCAAATATTGTTGACGTCCCGATTTATAAAGGTCGTTGCCCTCGCAGTCGATGACCACGACAGCCGGAAAATTTTCCACCACGAGCTTGTGGACCGCTTCCGATTCCAGGTCGGGATAGGCTATGACTTCGCAGCTTTTTACCGTTGCGGCAAGCAGTGCGGCTGCTCCGCCGACAGCGGCAAAATAGCATCCCTTGTGCCCGATTATCGAATCAATGACCGGTTGAGAGCGCAGTCCCTTGCCTATCATACCGCGAAGCCCCGCTTTTTCAATAAGTGTGGGGGAGTAGGCGTCCATGCGGTAGCTGGTGGTGGGGCCGGCTGAGCCGATGGGGGTGCCGGGCTTTGCCGGCGCAGGACCAACGTAATATATTATTTGGTCACGCAGCTCGCAGGGCAGCTCCTTGCCCTGTTCGATAAGCTCAACGAGACGCTTGTGCGCCGCATCGCGTGCAGTGTAGATAACGCCTGAAATCAGGACCTGGTCGCCCGCTTTGAGGGAAGCAGCCTGCTCAGCGGTAAAGGGAGTGTTGATATGTTTTCTCATTTTATCCGTTCCTCCCTTACAGCGTGATGGATTTATGTCGGGTAACATGGCAGCTTATGTTGACAGCGCAGGGCAGCTGGGCGATATGAGTAGGAGCGGCTTCGATGTTTACGCCGAGGGCGGTGGTTTTGCCTCCGAAACCCTGCGGCCCGATGCCGAGCGCGTTTATCGATCCCAAAAGCTCCTGCTCGAGCGCGGCATATTTAGCGTTGGGGTTGGGGCGGTCTATCGGGCGCAGCAGCGCCTTTTTAGCGAGCAGCGCTACCTTATCAAAGTTTCCGCCAATGCCGATCCCCACCACTATCGGGGGGCAGGGATTGGGGCCGGCCTTTTCAACCGTTTCAAGCACAAAGGACTTTACCCCTTCAATGCCGTCGGAGGGTTTGAGCATAGCCAAACGGCTCATATTTTCACTGCCGGCGCCTTTGGGTGCAACAGTGATGGTCAGCTTGTCTCCCTCGACTATGTCGTAGTTTATCATGGCGGGAGTGTTGTCGCGGGTGTTGACGCGTTCGATGGGGTCAGCTACCACTGACTTGCGCAGATAACCGTCTACATAGCCTCTGCGAACGCCCTCGTTGATAGCGTCAGAAAGCGAACCTCCAACAATGTGGACTTCCTGACCCAGTTCCACAAAAACGCAGGCCATGCCGGTATCCTGACAGATCGGCATTTCAAATTCCTCTGCCTGACGGTAATTTCTTATAATATCAGTCAAGACGCCTTGTGCAGTCTGCCAGCTTTCGGTTTCTTTTGCAACGTCAAGTGCGCTGCGTATATCCTCGGGCAGCAGCAGGTTTGCATCGATGCAAAGACGATGTACGGCGTCTGCTATAAGCCTGACATTGATCTCTTTCATATCTGTCACCTCTCTGAGCATGATTATACTACTTTTGAGGCGGCGGCTCAATAACAATAGCGCCAAAAATGAGACAGCCGCCCATTTGGACGGCTGTCTGTTCAGTCAGCAGCGGCTCCAGCAAGAGCAGCAGTCAAAGCTTTCCACCGCAACGGGATAGCATACCCTTTCGTCACGGCCGCAGTCATTGTGGTGATGGTCACAGCAGCAATGGCAGCAGCAACAGCAACTATCATGCTTTTTGTTCTCGTGGCAGGAGCAGGAGCTTTCACTCTCGGAAAATTCGCAGTTGCAGAATGGGGACTTGCAGCAATAAACAGTCATATATAGCACTCCTTTTAGCAGGCTTGTGTAATTTGGGTTTCAATACATTCTATTCAATATACAAAAAGATGTTAAAGGTGTGCATATATGCAAACGATATACAAATATTATGAATAATTTGCAAAATCACAGGTCGGAGGGGTTGATTTATCACAAATAATGAGTATAATAATCCACATACCATTGCTAAAAGCGATCATAAATTATTGGAGGATATTAAAATGAAAAAGATCACAGCTATTATACTCGCGGCTGCAATGCTCGTGCTCTGCGCAGCCTGCGGAGGTGCAGCTCCTGCTTCTTCCGCAGCCCCCGCAGCACCTGCGGCTCCCGCTTCTTCCGAGGCTCCGGCGGCTCCCGCTATCGAGAGCGTTGACGACCTTGAAGGCAAGAAGATCGGCGTTCAGCTCGGAACCACCGGTGATATCTATGCTTCTGACATTAAGGATGCTACCATCGAGCAGTATAACAAGGGCTTTGAGGCTGTTCAGGCTCTTTCTCAGGGCAAGCTTGACGCAGTTATCATCGACGATCAGGTAGCTAAGGCTCTCGCAGCTGACAACGATGCAGTAAAGGTCCTTGAAGAGCCTTTCACCGTTGAGGATTACGCTATCTGTGTTTCCAAGGAGAAAAAGGAACTTACCGAGGCCATGAACAAGGCTATCGCCGAGATCAAGGCTGACGGCACTCTCGAAGCTATCCTTGATAAATACATCAACCAGACCGAAGGCGCTAAGGGCTATGTTTCTCCCGAGGGCGTTGATCGCTCCAAGGGCACCCTTGTAATGGCAACCAACGCTGAGTTCCCTCCCTATGAGTATCACGAGGGTGATGGCATCGTAGGCATCGATGCTGAGTTCGCAAAGGCTATCTGTGATAAGCTTGGCTACGAGCTCAAGATCGAGGATATGGCATTCGATTCCATTATCGCTGCTGTTCAGAGCGGCAAGGCTGACTTCGGCGCTGCCGGCATGACCGTTACCGAGGACCGCCTCAAAAACATCGACTTCACCGACAGCTACTGCACCGCTTCTCAGGTAGTTATCGTTAAGAAGTAAAGAATATTTAGAAAATTAAATGTTTGTGAACAAAAGGGCTTCTTTTTAGAGGCCTTTTTGTGTTATACTATGATAGACATCGAGCAGCTTCTGCAGCCCGCTGATAATAGAGATATTTGCCCGTGAGCTTGGCGTGAGTGAAAAAGTGATCCGCAAGCGCAGAGGTTGATAAAATAGCGCCGCCTAACACTGAAGACGGCGTGGCACAGGCTTTAAGCGAACTGTTTTTATAAGCTGCTGTTAAGTATTGACATTTGTATTATATTATTTTAGAGGTGGGGAAAGATTTGAATTTTTGGGCAGAATTCAGCGAGAAGTTGTATTCCAACTTTATTCAGGACAACCGTTGGCGCTATCTGACCACCGGTTTAAAAAATACTATTATCATTGCGTTGTTTGCGGTCATCATCGGCGTTGCTATCGGATTTTTGATCGCCATGATACGAACCACTTACGACAAGACCGGTAAGTTTAAGGTGCTCAACTGGTTTGCAAAATTTTATCTCACTGTTATCCGCGGAACTCCCGCGCTGATACAGCTGTTGATAATCTATTACGTTGTGTTTGCGTCGGTCGATATCAGCAAGACGTTGGTCGCAAGCGTTGCTTTCGGACTTAACTCGGGCGCCTATGTTGCCGAGATATTCCGAAGCGGCATCATGAGCATCGATCGCGGTCAGACTGAGGCGGGCAGAAGCCTTGGTCTTAACTATAATACCACCATGTGGCTCATTGTTATGCCGCAGGCGGTAAAAAACATCCTGCCGGCGCTGGGCAATGAATTCATAGTGCTGCTCAAAGAGACCTCGATATCCGGCTACATAGCCATTCAGGATCTCACCAAGGGCGGAGATATCATCAGAAGCCGTACCTATGATGCGTTCCTTCCGCTTGTTGCGGTCGCAATCATCTATCTTATAATGGTCATCGGCCTTGAGAAGCTGATCGCCAACATGGAAAGGAGGCTGGCTAAGAGTGATAACCGTTAAAGGACTTGATAAGTTTTTCGGAGAAAAGCATGTTCTCAGAGATCTTGATGAGCAGATCAAGCGCGGAGAAAAGGTTGTTGTCATAGGCCCCTCCGGCTCCGGCAAAAGCACCTTTCTGCGCTGCCTCAACCGCCTTGAAGAGCCCACCTCCGGCGAGATATGGTTTGACGGTCAGCTTATCACTGACCCCAAGTGCGACATAGATAAGCTGCGTCAGCGCATGGGAATGGTATTTCAGCACTTCAATCTCTTTCCGCATCTGAGCATACTCAAGAACATCACTCTCGCTCCGGTAAAGCTCAAGCTGCAGACTCCCGAAGAGGCGGATGCCACCGCACGCAAGCTGCTTGACCGCGTAGGTCTTCTTGATAAGGCGGACGCTTATCCGGCACAGCTTTCCGGCGGTCAGAAGCAGCGTGTTGCCATCGTTCGTGCGCTTGCCATGAAGCCCGATGTCATGCTGTTCGACGAACCTACCTCGGCGCTCGACCCCGAGATGGTCGGTGAAGTTCTTGAGGTAATGAAGGAGCTTGCCGAAGAAGGCATGACTATGGTTGTCGTCACACACGAGATGGGCTTTGCCCGCGAGGTCGCTACCCGAGTCCTCTTTATGGACGAGGGCCACATCCTTGAGCAGAATACCCCTGCCGAGTTTTTTGCTAACCCGCAGCACCCCAGACTCAAGGACTTTCTTGCAAAGGTTTTATAATAAGCAAAAAAGCTCTGAGGAATTTTCCTCGGAGCTTTTTGTTGCCTTCGGCGGCCAAGAAACTTTTTCGAAAAAAGTTTCTTGGAACTTCAAAAACTTTTGGGTAAGGCAAGGTCGGCGGATGGATGGCGGCGCGGCTGCGCCCCTTTCTTCGAAAGGGGCCGCCCCCTGCGGGGGCGTTGAAAATCGCCGCCTGTAAGGGCGCGATTTTCAGCCGCGCCGCCTTACCTTTGCTTTTTTCAACCGTTATGCATAAAAAAGGCTTCCCGAGAGAGGGAAGCCTTTTTTAGCGTAAAGCTTTTGGACGAGCTTTTTTCAAAAAGCCCGTTAAAATTCTTACTTGGCAAAGCTGCGGCTGCCGGGCTTAACGATGGGCAGACCCTGCTTGCAGAGAGGGCAGTCAGCTTCTTCGTAGGAAACAACTTCCATAGAAACAGCAGCGTGAAGCGGAACACCGAAATCAACGGTGCCGTTGGAACGGTCAACAACAGAGCCAACGCCGATGACCTCGCCGCCCTTTTCCTTAACGAGAGCGATAACTTCCTTAACAGATCCGCCGGTGGTGATGGTGTCCTCAACTACGAGAACGCGGGTTCCGGGCTCGATGCCGAAGCCGCGGCGAAGGGTCATAACGCCGTTTTCACGCTCTGCAAAGATGTTGCGAACGCCCAGCTGACGGGAAACCTCGTAGCTGATGATGATGCCGCCGACAGCGGGACCAACTACCAGTTCAACATTCTTATCCTTGAAAGCTTCAGCGATGTCGGCGCAGATAGCTTCGGAATACTTGGCGTCCTCGAAAACTCTGGCGCACTGCATATACTTGTCGGAATGACGTCCCGAGGTGAGGCGGAAGTGTCCGGTCTGGAGAACATGGGCTTCTTCAAGCAGATTGATTTTTTCTTCTCTGGTCATTTTTAAAACTCCTTTTTATTGGGTTATAAGCGCTCCGATAAGCTCGGACACTTTGTTTATACCGTTATCAGCCATATATTTTTCAAGCTGATCGATTATCCTGATGCATGCCATCGGGTCAGCAAGGTTTGCTGTGCCCACCTGAACGGCGGAGCAGCCGGCCAGCAGGAACTCAACTACATTTTCGCCGGTCATAATACCGCCCATGCCGACCACCGGAATGGAGACTGCCTGCGCCACCTGATAGCACATCCTCAGCGCTATGGGGCGCACAGCCGGGCCGGACATACCGCCGGTGACGTTTGCAAGAAGAGGCTTGCGGGTCTTGATGTCGATAGCCATGCCGGTGAGGGTGTTTATCAGCGAAACCGCGTCTGCGCCGCCTTGCTCGGCAGCCAGCGCCATTTCTACGATGTCGGATACGTTGGGGGAAAGCTTTATCATAACAGGCTTCGAGGTGACAGCTTTTACCAAGCGGGCGACCTCGTTTATTACCTTGGGGTCAGCGCCGAAAACCTTGCCGCAGGCGTGAACGTTAGGGCAGCTTACGTTAACTTCCACCATGGCGATATCGGTGGAGTCGAGCTTCTCTGCCATCATGGCGTATTCGTCAACGGTGTTGCCGGAAATATTGGCGATGACTACCGCGCCCTGCTCTCTCATCCAGGGAAGCTCGGTTTTGATAAACTCATCGATGCCGGGATTCTGTAAGCCGACCGAGTTGAGTATGCCGCTGGGGGTCTCAGCGATGCGGACAGGCGGATTACCTATCCTTGGCTGAGGTGTAACGCCCTTTGCCGAAACCGCGCCAAGACGGGAGATATCATAGAACTTCACGAAATCTCTGCCGTAGCCAAAGGTTCCCGAAGCGGGGATTATAGGGTTTTTCAGTTCGATTCCGCAGAGGTTTACCGAAAGATCAGGCTTTATCATAACAGCACCTCCCGTGCGTCGAATACAGGGCCGTCGGCACAGACTCTTGAGTGGTCGATATTTCCGTCCTCGCCCTTGGTCTTGCAGGAGCAGGTGAGGCAGGCGCCGTAGCCGCAGCCCATTCTCTGCTCCAGCGAAAGCTGGCAGGGGATATCGTTTTCAAGCGCGAATGTCTGAACCGCTCTGAGCATGGGGGTAGGGCCGCAGGCGCAGATGAGGTCGGGCTTTGCAACTATCGACTTTGCACCGTCAACAACAGTGCCGTTTACGCCGCAGCTTCCGTCATCGGTGCAGATGACAAGAGCTTTGCAGCAGCTTTCAAACTCGTCCTTCGCAAAGATGGTCGCATCGTTTCGAAAGCCCATTACAGCAGTGACCTCGGCGTTTTTGGAAAAGCTCTTGGCGGTGTAGACCATGGGGGCAACACCAACGCCGCCGCCGATGAGCCAGATGTTTTTGGCGCCTTTGTCATCAAAGCCGTGACCGAGCGGAGCTATCATTTCAAGCTCGCTGCCGGGGTTAAGCGAGCTTATAAGCCCGGTGCCCTTGCCCTTGGGCAGTATGCAGAAGGTGAGGGTCTGAGCGGCGCTGTCGGCATCCATGATGCTTATCGGGCGGCGCAGCAGCAGTTCGTCCGCGTTGGGGACTTTTATGTGGGCAAACTGTCCGGGGCAGACGCCCTTTTCAAAGGCTTCGGGAGCGGAAACCACCAGCTTGCGGAACGCGGCTCCTGCCGGCTCGTTGGACAGCACTTTTGCGATAAAGGGGGTCATTTTTCCACTCCCTCTCAGTCGTATTTGGCGGTGATGTCGGCTCTCATGCGGATAGCTTCGCTTCTGACCGCTTCGAGCCAGCCCATCTCGGGCTTTTTCTGGTGGGCGCAAAGCAGCGAACGGGAGGCGTTTACAACAGCGCCGCCGCCCTGCTTATCAAAGCAGCCTGCAAGATCCTTGCCGGTAGCGCCCTGAGCGCCGTAGCCGGGAACGAGGAAGGGGGTGTGCGGCATTCTGGCGCGCAGCAGGGTGGACTGCTGGGGCCAGGTAGCGCCTACAACGGCGCCGACGGAGGAATAACCGCATTCACCGATAACATCGGCACCCCACTCGCTTACAAAGTCAGCCATGACCTCGTATATCTTTCTGCCGTCGGCGGCGTCGAGATCCTGAAGCTGAGCGCCCGAGGGGTTGGAGGTCTTAACGAGAGCATAGATGCCACAGCCGTTTTCCTTGCCCATATCAACGAAGGGCTTGATGCCGTCGATGCCGAGGTAGCCGTTTACGGTGACAAAATCGCAGAAGAACTCGCCCTTGGGGTCGAGATAAGCCTTGGCGTAAGCGCCCGCGGTAGCGCCGATATCGTTTCTCTTGCAGTCGGCGATGGTCACATAGCCCTTTTCTCTTGCATAAGCAAGGGTCTTGGCGAACGCCTTCATGCCCTCGATGCCGTACATCTCATAATAAGCCGCCTGGACTTTGACGCAGCCGACAAGGTCAGCCATTCCATCGATGAGGGCGGCGTTGTATTTAACGATAGATGCGCAGATATCGCCTACCGAATCGGTGAGCGGCTTAAACTCGGCGGGAAGATGTCCGACCTGAGTATCAAGTCCCATAGCGGTGGGATTTCCGGTTCTTTTAATCGCCTGCGCGAGGCGGTCAGCAGCATTTAACATTTAAGCGTCCTCCCTTTTGTAAACCATATTGCCGTCGTTGAAGGTCATAAGAACTCTGCCGCTGAGGGTTCGGCCGTTGAGCGGAGTGTTCTTGCCCTTGGAAAGGAATTTTTTTGCGTCGACTACCCAATCCTCGCCGTCCGCAAGGAAGAGGTCGGCGGGTGCGCCCACCTTTATCTCGCCGCCGGGGATCTTTGCGATCTTGGCGGGGTTAAGGCACATCTTTTCCACCAGCTGCTCAAGGGTCATAATACCCGGCTTGATGAGTCTGGTGTAGCAGGATGCGAATGCGGTCTCAAAGCCGGAGATGCCCTTTGCGGCGAGAGCAAATTCCATATCCTTGTCATCGATGTGATGGGGAGCGTGATCGGTGGCGATAGCGTCAACAGTTCCGTCAAGAAGGCCTTCGATAAGCGCTTCCTGATCCGCCTTGGTGCGCAGCGGAGGCGCTACCTTGGCGTTTACATCATAGCCCTCGCAGGCGGTGTCATCCAGCAGCAGGTAGTGGGGCATGGTCTCGCAGGTCACGTTAACGCCCTTTGCCTTGGCGCGTCTGATGAGATCGACACTGCCGGCGGTGGAGATATGGCAGATATGAAGTCTGCCCCTGTTTTCCTCAGCGATGATGAGGTCGCGGGCGATGGGGCCTTCTTCCGCCGCGCGGGAGATGCCGGGCAGACCCAGCATCGAAGCGGTGACGCCGCGGTTCATAACGCCGCCCTCAGAAAGGGGGATATCCTCGGAGTGAACAGCGATGAAGGTGTCAAATCTTTGGGAATAGAGCAGCGCGAGTTCAAGCAGGCGCGCGTTTGAAACAGGGCTGCCGTCATCGGAAAATGCGACCGCGCCGGCTTCCTTCATGTCGCCCATTTCGGCTATCTCTTTGCCTTCCATCTTTTTGGAAACAGCGCCGTAAGGGTAGACCTTGCAGTAGCCCGCGTCTCTTGCCTTGTCGATGATGTATTTGGTTATGCTGCCGCAGTCGTTTACCGGCAGGGTGTTTGCCATGCAGAGCACCGAGGTGAATCCGCCCGCGGCGGCTGCCTTGGTGCCGGAGATGATGTCCTCTTTGTATTCGTAGCCGGGGTCGCGCAGGTGGCTGTGAAGGTCGATGAGGCCGGGCAGCAGGTAAGCGCCGTTGGCATCGATAACTTCACCGCCGCAGTTTAAGTTTTTGCCAATTTCAGCGATGACGCCGTTTTCGATGAGAAGATCAGCGGTCTGCCTGCCGTCAGCGTTTATGATAACGGCGTTTTTTATAAGAGTTTTCATCTTCTCAGCTCCCTTCTGGTCATCATATAGAGCAGCGCCATTCTGACCGATACGCCGTTGGTCACCTGCTCGTTTATAAAGGAGCTGTCGCAGTCGGCGACGTAGCTCGAAATTTCAACGCCTCTGTTCATGGGGCCGGGGTGCATGATGATAGCGTCGGGTGCAGCCAGCTTCATCATCTCGGGATCGATGCCGAAGAAGCGGGAATACTCTCTTACCGAGGGGAAGAGTCCCTTCTTCTGGCGCTCAAGCTGGATACGGAGAGCCATGACAACGTCGGCGCCCTTTACAGCTTCTTCTACGTTGTAGGTGTATTCAACGCCGGGTATCTCACAGCCGGGAGGGGGCAGCAGGGTGGGAGGCCCTGCAAGCACCACATGAGCGCCCATCTTGGTGAGACCGAAGATATTGGAGCGGGCAACGCGGGAGTGAACAACGTCGCCTACGATAGCGACCTTGAGCCCGTTGAAGCCGCCCTTTTTCTCGCGAATGGTGAACATATCGAGCAGCGCCTGGGTGGGATGCTCGTTGGTGCCGTCGCCGGCGTTGATGATAGCGGAATCGACATGCTCGGCAAGCAGCTTGGCGGCGCCGGTCTGAGGATGGCGCAGAATGATGAGGTCGGTACCCATCATGTCGATGGTCTTTCCGGTATCGATGAGCGACTCGCCCTTTTTGACACTGGAGCCGGAGGAGGAAATGTTAGCCGCAACAGCCGACATATACTTAGCCGCAAGCTCGAAGGAAAGGCGGGTCCTGGTGGAGTTTTCGTAAAACAGGGTGACTATCGATTTGCCCTGCAGGTGGGGAGTTTTCTTGGTGGGGCCGGTGACGATCTTTTTCATCGTTTCGGCGGTATCCAGGATCTCGAGGATCTCCTCGGTGGAGATATCCCGCAGTCCCAGCAGGTCTTTGGATCTTAATGCCATGCCGTTACCTCCTGATCGGTTCGGTCGTGCTGATATAAACGGCGTTCTCGCCGTCGTATTCCGGCACGCATACGTGTACTATCTCATTGAGCGAAGTGGGTATATTTTTGCCGATGAAATCGGCGCGTATCGGCAGCTCGCGGTGACCGCGGTCCACCATAACGATAAGCTGGATGCACTTGGGGCGGCCTGCGTCCATCAGCGCCTCTATGGCGGCGCGGACGGTGCGTCCGGTAAAGAGAACGTCATCGACCAGCACCACCTTTTTGCCCTCGAGAACGAAAGGCAGGTCGGTGCCGTTTATCACGGGGTGCTCGGCAAGCATCGAGAGGTCGTCGCGGTAAAAGGTGATGTCAAGTTTTCCTACCGGAATTTTCACACCTTCATACTGTTCTACCAGCTCGGATATCTTTTTTGCCAACGGAACGCCGCGGCGCTGTATCCCAACGAGGACGATATCCTCGGCGCCCTTGTTGCGTTCGATAAGCTCGTGAGCCAGTCTTATGCAGGCGCGGGATATATCGCCGGAATCCATGATATATTTTTTCAAAGCTGCTACCTCCTTTTATATATGTCTTTGCGGATGGATCAGCCGGCATTTTTGCGCAAAAAAACAGCGCTTTGACCGCATGAGATATGCGGCAGGGCGCTTTTCGTAAAAGATTGGAAGGAAAGCACGCCTTGCCGGCCTCACGGGACCGATTTAAAGGATGCCGACAGACAAAGCCGACGTATCGACTGAAACATATACTTAATAAAGTATATCACCATTGATTAGTCGTGTCTATAAAGTTTTGAATAATTTGGGGATAAAAAGCGTTTTTTGGCGTTTGAAAAAGTTTCGGTTCAGAGGTATATTTAATAATGAAACGACAAAGCGGAGGGATGACGGATTGAAAGCATACGCCTATATTCTCAGATGCGCTGACGGGACGCTGTATTCCGGCTGGACAAACGATATCGAAAAGCGGCTGAAGGCCCATAACAACGGGACCGCGTCAAAATATACCCGCTCGCGCCGTCCGGTCGGGATGGTTTATATCGAAAGCTTTGATTCCAAAAACGATGCTATGAAGCGTGAGGCCGCGCTCAAAAAGCTTTCACACGGGGAAAAGCTGGCACTGATTGAAAAATATCAAACAAAATAAAGCCCTCCCGATCGGAAGGGCTTTTCGCTATTTATCAAACATCGCGTTGATGATAGGCTTTGCGCTGGCTGAAACCACGATAGAGGTGAACTGGGCAAGATCCTCAAGCGGCAGATTTTCGGGGTTTTTGGTCCAGCTTTCGAGCAGAGCCAGTATTCCGGCGCAAACATAGTCCATCAGATAGGTCAGCAGTATCTCGTCGGCGTTTTCCCGGCCGAACAGCTGATCGCTCCAGTGTTCGCGCAGTCTGCGGCGGAAGCTTTCCATAAGGTGAACATGCTCACCCGACCGAACGAGAAGATGGAACATCTGCATATTATCGTGGATTATTTCGAAAAATCTCAGGATAAATCCTGAAGGATTTTCGATCTCGCACCAGATGTCGGTTTTGTTTATGATGGAGAAGATGTCGTCGAGAAAAACCGCTTCGATATCATAAATAACGCTGTTGATATCGGGATAGTGGTTATAAAAGGTTTTCCTGTTGACCTGCGCTGTTTCGGCAAGTTCGCTTACCGTTATTTTGGAAAGCGGTTTATCCTTCAGCAGTGAGAGCAGAGCGGACTTAATTGCAAGTCGGGTGCGCAGGCAACGTTTGTCGCTGATGTTGGCAGAAAGGGTATTCATTTCGGCGCCTCCGATAATTAATGTATCACGCGTTACACGCTTTAAAAATTATCATAATACAAAAAACAGCGCAATTCAAGCGGTTTTATCAAAACTCTGTTTAAAGATTTGGGATATAGTGGTTTATTGAAATGGATACGGCTATATGCTATCATTTATATGAAAAACAAAGATGACTTCCCGGAGGGAACGATATTGAAGCTTATATTGAGAACTACCGCATTTATCCTTGCGCTGGCAGCGGTGCTGACCGGCTGCGGATTGAATAAACCGCCCGAATCCACCATACGCTACGACCTCGGAGGAGCACCTGTGATACTTGATCCGCAGTATCTGACGCTGCAAAGTGAGACAGAGGTGATAGCCAACTGCTTTGAGGGGCTTACCGCCATATCCCCCGCCGGCGAGCCGGTGGCAGCCTGTGCCGAAAGCTGGAGCGTTTCTCAAAACGGAAAAGAATATACCTTTAAGCTCAGAGAGGATCTTAAATGGTCAAACGGCGATCCCGTTGCAGCGGATGATTTTGTATACGGGCTTAAAAGGCTTTTTAATGCTGCCGCCTTTTCGCCATCCGCCGGGAATTATATCATGATAGAAAACGCGTCAAAGATACTGGAGCAGCAGCTTACCGCCGACAGTCTGGGCGTTTTTGCCAAAAGCGACAGAGAACTTGTCATAAAGCTGGAATACGCCGCGCCTTCGCTTTTAACGGTGCTCTCCTATGCGGCGGCAAGTCCCTGTCAGCGGGAGTTTTTTGAGGAACAGAAGGGAAGATATGGGCTTGAGGCAAAAAATCTGCTCTGCAACGGGCCGTTTATGGTGGAAAGCTGGAGCAGCGAATACATAATTTTAAAGCGAAATCCGCAGTATCGCGAAAAGGTGGCGATAAGCGGCGTTAATATGTATATCAACCGCGAGGATGGACTTAAACGCTTTACCGAAGGCGTGACCGACGTTTTTTTAGTTCCCTTTTACCGAATGAACGAGGTGGGGGAACTGCCCGGCGAAAGCGTTTATGATCAAAGCTGGGTGATGATATTCAACTATAAAAACAAGGCGCTTTCAAGCCGCGAGGTCAGAGCGGCGCTCACCGCTTCGCTGGGAGATGTAGGCGAAAGTGTGGCGCTGCCCCAATATCTCAAGCCCTACGAAGGGGTGATAGCGCCCAACGCCATGATAGGCGGCGCCTCTTACCGTGAGATCGTCGGTATGCCTCAGAGTGCCGAACTTCCTCAGGAGGTGAGAAGCAGCTTTCTTTCGGCGCTGGATGGCATGCAGCTCAACGATATCGGAAAAACAACGCTGCTGGTGGGCAGCTTTGAACCGGGGCCTCAGATGGGTGGAAACTTCCAGCGTGTATGGCAGCAAAGACTTTCATCATTTATAAATATGGAGCAGCTTGAATACAGCGTGCTGGTAAGACGAGTTGCAAACGGCGATTTTGATATAGCGATAGCCCCGCTCATCTCACAGAGCGCCAGCCCGATAGACAGTCTGGCGCTGTTCGAGAAGCTCGGCGGAGAATACGGGCAAACGGTGTCTCAGCTGCTTACCTCGGCAAGGATCCAGGACGAGACAGAAAAATCAGCCGATTTGCTGGCTGAGGCGGAACAGTATCTGATAGATGAGTGTATCGTGGTCCCCATCTTTTCGGCGCCTTCACTTTTTGTGATGGGTGATGGCATCAGTGGGGTTTATTACAACAGCGTCAGCCAAACGGTGCTTTTTGCCGATGCGGTATGTGTCCGCAAGTAGTCAGCGCTGTTCCCGGGATTTTTCCCACTGGGATATGTATTGTTCCAATATCTGCTCTGCCTCGCGGTTTGCCGAGCGCTTGTTAAAATGCGCGAGCTTTTTAAGGCGCAGCAGCAGCTCCTTGGGGATGCGAAGTGAAAACGGGACGCGGTCATTGGGCATCTGTGTCAGCTCCTTTCGGTTTGCTATCATATTACGCGGCTTTTGCCCGCGTTGATAATGTGTGAAAAAGCCGATATGACTGACAGCGTCGTATTTTTATTATCAAACCGTCAATATGGCGGACTTCACTTTGGAATTTGAGCGGATCATTAAAAATAGACAGCAAAAAAGCCACACCGTTAGGTGTGGCTTTCTCTTTGCGCAAATTATGCTCAGATTGCTCTGGTGACTTTTCCGGAACGCAAGCAGCGGGTGCAGGCGTGAACGTGACAAGGGGTACCGTCCACAATTGCCTTTACGCGCATGACATTAGGTTTCCAAGCTCTGTTAGATCTCCTATGGGAGTGAGAAACCTTGATTCCGAAGGTTACGCCCTTACCGCAGAAGTCGCATTTTGCCATCTGTCTGCACCTCCTTTAATAATTCGTAAACTGACGGGAAAACAGTAATATTCTATCAGAACTTTCTGGGGATTGCAAGGGTTTTTAAAAATAAATTGCTTAAACTTTAAATAAATCAGCATTTTTCGCGCTTTTTTGAAAATCTGTCCAGATATTTTGCCGCATGGCGTCCGGCGGATATGCCGCTGCCGAATGCCCAGTGCAGATTGAAGCCGCCGCAAAAGCCGGCACAGTCGAGCGTTTCACCAACAAAATAAAGCCCGTCGCAGCCTTTAAAAGAGAAATTTTGGCTGTCTATCTGAGTAAGTGATACGCCGCCGCCGGTGGTCTGTGCATGCTGCCAGCCGGTGGGCTCAAGCTCTGCGAAGCGCCAGTCTTTGAGCGCTTTTGCCAACGCGGCAAGTTCTGCGTTGCTGACAGAATCGATCGGGCGGCTTTCTTCTCCTGTGCCCAGCCGCTTCCAAACGGCGGAGAAAATGCGTTTGTTCAAAAGCCCGGTGCTCATAACAGAAACGGGAGTGCCGGCAAACATTTTTGCGCGGCCGGCGAGCAATGCCAAAAGCTGTTGCTCGTCCAGTGCGGGGAAAAGATCAAGTGAGATCTCGGCTTGGCTTCCTTTGGTTTTGGGCGAGAGAAATCCTGAAAGCTGCATCACTGCTATGCCGGAAAGTCCGTAGTCGGTGAACTGTATCTCTCCCGATTCAGTGTGATACGGTTTGCCGTCAAACAAAAGGGAAGCGGTCGCCTTGACTCTTATGCCGGAAAGCCCCGCTATAAGTTTTTTATTGCATTTGAGGGGTACGAGGCAGGGGTAGAGCGGCTCTATTTTGCAGCCGCAGAGCTTTGCAAGCCCGGGGCCGAAGCCATCGGTGCCAAACTGCGGAGCGGCACTGCCGCCGAGCGCGCATATCACCGCTTCTCCAAAAAATTTTTCGCTGTTTTCGCAGACTACGCCGAAGCTTTGTCCCCTGCGGAAGATATCGGATACCTTGCGGTCGGTCACAACTTTTACATTGAGCCTTTCCAGCCAGCAGAGCAGCAGGTTGAGCAGGTCGCCCGCCTGGTTGGAGTAGGGATAAAGGCGGCACTCCTCTTCGCGGTAAATAAGACCGTGCTGAGAAAACCACCCAAGTGGAGAGGCAGCTGAGATGGTCTCGAGCATCTTCTGAGCTGCGGCTTTATCCGAGGTGTAAAATTTATCGACAGAAGCCGAGGTGTTGTCAAAGTTGCAGCGTCCGTTGCCGGTGGCAAGTATCTTTTTGCCGATGCGGGGGTTTTGCTCTATCAGCAGCACCTCGGCGCTGCCATTGAGCATCTCTGCGGCAGATATGGCGGCGGCTATTCCCGAAGCGCCTCCGCCCAAGACGATTATGCGTTTGATAATGACCGCCCCCTTGAAATCAAAATGGTATCTGCGGATATTATACTGGTTTTTTAGGAGCGGTGCAATCCGAAGCGCATAAAAAGAATAAAAAATTTAATAAAAAGGCAACTTTAGGGTTGACATTTGTGCCGATGGCTGATAAAATATCTAAATGTCGGACAAACCGATACGCGCCGGTAGCTCAGCTGGATAGAGTGACTGGCTACGAACCAGTAGGTCAGGGGTTCGAGTCCCTTCCGGCGCGCCATAAAAAGCCACTGCGAAAGCGGTGGCTTTTTTGCTGCCTAAAATAGAATTAAGGAGAAAGAAATTTTCTGATATAATTTATTTAACAGGATAACCGGGAAATGTAAAGGCGAGAATAAGGCAACGAGGTGAAAATAATATGGAGAAAGTATTTTGGGTAAAAAGCTGGTCCGGATTAAACCCCAAAGATGGTTTGGATGAGGTAAATAATTATTTGCAGCAGGGCTGGAAGGTAAAAATGCTCTCAGCATGTGCAATGGGCGATTCAGTTAACTCCGGTCAAGCATATATCGTTTTAGAAAAAGAGGAGTAGGCTGTGTATTCCCGTTTGATTTGGCATATGTTGTGGTTTTTCAGTTAAGGCTGCATAAAAAATGACCCGAAGCAAATGCGCTTCGGGTCATTTTTAAACATATCACAGCTTTTCAATGCTTTGAATGAGCAGCTCGCGCAGCACCTGCGGATTGCAGTTGCCCTTGAGTTCCTTCATGCACTTGCCGAACAATGCCATTAGCGCCTTTTCCTTGCCGCCCTTAAAGTCGGCGACCGACTTGGGATCGGCGGTGAGAACGGCGTTGATGACCTCTTCAATCCTGCCGGTATCGTTGGAAACGATCATGCCGTTCTTTTCGGCATACTCGGCGGGAGAGATATCCTCATCGAACATAACGGCGAGAATTTTCTTTGCGTTGCCGCGGCTGACCTTGTCATCCGCCACCAGCTTTATCAGCTGACCCAGCGACTTACCGTTGAGCTTGAGCATATCAACGGTCTGCTGGCGCTTGTTGAGCATATTCATGCAGTCGGTGATGAGCCAGTTTGCCGATTCCTTTGCCATGCCGCACTCGGCATAGGCTGCCTCAAAGCAGTCGCAGAACGCTCTGCTTTCGGTGAGCTGGGTGGCATCGTATTCGCTTAAGGAAAGCTCGTCGATGTAGCGCTGGCGCTTCACCTCGGGCAGCTCCGGCAGCGAAGCCTTGATGGAATCGAACCACTCGTCGTCGATGACTATCGGCATGATGTTGGGGTCGGGGAAGTAGCGGTAATCGCCGGCGGTCTCCTTGGTTCTCATCGGGAAGCTCTTGCCCTTGACGTCGTCCCAGCGGCGGGTCTCCTGAACCAGCACCTCGGTGTTGTTTTCGATAGCGTCGATGTGGCGGGCGGTTTCATATTCGATAGCGCGGGTGATGGCGGAGATGGAGTTCATATTCTTCATCTCGGTTCTGACGCCGAGAACTTCACTGCCCTCGGGCCTTACCGAGAGATTTACATCACAGCGCATCGAACCCTGCTCAAGGCGGCAGTCGGAAACCTTTGCGAAGCGAAGCAGCGAACGAAGTCTTTCGAGATATGCTACCACTTCTTCGGCGCCGGAAAGGTCGGGCTGGCTTACGATCTCGCAAAGCGGAACGCTGGTGCGGTTGAAATCGACCAGCGAGGTATCGGTCCAATCATCATGTACCAGCTTGCCTGCGTCCTCTTCCATGTGAATCTGCTTGATGCGGATATCCTTCTGACCCTTGGAGGTATTGATGGTAACGGTGCCGTTGACAGCTACCGGAGAGAAGAACTGAGTGGTCTGGTAAGAGCAGGGCAGGTCGGGGTAGTAGTAGCTCTTTTTATCAAAGGTGGTGACACGGTTGATATCGCAGTTGAGCATCATACCGGCGGTCATACCGAGGTTGACAACATTTTTGTTGACGATGGGCAGCATACCGGGCATACCGCAGCATGCGGGGCAGACGCTGTCGTTTTGCTCTGCGCCGAACTTGGCAGAGCAGGAACAGAATATTTTCGATTCGGTCGCAAGCTCAACGTGAACTTCCAGTCCGATGACGGTCTCGTATCTCATTTTGCGGCAACCTCCTTTTCAACCATTTTAGCCAGCTCAAAGAGGCTGTTTTCAGAAAAAGCCTTGCCGATGAGCTGAACGCCGCCTGCCACAACGGTGGGAAGTCCGCTGATGGAAGCCGGAGCAGTGTAAAGGTTTTCTTCAAAGCCCAGGGCGTTATTCTGCTTGACCTCGTCAACGCTGTATGCAGCCTTGGAGCAGGCGGGCAGCAGCAGAGCGTCATATTCGCCGAACAGCTTTTCGAACTGCTCACAGATAACTCTGCGGATCCGCAGAGCCTTGTCGTAGACCTTTTTATAATTCTCGGTCGAAAGGGTGTCGGAGCCGAAGAGGATAACAGTCTTTAAAAGCTCACCGAAAGCCTCGGTGCGGCTGTTGGTGTAAAGCTCGTCGATGGTGGTGTAGTTGGGGGTGCGGTAGCCGTACTTAACGCCGTCATAGCGGGATACGTTGTTGCAAAGCTCTGCCGACATGAGTACGTTCCATGCGGGTCTTGCGGCGAGCAGCCCGGAAGCATCTGCTTCGCAAAGTTCAACGCCGTTTTTGGAAAGAGCGGCTTTGAAAGCTTCCAGCTTCGCGGAGGTACCAGCATCGATATCAGCGGTGAAAGCCTTGAGAACAGCGACCTTGGCAGGCTTTTTGCTTTCTGCCGACTTCTTTATCAGCGCGCACTTTTCATTCGAAAGGCTGGTGCCGTCCTTGTCGTCGTGGCCTGCAATGATATCGAGGATATCGCGGCAGTCGTCAACGGTTTTTGCCATAACGCCAACCGTTTCGCCCGAGCAGGCTGCCGGAATGGTGCCAAAGCGGGAAACGGTTCCGTAGGTAGGCTTTACAAATACAAGTCCCGAGAGAGCGGCGGCACGGCGCGGCATGCCGTTTACGTCGAGGCTGACAGCGGCCTTAACCTCACCCGATTTTACTATCTCAGCCGAAGCGGCGGAAAGATGACCGTTTTCGTCGGTGCATTCGCCCTTGTAGGAGCTTTCGCCTAAAAGGTCGATGGAAAGCTCGCCCACGTTGGCTTTGCCGCTTATCGAATAACCGGCGGAGGCCAGCCTGTCAGCGACCTCTGCCGCGAAAAGGCTTACATAGCCATCCAGCATTTTGGAGCCTGCGGTGGTGGGCAGGCCGGTGGTGAGTATCATATCATCCAGCACAACTGCCGGAGAAGAAACAGATTCGTTTTTGTTGATATAAAGATCCATAGCTTTTCTCCCGTAAAACAATAGTTATTCCACCAGACGGGGGACCTGCCAGTAGCCGTCCACCGTTTCGGGCGCGCCGAGCTGAAGCTGGTCGCGGGTGAAAAGTTTTTTCTCAACATCTTCGCGAACAACGGTGAGGATGGGCATTACATGCACCATTCTTTCAACGTTTTCGGTGTCTATCTCATCGAGCTTGGCAAAATCAGCGGCGCGGTTTTCAAAAAATCCGAGTACCGACTGCTTTTCATCATCGGTGAGAGAGAGCTGGTTGAGTTTTTCAAGTCTGAGTAAAGTTTCCTTGTTCATAGTATAGCCCCTTTATCAGTCTCTGACCTTGATATGAACTTCTCTGAGCTGCTGCTCGGTAACTTCGCCGGGAGCGCCCATCATAAGGTCCTGAGCGTTGCCGTTTAGCGGGAACGCGATAACGTCGCGGATGGTCTTTTCATCAGCGAGCAGCATTATCATGCGGTCAACGCCGGGCGCCATGCCTGCGTGGGGAGGAGCGCCGAACGAGAACGCGGTATAGAGAGCGCCGAACTTAGCCTTGACAGTCTCTTCGCCGTAGCCTGCGATCTCAAACGCCTTCTTCATTATCTCGGGATCGTGGTTTCTTACCGCGCCGGAAGAAAGCTCAACGCCGTTGCAGACGATGTCATACTGGTATGCGAATATCTCGAGCGGATCTTTGCTGAGCAGCGCATCCATGCCGCCCTGAGGCATCGAGAAGGGGTTGTGGGTGAAATCGATGCTGTGGGTCTCATCGTTGAGCTCGTACATCGGGAAATCTACGATGAAGCAGAACTCGAAGGAATCGGTGTTGATGATATCGAGCTCGGTGCCGAGCCAGGTCCTGATCTCGCCGGAGAGGCGGTCAACAGCCGACTTGGTATCGCAGATGAAGAAGAGGGTCTCGCCTTCCTTGATGCCGACCATGTTGGTCAGCTCTTCCTTCTGCTCGGGGGAGAGGAACTTGGCAATGGGGCCCTTGTATTCGCCGCCGTTGAGGGTGAGGTAGCCCAGACCCTTCATGCCGATGGAGGTGGCGAACTTGAGCGAATCTTCAAAGAACTTTTTGGACTTGCCTGCGCAGTTGGCAACGATGCCGCGAACAGGCTTATTCTTAAAGAGCGGGAACTCGACTCTCGAGAAGAACTCGGAAAGATCCCGGATGATGAGGGGGTTTCTCAGATCGGGCTTGTCGGTGCCGTATTTGAGCATCGACTCAGCGTAGGGGATGCGCTTGAAGGGGGGCTTGGATACCTTCTTATCCGAGAACTTGCAGAAGGTGTTGTAAACCACCTTTTCAGCGACCTCAAAAACATCCTCCTGAGTGGCGAAGGCCATCTCAAAGTCGAGCTGATAGAACTCGCCGGGGGAGCGGTCCTGACGTGCGTCCTCATCGCGGAAGCAGGGGGCTATCTGGAAGTAGCGGTCAAAGCCGGATGCCATCAAGAGCTGCTTGAACTGCTGGGGAGCCTGCGGCAGAGCGTAGAACTTGCCCTTATGCTTTCTGCTGGGAACTAGGTAGTCTCTCGCACCCTCGGGGGAGGAAGCGGTGAGGATGGGGGTCTGTATCTCAAGGAAGCCCATTTCTTCCATCTGGCTTCTGAGGTAGCTGATGACCTTTGCGCGAAGAACGATGTTGTCGTGTATCTTTCTGTTCCTCAGGTCGAGATAGCGGTATTTAAGTCTTACTTCCTCGCGGGTGAGGGTGGAAGCATCGATTTCAAAGGGCAGGCCGAGCTTGCAGCTGCCAAGCACCTCGAGCTTGTCGGCTCTTACTTCAACGTGACCGGTGGCAAGCTTGGGGTTGACAGTCTCGGGATCGCGCTCGGTGACTACACCCTCGGTGAGGATAACGGTCTCTTTGGGCAGACCGGAAAGCAGGCTGTCATCAGAGAAAACTATCTGAGTGATGCCGTAATGGTCTCTCAGATCGACAAAAAGAACTCCGCCGTGGTCTCTGACAGTGTCTATCCAACCGGTGAGAGTTACCTTCTGACCGATATGCTCGGCGCCAAGCTCGTTACAGGTGTGTGTTCTTAACATATGATATCCCTCCAAATGAGATTAACTATACTAATTTAAATTTGCCGTCCCGAAAGCTGATATTCAACGGCGTTTTCTGACGGTGATTATATTAAGGCGGCGGTTTTTATATTCCGCATAAAATAAAAAATGCCTTCCGCCCCTCATATATGGGACGAAAGACAGCTTCCGCGATACCACCCAAATTGACCGTTACCGGTCCACTCAATTGCATACTGACGCGATGTAACGTGCGGTTCTAATCACCAAATGGCTTTCTTCCGCAGGCTCCGAAGTGTTTTTCGCAAAAGATCCGATACCGTATTCCCATCATCAACGGCTCTCTTTGACCGAAACTCTAAAGCTACTCTCTTCATCAAAGCTTTCAATTCAGATTATCACACCCACTATAAAATGTCAAGAAATTTGTTGGCTTAATAAAGCGTAAAAGGGCGCGCCGAAAGGCGCGCCCAAAGCATTTATCCAACGATATGCGGCAGGGTAGAGCCGCCATAGGGCATCACCAAAACAGAAGCATCTTCGCCAAGCTTTGCGGCAGCGGCATCATAAGCTTCCTGAACGGTGGCGAAGGGGGCCATGAACAGCGACTTGACCAGCTCGGGCGCCATCTCGGATACGAGATAGATGTCGGCGCGCTGCTGCACCATTGCGATAGCGGCAGCCTTGTGACCGCCCAGCTTGAATTCGCGCTTGATGCGGTCGATGAGATCGGCAGGCTTTTGTGCTGTGGTGAGCCATTCCTCAAAGGTCTTTTCGCCAAGCCCCTCGCGGCAGGAGCCGACCAGCACGATTATGCCGCCGTCACGAACGGCGTGCTTGGCGTTGTCGAGCGCTTTCTGAGTCTGATAAAGGTTGAGGTCCTTGGGTGCTCCTCCCTGCGAAACTATGACGATATCGGCGCGTTTCGCCACTTCCTTGCGGTAGAGGGTATCCAGAAACGCGCAGCCTGCGCGGTGAGCTTCGGTAATATCGCCCGCAACGGCTTTGATGATCTTTTTGTGTTCATCAAGAACCACATTGAGGATAAAATCCACTCCGCAGAGAGCGGCGGCTTCCTCGATATCCTCGCGAATGGGATTGCCCTTGATGCGTCCGACGCAGGCTTCCTCACGAACCATCATGCTGTGGTTTGCCTGAATAGCTTCTCTGGTGGAAACGCCGGGCATAATAGCTTTTGCTCCGCCGGAATATCCGGCAAAATAGTGATATTCGATGTTGCCGAGACAGATGCGGCGGTCAGCTTCGGCCACCTCTTTGACGATATCGACGGGGGTGCCTGCCGAGGTAACGCCGAGGTGGACATATTCGGCGGGGGCGCTGTCGATGCAGCGTATCTCGGTCACGGCGCGCTCACCTGCGAGCTTGAGCTTTTCGGCGTCGGTATGAGGGCGGTGGCTGCCCAGCGCGAAAACAAGGGTGATATCCTCGCGGCTTACACCGGCGGAATAAAGCTCGTCAAGAAGCGCGGGCATTACGGCATATGTAGGCATGGGGCGGGTGATGTCGCTGGTAACGATCGCTATCTTTTCGCCCGGCTTTACCATTTCGGAAAGACGGGGACTTCCGATAGGCTGCGCCAGCGCGCGTTTGACCTCATCTTCGCCAGAAAGAGTAACTTCTACCTCGTTTGCGTGCAGCACGCCGAGGATGTTTTTATCGGGAACTTCTACATTTTGTATCTGCGTTCCAAGTCCAAGCGGAATTAACATGATATTTCTCCTGATGATATTTTTTATCATGATACACTTTAGCGGCGGCAGTGTCAAACAAAAAAGGAAGGCGCCTGACTTTCAGACGCCTTACCTGAACTTGTGCGGATCATATTACAGGAATATGTATTTAGCCACAAAGAGCACTGACAAAATGTACATGAGGGGAGAAACCTTCTTGCCCTTGCCTGCTGCTACGTTAAGGATAACGTAGGAGATGATGCCAAGGCTGATGCCTTCGGAGATGGAATAGAAGAGAGGCATTGCAAGGATAGCGAGATATGCGGGAAGCGCCTCGGTGAGATTATCAAGCTCAAAGCGGATCTCAACAACGGTGCTTATCATAAGGAAGCCGACCATCAGCAGTGCGGGAGCGGTTGCGAAGGAGGGGATAGCGGTGAAGATGGGGGCAAAGAGGGTGCTCAGCAGGAACAGCACGCCGGAAACCAGTGCGGTAAGACCGGTGCGGCCGCCTGCGGCAACGCCGGAAGCCGACTCAACAAAGGTGGTGATGGTGGAAGTGCCGAGAACAGCACCGGCGGAGGTGCCGACTGCGTCGGCCATCAGAGCCTGCTTTGCATTTCTCAGCTGACCCTTGTCATCGAGCATATCCGCCTTGGTGGCTACGCCGATAAGGGTTCCCATGGTATCGAAAAGGTCAACGTAAAGGAAGCTGAATACTACAACGATAAAGCTGAGCGGGCTGACGTTGGAGAAATCAACGTTGAAGCACTGTCCAAAGGTTTCGCCAAGCTTGGAGAAGTCGGTCATGCCGAAGCTGGGGAAAAGCGAAAAATATGCGGTGTTATCGGGAACATAAAGGCCAACTACCTGACAGATCATGCCGATGATCCAGGTGACCACGATTCCGATGAGGATAGCGCCGCTTACGTTTTTGATGTAAAGAGCAGCCATGATGAAAAGTCCGACAAGGGCGAGAAGGGCGCATATGCCGGAGGTATGGAAGTTATCGGTAAAGCTGGTGATGGTAACAAGAGTTGCGGAATCAACACAGAGACCGGCGTTCTGAAGGCCGATAAAGGCGATGAAAAGACCGATACCGACACTGATGCCGCGCTTGAGGTTGAGAGGGATGGCGTTGAATATAGCTTCTCTGATGTTGGTGAGAGAGAGGACTATAAAGATAAGACCTTCAACAAAAACTGCCAGCAAAGCAACCTGCCAACTGTGTCCGTAGCCGAGAACTACGGTGTAGGCGAGATATGCGTTGAGGCCCATGCCCGCGGAGAGAACGAAAGGCAGGTTTGCCCAAAACGCCATGCAGATGGTAGCGAGGAAGGAGGCTATGGCAGTAGCCAGCAAAACAGCGGTACGATCCATGCCTGCGTCAGCGAGGATGCTCGGGTTGACTGCCAGGATATACGCCATGGTCATAAAGGTGGTCACACCGGCAGCCACTTCGGTTTTAACGTTAGTGCCGTTTTCCGATAGCTTGAATAGTTTCTCTAACAAAATTCTCACTCTTCCTTTGTAAAATTTAGGTGATAACCCTAATAATAATATAACCAAATTAAAGCGGGAAAGCAAGAACTTTGTCCAGGTTTTGCGGATTTGGTAAGTGCGTCAAAAAAGCATATGGTTTTATGAAATAATTCACAATTTTAAAAAAATAGTAAAAAACAGAGCAAAGTAAGATTGTTAAAAATGACGTTTTATACTATAATTATTAATACTACATTATACGATTTGTTGGGTTTTTGAGTGCAGTTCAACAAGTGTGTAAAATTTATATCAAGGAGATGACTGCTATGGAAAATAATCGCGCTCAATGGGGAACGAACTTTGGATTCTTGATGGCTGCTATCGGTTCTGCCGTAGGATTGGGCAACATTTGGGGCTTTCCATATAAGATGGGACGCTCCGGAGGTTTCACCTTTCTTGTGATCTATCTGCTGCTGGCGATATTTGTCGGCTTTGTCATCATGGTGGGAGAGCTTGCAATGGGTCGCAAGACCGGCAAGGGCACCATAGGCGCATATGCCGAGGTGAGCAAAAAATTCAAGTGGGTAGGCTGGCTGGCGGTATTTTCTCCCTTTGTTATAATGAGCTTCTATTCTGTTCTTGGCGCATACTGCATGGAGTATCTTGCGCTTAATCTGAGCAACCTTGCTTTTGCCGGTGCTGAGGTTCAAACCGGTTCTGATCTGTTCAGTGCCATGCTGACCAATCAGTTCGGAGCGTTGATGTTCACCGTTCTGTTTATGGTCATCTGCTATCTTATCAATAAGGGCGGAGTTTCCGGCGGAATCGAGAAGTTTAATTCGATAGGTATGCCGGCGCTGTTTGTGATGCTGGTGATAATCATCGTCCGTTCCCTCACCTTGCCCGGCGCTGTTGAGGGCCTCAGATTTATGTTTATTCCCGGATATGCGGTCGAGGCAGGCTTCATTGATGAGGCCCCCGGTCTGCTTACCGTGCTGGCTACCGCGGGCGGCCAGATGTTCTTCTCGCTTTCCCTTGCAATGGGCGCTATGATAACCTACGGCTCCTATCTCAGCAAGGAAGAGAACCTTGTCAAAAACTCCATTATAATCGTCATCGCTGATACTATAGTCGCTACCATGGCAGGTCTCGCGGTAATTCCTGCGGCAGTAGCTACCTACGGACCCAAGGCCACTCTCAGCGGACCCAAGCTTCTGTTTATAACGTTGCAGGACGTATTCCATTCTATGGGAACTGTAGGCCCGCTCTTTGGCGTTATTTTCTATCTGCTGGTACTTATCGCCGCCATTTCTTCCGCTATCTCGCTCATCGAAGTAGTTGTGACCTACCTGCTCGACCGCGCAGAAGCAAATGGTAAGAAGGGCGATCGCGGCAAGATCGTTCTTGGCGTGTGCCTTGCCATCATGGTCGAAGCTGCAATAGTTGCTATTGACGGCCTTGGCGCTAACGGCGTTTGGGTCCCGCTTCAGGGCACCTTTGGTATAATCGGTGAGTTCAACGATTGCTGGCTCGATTTTATGGATTGTCTCTCAGAGGGTATCGCAATGCCGCTGGGCGCGCTGCTTATGAGCATTATGGTCGGCTATGAGATCAAGTGCGAGACTCTGCTCGAAGAGATACATATCGGCGGAAGCAACAAGATCGACGGCTTCTTCACCCTCTGTATGAAGTTTATCGTTCCCATCGGTATGATCCTGATCCTCCTTGGTCAGATCGATACCTTCTTCCATCTCGGAATTTTCTAACAATCTATACAACGCTGAAAGGCCGGTCTCATGACTGGCCTTTTCGCTGTAATAAGACAAAGCACTCCGACCAAACGAAAAAAGCCAGTCTTTCGACCGGCTTTCGTTTGCATCAATGTGATGAGGCACTGTTTGTGAACCTTGGATATGCGAAAGGAAGAGATAGTGTGAAAGAGAAACCATCAGGGCTTCTCTTTCGCGTTGAGCGAAGCGGGATCTCCGCCGCAGCGGATGGCTTTCGAAGAAAGCCGCTCACTCCGACCAAACGAAAAAAGCCAGTCTTTCGACTGGCTTTCGTTTGGTCGGAGTGAGGTGATTCGAACACCCGACTTCTTGGACCCGAACCAAGCGCGCTACCAAACTGCGCTACACCCCGAGATGCATATTATTAAAACAGCCTAATTACTATATCATATCAGGTCCAAAAAAGTCAATAGCAAAGCGGAAACATGGCAAAACTCTTTTGAAAAAACGCTGTAAATGAAGAAATTCACAGCAGGTTGTAGTATAATATAAAACACAGAACCGATAAAATATATGAAAGGCGGAACGCGATATGCCGTTTATCGATCTTCACTGCGATACTTTTTTGGAACTTCAGCGCCAAAACAAAGCCCTCTATGACAACGACCTGCATATCAGCATCAAAAAGCTGCAAAAGTCGGAGGTTTTCTGCCAGCTGTTTGCAATGTATGTAAACCTTGCGAATTTTTCTGGCCCTGACAGAGCATTTGACTTTGCGCTTGAAATGTACGGAGTTTTTAAAAGCGAGCTTGAGAAAAATTCCGATTACATAACGCAGGTGAGAAGCTTCAGCGAGATAGAGGCGGCGCGCAAAAACGGAAAGATCGCCGCGCTGCTCACCGTTGAGGAGGGCGGTATCTGCGGCGAGAGCATCGAGCGGCTCGAACAGCTTTATGACATGGGGGTGAGATTGATGACTCTCACATGGAATTATGAAAACCCGATCGGCTACCCTAATTCCGACGACTCCGCGGTAATGGGCAGAGGGCTTAAACCCTTCGGAATAGAATTTGTCGAGCGTATGCAGCAGCTTGGGATGCTGATAGATGTTTCCCATCTTTCCGAGGGCGGCTTTTGGGATGTAGCAAGGCACAGCAGAAAGCCGTTTGTGGCTTCCCATTCCAACGCAAGGGCGATCAGGGATTTCAGGCGAAATCTCTCTGACGCGCAGCTCAAGGCGCTTGCCGAAGCGGGCGGTGTGACCGGAATAAACTTTTACCACAACTTTTTGGGAACCGACGGAAGCGGCAGCATGGAGCAGATAATGGCGCATATCCGCCATATAAGAAATGTTGCGGGCATCGATGTTTTGGCTGTCGGCAGCGATTTTGACGGCATCAGCGGCAATACCGCAATGAAGGATGCTTCCGAGCTGGGGATGCTCATCGATGCGCTGGATAAAGCGGGATTCACCGCCGGTGAGATCGATAAGATATGCTGGGAAAATGCCCTCAGAGTTATAAAAGAAGTTTTATAAAGCACATAAAAACGGACGGTCAACACCGTCCGTTTTTATGTGCTTTCAGAAAAGATGCTGACGCTTTGGCATAAGGGTTACGACCGCCATCTCGGGGCGGTTGTTTATCCTCGGCAGAGGACTGTCGTTGCCAAGTCCGCGGCAGACCAAGAGCTTAGGTCCGCTGCCGTATACTCCCTGACAAAATCTCGGGAAAAAGCCTTGCCCGGCGGCGAAAAGCGAAAGGCGGTTATTAAAGCGCATATGTCCGCCGTGGGCATGGCCGCTCACCATGAGATCAAAGCTGCGTCGGCAGTATTCTCCCTTGGTGAAGCATTCGGGAAAGTGGGAAAGTACTATCTTTGCGCCAAAGCAGCCTTCAAGCTTGTCAAAAAGCCCGTCGTTTTTGGGGTAATGAAGCGTTCCCAAAGCGGCGCTGATATAATCGAAACGTGACCTTGCAAGCCCCTCGTCGAGCCCGAGAAGATTGACCCTGACGCCGTTTATCTCACCGCTCCAGATATCGTTCTGCAAAACGGTGACCCCTGCATCCTTTAGCTGCACCGATATCTTTTCCCATCTCCCGGAGCGATGCTCATGGTTGCCGGGAATGAGAAAGCAGGGAGCTATGCCGCAAAGCTTTTTGAGGGTAGACACAGCAGCACCGAGATTTTTGCAGTCTGAGGTTACTGTGTCGCCCGGAAAAACTATCAGATCGGGAGCCAGCTTAGCGGCCTTGGTTATAAGCCTGCGGTTATGCGCCCCGAACTGCTTGCCGTGCAGGTCGGAAAGGCAGAGCATTTTGAGCGGCTTTTCGATATCGGCAAAAACCTTTCGCTCTGAAACCTCGATGATGTTGTTTTGATACCAGCCGTAACCAAATGCGGCGGCAGAACCGCAGAAAAGAGCGGAAGCTGTAAACTTTTTGTTCATATAAAGGCTCCTTTCGGCATCAGATGCGGCGGTAGACTAAAAGATCGAAGCCAAGCTCGGTATAAAGCGACCGGGCGGCAGCCAGCCTGCGGCTGCCCTCTATCGGAGTTTTCCAGTAGTAGGGGGTCATGGCAAACAGATCTTGTATAGATGCGTTGTCGTTGAGCTGCGCCTCGGCGGTTATCTCGACCCGCTTTTCAAAGCGGAAGCCCTCATATTCGGTATCCTTGCGCTCATTTTCATAGGGCTTTTCATAGAGCAGCTCTTTGAGCCCCATCAGGTGGCGGGGAGCAGCCACCGCCAGCACCATTATCCCGCCGGGTTTTACTACGCGGGCAAATTCCCCGGCAACTATGGGGGAGAAAACGGCGGTCAGCGCATCGGCTGAGCTGTCAGCCAAAGGGATATCAAAACAGCTTGCGACAGCAAGCGCCAGCGGTTTGCACTTAGCGGCGGCCTTTACCGCAAATTTAGAGATGTCAAAGCCGCATACCAGCGGCTGTTCGCAGCAACCTGACAACGACTGATAGATGGCGGAGGTATAATATCCCTCTCCGCACCCTGCATCGAGAATGACGGGGGATTTTTTGCCTTTGAATTCAGTGCAGAGGATATCGCACAGCCCGTCACGAAAGGGCTGATAAAATCCAAGCGAAAGAAAGGCGGCGCGGGCGGCTACCATCTCTTTGCTGTCGCCCGGCAGCTTGGAATTCATTTTGTTGGCGGGCAGCAGATGAACATAGCCCTGCGCGGCCTTATCGAAGCTGTGACGGTTGGGACAAACGAGAGCCCTGCCGTTATCCTCGAGCGGAGAGCGGCAGACCGGGCATATAAATACCGACCTCATGTCTCAAAGCGTTTTGGAAACGCCGTAGCTGCCCAAAAATTCACCGAGACTGTAATAACGGCTGTTGGCATAGGCGAGCATCGGTATTTCGGAGAAATCGTATTTCCCGTCGGTCATAAGAGCGGGGTCGATGTGGACGGCGAGAACATCGGCGACAAACATATCGTGGGAGCCGAGGCTGAGGGATTCGCACACCTTACATTCTATCGATACCGGACATTCGGCTATCATGGGGGCGGAGATATGTTCGCACTTTTCGGCGGTGATGCCGCACTCTTTGAATTTATCGACGTTACGTCCCGAATTGTTTCCGCAGTAATCGGCGGCTTTAAGCATTGACGCATCGGGCAGGTTTATAACAAATTCCCCGCTTTCCTTTATAACGGGGTAGCTGTTGCGTATCGGCTGCACCGAAATATAAACCTTCAGAGGGGTGGAGCAGACCGTTCCGGTCCAGGAGATGGTGAGGACCAGAGGTTTTTCAACAGTGCCGCAGGATACCAGGGCGACCGGCAGCGGAGCGAGCGGATAACCGCCCTTTGCGATGATTTTTTCCATTTATACATTCCTCCTGTTAAGGGATCATTTTTTACCGCGGTGGGGCTTTTTCTTTGAAACCGGCTTTTTTACGCTGTAACCAAAGGTGCCGAGCTCTTTGCCAAGCTCGTAATAGGCTCCGTGGGCAAAGGCGATGAGGTCGGCCTTGTCAAGACACAGCTTGCCGGTCTTGGAGAGCAGCTTTTCGTCGGCGTTGACCGCAACTATATCGGCAAGCAGCATGTTGTGGGTGCCGAGAGGTATCTCCTGAATGACTTTACATTCCAGCGAGAGGGGGCTTTCCGCCAGCATGGGGCAGCCGACACGGGTGGCAGGCTCGGGGGTGAGCGAACAGGCGGCGAATTTATCGGTATCGCGACCCGAGCGGACGCCGCAGAAATCCACCGCGCGTACCAGCTGACGGGTGGTGAGGTTTATTACAAATTCTCCCGATCCTTTTATCAGCGGATAGGAATACCGCTCGGGGCGTATCGAGATATAAGTCCTTGGCGGCTGTGTATTGATGATGCCGGTCCACGCTATGGTGAGAATGTTGGGCTTTTCCATGCTGCCGCAGGTAATAAGCGCCGCAGGCAGCGGTCCGAGCAGGGTGCTGCCTTTCCAGTTTTGTTTCGGCAATATGCTCACGCTCCTTTTCATATTCTATTATGCGTTGTATCGGGCGGTTTTGCAAGAGCAAAGAAAGATATAAAAAAGCTCCTTGTCCATTTGGAAAAGGAGCTTTTTTATATCTGAAAATTATTCGGCAGCTGCAACTATCTGAACTTCGACCGGTGCGTTGCCGGGCAGGGTAGCAACGCCGACAGCGGCTCTTGCGCCGATGCCTGCGTCACCGAGCTGCTCGAAAAGCCAGCCCGAAACGATATCGCCTATCTTGGCGTGGGTGAGATAATCCGGCTCGGCGTTGATATAAACGGTGAGTGAGAGTATCTGCGTTATCTTTTCACCTTCGGCAAGGCAGTTTTTAGCGGCGGTAAGCGCATTGTATGCCGCCTGAACTGCTGCGTCGTAATAGTATTCGGTGGGCTTTGCGGCAGATACCTTTTCAGCCATCAGCAGAACGCCGTCCTTGCGGGGGGTCATGCCCGCGGTGTAGATGAAATTGCCGTATCTTACGGCGGGTTTATATTTCCCCTGGGGGATAGGATTGGTAGCCATGATAAAACTTCCTTTCTTTATGCCTTATATCTCATCGCCATTTGGCAGATGCGGTCTACCGCCGCAACAGCGGCTGCGTGATCCTGCGAGAAATTGAGTCTTACCCAGTCGGTGAACTGCGGTCCGAACTCGGTGCCGGGGGTAACGGTTACAGCAGCCTGCATACGACAGAGCTTGACAAACTGGCTGATAGTGACCGAAAGTTCGGGCAGCTTGAGGAAGATATAGCTTCCGCCCTCGGTGGGACGCGCCCAGCAGCCGGGATATTTTTCGATCACCTTGAGCAGATCGTCGCGGATGGCTTTATGGTCGGCTATGCGCTCCTCCATCCAGCCGGCAGGCTCGGAGAACCAGTTGAGATATGCGCTCTGGCAATAGCCCGCGGTCCTCAGCGAAACGATAGCCTGAAGCTTTTCCATGCGGGTGATGATGTGGGCAGAGCCGTAGGCAACGCCCAGTCTGAAGCCGCTGAGCGATTCGGTCTTGGAGGGGCCGATGATGGTGATGAGCTCGTCGGGCTTTTCCTCAAGCGCTCTCAGGTGGGTGTAGGGCAGGTCTTTATCGAACAGCTGGCGGGAATAAAGCTCATCTGCGATAACGGCAACGCCGTATTTTTTAGCCAGCTTTCCGATAGCGGCGACCTCCTCGGGGGAGTAGGTGACGCCGGTGGGGTTATTGGGGTTGGAGTAGAGAAACAGCTTTACACCGTCCTTGAAGGCGGTTTCGAGCGCTTCGAGGTCAAGACCGGAATAGCGTTCGGTCTCGGTCCAGCGGATGGGGATGGGCACCAGTACGCCGCTGAAAAATTCTACAAGCTTGCGGTTGGCAAAATAATCCGGCTCGATTATGGCTACCTTGTCGCCGTCACCGATGAGCGAGCCCATCGCAAGGAAAAGCGCGCCCTGGGTTCCGGGGGTGAGGATCATCTCAGAGGATGCATCGACCGGGGCGCCGGAAAACTCAGCGAGCTTTTGGGCGAGATATTCTCTGATGGCTGCCTTGCCGCGGTATTCGGTGTATGCCTGGCTACCTCCGCCGACAACATAGCCCTCCACAAAGGTCTCAAGGCTGCCGGGGATGGGTTTGTGCGCGTCAACATCGCCGTGGGAAAAATCCACCGGGATACCGGGGATATTCTCGCCCTTGACGGGAAGTGCTTCCTGCTTTTGCAGGCTCTCCTGACCGGGGGCGTTGTCACAGCCGAGCTTTGCGAATTTTTCAAGTAAGGTGCTCATTTATATCACTCCGTTTCGGTTTGGCTGAATGCAGCAAAATCACAAGTATTTATATAGTACTATAATCAAAAAATTTTTTCTATTAGCGATATGCAGTATACGACGGATATTTTATTGTGCGGTATGACGCTTGACAAGACTCAGTAACCATACTATGGGGCGGCGGCATATGATGTAAAGATGAAACATGAAAGGAGTTTAGGCGTTGAATCACTATCGAATGGGAGCGTATTATCCTAACCGCACGGACCGTACCGAGATGCCGGTGATGCCCTTCAATGAGCCGGAATTTGCGCTTGCGATGGCTTATGTCATGGTGCAGTGCTGGGGACAGACCTATGAGCCGGCTACCGCGCTCAAACGTGGAACTATCTTTCCCGAACTTGACCTGCCGTTTTGCTGTGGAGGTGGCCGTGTATGAACTTTAACGACAGAGAATCGCTGGAGAGGGCGTTGGACGAAAACAGCTTCGCGCTTTTGGATGCTGCGCTCTATCTCGACACCCATCCGCACGACAAGAATGCACTGGAATTCTTTCGCCGCAAGCAGCAGCGGCAGCAGGCGCTGCGTGAACAGTATAACAAGTCGATAGGCCCGCTGACTACCGATGACGTTGACGCCTCCTGCGGTTACTGGAGCTGGATCGACGAACCGTGGCCCTGGCAGCTTTAAGAGGAGGAGATATCTATGTGGATCTATGAGAAACGACTTCAGTATCCGGTACGCATCGCAAGACCCGACCCAAAACTTGCGCAGGCTATCATAAGCCAGTATGGCGGTCCCAACGGAGAGGCGGGTGCGTCGATGAGATATCTTTCTCAGCGCTATACCATGCCGTGGGGCGCAGTGACCGGCATACTGACCGATGTAGGCACCGAAGAAATGGCACATCAGGAGATGATATGCTCTATAGTCTATCAGCTCACCCGAAACCTCTCCTCGCAGGAGATAGAAAATTCGGGACTGATGCCATATTATATCGATCACACAATGGGGCTTTATCCCGTAAGCTCGGCGGGCGTTCCGTTTGACGCTTCCACCTTCCAGTCGGTGGGCGATCCCATTGCCGACCTCAACGAGGATCTTGCGGCAGAGCAGAAGGCGAGAGTCACCTATGATAACATTCTGCGGCTGATCGATGACCCGGATGTGCGCGACGCCATCATCTTCCTGCGAGAAAGGGAGATAGTGCATTATCAGCGCTTCGGCGAAGCACTGAGAATAGTGACCGACCAACTCGATTCCAAGAACTTTTATGCCTTTAACCCTGCGTTTGATAAAAACTGCGCGGGCAAGTAAAATATTACAGCCTCCTGCGATGAGTTTCGCAGGAGGCTGTAGTTTGATCATGTATAAAAGATGCAACAGTATGTTTTAGGTAAGATGCCCGATAATTAAAATATCAAATGGCAGGATAGCGATCTGAAATCGGTTTTGCTCTGCTTTCGCGGACAACACCGATCATGATGCTATGGTAAAGATACCTTACATGGGATGGTGCGTTCTGTAATGGATCAGAAGATACTGTACGGCCAAGCCATTGCCGCGGTAAATGGATTCGGGCATTAGTGCTATTTGTTCATCAGCATCTCTGACAGCCTTCGGTGATCGATGGATACATAATTGGGAGAAGCTTCGGTTGAAGCTCTGCTTTTATCGTTTCGGGCATCTTCATCATTGAGCTTTCTCTTGACACGTCTTACATATACTGCAATTACGATGAATACTGCGGCAAAAATTAAGATGACAAGCTCTAAAGAATGAAGCTTCCACATTTCACTGGAAAACATAATATTGCCGCCTTTCGATAGTTGATATAATTCGTTAGCAGAGAGAAAGAGGATAACAAATAAGATGATCGCGGCCATGCCCGCGGTAGAAAATACTTTTTATGATCTAAGGGTCAACAAACAGCTTTAGATGAACAGCGGACATTTTCTTTGAGTTTTCCGCCGGCAAGACTTATCAGCCTGCGCGCTACGATCTCTGTTGGGTCTACAGTAGGCATATCAGTTTTGATTTGTTCAAAGGCAAGGGGCAGCTCGGTACATCCCAGCACCAGCGTCTGTGCGCCCTTGTCTATCATGTGCTGTATCATTTTCGCTGCCTTTTCGTGTGAATCTATCGGCTTGCCGGCCTTTACGCAGCCATAGATAAGGTGCATTATCAGCTCTATGTCCTTGTCATCGGGATATATTGCGTCAATACCGGCTTTTTCCAATGCATTTCGGTATATCCCGCTTTTTAACGAGCCGTCGGTAGCTATAACGCCGGCTCGTTTTACACCCATTTCTCTTATATAACACGCCGTTTCAAACGGCATATCAACTATGGGAATATCAACGAATTCCTGTATCTTATCACAGAAATAATGCGCAGTATTGCAGGCCATAACGAGATAATCTGCACCGATATTTTGCAGTCTGAGCGCGCTTTTCACCAGTTCAGGCAGCGGATCGGCTCCGCCATGTAAAATTGCGGCTGTGCGGTCGGGCACAGAGGTATTACAGTCTACATATATCTGTATATAATCCTGATCGCATTGCGCATCGGTATTATTAATTATTTTTTCCATAAGGTCGCAGGTGGCAAGCGGACCCATGCCTCCTATGATCCCTATTTTCTTTTTACTGTTCATAGAAAACACACCTCTTGACATCATGGTATATGTTTTATAATATAAAATCAAATATTTATATATTTATAGTTTGTATAAACTTATGTTTATAGAGGTGCACTATGTTTAGAAACATGGAATACATTTACTCCGTTTACAAAATGGGAAGTTTCTCTGCTGCCGCTAAAAATCTTTATATATCCCAGCCGTGTTTGAGCGCTATGGTCAAAAAGACCGAGCAACAGCTGGGCGTGCCGATATTCGATCGTAAAAGCAAGCCGCTGCAGCTGACTGAATATGGTGTAAAATATATCGAGTATCTGGAAAAGATACTCGATCTGGAGCAGGAATTCGAAAACTATATGAACGATGTCAGAGGGCTGCGTACAGGGCATCTTTCCATAGGCGCAAATAATGTTTTTTCGTCTTTTCTTATCCCTCATCTGATAAGCGGATTTAATAAGATATACCCACAGGTGCAGGTCAAGATGAGAGAAGGAAACATAATGTATCTTGAGCAGGCACTGGCGCAGGGCACTTTGGATATCGTTATCGACAACTGCCCGATGGATGCCGAATTCTTTCAACAACACCGGCTTGCAGCAGAGCATCTCATTGTGGCTGTTCCAAAATCACTCCATGATGCCGAGCGGTTCAAAGAAAGCTGTATGAGCCATGCGGATATCATTGCGGGGCGCCATCTTATGGAAGATGCTCCGTCTTTGGATGCCGAGGTATTTGCGGATGTACCGTTTATTGCACTTCATCAAGGCAACGACACCCGCATACGCATGGATCATATATGTGAAAAGGCAGGATTTTCTCCCAAAATAAAGATGGAAACCGATCAGCTTGCCACCGCATACAATATAACCTGCAATGGGCTGGGGCTAACCCTGGTCAGTGATACACTTTTAAATAAACTGCCGCCTGCTACAGATATATGCTATTATAAGCTGCTCAGCGACCAAACCAATCGGGGAATATATCTTTATCATAAACGTGCCCGATATGTTACCAAGGCAATGAATGCCTTTATAGATAACGCGGTTGTTACTCTTGCCGGTGGGGTTTCATCGCTTTAAATTTAAAAGTGTATGAGAAATAAGTACTTTCGGTGAAGCGCTGCATATAGTGACCGACCGGGTTGATTACAAGAGCTTCTACGTCTTTGACCCTGCGTTTGATAAAACTGCATGAAATAACAGCAAAAACCTCCCCGAAGAATGATGGTGACTCATAAAACAGTTACACTCCCAGCAGGATTATCCACTGGGAGTGTTCTTGTATATATTACAGCTATGTGATAGAATCAACTAAATAATTAGACAAATTCCAATTTGAAAACCACAATTTTATAAGTGGTTATTAACCCTCACAGGGTTTTAATAAAATCCTCCAAAAGCCTTGAAAATAAAGGGTTTATCGCAAAATGCTCACCTTAACTTATTATACGATTTCACTTATGTTTATCCTTCCCTTGTAAGCTGATAAGGGTAAATGCAAGGGCAAGAAAATCTGATAACAAGATATAACAGAATGTGGCAATCGGA
>CAZSEO010000015.1:0-44995 GCA_964605985.1 uncultured Oscillospiraceae bacterium | reverse complement strand
GGCTCCCCTGCTAAGGGAGTAGGTCGGGTAACCGGCGCGAGAGTTCAAATCTCTCCATCTCCGCCAAAATCGTGGTATGTAAATTGTCTTTTATGACAGTTTGTGTACCGCGATTTTTTTATAGGGGGATTATCCCTCGGTTTTCACTGAACGTTTTTTACATTTTTGTGCTGTATCAAAAGCCCGCATGTCTCATTTTAACAATGGTATCCGTAAAATTATCCTTGGCCGAAATGGCTATGCTTATATCCTTACTCACTATATCACCCCTTGACTCGTTAATTTAAACAGCATATAATAAAAATGAAATGTGATTTGTTTGTTCTTATGTTTCGAAAGGATGTGGATTTATCAATGAACGATGATTTCAAATGGTTTCTTGTAATTTGTGCTGCAGCCTTTCCCATTTCTTTCGTTTTGGCTCTTTTGTTCGGTTCTTGATACGATTTGTTTGTTCTTATGTTTTGAAAGGATGTGGATTTATCAATGGACAATGATTTCAAATGGTTTCTTATAATTTGTTCTGCCATCATTCCTGTGTCGTTTATTATTACTGTCCTGATTTGTTCTTGATACGATAATATACTTTTCGCCCGCCTTGTGCGGGCGTTTTTTTATTAGTCCTCACATTCCTTATACGCAAAAGCCGCCGCCAGCATTTTTGCCCCGGCGCTCATTTTGTAAAATTCTTCCGGCATAATGTTCTTATGCCGGAAGAGATAATACATCAAGTTTAGCTCCGGGTCGGAGCTTATTTTTTATTTCTTCATTGGCAAAAATCAGGCTCCTGCAAAGCAGTATATAAGTTAAAAAAACGTTTGCTCTATGCCTTTTACCCTGCTAAAATATAGTCATTCCACTAAATAGAGGCATCATTATGGTAAAGACACAAATAAAAGATTTCACTCAAGGCAGCATAACCCCGCAGCTGATAAGCTTTGCGTGGCCGCTGTTTCTCTCCAACCTGCTGCAGGTCGTCTACAATATGGTGGATATGATAGTGGTGGGGCATTTTCTCGGCAAGACGGGCACCTCCGCTGTCGCTGTCGGCGGCGACATATCGATGCTGCTGACCTTTATCGCTATGGGATTTTCGGCAGCGGGACAGGTTCTGATCGCACGATACATCGGTTCTCGTCAAACCGAAAAGCTCGGAAGATTTGTCGGAACGATGGGCGGCTTTCTGATGGTATGCGCCGTTACAATAAGCGTTGTTGCGCTGATTTTTCAAAATCAGCTTCTCAGGCTGATGAACACGCCGGCAGAAGCGTATATCGGAGCCGCAAGCTATTCCGCGATATGTATGGTCGGCTTGGTGTTCATTTACGGCTATAATATTGTCAGCGCGATACTTCGCGGCATGGGCGACAGTAAACATCCCTTTATTTTTATCGGCATTGCCGCTGTGTTGAATGTTATACTTGATATTTTCTTTGTTACGGTAATACATATGGGAGCCGGCGGCGCTGCTTTAGCCACCGTCATCTCACAAGCGGTCAGCTTTATCTCCTGCTCTGTTTTTCTTTATAAAAACAGAGAGCAATTCAAGCTCGCTATCAGCCTGCATGACTTTATCTTTTGGGACAGAGTCATGCTCAGCAGTTTGGTGAAGCTCGGCGCTCCGATGGCGATAAAAAGTGCCTCTATACAGTTCAGCAAGCTTTTTGTCAACTCCTGGATAAATTCTTACGGCGTCGAAGTTTCGGCATTTGCCGGTATTGCAAACAAGGTCTCCAGCATCGCGAACCTCGTTTCCAACGCCATGAACACGGCCGGTTCTACCATGGTCGGACAGAATATCGCTGCCGGTGAATTCGTTCGAGTAAAAAAGATACTGGTACGCCTTGCCGCCATCACTCTCTCCATCGCGGCTTTGATATCCGCGGCCATTATACTTTTCCCCGAAATGGTATTTGGTATCTTCACCTCCGATAATGCTGTTCTCTCTATTGCGGATGGATATGTTTACATTGCAGTGCTGCTTTTCGTCGGCAGCGCGCTGCGCTCGGCTATGAATGCGCTTTTAAACGGCAGCGGAAATTACCGTATCAACTTCGTCACTGCCATTTTAGATGGCTTTGTAATGAGAATTGGCTTATCGGTTCTTTTCGGACTGGTTTTGGATATGAAGCATTACGGCTTTTGGCTGGGCGACGCATTGGCAGGTTTTACGCCGTTTTGGATCGGACTTGTCTTTTATATTACAGGAATTTGGAAAAAGCCGATGTCAAAAAGCGAATAGCAGGCACAAAAACAGCACCGTTTTCACGGTGCTGTTTTTTAAATAACTATTTCGGCCATACCCCGTCATAAACGGTGTCCTCATCCAGTGGGAAAATAGGACGAACTACATTTTTATAGTCGTAAAGCTTTACATTCGCCGGTCTGATACCGGGAGTATCGGCAGCCACCAGTGCATCGGCTCTGGGAGCGAAATATCCGCGGAAGTGGTTCATCGATTTAAGTCCAAGAATATCATACAGTGACATATCTGCACCTGTCATGATAAAGGGGCGGTCATCGTAGGTCTGTATTCTCTTGGATACAACGATAAACTCGACGTTACCCTTACGCAGTCTTGCGCTCTTGCCAAAGCTTGTCGCAGCTCCCTTTCCTATGGAACCGGCAATAACGATATTGCCGTTAGAAAGGTTAAGTATCTCAGCATCTTCTATATAAAGAGGCTCGCCCGCAACCGGCTCCTTCTTTCCGCCGAGAGTGATGGTGACCTTGTCACCGACCTTGTGCTCATGGATAAACTCCGCAGTTTCGGGGTCAAACATCGGGCCCATGATGGTGCGGGGTCTGTCTCGCTTGAGCATTTCACGCAACAGATGGGTGGCGTCTCCGGGGCCGCCGCTTCCGGGGTTATCGGAACCCTCGTTTATGACGACATAGCCATCCTTGAGCAGACGAAGCGCCTCATCAAATGCTTCAGCAGCGCTGAAGCTCTGCTTGACCGCAAATCCGTCCCGTCGCTCCCATACATATGCGGCAAGCTCGTCGGCTTCCTTATCGGGGGTGTAGCCGTCGGCGACCACCAGCACAGATGCGGAAGAGCTTGCTCTGTCGGTGGCGGAAAATCCATGGATAAAGCTGCAGTCGAGCAAATTGTGCTCTTTGCAATAGTCAGCAAAATATTCTTTAACTTCCTTGCCCATTCCGCTGAGAGTGGAACCGACCGCGGGAGAAACCAGCAGCGGAAGTCGGCGAAGCGCCATAACGGGGTTCTTCTCCCCTCGCAGCTTGGAAATCAGCATTTTTGCGGTAAGATATCCCGCCTCTCGGGAATCGGTGTGAGGATTTTCTTTGATGCAGAAAATGCCGCTGCTAAGACCCATCACGTCATGGGAAAGGTTGGCGTGAAGGTCAAGCGAATTCATTATCGGCATATCGGGGCCTACTATCTCACGAACACGGCTCAGGGTATATCTTTCAAGATCTTCGTCTATCTCGCTGCAGCCTGCTCCGTGAATGGCAAAATAGATGCCGTCAAACTGACCGAGCTTTTCTTTGATAGATGCGCAGATATTATCCATGCAATATTTTGCGCACTCTGCGCTCATCACCGGTCCTGCGCCAAAGTTTCCATGAGGGGTAAGCAGATCGATAGGCATAGCGGTCTCTCCCTCTTCAGCGATAGCGTCAAGCGCTCCGCCGAGATAGGTAGAGGTTCCGGCATAGTGCGGAATGACAGTTTCCGCCTTTACCCAACCGTCCGGCACAAGGGTATTGAACTCGGTAAGCCCCGAAGAAAAGGTATTGGTCTCGTTGCCGAATTGGCAAATAAGAATTACCATTGACATCTTCCTTTCAATGTTGTTTTTATGCGCTCACGATCTTTACCAGTCGGAGATCACAAGATTCATCAGCGGCGCATGCTGCTGCGCACCATAAACATCCCTTTCTCCCAGCGCACCGGAGGCTATCGGGCGGATTATGGTGGCCTTTATCGCCTTTGCCTGAGGAAAAGCGATGATATCCAACACCTGATCCTCTGAAACATGGTAAAGCTCCATGATAAGCGTTTTGCTTATTATACCTTTTTCTACGGCTTTTTCAAAGTCTTTCTGTTCTTTGAACATTATATCAAGGGTAAGCTCGTAGGGACCGGAATTCTTGGAACGGATAACAGAAGCAAGATCACGCAGATTGCAGCTCATAATACAACACCCTCCTTAAAATTGATCTCAGTACGCTCAAACAGCGAAGCGGGATCGTTGTTCTCAAGCAGGTGATATACCGAGAAAGTGTATATCGCTCCCACCTTTATGTCGGACGGAGAGAACGGGAAAGCAAGATTTCCCGCAGTGGCGATCCTTCCCTCATAGCCGTAATGCAGCATGGTGGAACGGGCTACCGAACAAACAGCATTGGCGTTTTCCTGAGTATCGGCAACAGCATCGATAACGATGCCCACCTCATGCGATCTGATGGTGGGATCCGGTTCAAGCGGTCCCATAACGCCATCCTTTCCGTAAACGATAAAATCAAGGCGGCATTCTATGCCCTGTTTTGCAAAGTTTTCCATTGTCTGCTGCCTGACCGCTTCTATGATATTATCAAGCTGACCTATAAATATCGGATCACGGTTTCCGCAGATAGAAACTGTGCGGTATCCTGCGAGCTTGGTGCCCTCAAGCTTAAGGGTAAGTACATCGGGTGCGATGAGCTTCGAGCCGGTGACCTTGCAGCAGCGCTCTGTCTCCTGGGTGAAGGTACACTCCCTGAGGTCGAGAATGCCATCGGGGCCGGGCAGCAGATAGGGGTTGGATTTTTCATAAAGGGTATGTGCCGAAATGGAAAGCTCAGTGCACTTGCGAATGGGATTGAGCGGCTCGACCTTAAAGTAATCCTCACCGAGATAGCCCATCATGCAGTCGCGGCCGCTGCCGGGAGTAGCAGCGATGGCGGCACATTCGAGGACCTTGCCGAGGTGAACGGCGAGACCCCTGTCATAGCCTGCAAGTATAGCCGGAGCGGCAAAAGCAGCCGGATCGTAGCATCTTCCGCAGTAAACCACCTGCGCGCCCTCTTTAAGCGCTGCAATAATGGGATCGATGCCCATTTGGGCAACTATGTGGGTGCTCTGCTCTATGTCTTCTGCTTTCAGCTCATCGACCGGGCCAAGCGGCTTGATATGTCCCATGGCAAGCTCTTCAAGCAAAAAGGGCTTTTCAAATTCAGCAGAGATGATTGACATTTTGAAAGAAAGCTTATACTCCGCGGCGATCTCCTTGATTATCTTGATATCACGTTCAAGATGAGGGGCCGCGCCGCTGCCTCCGGCAGTTCCAATGACCATGGGTATATCAAGCTCGCGGGCAGCTGTAAGCATAAAGGTAAGATCGCGTTTTACAGCCGCAGCATCGGTAAAGGGGATACCGCTGCCCAAATAATAAGGGCCGGGATCGGTAGAACCCGCATCACAAGCAATAAGATCGGGCTTCAACGCAACTCCTGCCTTAAACGATTCCTCAGGGAACCCATAGCCGAGTATACCGGTGGGAGAAAGTATTTTGTATTCTTTCATGATAAATCACCATCCTGACATTATTTTAACGCATTAGGAAATAAGGTATAAGTAGATTGTAAGCCAGTTCTATTCAAAAAAGAATTGCAATTCCTCTATTAAACAATGCAATTAATCCAAATGAATAGCAATGTATTTAAAAAAATTTAAATTGCTATTATAATATTATCCAAGAGAGGTGATCTTGCTTTATGCTGCCATTGGTAACACTTGACTCATACAACGCTCAAGACTATCATTATTATATATGCAAGCTTCAGCAAAGCCTTATCGATGAAAAGGTGCATTATCACAAGCATTATCAGATATGCTTTGTTTCACGCGGAGAGATCCTTCACAGTCAGGAAAACGAGCTTGTACATCTTGAGCGCGGAGATGCTTTTATCATTCCGCCGGGTTTTGCCCACAAGATAAACTTTGTGGATAAAAACTCTGAGATATACTGTCTTTCATTTGAAGAAAACCTCTTTCACGCCGGATATTCACAATGCAACGCCTATAAATTTCTGTCCATGCTGCAAAGCAGCGCCATATCTAACCGCGGCGAGCAGGTAAAGCTGCGTCTGGTTTTCAACGACCGTCAGCGGCGGAACGTTCAGGCTCTGATGGATTGCCTTATCAGCGAGCAGGAAATGCACTACTCCGCAGAGCTTTCGTCAGCACCGAGCATTATAACGGCGATACTTTATAACCTTGCCCAAAGTTATTATCAGCAGCCGCATAACAACGCGGGATTAAAGGCTATCAGCGCCTACAACACCACCCTTTCCCGCTGCACCGAATATATAGATGCACATTACAGCGAACCGTTAACGACGGATATACTCGCCAAGCGTTTTGGAATATCGAGATCGACCTTTTTCAGTATGTTCCCGCAGTTTACGGGACTTTCGCTCAAGCAATATATCGCCAAAAAGAGAATAATAGAAGCTGAATCGCTCATCCGCTCGCAGCCTGAGCTGCCGCTCAGTGAGGTGGCGGCGGCGGTTGGTTACAGCGAGACCTCGACCTTCTACCGCAATTTCGTACGCATAGTGGGGATATCCCCTTCAAGCTATAAAAAGCTCTGCATCAAAGATTAAAGGAGAAAAATATATAATGTATAAGGAATGCAATTTAGGAAAATGCCGCACCTACGCCGAAGTAACGGGAGATTTTGTCCCTAATCTTATGGAATACTATGTTCATCCCCACAGATATTATCTCGCGCCGTTCAAGATATTCGGCAACCTTTATTATGTAGGTGATAAAAAAATTTGCTGCCACCTTATCGACACCGGCGACGGACTTATCCTTTTTGATACCGGTTACCGCAACGCTTCTCATCAGTTGCTGCAGTCTATATATGAAGCAGGCTTCAATCCCAAGGATATCAAGTACATAATCCATACCCACGGTCATTTTGACCACATGGGCGCAGGCGATGAATTCCGCGATATGTTCGGCTGCAAGATCTTTATGAGCAAGGTCGACACCGACCTTCTGCGTGAGCGTCCCGACCGTGCAGTACTTGAATGGGGCCCGATGAAGTTCGACGAGGTTTGCTGGCCCGATGTTGAGATAAACGACGGCGACCACATCAAGCTCGGCAACACCGATATACACTGCGTCCTCACGCCCGGACACACACTCGGCACCCTGACCTTCTTCTTTAATGTGACCGATGGTGAAACCACCTACCGAGTCGGCTATATGGGCGGCGCAGGATTTCTCACTATATACAGAGAATACTGCAGGAAATTCGGAATTGAGGAGGACAAATGCACCCATATGTTCAATTCCATCGAAAAGGTTTGGAACGAAAAGGTAGATATCGTCCTCGGCAACCATCCCAATCAGAATTGCAGCATAGAAAAGCGTCAGCATATGATAGAAAACCCCGGAAGCAATCCCTTTATCAATCCCGAATCGTGGAGAATATTCCTCACCGAGCTTAAAACCAAGCTCACCCAGTTCGTCGAAGAGGGCTACGCAGATTCACTGTAAATTACAAAAACGACCTCGCTTAAAAAGCGAGGTCGTTTTTGTTAAACCGCATTGCAATGCCGTTTTATACTGTAAAGCAATTTACCCTTACAGTATTCGAGACTTATCTGAAAGCCTCCAGCTTCTCAGTCCATACAGCGTAACGCTCGATCTTTACCTGATCGGCTCTGAAGCCTGTAAACTGTGCCAGCGCATCCAGCGCAAGTGTCGGGTTGAGGTTGATCTCAACGCCTGCGCGGCAGCGCAGCTTGATCACCAAACCATTTTCCGCCTCAGCCATCGAAAGAAGGCTCATCATCGGCTTGATATCGACAGTCTTTATTCCCTTTTTGCTGCGCTTTTCGGTGGGTATCTCATCAAGAGCAAAAAACTTTTCAATAGCTTCTCTTCCCTCTTCGGCACGGCAGCGCAGATAAAGGCTGTAATCCGCCCACATTATCTCCTTGGGCTGCATCACCGGGGCAGCGGCAGAAACGGCACGCAATCCCTCGGGCATAGCGGCGTTCAGGCGCGAAACTATCTCGTCAGCAGGAACATCCTCCAGCATCTTTACCTCCATAGATTCGCAAAGTCCGGTGGTGCCCAAAGAAAGCGGAAGCGCAAAAGTCATATAAAGGTGGGGATGAAAGCCCTCGGTATACCAAACAGGCAATCCGCTGCGGCAAAGCGCACGGCTCATTGCGCGTGTGAGGTCAAGGTGAGAGGTGTATATCGCCCTGCCCGACTTGGTGAAAAATATCCTTACCATGTTTACAGACATTTGCAGATACCTCCCGTCAGGCGCTGAGCTCCGCAGCCGTTGCAGCCGGCAAAGCAGCTGGGCGTGACCGCGCCCTCCATCGCCTTTTTATGCTCTCTGATAAAGAAAGACTTGGTAACTCCGTAATCGAGATGATCCCAGGGCATGGTCTCATCATACTCTCTGCGGCGGAAAGCGTAAAAATCAGGATCGACTCCGTTTTCCTCAAACGCCTGCTGCCATGCATCGGGCAGGAAGTGATTTTCCCAGCTGTCAAGGCGGCTTCCCTTTCTGAAAGCGCCCTCCACAACCGAGCAAAGGCGTCTGTCGCCTCTTGCCAGAACCGCCTCAAGCACACTGGTTGAGGAATCGTGATAGCTGACCGATATCTTCTTGGAACGCACACAGGACATGAGATATTTCTGCTTCTCTTTGAGCTGCTCGGTTGTAGCCTGCGGCTCAAACTCGAAGGGAGTGTAGGGCTTGGGAACAAAGCAGGCAACGCTTATATTGACGCTTACCGCCTTTCCCTTGGGACGCTCCGGCATACTGTAGAACAGATCGACCACCTTCTGAGCGAGATCGGCTATACCCTTGATATCCTCGTTGGTCTCGGTGGGCAGTCCCATCATGAAATAAAGCTTGACCGAGGTATGGCCGCCCAAAAACGCGGTACGGCAGGTTGAAAGTACGTTTTCCTCAGTGATATTTTTGTTTATAACGTCGCGCAGGCGCTGGGTGCCGGCTTCTGGAGCAAAGGTCAGTCCCGAGCGGCGAACGCGGTCTATCTTCTCCATCAGCTCCTTGGGGAAGTTATCTATTCTAAGGCTGGGCAGCGACATATTTACATGGCGCGCCTCGGTCCAATCGAGCAGGCTGTCGAGCAGCGGCTCTAGTCCGCAATAATCGCTGGTGGAAAGAGAGGAAAGCCCCAGCTCATCGTAACCGGTGGAGTTGACAAGGTCTTTCGCATTTTTAGCCAGCGTCTCGGGTGATTTCTCTCTTATCGGGCGGTAAAGGAATCCCGCCTGACAGAAACGGCAGCCGCGGTTGCAGCCGCGGAACAGCTCGATAACGGCTCTGTCGTGAACTATCTCTATAAACGGAACTACAAAGGTCTCGGGATAATAAACCTTATCAAGATCGGCGATAACACGCTTTTGAATAACGGCAGGTGCGCCATCATGGGGGATCATACCCTTGATAGTGCCATTCTCTTTATATTCAACAGTATAAAGCGATGGAACGTAGATTCCCGGTATCTGTGCCGCTCTGCGCAGTATCTCGGCTTTATCCCAACCCTCACGCTTTGCTTCGATGCAGAGATCGAACAGCTCGTCCGAAACCTCCTCGCCTTCTCCGAGCGAAACAAGGTCGACAAAATCAGCGATAGGTTCAGGGTTGGAAGCACATGGGCCGCCTACTACAACAAGCGGGAAGGGTTCTTTTCTCTCAGCAGCTCTGATAGGCAGTCCGGCGAGGTCGAGCAGGTTGAGCACCTCGGTATAACACATCTCATACTGCAACGTGAAGCCGATGAGATCGAAATCCTTGACGGGATCAAGACTTTCGAGCGCAAAAAGCGGAACTCCCATCTCCTCCATCACCTGCTGCATATCGCTGTCAGGCGAGAAAACGCGCTCACACCAAACGTCATCTCTGCGGTTGGCGTGACCGTAAAGTATCTTCATTCCAAGATGGCTCATGCCTACCTCATAAAGATCGGGAAAACAAAAGGCATAGCGAAGCATTCCGGGCTTTAATTCCTTAACTACCGAGCCCATCTCTCCGGCGGTATAGCGCGCCGGCTTCTGCACCTGCGTAAGCAGCAGGTCAAGCTGATCCAAAGTCATATCTGATCTCCGTTTCTGTTTTGATCAATTATCAAACACAGTATTTTAGCGCATAATAAAACAATTTATATTATATATCAAACCTTAAAAAAGAGCAACCGCTGTGACAAATACTGCCAATTACCATTTTGTCTGATTTTAAGCACAAAAATCTCCCTTCGTCATATCGATGAAGGGAGATCGTATTCAAACAGTAACAGTCCGATAAATTGCAGTTGGTCGGTCCGTATTATTGACCTTGTATTTGATGATTGCTTTTATCGCAATGCAAACCAGCAACACAACGAGTGTAAATGCACCATACACCAAGATCCCGGTTTATTTGTTGGTCAGATATATTTTCGCAAATGTTGCCCCAAACTTCAACGGCCGGTAGAATCAACGGATCAAAAAGCTAACAGACAAAATGGTGAAAGGGACAGCAAGCATCACGGCGGCTGTTATCAGTTTTCTGCAAGTGAATTTACAAGCTGCTCGTCGGGATCCACGATGGCAGTGGAGAAATTATCGTATATCACCATACCGGGCTTTCCACCGAGCTGCTTTTTGACATTTCGAATCGCAGTATAATCGACCGGCACCTTAGCAGAATTTCTCGCCTTGGAATTGTAAGCAGCTATCACTGCCGCTTCAAACAGCGTCCGGTTGGGCGGCTGAGTTCCCTCGGTGATAAGAACTGTATGAGAGCCCGCGTTCTTCTGAACATGGAACCAAATATCGTTTCCTCTGCTCTCCTTGAGGGTAAGGCGATCGTTCTGAATATTGTTTCGTCCCGAAAGGATCAAATATCCGTCCGAGGAGCGGTATTTCATCGGCTGAAGCTTCTGCTCCTGCTTCTTTTTGCCGTTTTGCGGCAGCGCTCTGATATATCCGCCTTCGGCAAGCTCGGCGCGTATGTTGGAAAGCTCCGCCTCGCTTCTCGCGCGGTTCATAAGATCATAAACGCTGTCGAGATACAAAAGTTCCTGCTCGCCCTGCTCTATCATATCATTGAGCATCTTTTCGGCAGTGTCGGCGCGGCGGTATTCCTTATAATAGCGCTGAATATTCTGCTGAGGAGTAAGCCTGTTATCAAGCTCTATCGTTATCTCGGGGCAGCCTTCCTCAAAGAAATCCTCCAGCGTAACGCTCGGCATACCCTTTTCCAATCTATATAGGTTAGCCGAAAGCAGGTCTCCGTAACGGCGCAATTTATCACGGCTTTTACATTCGAGCAGCTCTTCCTTTTGGGCACACAGCTTACGCTCAACTCGCTCTATCCTTGCCGCGAGCAGCTTTGAAAAGTCGCTCATCTTCTGTTTCATGCGGTCAGCGGCATCTTTTTCGCCGTAAAAGGCATCAAGCATCATTGAAAGCGTCTCAAAATGACGCACCGCCATAGCACCGCCATATTGTCCGATATCTATAAACGAAAAATCTTTTGGAACGTTATTTAGTACCAGCATGGTCGGGCAGATATCAGCATCGGTGAGTACCTTTCGCATATTTTCAAGCTCTCGTTCAAAGGAAGCGTAATTGCTTTCGGTAAGCTCGCTTCTTATCTTTGAAACTCCGCCGAGCGCGCGATGGGCGATCTCCCGCGCCAAAAGCGGAGAAGCGCCCTCCAACACCTCCTGCAGCAGCTTGGCGGAATCTATATCCCGCACCGAGCGGCGCATGGCACCCACCACTGCCGCCGCACCTTCGGCCATTAGATCGGTCTTAGTCTGAGGCGGAGGATCTTTATAGGTCAAGCCGGGCAATATCTGACGCAGTGACGACTTATCAGCGCCGACACGCTTTACCGAATCGATAATTTTCCCATCAGGCCCGACAAGTATGATATTGGAATATCGCCCCATTATCTCGGCTGCGAGGGTAACGGTAACGGTATCTCCGAACTCGTTGGTGGTCTCAAAATCAAACAGCAAAACTCGTTCCAGCCCCGGTTGGCGTATGTCGATAAGCTTTGCTCCGCCAAGCCACTTTCTCATAAGCATACAGAACATCGGCGGCTGCTTTGGATTTTCCACCGATATTTCGGTGAAGTGAACTCTTGGCGCCTCTGCCCTTGCGCATATCAACAGCTTTCGGTTAGCGGCTTTTGAGCGCATCGAAATTATCAGCTCTTCCTTGACCGGCTGATGTATTTTATCTATTCTGGCGTTTTCAAGCTCTGTCCAAAGCTCGGCCCTGAGCATTGAAAGCATCATTCCGTCGAGTGCCATATTATCTTCCTTCTTCTAAAGCGGTATTCATCTCATCTATCAGTTTTGCCAGCTTCTTTTCCTTTTCGACATCGTTAAAGGAAGCCCCTCTGCGCTGCTTTTCAAGCTCTGAAACCGTTCTGCGCAGATATTCAACAGCTTCATCGCTGTGATCATGAATAAGCTCTCCCATATAGCAATAGTTATCATATTCACTGAGATCGGCCTTTTCTCCGCTGTAAACTGTCGACATCACCGTATAAACGTGTTTATTAGAGCTGCAGGCACGCTCCTGTCTTATCGAAAATCCGTTTGCCCTGAGCCAACGCCGTAGATATGGCGCTCTGCTCATAGGCTGAAGGATAAAATGCTTGCCTTCAAAGCTGCTCCAGCCAGAGCCTTCGATTATGGCAGAAATAAGCTCTCCGCCCATTCCGGCTATGACCACATCATCCACCTCGCCGCAGACCACCGGCTCAAGGCCGTTGCCAAGACGACATTCTATCCTATCTTCAAGGCGGCATCTTGCTATCTCAGCCTTAGCATTATCCAAGGGGCCTTTGTTTATGTCGCAGGCAATACCGCCCGGTATGATGCCGTCGGCGGTCAGCGCCGAAATAAGATAGCCATGGTCGCAGCCCACATCAGCAACCCGGCATCCGCCGCGCACCATTTTTGCTATCGTTTTAAGTCTTATGTCAAGCGACTCGGTAAGCATAAGGCTTTTACCTCTCTGTCTCGAAAAATGATATGATCGGCTATCAAAAGCCGGTTGCCCCGCAAGGGTCGAGGCGTTGTACATCATTTGATATAATAGATGTTTTTTATTATTATATCATATATTATAGTATTTTTCCACAAACGAAGATGTACGTCTCTTTGCCGCCTTGGCCGTTGGCTTTAAGATCTGTTTATTTCACCGATCCTTGAAGTTAAAACACCACTATGATAAAATAAATCAACAAGTAATAATCGGCAGGGGTGTGAATATGAAAGCTAGAACCGCACAAAAATTAAGAGATATGCTAATGATCATCGGATTTATAATAATGCTGGCGGCGTATATCTACGAACCTCTGTTCACAATCGGTGCAGCTGTGGCGTTTTCCTGTTTAGTTCCGCATTTTCTTTATAATAAATGCCCTGATTGCGGAAAACAGTTGGGGCGAAATGAGGGCAATTTCTGTCAGCATTGCGGAGGAAAAATCGACTGACAAATGGCCGCTTATCATTCGGCAAAAGTTATATCGCTATAAACGCCAAACGAGCCGCCAACTTTGGCGGCTCGTTTAAATCACAAGATAATTAGTCCTGCTTCATGCTTGCAAAGCACTCGCTGCAGTATACAGGGCGGTCCTCACGGGGCTTAAAGGGAACCTTAGCTTCCTTGCCGCAAGCGGCACAGGTAGCGGTGAACATCTCTCTCTCCGGTCTGGAAGCATTCTTGCGAGCATCGCGGCAGGGCTTGCATCTCTGGGGCTCGTTTACAAATCCGCGCTCAGCGTAGAATTCCTGCTCGCCTGCGGTGAAAACGAACTCGTTTCCGCACTCTTTGCACTTTAAGGTCTTGTCTTCGTACATGTCTTTTACCTCGCTTATGAATTTGATTTTACCCGCAGCTTGGGCCGGAGACCGGGGGATCGCCAGAACTAACTAAGGGTATGAATATATCTGCATGCCTTTCGGCTTGCATTCAAAATTTTACTCCGCGCAGTTTTGACTTGGCGCGGCAAAGGGCATTGTCTACAGCCTTTTCGCTGATGCCGAGCATCTCAGCCATTGAGTGGTATGAATAGCCAGAAAGATAAAGACTGAACACCTTTTCTTCCCGCTCGGAAAGATGCTTACAGGCATCGGCAAGCCAATTTTCAAGGTATTCACGGCTTACTACTACCTCTTGTGGGTCTTTGTCAGGGATAAATTGCCGGTCATCGTCTTCGATGCTCACCGTTTCTATACGTTTATCCGCTTTTTCCATGACCGATGTGAGGTGGTTAGTTATACAAATATAGGCAAAGGTTTTAAAGGAAGCTCCCCTGTCGGCATCATAAGCCCTGATGGCATACAACAAACCGATAAGCCCCTCCTGTATGAGGTCATCCGCTTCCATACCCTTTCCGCGAAAGGCATTGGCACGGCTTCTGACTAAAGGAAGCCACTTTTGCAGCTGCAATTCTTCTTTAAAATTAGCGTTATCAACCCTCGCAGCCTGTGCCATATTACCTCCGAAAATAACCTCACTTAGCCTAACTTATAGTATCTGATTTTATCATCAATGTCAAGCGATTATTGGGGTTTCCGCAATAAAGCCTGCATTTTAGTTCTCGTTTTAATCAAAATTCGCCAAATTTCAAAATTATATTTTGTCCATATTTAACAATCCTCTATTTAAACAGCATATAAATGCGGCCGTTAATGCCCACTTGAGGCAAAATATTTTACATATTATTCCATCTCTTGCAAAAATCTTGCAATTTTGAACATTTTGTAAAATCTTAAAGCCCGCTAATTTGAAAGCTTTGTGAAATCGCTCTGTTTGCTTGACTGAAAAATTTAATAGAGATACCATATAGTGGTAAACTGATTTGATTTTTGCCGTAAGGCTCTTTCCCATTCTAATAACGGAAACCGCCGGGGAAATGATATAATAATACCCCCACCCCTTGCGGGCAACCGGATTTTGACGAACAATTATATCATTCACGCCTGCGCTCACGGCATAATGACCAGCCGTAATCATCACCGCAAAACCGTCCTTATATAAACGCTAACACAAGGTACTTGCCTTTTGAAAGGAACATTTACATGATAAAAAAGCTAATTGGCAGCATAAGACAATATTGGCTGCTTACCGTTCTCACCCCCGTTTCGGTAGCGCTCGAAGTTGTTGCCGAAATAATCATTCCGCTCATGATGGCCAACCTTATCGACTTTGGCATCGACTTGGGCGATATGCAGGCGGTCACCAAATACGGCCTGCTGCTTCTCATCGCGGCTGCTGCACAGTTCACCTTCGGAACAGCCTCCGGCTACTGCGCCGCTCACGCTTCCACCGGCTTTGCATCCAATCTGAGAAGCGATATGTACCGCAAGGTGCAGCGGTTTTCCTTTTCCAATATCGATAAGTTCTCAACCGCTTCTATCGTCACAAGGCTCACCACCGATGTCTCAAACATACAGATGGCGTTTATGATGATGACCCGTATGGCGGTGCGCAGCCCCCTAATGCTTATCTTTGCGCTGTTTTCGGCATTCAACATCGACCGTGATATCTCCAGGGTATTTTTTGTCTGCATACCGCTGCTTGCGGTATTTTTGGCGATAATAATGCGTCATGCCCACCCTACCTTCCGAAAGGTATTTTCCACCTACGATGAGCTCAACCGCGTGGTGGAGGAGGATCTAAGAGGAATGCGGGTAGTCAAAGCCTTTGACCGGGCCGAATTTGAAAAGCAAAAGTTCAACACCATATCCCAACGGATCTATGAGCTTTTTGTCAAAGCAGAGCGCCTCATAACACTCAACCAACCCTTTATGCAGCTTTGTATGTACGGCTGTATGCTGCTCATATCCTGGCTTGGCGCCCGTGCCATCGTCGCAAGCCGAAACGACCCTGCTCTCGGATTGACCACCGGTCAGCTCACTATACTGATAACCTACGCAACGCAGATATTGATGAGCCTTATGATGCTCTCGATGATATTTGTCATGCTGACCATGGCGCGTTCCGCCGCCGAACGTGTTGTCGAAATACTGGATGAAGCTCCCGATATAGTCGATCCCACATCTCCCGTATCAGAGGTAAGCGACGGCAGCATCGTTTTTGATCATGTATCCTTCAGCTATTCTTCAAACGCGGGTAAAAAGGTGCTCGACGACATCTGCCTTACCATCCCATCCGGAAAAACGGTAGGCATCATAGGAGCCACCGGCTCATCAAAATCCTCGCTGGTTTCGCTCATACCGCGCCTTTACGACGTTTCCGAAGGCTCGGTCCTTGTCGGAGGGGTAGATGTTCGAAAATACGACCTCAATGCCCTTCGCGGCAGCGTCGCCATGGTACTGCAAAAAAATCTGCTGTTTTCCGGAACAGTCAATGAAAACCTCCGCTGGGGAAATATAAATGCCACCGAGCAGGAGATCCGGCAGGTATGCCGCATGGCTCAGGCTGAGGAATTTATACTCACCTTCCCCGATAAATACGACCACCATATCGAACAGGGAGGCGGCAATCTATCGGGCGGGCAGAAGCAGCGTCTCTGCATAGCCCGGGCACTTCTTAAAAAGCCTAAAATACTGATACTTGACGATTCCACTTCGGCGGTCGATACCGCTACCGATGCCAAAATACAGAAGGCATTTGCCGAATATATACCCGATACCACTAAGATAATAATCGCCCAGCGCGTGTCGTCGGTTATGAACGCGGATATAATAGTAGTACTTGACGACGGTAGAATATCGGCACACGGCAGCCACACAGAGCTTTTAAAGAGCAGCAATATCTACCGTGAGGTATACCAGTCTCAGCAGAAGGGAGATGACGACGATGAGTGAGCAGAGGCCCATGCGCGGTCCCGGCGCGCCCAAAGGTGTTCGCATCCCCGGGCAAAAGATAGACCCCAAAACGGTAAAAAGGCTGCTTGGCTTTCTTTTAAAGTATAAGCTTCGGCTTGCAGCAGTGCTTATCTGCATAATAGTTTCATCTCTCGTATCGGTCGCCTCCTCCCTTTTTATCCGCACCCTCATCGATGACTATATCTCCCCCATGCTGCTCAATAGCAGCAGCGATTTCTCAGGGCTTCTGCGCGCGATGCTTTCAATGAGCGGAATATACCTTATCGGTGTAGCCGCTTCAACGATACATCCGCAGATAATGCTGCGGGTATCGCAGAGCGTGCTCAAAGAGATACGCGATAAAATGTTTGCCCATATGCAGACCCTGCCTGTCAGCTATTTTGATTCGCGTCCCTACGGCGATATAATGAGCCACTACACCAACGATACCGATACCCTGCGCCAGATGATATCTCAGGGTCTGATGCAGATAATAACCACCGTTCTCACCCTCACCACCATCTTTATCTCGATGCTTTATCTCAGCGTTTATCTCACCGCCGTTGTAATGCTCTGTATGGTGATGATGCTGCTCTTCTCAGGCAAATTCGCCATCCGCAGCGGACAGAATTTTATGAAGGCACAGCAATCTTTGGGAAGTCTCAACGGCTATATCGAAGAGATGATAAACGGTCAAAAGGTCATAAAAGTATTCTGCCATGAAGATGGATCGATAGAAGGCTTTGACGAGAAAAACTCAACATGGCGCAAAAATGCCTCGGCGGCCAACACCCTCGCCGGCATCATCATGCCGATAATGAACGCGCTTGGCTACGTCATGTATGTCGTGACCGCCGTTATCGGAGCAACGCTTGCGATCAAGGCTTTTCCCAACCTTTCGCTCAAGGGCTTTGACGTTCTCACCCTCGGCTCGATATCCTCCTTTTTGCTGCTGACAAGAAATTTCTCCGGTCCAATAATGCAGGTCACCAACCAGTTCAACTCCATTGTTATGGCGCTCGCGGGTGCATCGCGAATATTCGCGATGCTGGATGAAAAGCCCGAAACAGACGAAGGAAAGTTCACCCTTGTCAACGCCAAATACGACCACGACGGCAACCTGACCGAGTGCGATGAACGCAGCGGCCTTTGGGCGTGGAAGCAGCCTCAGCCCGATGGTTCGGTAATATATACCAAGCTCGCCGGCGACGTTGTACTCGACGGCGTTGACTTTGGCTACACTCCCGAAAAAATAGTGCTGCACGATATCTCGCTTTACGCAAAGCCGGGTCAAAAGGTGGCATTTGTCGGCGCCACCGGAGCGGGAAAAACCACTATTACCAACCTCATCAACCGCTTCTACGATATCGCTGACGGAAAGATACGTTACGACGGCATAAACATCAACAAGATTAAAAAATCCGACCTGCGCCGCAGCCTCGGTATGGTGCTTCAGGACGTCAACCTTTTCACCGGAACGGTCATGGAAAATATCAGGTACGGAAATCTTGACGCCACTGATGAGGAATGTATAGCCGCGGCAAAACTGACCAATGCGGACAGCTTTATAAGAATGCTGCCGCAGGGCTACGATACAATTCTTAAAGGCGATGGCAGCGGCTTATCCCAGGGGCAGCGCCAGCTTTTATCTATCGCGCGGGCTGCGGTCGCCGACCCGCCGGTAATGATAATGGATGAAGCCACCTCCTCTATCGATACCCGAACCGAATCGATAGTTCAGCAGGGAATGGATATGCTGATGCATAACCGCACCGTATTCGTCATCGCCCACCGCCTTTCCACCGTAAAAAACAGCGACGTTATAATGGTGCTCGATTCCGGCAGGATAATAGAGCGCGGAAACCACGAGCAGCTTATCGCCCAAAAGGGCAAATACTATCAGCTTTACACCGGAAAATTTGAGCTGGAATAGAAGATATAGACATAAACGGCGTCCTGAGCAAAGCAGGACGCCGTTTTTACAGCTTTTCTCTATCCGCGAACTCATCTGTCAGCGCCTTTATTGCGCCGGACGAAAGAAAAAAGGTATTATTCTCACCACTGTATTCCCCCGTTACCTCTATCTCCTCAACCTGAAAATCATTGGTCAGCATATGGTCGAGCGAGCGCCGCCTTGCCTCAAAATCCCTGATCGTCAAATCGGAATAGCCGCTGTTCACCGCCGTTTCAAACAGTTTTATCAAGAGAGCGTCGTTTAACAGCGGAACACGCTGCGAAAGGGTCTGATAAAGAAGTTCACCTATCATATCAAGCCTTCCGCTTTCGCCGTCCGAATATCCATCGTAGTTTATCAGCAGCACCGCCTTGGTACCGTCTATCAGCTGCCGATCCTCCTCAAGCACCATCAAACCATTTTCTATCGATATTTCTTCCTTCAGGGTAAAATCGATAGCCCCAACTACCTCGCCAAGCTTAATTACCGCCTCTGAATCAAGCTCCAGCCACCTTCCATCCTCTATCCCCGCAGCGGATTGCAGCGCCTGTGCCCCGCGCTTTGCTCCCTCTTTATCCCAAACCTCACAGGCCAAATGAAAGCCTCCGCCATCTTCCACCAGCGTTTCGGGCGGCAAAACGGCAAAGCTCACCTCGTTCTGATATGGATCTATATTGCTCATGATAAAGCATATCGGCTCTTCATCGCTCCTGTTTTTAAGGGCGGTTATAAGTGAAAGCGAATCGGCCACCTGCGGATAAAACCGCTCCTCAACCGGCTCGATTTCTTTTTTGTTGACAGAAAAGCGAAACAGTGCATAAGAAAACGGAAGTGCCAGAATAAACACTCCCATAAAAAACGCTATGAAAAACTGAGCCGTTTTGGATCTTTGATACTGCATATTTTTCCGCCTCCGATTTTATACAAAGCTATTGTTGGCGGAAAAATCTGATATGATTCAAATAACGAAAATATCGGCAGGATAAAATCAACGCATTATCCTGCCGATATCTGATATCAAAATTATTTTGCGGTCTCAACGGTGGTGGACCGGATAACAACATCGCTCTTGGGCTTATCGTTGCTGCCCTTTTCCACCTTGGCAATAGCGTCAACAACATCCATTCCCTCGATGACCTGACCGAAAACGGTGTGCTTATAGTCAAGGGTGGGGGTTCCGCCTATCTCCTTATATTTTTCGATAGCTGCGGAATAATCGGCTCTGATCTCATCGGTGATGCCTGCCTGAAGCTTGGCGTTGATGCCGGCGTTGAGCTCATCGATATATTTCCTGACCGACTCCTGAGTTGCATCCGGCTTGGATGCAAACTCGTTGAGCTTCATGGTTCCGAGATACACCTCTTTATTCATCATCATATTGAGTATGAAGCTATCGGCAGTCTCATCGGTAACTCTGAAGTTGCTGTTGGGATATTTTACCGCATCCTGCTGAACGATGAAGAACTGGCTGCCGTTGGTGCCAAGTCCTGCGTTAGCCATCGAAACAGCCCCGCGGAAATTATAGAGATTATCGGAAAACTCGTCCTCAAACTCAGAGCCCCAAATGCTCTCGCCGCCCATTCCGGTACCCTGAGGGTCGCCGCCCTGGATCATGAAATCCTCGATAACGCGATGGAAGATAACGCCGTTATAGTAACCGTTTTTGCAATGGGTAACGAAATTTTCAACTGTCTTGGGTGCAGCCTGAGGGAACATCATCATCTTGATGTCACCCATATTGGTGTGAAGGGTAACTATCGGGGTGCCGCTTTCGGGCTGAGCAAACTGGGGAAGATATCCCTTTTCCCAGTTCGCAGGCTTAACTTCGGTATCAGAAGATGCAGCAGGTGCTGCGGACTGTGCGGGAGCGGAAGAAGAAGCCGCAGGAGAAGCGCAGCCCATGGTCATCAGCAGCGCCGAAAGTATCAGCGAACAAAATTTAAAAGATCTCATCATTTTTTACCACCTATGCTTTAAAATACGATCTGCACCACAGCAAAATCGAACTGCTGTCGGCAACATATTTGTTATTATACCAATAAAACCGCAATATTACAACATACAAAAGCAGACCGCCAATTTTAACGGTCTGCAATGAATTACAGTATATAAACGTTCAGATATTTGCGTCCGCTCAAACAGCTTTCTATATAGGTATCGTAGAAAAGATCGATATCTATAACGTTCTGCATCAGGCCCACTCCGGTATCGGCTGCGATAGCATAACCGTAAACAAATCTGTTATCGGGGCTGGTGATATACATTTTTGTTCCATATGGTATTTCATTAGCCCTCACGGCAACATAGCCCGCCTCAAGCACCATGCGGCTCGCACCCTTCGCGCCCTTCCATGAGCTGTATCCGGTGCATACCTGATTGGTGAGCAGCTTTTTATAGCTCACCGGAACTCCGTTTGAATCCAGTGGCACATCAAATTTCAGATTTGACACGGGAGCGCTGGAACCTTTGAGCACCAGTTGGGTCACCGGCTTTTTGGTAACCACAGAGCTTATCTGCTGACGCTTCTGCAGCACGCCGTCCACAACTCTGTCAACATATGTGACGGCACATTCGCCATCTCTGCCGTTGATAAGAATTCTTGTCCTGCCGTTTCTGAGCAGCGAATTATCCTTATACTCGGTTTCAAACGGAATAGTCTGATGCTCTACAATGGTGTTGACCTGAACGCGCTTTATCACGATCTCGTCGTTTGGAGCAAGATAAGCACCCAAAGGAAGATTTATCTCGTCATATTCGCCCAGCGTGATGTTTTTTTCTTTCAGCAAGGTCTCCACCGTTTTATCGGTGGTCATCTCGGACATCGTCTTTCCGTCAACTTTAAGCTTTACCGGAAACGCACGGTCGATATTTATAACGCCGATCTTTCCGCTAAAGCCCGAAAAATCCACCACATCATAAGCCATGGTTTTAAAGCCCATCTCATCAAGTATCTCGGCAGGCTCGTCCTGAACGGTATGCTTCATGGTAACGGTAGCCCCATCCCTTATATATACCAGCTTGATCTGCTGATTTACGATGACCATTATTGCCGAAAGCGACAGCGCAAGAAGACAGCACCACAAAGCCCGTCCCTGCAGTATACTGCCGACAAGCTTGGCTGCCCTGTTGATTTGTCCTTTGATATTCCCCATTTAATCTCCAAAAATCTGTATTTGCTTTTGGTTATTATTCCAAAGTCCTTTTTATATTATTCAGTATCCATTATTTTGTCAAGGTTTTTTCCATTTTATGTAAATTTCATGCGTAATATATGCTAAAAAGCGGCTGTACTCATCACTTTAGGATAGTTTCAGCCGCTTTTATTCAACTCGTTTTATCTCCGATCATTGAAAATCTTCAACGCCGTCAACGGTGACCCTCGCAAGGATGAGCGGCTTTTCCGCCACCGGACAGTCCGATATGGTCAGCGCGTCGATCAAGCGCTTTTCTGCCGCCTGAGCGGTATCTCTGTTGGTAAACAGCTCAGCGATAACATCGCCCTTTTCTACCCTGTCTCCTGTCTTTTTATAAAGCTTTATTCCGGCAGCAAAATCGATAATACTGTCCTTGGTCTCACGTCCCGCGCCGAGCATCATAGAAGCTATACCTATCTCCTCGGTCTGCATAGCGGTGATATAGCCGCCGCGTTGAGCCTTGACAGCCCTTACGATAGAAGCCTTTTCAAACTTGGAAGTATCCCTTATATAAGAATCGTCTCCGCCCTGCGCCTTGACCATTTCGCAGAGGGTCTCGAGGGCTGAGCCGCCAACTATGGCTTCTCGCGCCATGATACGGCAGCTTTCAATGCTGCCTTTACCTGCCAGCATCAGCATATTTGCCGCAAGCTCACAGCAAACTGTCAACAGGTCTTCGGGTCCGTTTCCCTTGAGCGTTTCCACCGCTTCTATGACCTCGAGCGAATTGCCGATAGCGCATCCCAACGGGGTATCCATATCGGTTATTAGCGCCGCCACCTTTCTTCCCACCCCGCTGCCGATGGAGACCATCTGCCCGGCAAGCTCAACCGCCTCCTCTTTGGTTTTCATAAAAGCTCCGCTTCCGGTAGTAACATCGAGAACTATGCCGTCGGCTCCCGAAGCGATCTTTTTGCTCATTATCGAGGCTGCTATCAGCGGGATATTTTCAACTGTGGCGGTAACATCGCGCAAAGCGTAAAGCTTTTTATCGGCGGGGGCAAAATCCGCGCTCTGACCGATGACCGAAACGCCGATATCGTTGACTATATCGATAAACTCGGCAGATGGGATAGAGGTACAGAAACCGGGGATAGATTCCAGCTTATCTATCGTCCCGCCGGTATGCCCCAACCCCCTGCCCGACATTTTGGCTACCTTAACTCCGCAGCTGGCGACCGCCGGAGCTATTATCAGCGTGGTCTTATCCCCCACGCCGCCGGTGGAATGTTTATCGACCTTGAATCCATCGATTTCAGAAAGATCAGCCATATCGCCGGAAGCCGCCATAAATTCGGTCATCTCTGCCGTTTCGCGCTCATTAAGCTGCTGAAAGCATATAGCCATGAGCAGCGCCGATATCTGATAATCAGGTATGCTGCCATCGGTAACGCCCTTTATGAAAAAAGCCATCTCCTCACGGGTGAGCGCTTGGCCTATTCGCTTTTTGCGTATGATATCGTACATTCTCATAGCTGATGCCTCCTTTTATCTGTTAAGATAAGTATATATCAACGGTGCTTATTTTTCCATAGATAAATAAATTGGCGCAAGGCACTTTAAATCACAGCACTTTTTTGCTATACTGAGAAAAAATATTTGGGGAGCTTTTTATATGAACGACAGTCTTGCCGCACTTTACGAAGTAGTTAAAAATAGACGCGAAAACCCTCAGGAAGGTTCTTATACCTGCTATCTCTTTGAAAAGGGCATCGATAAGATACTCAAAAAGGTGGGAGAAGAAAGCGCCGAGGTCATTATAGCAGCAAAAAACGGCGATAATGAAGATACTGCCAATGAGATCTGCGATCTCATCTACCATCTCACCGTTATGATGGTATCTGAGGGCATCGAGCTTGAAAAGGTCCTTTCGATACTCGATGAGCGCAGCAAAAAGATAGGCAATTTAAAGACCTTCCACACCAGCGATCACAACACCTGATATTCGATAAATTTTTAAAGGAGCCGCAATCGCGGCTCCTTTAACTTTGCCAAGTACATTAGCTTTACAGATCTTTCGAGGTAAAGCTCAGCGGCAAAAGCTCTGATAAAGTATATTTTTTAATATCACTTTCGCCTTTTACCAGCAATATCGGCATATCCTCGCCGCCAAACTCCGCCATCACCTGACGGCAGATACCGCAGGGCGAAGGATAGCTTACTGCTGCTTCTCCCTTTCTTCCCGCCGAAAGAGCCAGCGCTTCTATTCTTTTGGCGCCTTCGCTCACTGCCTTAAAAACAGCGGTGCGTTCCGCGCATATACCCGCGGGGTAGGAGGCGTTTTCAATATTGCAGCCGGTGTAGATATTGCCGTTGTCAGCCAAAACCGCAGCCCCTACGGTGTAACCCGAATAGGGCGCATACGCGCTTTGTCGAGCGGCTACGGCGGCTTTTACAAGCTCTGTTTCTCTGTTCATCCCGCCATTTACCTCCACTTATTTTGATATGCTGCTCCAGAAACTTTCGCCGTCTGTTTCAGCCTCTATTTCAAACGCTTCCAAAATAGTAGCGGCTATATCAGAAAAGCTGTTTCTTGTGCCGAGATCGACCGGCTTGACCCTATTGCCAAACGCCAGCATCGGAACATATTCCCTGCTGTGGTCGGTGCTTTCGCTTTCGGGGTCGCAGCCGTGATCGGCTGTTATTATCAGCAGATCATCTTCCCTCAGCTTTTTGACAGCTTCTCCAAGCCAGCTGTCAAACTCCTCGAGCGCCTTTGCATATCCTGCCGCGTCGTTTCGATGACCGTAAAGCATATCAAAATCCACGAGATTGATAAAGCAAAGCCCCTCAAAATCGCGTTCCATTATTGCCAGCGATTTATTCATGCCATCGGCATTGCCCTTGGTGGATATGCTTTCGCCAACTCCCTTACCGGCGAAAATGTCAGATATCTTTCCTACCGCAATGACCTCTCTGCCGGAACCACGCACCGCGTCGAGCATGGTATCTCTGGGCGGAACCACCGAATAATCGTGGCGGTTAGCTGTCCTGGTAAAGGGATGCTCACCTGTAAAGGGCCTTGCAATTACACGCCCTACCGCCAGCTCACCGACCAGCATTTTCCTTGCCGTCTCGCAGATGGAATAAAGCTCTTCAAGCGGAACCTTATCCTCATGTGCGGCTATCTGAAAAACGCTGTCCGCCGAGGTGTAAACTATGACTGAGCCGGTTTCAAGATGCTCTTTGCCGTAATCCTTGATGACCTGAACACCGGAATAAGGCTTATTGCAGAGTGTTTTTCTGCCTATCGCATCTTCAAATCTCCTCAAAAACTCATCGGGGAAGCCATTGGGAAACACCGGCATGGCATTTGGCGATATCAGGCCGGCTATCTCCCAGTGGCCTATCGTGGTATCCTTGCCCTTTGATGCCTCGGTCATTCTGGCATATGCAGCGGAAGGCTTCGCTTCCTTTTCTATGACCTCAACACCCTCTATATTTCCAAGTCCCAGCTTTTCAAGATTGGGCAGCTTCATCCCTGCCTTGGCGCATGCCGCGATGGTATTGCTGCCGTTGTCGCCATATTCGGCAGCATCGGGCGCTTCTCCTATCCCAAAGCTGTCAAGCACTATAAGAAATACTCTTTTTACCAAAACAAGCCACATCCTTTCATATATAGCAGATATATCTTAAAACAAAGGCGCGGGATATCCCCACGCCTAAGCTGTTTATTCAATCGTTCTTTGCCGCAACCTCGAGCGCGATCTTCATCATATCATGGAAGCTGTTCTGCCTATCCTCAGCAGAAAGCTCCTCTCCGGTGGCGATTATATCGGAAATCGTGCAGATGCAAAGCGCTTCCCTGCCTGCCTTTGCAGCGTTGAGATAAAGGCCGGCCGCCTCCATCTCTACAGCGAGAACGCCCATATCCGCCCATTTATCGTTCTGAGCATCCGGATGGTAAAACACGTCGGAAGAAAGCAGATTGCCCACTTTGAGTGAGATCCCAAGATCTTCCGCTGCCCGATCAGCCATTTTGAGCAGACGGTAACTTGCGGTAGGTGCAAAGATCCCGGGCAAACCATACTGGGAAGCATAATTGGAATTAGTGCAGGCGCCGATAGCAGCGACAACATCGCGAAGCTTGACGTTTTTGCCTATCCCTCCGGCAGAACCGACGCGGATAATGCTCTGAACATCATACATATTGAACAGCTCATAGGAATAGATACCTATCGAAGGGATGCCCATTCCGCTGCCCTGCACCGAAATGCGCTTGCCCTTATAATATCCGGTATACCCGAACATATTTCTCACTGTGTTATAGCAAACGACATCTTCAAGATAGGTGTCGGCTATCACCTTTGCTCTCAGCGGATCGCCAGGCATAAGAACCGTTTTTGCAATATCTCCCAATTTTGCCGCGTTATGTGCAGTAGCCATCAATATCACTCCTCAATCAAATTTATAGTTTCCCTGCGGATCATAAAGGATATATCCGTTTGCCGCGGTGGAAGAAATACTTTCTATAAGCGAACTGCTTTCTACCAAAGTACCATCATCAGCATAAGCCGGAACAAATGCGACCATCTCACTTTGGATGGAATCCTTTAGCATCTCAAGCCTCGAGCCCCAAACCGAGCTGTCCTCCGGCAGCGACACTGATACCGTATCGGGGAAAAATACATGCGGGCTTCCGCCATAGAGATGGTTGTTTACCGTTTCAGCTCCGGGTGCAAGCCAATAGATATCGGTGCAAAGTATCAACTGAGCTCCGTGGGCTTCAGCAACCTCAGCTGCCTTATCAACAAATTCCGTCAGCAGCTGAGATTTGGATTTTACGGCTGCCTCTTTGCCATAGCCCGCCTTATCCAGTCCTACCCCTGATGGGAACTGCACAGAATCAAGCAGCACCGCTTCGAATCCCGCCGAGCAAAGCTCCTCTATCATCGAAAGGATATATTCCTGCGCTTTTGCGGAATAGGGGTTGAGCCACATCTTTCCACCAAGCTCAGGGGAATTATCAAGCCAATATATCTCAGTATCGTAATAGTGTACAGCCATATCGCGGTCTGCGGCGGGAGCCGCCGCATCCTTAAAGGTATACAGCCTGACCGCAGGAGAAAGACCGGCTTTTTTCACCGCTTCTACCGCTTTTTCAGCATCGTAAACCCGGGCAGCTGCAACCCCGGAGCTTTTTGCCACGCTGTTGGAAGAGCTGTAAAGCACCGTTCCGGAAGCATCTTTGGCGTCGATGACAACGGTATTGATATCCGCCGCCTTTGCTTTTTGAAGCGCAACATCAAATGCGCTATGATCCAAAACATGAGATACCGGCAGATATATTCCCTTTACCTCTTTTGAAGCTTTTTCTATGATATGACTTTCAGACCGGGAAGAGGCTTCAAAAGGCTGACTTTGCGGCGCAGCGGAAGAGCTTACCGACGGTCCCTGCCTTGTATCATCGCTGTCACCAAGCCCCATTATAAAGTCATGAACAGGGGTATACAAAAGCCATCCGGCGACACCAAAAATCACCAGCCCGGCAATCATTATCAAAACGAGTATGACCGAACTGCTTCTTTTTTCGTAAATACTGCCGTATCGCTTTATCTTTGTTCCTTTTTTGGCCATCTGAAAGCCTCCTGTAATGGATCACGTTGGCAGCCTGTGTCCTATAAGACCGTAGAATGCCAAACCAAGTATGCCGATATATATCATCATTATCGGTACGCCCGCAAACGCCTTGGGAACTCTGCTCATCAAAAGGCGCTCTTTGCCGGAATGAATGAGCATCATTGCAAAGGTAACTCCCAAAGAACAGCTGATGCAATACACCAGCACATGCATATATTTCTGATAGTTGGCTATCGCGTAAAAAACCGCACCGAAAGATGCACTGTTAAATGCCACCGCTATCGGAACCGCCCGAACGCTTTTGATATTCTTTTTGCCAACGATGGCGACCATGATAAAATATGCGGCGACTATGCAAAGCAGAACGACCAAGCCTCTGACATCGTTCCACCACCCATAATCCGAAAGCTTAAAGCGGATAGCCCAGGCAATAGTGCCGCTGAGCATTACCGATATGCAAAACAATAAGCCGAAAATAGTAATGCTCTTATAGCTTTTTGAGCGTGTTACCGCCTTATTTATTCCCAGAGCACGCTCAAATATCAGATTTTCAGTGATAAGTCCCGCAATAAACACCGCAACTATATTTCCAAAAGCATCAGTCACGCCTTATCACCCACACTTTCCTTTTTCTTCTGCTTCCTCACTTCATGTGACGGAGCGGTAAGCATTCCGCGCAGCGCCGCTCTGTTTATACTGCGGAAAAACGCGTTGACAAAGCCTATCATTATAAAACCGAAAAACGGCATGGTAACTCCGATGAGCCTCACCGGATAAAGTTCAAGCGGTTTATCCCAAATAGTTCCGCTGCCCAATATCTCTCTTGCCGCGCCCACAAAGCAGCATGCCAAAGAGAATCCGAAACACATCATCACCGCATCCTTGAATCCCTTTAAGCTGTTTGCCCTGGGTTCAAAAGCAGAAAGCTTTACCATTATGCTGTTTATTGCGGTGAGCCAAACATATATGCCCAGTTCTTCGAGCATGACGGCGTGAGATCCAAGATTCAATCTGCAAACGGTAACTATGATCATCGCTATCGTGCAGTAAAAAGGAAGAGCATATACGCTTTTTATCTTATCCTTTATAAGAGGGGCTATCACCGCACAAGGAATGGTAGCAGCAAATATAAATAAACTTATAACGACCGAGCTTTTAAGGTTGACCGCAGGAACTATGACAAACGGCAGAGCCATTGCAAGAACAACGACCGGATTATCTTTAAAAATTCCCGCAGTCTTATTCAGATTCTTCCGGTAGTTCCTTACTCTCTTCAAGTTCAACTCTATTCCTCCTGAAACGGTGCAAAATAGTTTCTCCGACCATATCAAAACTCCAAACCAAAGCGTTCATTATGAGCAGCGCAAAAAGCACCGATTCTTCATATCTGCCTATCTCTCTGAACGCCATACAAAGTGCGCCGGTCAAAAAGCCGTATACTATCTTAACGCTTTGTCTTTTGGGAGATGTGACCGGATCGTTTATAAGAAAAACAGCAGATATCAGCGCAATGCCGCTCATCAGCTCATAATATACCGACTGCATCGGAGATACCATAGCGCGGGGATAAAGCGCTGCTACCAACGAAAATCCGGCTATGTAAGAAGCAGTCATCATAAAGCTGATACTTTTTCTCACCGCAAGGAATAACAGACAGGTAAGCAATACTAATATATTAGTGGCTCCCATCGGTCCGGGAAAGTTGCCCAGCAGCATATCCAGCGGATCATTGTAGGGAACACCGCCAAGCAGAAGCGCATAGGCAGGTGAAAACACCCTTCTTACCCCTCCTTCGATCACGATAGGCAGCGGATCAAAGGGTATCGGATACATAAATATACTGCGCGGAAAACATACCGTTGCGAAAGCAACTCCGGCAACAGCAGGGTTAAAGATATTCTGCCCCACTCCGCCGAACGGATGCTTTGCTACAGCTGCGGCAAACAATACAGCGACAAATATTATCTCAAATCTTATCGATGCCGGCATCAAAAGCGGTATTATCATACCGGTGATAATATTAGAATGATCTCTTATATTGGGCACACCGTGTCTCAATCCGGTGCATATCACATCAATGATCATGGTAACTGCTACCGAAAAAGCACCCAGCACCAGTGCCCTTTTTCCATAAAAGTATGTTGCCATCGCATAAAGCGGTATCAGCGCGATAATGACGTCCAGCATCAACGTCTGATTGCTCTCTCTCGAGCGTATGTGAGGCAGGTTCTGCGGATGAAGTTTCACGGTTCTCCTCCTTGGCGGCTCTTATATAATTGAGCGGCTTTTGCCACTATCTGGACCAGGTCTATCTTTGCAGGGCATACATAGCTGCAGGTGCCGCATCCGGTGCAAAGATGAGCATCGGTGATCTCCAGATTCTTTATATGCCTTGCCTGCATGGTATTATAAATAAAATTCGGTGAAAGCCCTTCGGGACAGTTTTCGGTACAATGTCCGCATCCGATGCAGCTGAAGCCCATATCCTTAAACTCATCCGCAAAGGCAAGTATACCTCTTGTTTTGGGAGTTACAGCCACCATATCCGGCTCGGTAACACCAAAACCGGTCATGGCTCCGCCGGCAACTATCCTCTTGGGATCAGCTATAAGCCCAACCGCTTCAAGCACCTGTAATACCGAACATCCAAGCGGCAGCTCATAGTTTCCCGGGTTTGCAACACAGTCGCCGGAAACGGTTATAAATGTGCTGTTCTGACGTCTCCCCTCGAATACGGCACGGCGCAGAAAAACAAGCGCACAGCTGCCCAAAACGAGTACATTATCACGCTTGTAATACCTGCCGTATCTGCCTTCGGCGGGATATCTGCCGCCGATCCGTTCTACCTTTACCCCCGATATCTTAGTGGGTATGCGGGTGTTTATATCGAAAAGGTTTCGGTATATCTCTATTTTGCTTTTAGAAGCTCCAACAGCTCTTACAGCCAGTGCAAGGCCCTGCGCAAGCTCCTCTCCGAACTGAAGGGCAAGAGCCAGCTGGCTGGAGATATACGGCTCGTCATCCATAGCATCGGCAACCACCATCGAAACTCCGTCGCGTGCCGCCGCGGCAAGCTTCTTCCAAAGGCGCTGGCCGTCATATTCGTCTATTATCCTGGCTTCTCTCGCCATCATGATTATCTCATGAGGCGCCAGCAGCTCCGGGTTGGCAGAAATGTTTTTCTCTGTCTTTTCAACGGCTATCGGCAGCGCGGAAAGCTGCTTTATTTCGCGCGATAAAGCCGGTTCCTTATTCTGTTCAAGAAGAATCCCTTTTTTGAAGCCGAACTTCATCCGTTGTCCTCCTAAATCCTTTACCTTGTAATAATTATAATGCAGGTGATCATATTTGCAGTTCGATCATATATCCTCCAACCGTATAAGAGTCACTCTTTCGCCTCAGGACATAGCAGCCGCAGGTATAGACCCCGAAAGCAACGACCAGCAAGAGATCAAACGGTTGAAAAAATATCTGTTTCTTCTGCTTTCACAGATAAGATCACAGTCCGATCTTCCCGTGATAGAAAACGGCACCCTATATATAGAGATATACCCTGACCCATCAGGCGGCGCAGTGATATATTTTACAACAGATCAAGACGCGCCCGAGCTTTATGAACCTTCGGTATTTTGCTTTTACAGCGTCGGTGAATTGATAAAAGCGGCAGTAACGCTTTTTTCCTTTTACGGACACCGCCTTTTTAAAAGCTCGCTTTACCAGTGCTCAGACAGGTGGCTGTTCATCATCCGCCCCTTTGACGGAGCTTTGAGCCCGGCCGTCAGCCTGCTTGGGGAATACGGTGAGCATATCCCAGGCGGAAGCGTTATCTCAGCGGTGATAGAAGAACGCTGCAAACCTATAATTCGTGAGCGTGCCGCCGATATGTTAGCCTTTTATTTCGGCTGAAGCTGCGAAAATCCGGTTTCTCCCGATGCTCTGATAGCAGAAATAGGCTGAGAATAATCCTCATACTTAAATACGGCGGAACCGGCTACCAATACATTGGCTCCTGCCGCTGCGACCTTGGCTGCGGTGACAGGATCGATGCCGCCGTCGACCTGGATATCCATTTCGATGCCGCGCTTTTGACATTCGTCGTATATAGCGCGGATCTTGGGCAGCATGTCCGCCATAAAGCTCTGACCTCCGAAACCCGGCTCAACCGTCATAACAAGCACCATATCGATATCATCAAGATAAGGGAACACCGCCTCGGCGGAAGTCTTGGGTTTTACCGAAACGGCAGCCTTTGCTCCGCCTGCCTTGATCGCATTTATCGTCTCGACCGGGTCACTGTCACTCTCGACATGGAAGGTGATGATATCTGCCCCCGCCTTAGCAAACTCAGGAGCATATTTGAGAGGATCGCTTATCATCAGATGAACGTCAAGCGGTATCCTGCTGACCTTTTTAAGCGACTTGACCACCGGTATTCCGATAGTGATATTGGGAACAAAATGCCCGTCCATTACATCTACATGAGCAAGGTCCGCGCCGGCGTCTGCGATAGCACTGAGCTCCTTTTCAAGGTTTGCAAAATCGCTCGAAAGTATCGAAGGAGATATCTTTATCATAAAATCTGCCCCTTTAAACATATTTATACATTATAATATTCTATCGTAAAGCTGGTAAAAGGTCAATAAAATGGTGACTGTAAATAACATAACAGACTGATTTTTCACACAATCAACGCATTTCCTTCAAAAATAATACGCCAAAGCAAACGGCGCCGCTGTCTGCTTCGGCGTATCGGCGCGCATCTATATGATGCGGCGGAGCCGCAAGCCCGGGCAGGTCTGTGGGCGCATAAGATCAAAGCGCCACCCGAGCACTGCCGCCGCTCGGTCTCTTTGATATTTTATGCCACTCCGCCCAAAATGCTCACCGCTCTTTGCCAAGACAAACCGGCGCTTTATCATAAAATAAATGTTCACACTAAAAATCAGCCGCCCACAATGCCGAAATAAGCAGTGTGGGCGGCATTTTGATCAATTTGCGCTTTCCCTGTCCTCCATCAGAACAACACTGATGTCAAAGCTTCTGCCGCTGTCCATAAGTCCGCGAGCGGAACGGTAAAGCTTCAGGGTAACGATATCACCCGGCTTTTTGGTCTTGAGGAAATTGCTTACGTCATCAAAGGTCTCGATGGTGGTGCCATCTATCGAGATTAGGATATCGCCTCTGGTAACATTCTTGCCGGCAAGATCGGATACCGGATCTACATACTGGATGTAGATACCCTTTGGTATTCCGTTTATCTGCGAAAGCGCTTCATTTACCTCGCTGCCGCTGATGCCTATCTTGCAGCGTCCGGTAACGTAACCGTTTGCGATTATATCGTCAACTATCGGCTTTGCCTCATTTATCGGGATAGCGAATCCGATGCCTTCATATTCGGTAGCAGCTATCTTGGCGGAGTTGATGCCGATGACCTGACCGTATTCATTTACCAGCGCGCCGCCCGAGTTACCGGGGTTGATGGCGGCATCGGTCTGAAGGAACTTATTGGAATATCCGTCAGACTTGATGGCTCTGTCAACTGCCGAGATGATACCCTGGGTAACGCTTCCCGCAAGGGTGGATCCGCCGGGATTGCCGATAGCGATGACCTTTTCACCTACCTGGACCGCTTCGGAGTTACCGAATTCGGCGGCGACAAGGTTGCTGGCTTCTATCTTGATTACCGCAAGGTCGGTCTTGGTGTCAAGTCCTATCAGCTTGGCAGAGTAGGTCTCACCGCTGTCAAGCTCTACGTTGATGCCCGCCGAGCCCTGAACTACATGGGCGTTGGTGATGATATATCCGTCCGAATTAAGGATTATGCCGGAGCCTTCCCCTGCCGGAGAAAAGGTATTTGTCGCATTGTACTGTGCAATTCCGACAACAGAAGGGCGAACTTTTTTCGCGATCTCTACGGTAGTCAGCTTTCCGCCCGAGAGCACTTCATAATCATCCTCAACGGGATGGTCTTTGATGGTTATACCCGCTACCGGCTCGGTTGTGCCGGGGATGGTAACCAACGAATTTTCAGAAGAGAGTGCAACATTGCTGTCATAATTCCACAGACTGTATATGCCGTATCCCGCGAGGCAGAACACACCTATAAGGAAGCATACCGCAAACAGCGTTCCCACTATCATTGCCACGCTGCCGCGCTTTTTAGCCTTAGGCTCTTTCTTTTTTCTGCCGGCAGCTTCATAATCCTCAAAGCTCCAATGATATTCCTGCTGGCCGGGCGCATAGTTATAGGAATTATTCTGATATCCGTTATTTTGATATCCGTTTCTTCCATAGGGATTATAACTGTACTGTCCGTAGTTTCCCTGTCCCTGCTGGCTGTTGAAATTTCCGTTTTCATTATTCATTCTATCGTCTGCCATAACTATTTCCTCCGGAAATTAGAGTTTTGTATTGATTTGGTATAATAGTAAGATACAATTATTAAATGGTAATGAATATCTTTTAAAGTGATTTGCTGTTATATAAAAACTATCTGAAAATCATCCCTTGGATTTATCCTGTTTTCTGAAAAGTCCTCCGGATTTTACCTGCGCTTGAGGCAGCGTAAATACGAACTCGGTATATTCTCCCTCAACGCTCTTTACCGAAATGGTTCCGCCCTGAAGATGCACCAGCGACTTGACTATATGAAGTCCCAGCCCAACGCCTTTGGTATCGATACCGCGGGAGCGGTCGCTCTTATAAAAGCGGTCGAACAGCATCGGTATCTCTTCCTTGGGGATACCGTCGCCGCTGTTTCTTATCGACACTGTCAGCATCTTTCCGTCGCTTTGATAGTTGATAGCTATCATACCCTTTTCGGGAGTGAACTTGACCGCGTTTTCAATAAGGTTATATGTTATCTGATGCAGCATATCGGGGTCGGCTTCGACCATCTGGCGCTCGTTGTCGAGTCCCATGATATTTATCATTTTTGTTTCTATCTGATGTTCAAAGCCAAGCACTGTGCGAAGCATCGTTTCGCTTATATCCACCGGCTGGGGATCAAGCTTCATCTTTCCCGCTTCTATCCTCGATATGTTGAGCATCGAAACCACCATTCTAGAAAGGCGTTTGACCTCGTTTGAAACTATGCCGAGATAATATGGATATTTCTCCTGCGGTATGGTTCCGTCGAGTATGCCGTCGATAAAGCCGCCGATGGTGGTCATCGGGGTTTTAAGCTCGTGCGAAACATTGGCAATAAATGATCGGCTGGTCATCTCAAGAGACGCAAGGCTGGAAGCCATATTATTGAACGCCATAGCCAGCTGTTCTATCTCCTCATCGCCCTCCACCGGAACTCTGACGTTAAAATCGCCCTTTGCGAAGCTATCGGTAGCTTTTACCATGGCTTTAAGCGGCCGCACCATAGCTTCGGTGGTGAAGTAGATGACCACAAAAGAAAGAGCAGTGACCAAAACCGCGCCGATCACAAATATCACAAAAACGTCGTTTAAAAAGCTCTGCATATTCGATGCGCTTGAGCTTGCGAAAGCCGCGCCGATCACCCCGTATTCGGTCACCACCGGAACAGCTACTATATACATCGCATCGGTATATATACCGCCAAGCTTTGAGATCCCACGGTATCCTTTTGCAAGGGCATGTTCCATCACCGAGCTATCGACCATATGTGTCTTATGCCGGCAGGATCCTTCATCCATGCATATCGCAGTATGCCCCGAAGAGTCCACCAAAAAAAGATCCGCCTCAGACGCAGTTGAGATTATCGAAAAGCTGTCGGTGATAACTCTGGAATTTATATATTTTCCGCCGTTGCCGGAATAGTTATATGCCACCAGCTTTGATGCCTGAACGGCATTTTTCTGCAGCGAATCGAGATTTTCCTCGCGGAAATACTGTGCCGAAAGCATTACCAGCATTATTCCAAGCAAAACGATACTCGAAAGTATTATTACCGCGCACATACTGAAAAAACGCGAAAACAGACTTCTTTTCATTTAAGCTCAGTCCCTGGTCTCAAACTTATAGCCTACTCCCCAAACGGTCTTGAGGTTCCATTTATCCGAAACGCCCTCAAGCTTTTCTCTGAGTCGTTTGATATGAACGTCTACCGTTCTGGAGTCGCCGTAATACTCAAAACCCCAAACCTCATCGAGCAGCTGATCGCGGGTATACACCCTGTTGGGATTTGAAGCCAAATGGAATAAAAGCTCCAGCTCCTTGGGAGGAGTATCTATCGTCTTGCCGTCCACCTTGAGCTCGTAGCGGGTCATGTTGACTGTCATTTTATCGAAGCTTACTTCCTTTACGGTGTTTTCGGCAGAGGCTCCCGAAGTTGCGGTACGGCGCAATACTGCTTTTATTCTCGCGATTATCTCCTTGGTGTCAAAAGGCTTTACTACATAATCGTCAGCGCCCAGCTCCAGACCCAGAACCTTGTCAAAGGTCTCACCCTTGGCAGTTATCATTATTATCGGAACGTTGGATTTTTTTCTTATCTCGCGGCATACCTGCCAGCCATCGAGCCCGGGCATCATGATATCAAGCAGTATAAGCGCGGGCGACTCCTCGGCAAATTTTGCTATCGCCTGATTGCCGTCATTTGCAATAACAACGGTATACTGTTCCTTTTCAAGATAAAGTCTTATAAGCTCACATATATTCTTGTCATCATCAACGACCATTATTTTTTCCAGCGACATTTTTCTGCCTCCCTGATCTGTTTTGTCAAATAAAAGCTATAAACATCCGGATAATCGATCCGATATTTTATCCTTGGTATCATATATTATACATCATTTGTGAGTATAAATATGAAGTTTTTCAAAATTTTCTTGAATTATCGCTTAACAATACAGCTTTTATAAACAAATATCAGCAGATATGACCCTATGTATCATATTGCTAAGCCGGCGGATGTGATGTTACAATATTTTTACACTCAGTATGAAAATTTTTCAGACAAGTCAAGGAGGATATATATGAGATTTGGATGCTGTACCGCCGCGGCCAATTACGATAAGCTGGTGAAATGCGGCTATGATTTTATCGAGCTTTCCGGCCACGAGGTCTGCTTCATGGAAGAGCAGGAATGGCAGCGGTTTGTAAAAAAGGTCTCTAAGGCAGGTATCCCCTGTGTTGGTTTCAACGATTTCTGCCACGACCGTCCCGCAATAGTGGGCGATGGCTTTGACCGGGATGAAGCACGCGCCTATATCGTCCGCCTTGTCGAACGCGGCGCACAGTTGGGCATAAAAAATATCGGCATTGGCGCTCCTACCGCGCGCCGCATCCCCGAGGGATACCCCAAAGATAAAGCGGACCAACAGTGCCGCAGCTTTCTTGAGATAGCCACCGAAGAAGCCGCAAAGCACGGCCTGAACATTTTGTTTGAAGCCGTACACTCTCACATGTGCAATTACGCCACCTATACCGATGACGCCCTCGCCATGGTAAAGGAGCTGAATATTGATAACCTTCATATGGTGCTCGACTTTTACCATATGGAAGCTATGAATGAAGACCGTCTTGATTTCGAGCGCTGCATCCCTTATATCCGCCATCTGCATTTCAGCACCTGCGAAGAAAATTACGGGCGCAAATATCCCTCAGAAGCCGATTTTGAGATATTGAGCAGGATAATGAAAAAGCTTTTCTCTCTCGGATATGACGGAACGCTGAGCATCGAGGCGGGGACCACCGATTTTGAAGCTGATGCTCTCCGCGCTCTCGATATACTCAAAAGAGCGGCTAAGGCATGACGAAAAGGAGCATGAGCCATAAAAAATAACAAGGTGGTATTAGGCGTTCCTTTAACGAAACAGCGGCTTTTTTCGTTATTGCTATTGAGAAAACAGTTTCTGTATGATACAATTATTCTGTTTTATTGTGTCCTGTTTTGACAATGTTACAGGAGCTTTTAAAGGAGTTGCAAGCATATATGAAATTAGGTATCGTAGGACTTCCCAATGTCGGCAAGTCCACCCTTTTTAACGCAATAACCAACGCCGGAGCACAGTCGGCGAACTACCCTTTCTGCACCATTGAGCCCAATGTGGGCGTGGTAGCTGTTCCGGACAAGCGCCTTGACAAGCTTGCCGAGATGTATAACCCAAAGAATTTCACCCCCTCTGTCATCGATTTCGTTGATATCGCGGGATTGGTGCGCGGAGCTTCCAAGGGTGAGGGCCTGGGCAACAAGTTCCTCTCCCATATCCGCGAGGTGGATGCTATAGTTCACGTTGTCCGCTGCTTTGATGACGGCGAGATAGTTCATGTCGACGGCTCGGTAGACCCCGCCCGCGATATAGAGACCATCAACCTTGAACTCATCTTCTCGGATATCGAGATGGTAGAGCGCCGCATCGACCGCGCAAAAAAGGCGGCCAAAGGCGACAAAAAGTTTTTGGCAGAGGTCGAGCTGCTTGAGGGGCTTCATGCTCACCTTCTTGAAGGTAAATCTGCCCGTGCGTACGATATGACCGACGAGGAAAAAGAGATGATCGCCGATGCTCCCCTGCTTTCCTCCAAGCCTGTTATCTACGCCGCAAATATGAGCGAGGCCGATATCGCCAACGCCGAAGGCGGATATAATGAATACTACAAGCAGGTCGGCGAGATCGCCGCAGCCGAACATTCTCAGGTTATCCCGATCTGTGCAAGGGCAGAGGAAGAGATAGCTGAGCTCGACGGCGAGGATAAACTGATGTTCCTCGAGGAGATGGGACTGCATGAATCCGGTCTTGACCGTCTTATCACCGCCGGCTACGATCTGCTCGGACTTATCTCCTACCTCACCGCAGGCGAGCCGGAGGTAAGAGCCTGGACCATCAAAAAGGGCACCAAGGCTCCCCAGGCGGCAGGAAAGATCCATTCCGACTTTGAGCGTGGCTTTATCCGTGCCGAGGTCGTTTCATATGAAGATCTCGTCAGCTGCGGCTCTATCGCGGCCGCAAAGGAAAAGGGCATCTACCGCTCTGAGGGCAAGGAATACGTTTTCCAGGATGGCGATGTCGTTCTCTTCCGCTTTAATGTATGATATTTTATGCCAAAGGTCGCTGCCGAAATTTCGGCAGCGACCTTTCGTTATCAATATCAATCGTGTTTCAGCATAAATGCCGCAGCAGCAAGAACAATTCCTGCCGGCATCAGCTTTGCCGCAGCTACGATAGCTTTGTTCTGTGCCCCTGTCACAACGGTTCGCTTCCCCTTTTGCAGAGCATTATAAGCGATATCGGCAACCTTGTCCGCCGCCATGACTCCCTTGGAAAAAATAAGTGACCTGTCCATCTCAGAACGTGCGCCGAATCCCGTTTGGGTGGGACCGGGGCAAAGCACCGTGACCTTTACGCCGCTGCCTTTAAGCTCCTCGCTTATCGCCTCGGAAAAGCTCTTTACATAAGCCTTGGTGGCGGCGTATACCGCGCCATAGGGGTTGGGCATAAACGCCGCGATAGATGCTACATTCATTATCCTGCCGCTTTTGCGCTGCTTCATACCGGGCAAAACCGCTCTGGTTATGTGAGTGAGAGCAAGCATATTGAGCGTCAGCATTTCATCGAGCTGTTCTTTATCGCAGAGGGCAAATTCCCCTGTCATTCCGAATCCGGCGTTATTCACCAGAACATCTGTCTTCATTTTGGAGAGTATCCCGCAAAGCTTTTCTATATCTCCGCTTTTGCCAAGATCGGCGGCGATATATTCAAATTCGGCATCAGGGTAACGCGCTTTGAACTGCTCACATAGTTTTTTGAGCGCTTCTTGGTTTCTCGCGGTAATGAAAAGCGAATATCCGTTTGAAGCAAACCGCTCAGCAAGCTCTCTGCCTATACCCGAGGTAGCGCCGGTTATGACCGCTGTTTTTTCGATAGCCATAGTTTATCCCCCTTAGAAAGATACGACCAGCATCATCTTAAAGCGATCCTCGCCGTAGACTGCATGAGGTATATCTTTGGGCATGATAAGTGTTTCATCCTTTTCGAGTATGTGGGCAACGCCATCGACGGTAAATCTGCCAACGCCGTCGAGCACCGTCACCATTGCGTCTCCGCCGGAAGAATGGGTGGATATCTCCTCGCCCTTATCAAAAGAAAAAAGCGTAACGCTCATCTTTTCATTTTGAACCAGCGTCTTGCTTACGACCTGCCCCGAGTGATAATCCACCTGATCAGCAAGTTTGAGCTTTACATTTTTTTCAATATTCTTATACATCAGAGATATCCCCCTTGATATATGGTATCTTTACAAAATATCCCCAGACAACGTCCGAGGATATTTGCTTTTTATATTCTTCCCATGTAGTTCCATGCCATAAGCTGCCATTTTATTCCATCGTAGTCATAGACGTGGATAGCACAGTTATAGCTCTTTACGGTAGTTCTGTCAAACTCTGCGCCGATAACATTTTTGAGCATACAGGTCATTATACCGTTATGCGCAAAGGCGGCGACATAATCACAGGGCTCAGCTATCAGCATATCGGTGAATTTTCGCAGTCTTTCGCAAACCATCTCGGAGTTTTCTCCGCCAAAGGGAGTATAGTCACGGGTGAGAGTAAAGCCCTCACCGTATTTATCTATTGCATCCTGAAAGCCCATATCCACAAGTGAGCCCATATCATATTCACGCAGAAGCGGGGTCTGCACCGCTTTTACACCGGGAATGGCGATCTCCTGCGTTTTTACCGCGCGGGTGAGATCGCTGCTGTAAACTTTATCGAACTTAAAGTTTGCCAATATCGGGCGTATTCCCTCGGCCTCTTTTATTCCCTTTTCGGTCAGCATAACATCCTTATGTCCGGAATATACTTTTGCCAGATTGGCATCTGTTTGTCCGTGTCTTATCAAAAAAAGCTTCAAATCAAACAACTCCTTTATCGATCACAAAGCATACCTTCGCGGTAAAACTCGTCCATCTCTTCCTTGGTGGAGAAATTAGCCACATACATCTGATTGCCCATGGCGCCGGAAAGAGCGTCGGGTATCCTTTCCACCATCTTTATGTTTGCCCTATATTTTTCAAGATAGCGCTCATGGTCTAGGGTATAATTCTTTCCGTCGCGTCTGCCGATAAAAGCACAGTAATTCTGCTCACCGATAGTCTTTTCAGTGCGATCAAAAGCTATCATATCCGCCCATATCTTATAAACGTCGGTGCTCTGAGAGAAGTTGAGCATATCGGGGGTAAAGCCGCCCGAAGGACGCATATTTACCTCAAGCGCTACCACGTCGCCTTCCTTGCCAAGCCCCTCCTGATCCTGAGTGAGGCGGAAGAACTCAAAGTGGACAAAGCGGCTCTTTACTCCGAAGCTCTTTACCGTTTTTCTGCCGGCAGCTTTGGTATCCTCGGGAAGCTCCTTATGTATGAAATAAAGGGAATCTCCCTTGCTGTTTACAACATCCATGATGGAAAGCAAGGTAACATTGCCCGCCTCAAAAATAGGATCCCCGTTGGAATCGATTATAGCGTCGTAGGAATTTACCGTAGCGTTAACAAACTCCTCCATAATGTAGGGAACGTGCTTGGGGTAATCATCGATAAAGGCGATGAGATCTTCATCGCAGGTTATCTTATAGGTGTTTTCCGCGCCCACACCGTTATCCGGCTTGGCAACAACGGGGTATCCCACCTCCTCAAGGAAGCTGCGGCAGCCCTCAAGGTCATCGACCAGGTGATAGCGAGCGACCGGTATGCCCGCTTTGGTATAAAATTCCTTCATCTTGGATTTATGCTTGATGCGCTCCATATCCCCGGTCTTAAAGCCGCTGGTTATGTTGAAATCGGTGCGCAGACGGGCATCCTGTTCCAGCCAGTATTCATTGTTGGATTCCAGCCAGTCGATACGCCCGTATTTAAAGATAAAGAAGGCCACAGCACGGTAAACTTCGTCATAATTCTCCAAACTGCCTACCTTGTAATATTCATTGAGACTGTCTTTAAGCTCCCGGCTGAGCTCATCATAAGGCTGCTCGCCGATGCCTAAGACATTTAAACCGTTATTTTTCAGTTCGCGGCAGAAATGCCAATAATTTGTCGGAAAGTTAGGCGAAATAAAGACGAAATTTTTCATTGTGATCCCTCTCTTTTCTTACTTATATAAAGCTTTTCAGCGTCCCAACAGCTTTGGCGCGAAATATTCCACCATCTTATGCCACCAGGGCCAATCGTGGTTTACGTCATAGCCCCACACATCCACCCAAATATCTATGCCTTTTTCGTTGAAAATGTCTCTGAGTCGGAAGGTTGTCTCGGTCTGCTCCCATGCGCCCTGACCGACGCAGATTATCCCCTTGCCTCTGTTATACTGCCCGATATAGGGATGATCGGCAGCCATATTCGCCATATAATGCACCGGGGAATTCTGATATACCACCTCATCCATATAGCTGTCAAAGCCGTATTCAGAGGTATAGATACCGCTCAGCGCCAATGTTCCGTCAAATATCTCGGGAAAACGCAAAAACAGGTTGGCTGCGTGCATAGCGCCAAGGCTGCATCCGAAGGTAAGTATTCCATCTGCACCGAGACAGCCGTTTCGCTCGTTACAAACGCTGTGGATAAGCGGAACCACCTCGTCAATGATATAGCGTATCCACTGTTCATGGCGGCGTATACGCCAATGAGGGTCGCCGTGTTTATCCGACCATGTCTCTTTATCGATGGTATCTATGGAAAACACCATCACCTCCCCCGATCCTATCCATGGCGACCAGGTATCGGTCATCTTAAAGTTTTCAAAATCAAAAAAGCGTCCATCCTGACAGGGTATAAACAGCACCGGTCTCCCGGCGTGTCCGTATACCTTACATTCCATATCTCTGCCAAGAGCGGCGCTGTAGCTTTTAAAATAAAGTGTCTCCATAGTAACCCCCGACGAAATTTATTCCAACCCGTAAAGCAGCGTGTTCATAAAGAAAGGTATCTGCCGCTCCCAACTGGCTTCGTTGTGCTCTCCGTCGGGAACTATGCGGCAATCCACCATAACGCCGCGCTCCATCAGCCTAAAGGCGGTCTTGGCAAATCTGTCCTTAACGCTTCCGTGATGCTCAAGCTCTTTTGCGCCGTAATCGATATAAAGCACCGTTCCCGGGCGAATGGACGCACGGTATATCATCTGATTGAGCTGGTCCTCGGCAAACCACACCGACGGCGAAAGCGCCGCCGCGCGTGAAAAATACCGGTTATAGGCAGTTATGGCATAAAGACTCATCAATCCGCCCATCGAGCTGCCTGCTATAAAGGTATGCTTTCGATCGGGCAGCGTTGGATATTTTTTATCGATATACGGCTTAAATGTATTTACTATCCAGTTCATGGTGATTTTTCCGCGGGCTTTAATATACCCAAGCTCACCGTTGGTAAAGGTAAAAGGCGAGTATTCGCAAAGTCTGCCGTTATCAGGGTTTCGGTTACTTTCTACCGCCGCTATAATGATAGGCAGCTTTGTTTTATCCAAATATTCAGCCATGCCCCAGCTTTTGCCGTAGGTGGCATCTTCATCAAAAAACACATTGTGTCCGTCAAACATATATAAAACCGGATATCTTGCACTTCGCTTTTTTTTAAATTCATCCGGCAGATAGAGATAAGCTTTTCTCGGCTCATCGCCGCTCAGCTCCGGTATGGTCACATTCCATTTAATTATCATACAAGATCCCTCTGCAATATGGATATTATGAATAGTTTACCAAACTAACAGCTATAAGTCAAATTATGACCATACGCAATCACAATATGCCGATCTGAGCTGTATCATCATAAAAAGATAAAAACAGACCCTCTCGGGTCTGTTTTCTTGTTACACGGTATTACACGGTATCAAGCGGTCTTTTGGTTTTTGGGCTTTCTGAATATCTCACCAATGACCATAACAACTGCGAATACTATCATATACCAGAAGCAAGCCATGCGGTGGCTCAATACGCAGGCAATTATCATGAACAGGCTGCCGCCGAACGCGAGTATGGGAAGAACAAAACGCCGCATGACCGGCAGGCCCTTCTCTTTGCGCATCCACTGTACGAACATGGGCAGATACATAAGATAGATGGTGATGATGGGCAGCTCAGTGGAGTCGAATACGAAAGGACCGCTCCAAATGCAGGCGAGGTTGGAAGCATAGAAATACAGCAGCCATGCCGCGACGACCAGCAATGCAAACACCGCCGAGTTATTTGGCATATTAGTGTGGTCATCGACCTGAGAATACATATCCGCCATTGGACCTTCTCCGCGCGCCGCGATAGAATACATGCCGCGGGTGCAGCCAACCATCAATCCGTTGGTGGTACCTAAACAAGAAATAGCTATAAACAGATTAAGAATATTTCCAAAGACATTTCCAAAGATGTTGGTAAATGCCACAGTAGCACCGTTATCGATAAGCTGCTGATTGGTTGCGCCGCCTGCAACGCCGATATAATAGAATATATAAACGGCGATGATGATGATGCCGCCGAGTATCATCGCTCTGGGAAGATTCTTTTGGGAGTCTTTGATCTCAGAATTTATCGAAGTGGCTATGATCCAGCCCTCATATGCGAACGCGGTAGCACATACGGCCGAGAAAAGCGGATCCTTTGCAACATCAGCGACCTGAGCGGTAGTAACAAAATTCTGCTGAAGAGTTCCGGTGCTGAGACCTGCGATAAGTCCCACTACCGCCATAAGGGTAAGCGGAATAAGCTTGATAATGGTGGTGCTGGTCTGCAATTTGCCTGCAAGCTTGGGCGAAAGAGCATTAACACCATAGCAGACGCAGATATAAAACATCGATAAAGCCATACACTCCGGCCCGATAAGACAGCCGCCTTCCGAAGCCGGAATAGTCATCGGAAAGTTTGGAAAGGCGGAGGTTATGAACTCAAGGGTATATCGCGCAGATAGCCACACCAACGCAGAGGTCATTCCCGGGAAATAAATAGTTACGGCGAACCATCCCATATAGTAACCGAATCTGGGGCCAACAGTAGCCTCGGCATAGTCAACAAGTCCGTTTACACGTTCGTACTTCTGCCCCATAAAGGAAAAAGTGAGCAGGCATACAAGCATTATAGCGCCGCCGATAAGCCATGCCAAAATTCCAAGAGGCATATCACCGCCGGTCTTGGTCAAAATGGTCTGCGCCTTAAAGAATACACCGGAACCGATAACTATGCCGACTACCATACAGATAGCCGTAAACAGACCATATCTGCGTTCCAATTTGTTACCCATTGCAATTCTCCTTAAATTTTAATCGACTGATATATGGTCATCAATTCATATGTTAAAAAGCCGGGATCTGTTTTTAACGAATTGATCCACAACTATGAAAGCAACGAAAAAGTATGTTTTTATAAAAAGAAAACCGCCCAAAAAGTAATTCTTGAGCGGTTTTTCTTTGGTGCCGGTGGTGGGACTTGAACCCACACGATGTCGCCACCAACGGATTTTGAGTCCGCCTCGT
>CAZSEO010000014.1:31396-49504 GCA_964605985.1 uncultured Oscillospiraceae bacterium | reverse complement strand
TTTGATAACTTCAGCTGCCTGATAGTCCTCTGTAAACAGCAAAATATCCCTGTCGCAAGTGGTCTCGATAGGGATATTTTGCGTTATACGGAAGACGTTGTCATACAACGCTACAGTTAAAACCCAACTAAAGAAAAGGAGGAAATATTGTGAAAAGAATTATTGGATTGGCTGAGAAATATCAGTCTAAGGTAGAAGAATACTGGCACTGGCTGCATGCTCATCCAGAGCTTTCGGGTCAGGAGGAAAAAAGCGCAGAGTATATCGCTGCTGCATTGCGTGCGATGGGACTTGAACCTATCGAAAGAATAGGTGGATACGGTGTTGTAGCACTTATAGAAGGTGCAAAGCCCGGTAAGTGCGTTGGCTTGAGAGCGGATTTTGATGCGCTGCCGGTTACTGAACTTACCGGGTCTGAGTATGCTTCTCAGAATCCGGGAGTATGCCATGCCTGTGGACATGATGCACATACAGCAATGCTTTTAGGAGCAGCACATATCCTCAATGAGATAAAAGATGAATTTTCCGGAACAGTAAAGCTTATATTTCAGCCGGCAGAAGAAAAGCCTGATATCAGCGGAGCAAAAGCAATGATCGCTGACGGAGTTTTAGAAAATCCGAAGGTTGATGCCGTTATAGGACAGCATGTTGACCCCAATATTCCTACCGGCAGTATTAAGCTTAAAATCGGAACTCTGACTGCTGCTTCGGATAGATTTTACTTAACAATAAATGGTAGAGGAGCACATGCATCCTCCCCGCATAAAAGTGTTGATGCGATCGTTGTCGGTGCGCAGGTAATAACCGCATTGCAGAGTATCGTATCAAGAAATGTAAATCCTCTTGATAGTGCAGTTTTAGGTATAGGCAAGCTCAACGCCGGAACTGCTGAGAATGTTGTTGCAAGTACCTGCACCATGTCGGGAACCTGCCGTAACTTGAATTCTCAGGTGCGCGATGAGATACCTGCCAGAATGGAAAGTATTATTAAAGGCATTACCGAAGGTATGGGTGCATCCTATGAGTTTAAATATGTCAAAGGGTATTCTCCGGTAGTAAACGATACAGGTATGTATAACATGGTCAATGAAACTGCAGCTGAGATTTTGGGTAAGGATCATGTAGGAATTATTGAGAACCCCTCTCTTGGAGGAGAAGACTTCTCGTTTTATTGTGAAAAGGTTCCCGGATTATTCTACAGATTGGGCTGCTCGAAAGATGGAGAAGAGGCTTGGCCATTGCATAACGGACACTTCTATCCAAATGAGGACGCACTGAATGTAGGTGTAAAGGTCATGGCTACTTCCGCATTGAAATTCCTCAAGAGTAATTAATACATATTAGCTGTTGTGTTATGATAAGACTGTATTTAAGCGGTTTGGAGAATAGCCGCAAGTGGTCAATATAACTAAAAGAAAGAATTGGTTGTAAACAAATACATGATCCTATTGTTCCAATATTGGAACAATATAATGTAAATGACTAGAAATTAATATTAATTATAACAGCTGGCAGGTAATATACGAGTTATCTGCCGGCTGTTGTTTTATCTGTATTATTTGAATTCACTACAATTCTGAAGGTTGAAATGGCTGAATATACGCAAAAGAAATAGCTTTTGCGGTTTATAATCGCAAAAGCTATTGATTAGGCAAGGCCGTTGCGGTATAATATATATGCATGGAGGTGGTCGATATGATTTACAGACCTTTATATGTAGATAGAATTATGGCTTATGTTGATACGCCGTTTGTAAAAATCCTTACGGGTGTACGTCGCTGCGGTAAATCTACAATTATAAAAATTATTATGGAGAAACTTTATAAGGAGCGCGGTATTCCTAGGGAGCGGATAGTAAGCTATCGCTTCGATTCCATGGAATATGAGGATATGACCGCTAAGGAGATGTATCAGGAGCTGAAAAGCAGGATTTGTCCTGATGCGAAGACCTACTTGTTTCTTGATGAAATACAGGAAATAAAAGGATGGGAAAAAGTCGTCAATTCTTTGGCTTCGGATTTCAATGTTGACCTTTATGTGACGGGTTCAAACTCCCGTATGATGTCATCTGAAATATCCACCTATCTTACCGGACGATATGTTGCTTTCCGTATATATACCTTGTCCTTTCAGGAGTATTTAACGTTCAAGAAACAGTATGCGACGATTGATGACATCTACAAGGAGTTTGCTAACTACATTCGTTTGGGTGGTTTTCCTGCAACACATTTGCAGGCGTACGGACAAGACGAGGTCTATACCATTGTTCGCGACATTTACAATTCCACAATTTTCTCAGATATTGTAAAGCGTAATCAAGTTCGCAAAATAGATCAGCTGGAACGAGTTGTCCGATACACCTTCAACAATGTAGGCAATACATTCTCTGCAAAGTCGATATCTGACTATCTAAAAGCAGAACGCAGATCTTTGGACAACGAAACTGTATACAGCTACCTAGAAAAACTGGAGAAGGCATATCTTTTGCACCGCTGTTCTCGTTATGATCTGCAAGGTAAGGAAATCCTAAAAACGCAGGAGAAATTCTATCTAGCCGATACTTCCCTCAGATACAGTGTTCTTGGCTATAACGATAATACTGTTGCAAGCAGTTTGGAAAACATTGTCTATCTTGAGTTGTGCCGCCGCGGGTATAAGGTTCATATCGGCAAAACAAATGATGGCGAGGTGGACTTTGTTGCAACCCGTCAGAATGAGAAGATTTATGTTCAGGTTACGCAGCGAATCGATTCTGAGAAAACAGAGAAGCGCGAGTACGAACGTTTGCTGGGAATTCGTGATAATTATCCAAAGTATGTTCTGCGTGCAGATGAGTTTGCGGGCGGAAATTATGAGGGCATTATTACTATGCATGCTGCGGATTTTTTACTGAGCGATGCGTATTGATAGATAGAAGATAAAATCACAATGCAATACTATGTTGTGTGTCCTGACCAAAGTATATAATAATGGCGCCAATAGTGGAGGCATATTTATGGCTGCTTTTTATGATTTGCTCCAAGATAACAGTTTTCGTGTCTATGTAGAGAAGCGGTTGGCTACAGGCATAAAGAAGCCCGAATATTCGTTTACAACTGATTTCCCGGCATTGTATAAGTATCGTTCTATGTCGAAATACGCAGTTGATGATATACTTGCTGGTCACATGATGGCAACGAGCATCGGTGAATTTAACGACTTGTTCGATGGAGCAATGCACAATTATGGTACAAAAGAAGAATGTCTTCAGGTGGCAGAGAATAAGTGGGATGAACTTGAAAAACTCCGTATTTCTTCTGGGATGTCAGATAGTTTATTAAAACGTGAAGATTATGTTGGGCTGTATGCTGAACATTTTAAAACAGAATCTCGTCTTAAATTTCGTGAACTTGACTATCTCGGGATATATATTTGTTGTCTATCCTCAAAATGCGATTCTACTTTGATGTGGGCTCATTATGCTAACTCTAATACAGGTATTTGTATTGAATACGACTTTAATAATTCAAAACTAAAACCTTTGCAGAGAAACATGTTGTTCCCTGTTGCTTATTCTCAAAGTCCAGTAGATCTTCGCGATTTATTGGCTGATGAGAAGTGCAAAGTGTATCAGTATCCGCTTGATGCAGCGGTTCTTTGTGCAGCACTGAATAAAGCAGAGGTTTGGAGTTATGAAAACGAGTGGCGATTGGTTTGTTTTTTGGCATCAAAAAGAGACCACGAATGCCGTGTTAAGTTAATTGCACCATCCATTCCCAAGTCGATTTCTTTTGGTTATCATTTTCTAAAACCCTTCTTTTATTATGAGTATAAAAACAAAAAGGAACAAGATTCAGCAAGAGATAATCTTTGTAATATACAACGGTTACTGGCGTACATTAAGGAAAAAAATATCCCGGTTTCAATAATGGTTCCCGCCATTGGAGGGTATACTCTTTCAAAAAAGTCTATTGAAGTTGATGCGCTTTTGCAGCTAATGAAGCGTTATTTTGACGATAATGACCCGGAAAATATGCGTTATTACTATGTGGTTCATGATAAGTTGATGGATTTACTTGAAAAATAATTGCTAATCAAATATGGTAGCATAACAAATGGATAATTAGCGATAGTAGAGGTCAGTGGATAGTTTGTGAGGTAGTGATACATTTGATGCAGCTCTCTGTATTGCGTCTCGCGGGAAATTCGGTGCAGAAGAATACCCGATGTATGTAAAGGGTATACATGATCTGCGTGGCTATATCTACGCAGAAAACTATAGCCCGGAGATTGCCGCCATCAGAGCAACCAAGGTGATGTATATGGTGACATGCCTGCTGACAGGAAAGACCTATGAGCGAGTTGATGATGCTTCAGCATTTGCTGGCGAGAAGTTAACTGTGGACAAACTGTTGTCGCTGGTTTACCTGAGAAAAGTCAACTCAGAAGCGTATGCTTATGCAATTAAAGCCGACAGATTATTGAGATCATTTGGTAATTCTTTTGTATAAAAGGATGAAAGCTTGTTTTTTGGAACAGAAATACGGAAATTAGCCCAAAATAAGGCGAAAAGTTGCCCGGGGAAAGAACCTTAAAGCGAGTGGGAATAATATAATCGTTCCGGAAATCCTTTTTAATAAAGGGTTTCCGGACTTTTTTATGCTCTTCTGGTTGCAGATTAGACAATCGAACTTAATAGGAGAATAAAATTCTGCATATTAAAAGTGCTCCCGATCGAGCTCGTCCCCTTGGCACCGGGCGATTTGGCTACAGAGCGCAGTCAGAAGTTGCGCTGCACAAATAATGAAATAAGCCCTGTCCGGAAACTGTTTTGGTGGCAAAGAAAACAGTTTCTTGTCATACGGTTAAAAGTTGACAAGAATGACAAGAATGACTATAATGACAACTGAGAAAAGGTGGTGGTATGCAATGCTGTTTATCGAAAGCGAAGTTGTCGAACTCAAAGCTGAGATCGTGGGAGATATTTGCAAGGAAGTTATTGCGTTTGCCAATACAAAAGGCGGCACTCTGTATATCGGTATCAGTGACGATGGAAGTATCGTGGGAGTGGAAAATGCCGACCAGGTTACTTTGCAGCTGAACAATATGATCAGAGATTCTATCAAGCCTGATGTGACCATGTTCGTACACTATGACACTCAGCGTATTGCTGACAAGGATATTGTTGTCGTGACGATTCAAAAAGGAACGGGCAGGCCGTACTATTTAAGCAGTAAGGGATTGAAGCCCAGCGGGGTCTATGTTAGAAACGGCACATCTTCTGATCCGGCTTCGGATACTGCGATCAGAAAAATGATCAAAGAAACAGATGGAGACAGTTTTGAATCCACGCGCGCTTTGGAGCAGAATCTTAGCTTTGAATCGGCTGAAAGGCAATTCAAAAAGCAGAACATAACATTTGATTCTGCGAAAATGCAAACTCTCGGAATGCTTTCCCAGGATGGTATCTATTCGAATGTGGCTCTGCTCCTGTCTGATCAGTGTACCAGCATGATTAAGGCGGCGACCTTCGCTGGAAAAGATAAAGGTACTTTTCAGGACAGAAGAGAATTCGGAGGTTCGCTGTTTCAGCAAATGGAAGAACTGTACAGTTATTTGGATATGCGCAATCAGACGAAAGCAACCTTTGATGGGCTGTACCGAATCGACACGCGGGATTATCCCGAAGAAGCCCTTCGCGAAACGCTGTTGAACTCACTGGTGCACCGGGACTATTCCTTTAGTGCAAGCACACTTGTCAGTGTGTACGCCGACAGAATTGAATTTGTTTCTATAGGTGGACTTCCCTTTGGCATTGAACTGGATGACATTATGCTGGGGCTATCTGTTTGCCGAAATCCCAAACTGGCCGCCGTATTTTACCGCTTGCAGCTGATCGAGGCCTATGGTACCGGTATGCCTAAAATTATGGAAGCCTATGCGGGTACAGGATTGAAGCCCAAAATTGAGGTATCGAGTAACGCATTCAAAATCACGCTACCCAATCGAAATGCCTCTACTAATACGGCGGAGACACCTGCTGGCGCACCCAAAAGTAACGAGAACCTGATTTTGGACTTCATTACTTCAAATGGCTATATTGTGCGCAGCGATGTTGATCAGCTGCTTGATGTAAGCCAGGCAACAGCCAATCGAATCCTGAAACGCATGGTTGCGGAAGGCCTAATCTATCAGGACGGAAACGGCAGAAAAACAAAGTACAGAAGAAAGTAAATGCTGTTGAGCTCTGGTTGTGTTTGGGATATTTCTGCGTTTGGGATTTCAATTATTTGCGGAAAGTGGCGGAGAAAAACGCTATCACAGATAAAACCTTGACCCCATTTTGCCCCCAAAAGCTTCTGTAAAACAATATAATACGTATAATGCGTATATATATTGCGGTGTTGATATAACTGAAACCACAAGATATGAAGCGCCAAATCGAAAGCTTCCTCTTTGAACGGCTTCTGCTCTCTCGGGGCGATGCCAACAAGGAACAGGTGCTTGCGCTTGCTTTGCATGGTAACGAAATTGCTCAGCCCGCAGATATTATCCGTGATCCATATGTTTTCGAGTTCCTGGGCTTACCGGAAGATAAGCCTATCATGGAAAGCGATTTGGAGCGTGCTCTTGTGCAGCAAATCGAGAAGTTCCTATTGGAGCTTGGCCGTGGATTCATGTTTGTTGGTACACAGCAGAGAGTGACATTCTCCAATCATCACTATTATGTGGACATGGTGTTCTACAACAAAATCCTGCGTTCTTATGTGCTGATCGAACTGAAAACCACGAAACTCATGCCGGAAGCTGTCGGGCAGCTCAATATGTATCTGAACTACTATGCAAACGAAGTCAACGATGCAGAGGATAATCCTCCCATTGGCATTATCCTCTGCACCGACAAAGGAAACTTTGATGTGCCGTATGCTCTTGGCGGCTTATCCAATCAGATCTTTGCTTCAAAGTATGTGCTGTATATGCCCGACAAGGAACAGTTGATTCGACAGGTAGAGGCCGTACAGGAAAAGTGGCATAAGGACGAAGATTCACCAGATGAGTAACGCTGCCACTTGAAAAACATCCGCAATCCGTTATAATTCAGACGTACTCAGTTGATACGATTTTGATACTAAAAAGCAGAGCACATGGTAGAGTGTAGAGATTACGTCCTGCCTGTGATCCTAAAATCTAAGCACCGAGACCTCGCAAACTCGCATATTTATCCCCTCCAAAAGATGTCATTTTTATCAGTATATTACAAAAAAGTGCATTTTCCAATTTGAGGCATATACAAATATATGGGCAACATATATAAATTCGATAAATATAAAGACCGCACCGATTCGCATAGAAGCGGTCGGTGCGGCTTTTACAGGTTTATTTTTTGCTGAAAAGCTTTTGGTAATATTCGGTATGCTGACTGCTGTTTGCAAAAGTGGGCTGATAGCCGGCCTTGATCTCATCGAGCGTTTTGCCGCCCTCAAAGAGCAGGTCGATGACGCAGCAGGCGACGACCTTTGCCATTTCAACGTAGACAAAATCGGGGTCGGTGACGTCATATTCGGCGGTGTGGGGCGAGCCGGAAATACCGCAGAAGTTTGCGGTCACGGTCGGCACCAGCGAAGCCACGTCACCGACGTCGGTTGAGGAGCCTCTGTGCAGCGAACTGCCGTCGATAAGGCTTTGCTCACCGAACAGCGCGGCGGCATTTTGCGCGAAAATTCCGCAAAGCTGCCTGTCCTGATAGGTGGGCTGATATGCGCCGAGGTCTTCTATCTCAACCTTTGCTCCGACCGATTCCGCCCCCGTTGTGATGGCGCGGTTGACCTTGGAGTTCAGCTCTATCATATACCCGGCGCTTGCGGCGCGGACGCCGAATTCCATCCTCACGTCGTCGGGAACGATATTGGGGCTGGCGCCGCCCTTGGTGATGATGTAATGGATGCGCGGCTTTTCCGATTCGGGAAGCGTTTCACGCATGGCATTTATATTATTTATAGCGTTTACCGCGGCCTGAAGCGCATTTATGCCGAGGTGAGGCGCCATTCCGGCGTGGGCGCTTTTGCCGATAAAGCGGACGCTTTTGTGAACCACGCCGTTATAGCTTTGTCCGTATCGGAATTTTGCGTTGGGAGTGGTGGCGGTGTGACCGTGTATTACCGCATCGATACCGTCAAATTCGCCGAGGTATATAAATTCCTGCTTGCCGCCGAGATAATGCAGCTTTCCTTCCTTCACCAGCTGCTTGCGGAATTCTATTTCGATCGCTTCCTCGGCAGGGACTGCAAGAAAGGCAACGTCGCCGTCGAGTTCACCGATGACGCCGCTTTCAATAAGTCCCATGGCGGCGCCGAGCATCATCACCGACTGGGCGTGATGTCCGCAGGCGTGGGCGCAGCCGGTGTCGGGGTCGGCGTGGCAGTGATTGGGCAGTATCAGCGCATCAAGCTCGCTCATTATGCCGACGCAGCGCTCGTGGGAGCGGCCCTCGGCTATGGCTTTAAGTCCGGTGATGGCTATGCCGCCTTTGACATTGAGACCGAGTGCCTCAAGCTTGCTTTTTACATACGCCGAAGAGCGATATTCCCTGAAACCGGTCTCCGGCATGGAATAGAGCTTTTCACCGATATTTTTAAGCTCGGCGCGATGAGCCTCTATGGTATCGATGACTTTTTGTTTCAATTCTGCTTTGCGGTCCATGCAGTAGCACCCTTTCGATACATCAATAAAGCTTGGTATACTGAAAATCAGGCTCGATGCCAAGCTCTTTTAAAGCTGCATCACGGCGTGCGTTTACCTCCTGCTCGTGGTTGGCATAAAGATTGTTTCCCTTGCAGTCGATGTCCACAACAAAGGGGCCGAGCTCGTCAAGCTGCATATGCCAGGTGGCTTCGATGGTGCCAAGCTCATCGAAAAGCTTGACGTCCTCTATCTTTATGCTGTCTACCCAGAAGTTGGGGCTGACGCATTGAGGCGATACGTGAACGCATTTGTTTTTAACCATCATGGCGGTGGTGTCGGGGCCCATGGTGGTTTTGCCGACTATCATACGAAGCCCCCATTTTTCGACGGAACGGCTACCCCATTTTTCAAAGCGTATGCTGGAGGTGGGCATAAAGGAGATAAGCTTCCACCTGTCGCCGTCGGGGAGCACGATGGGGCCTACGTGTATCAATATGTTGCGGTCGGAGGTGTCAACGGGGAAGGGGTTGCCTTCGTCGAATATCCAGCGGTGAAGTCTGGAACGGCAGGTGAACGCCTTGCCGGAGATGTATACCACGTCACCGATATTGAGTTGTTCAACGTCGGCGGAGGAGAGCGGTGCTTTAAGATGATATACTGCCATTCGTGTCACCTTCCTTCAAACCAGTTGGGTTCGGTCATCTCTGTCATGCTGCCGTCGGCGCAGACGCGGTAGCTGCCGCGACGGGCCACCATGCAGTTGCTGCTGATGGCGACGCATATGCCGGCGATATGGGTATATGCGTATTCTACGTTTACACCGAGCACCGAGGTGTCGCCGCCGATGCCCATAATGCCTACTCCGAGGCTGTTGAGCGCTTTATAAAGGTCCTCCTCAATGCGGCTGAACATGGGATCGGGGTTGCGGGAGCCGACAGTTCGCAGGCAGGCGGCCTCTTTGGCGAGGTTAGCGGCTATATTGGCGGTGCCGCCGATACCGATGCCCAAAACGTTAGGCGGGCAGATGCCGCCGGAGCGGGTGGCTTCAACAAAGGAATCGATAACGAATTTTTCTATGCCCTTTATGCCGTCGGCAAAGGCAACTACGCGGTGACGGGTGCCGCCGAAGCACTCGCTGCCGCCGCCCTTGGCGACATAGCTGACCTCAAGATCGGCGCCGGGCACAAATTTATAGGTGAAATCGGGGACATTGTTTCCGACATTATCGCCGGGGTCGTAACCGGTCAGCGGATGCTTCATGGTGGCGCGAAGGTATCCCTCACGGGTAGCGCGGCGAACGGCGCGTCGGGTGGCTTCCTCCAGTTCCATAAAGCCGCCCTCGAGCTGACATTCGTTGCCGACCTTGAAATAGAAGATGGGCCAGCCGGTATCGGGGCAGGCAGGGTTGCCCAGTTTGGAAGAAAGCTTTATGCTTTCATAAGTTTTAATAAGACCCTCTTTGGCGGCGGGATAGCTTTCTTTGGCTATCGCCTTTTCAAAAGCGCCCCTTACATCGTGGGCGATGTTGGTGGAGCCTTTTTTTATGGCGTTGAAAATAGCCTGTTCATATACTGCTGTTGATATCATAGCTGCTCCTTTTTGCATTTCTTGTTTATAGCTTAAAATCAATTCTAACCAATTTTATGTTAAAGGGAAATTGCATTTTTTCCGCTTTTGACTGCATTTGTTCCAAACAGCCACGGCGCCGCTTTAATTTTTTTGAGAGTTGGATTATAATTTGGTAAAGATATCAGAAAGGACAGTTTTGCAAATGGCTCCGATAATAACGATGGATTATTTTGATACGGAGAACCGAAACTATCATATTTATAAGATACAGGACAGCGCAGTGGCTGAAAACCCTCATTACCACGATTATTTTCAGGTGTGCTTTGTTTCGCGCGGCTCTATAATACACGGTCAGGAGGGGGAGAAAGTGACGCTGGGTCACGGCGATGCCTTTATCATTCCGCCGGGCTTTTCTCACAGCGTGAACTTCGTAGATAAAAACTCGGAGATATATTCTCTTTCTTTTGCCGAAAGCATGTTCCATACCGGATTTTCACAGTCGAACGCCTACAAGTTTTTGTCGATGCTCAGAGAACACCTTGACCCATTGATGTCCGATCCGGTCAAGCTCAGGGTGCTGCTCGATGCTACACAGCAGAAAAATATGCAGGCGCTGCTCGATTGCCTTATCCGCGAGCAAAAAGCGAGATATCCTGCGGAGATTACCTCGGCCACAAGCCTTATCGCGGCGATAGTGAATACCCTTTCGCAGAATTACTACCAGCAGCCGCAAAACCGCGAGGAATATAAGGAGATGGCGGCCTACAACAACGCGCTGAGCAGCTGCGTTGAATATATCGACGGGCATTTTAATGAGAACATCACGCTTTCGGTGCTTGTAAAGCAGTTTGGAATGTCGCGTTCGTCCTTTTGTGCGCAGTTTCCGCAGTTTACCGGACTTTCGCTCAAGCAATATATAATAAACCGCAGGATACGCGAGGCAGAAATGCTGATACGCGACAATCCCGATATGCCGCTGGGAGAAGTTGCGGAAAGGATAGGATACGACGAGACCTCCACCTTTTACCGCAACTTTGTCAGAATAACGGGAGTTTCACCGTCGAAATATAAAGAACTTCACAGCAGATAAAGCAAAAGAGCTGATTTGATAGCGATAGGCGTCATTCGGCTGAGAGGCCCACTACTCTGAGTGCTTTTTCGGATACCGTGAAGCACACCGAATAGCCTGCAAAGCTGAGCCCGTATACCCTTTCGGGGTCGTTCTGATATGCAGGGCGCGGGTCCTGCGCGAGAACGCTTATCAGTGCTTCGCGCTTCTCCTGAGGAAAGCCGCCGAGCAGCTGCTCGGGTATATCGACTTCAAGCGGTTCGGGCGCGCCCGAATCGGCAAAGCCGCCCCTTGAATCTGGGTGGCAGTCGGTGTAGGGGATATACGGCTTTAAATCGTATATGGGAGCGTTGTCAAGCATGTCGGCTCCCGAAACGATGAGTACGGTGCCCTCTGTCGGGGTGTGCTCACCGACTATGCCGCTCTGACGCGGTATACCGAATTTCTCTTTGAAATCGGTTCTGATATGGGCGATAGGCTTGATTAAAAAGTTCTGATCCGACATGACGCACCGCCTGACAAAATATTTGGATTTATTATACCGCCAATATAGTAATTGCTTCACGCACACTTTCTTGATTCTTAGAGTCATAGCTATCTGCCTCTTTAGTGTGAACCACAATGTCGATCCCGGAGGCCAATGCTTTCTGCAGAACCGTAATAAACTTCACGGTCCGGCTCTTTTGCAAATAGGGACTAACAATGACAACGCGCCGAAATGCATTGGTCAAATCCTTCTCAAAGGAGGCCATAGCGGCATGACCATCATAAATCGTGCTAATCGATTTGTCCGCAGCGCCGAATTTGACCTGATAACCCATCTCCTCATATCCCAATGGCATTAAGTTAAGGGCTTGCCCTATTTAAGCGAAAAACAAGAATAGGCAACGATACACATTTAAAAAACAAAAATGTTGTATCGTTGCTATTTTATTTCACACAAATAAGACGGATATAATTCCGTCTCAGTCTGTCGAGAAACCCGGTTGAGTTCAGCATTTGTTTTGCGGCGTTTTTTTCTTGGTAACTGTGTTCATGATTATTTTGCAGATAAAGTTTTGTAAGCTGTGGGCTTTATGATCTTTTAGAATTTTCTTGTGTATGTCAGCCGAATTTGAAGGCCTCACTTTTGTTGCCATTGGTACTAAATATATAATTTTGTATTTGAAGAGCGAGATATTAAAACGAAAATGGCAATAAAAATGTAGTTATCGCGGCATAATTGTTTATTACCGAATGGGAATAATATAATCGTTCCGGAAATCCTTTTTAATAAAGGGCACTGAAAAAGCCAAATCTACATTAGATCTGACTTTTTCAGTGCCCTTGATATTACAGGGTTTTCCGGGATTCTTACTGGCTACAAATTGGCTGCATCGAGCCGTTTTTTGCAGCCATCGTCTTTTGTGACAAAATGACAGGGGAAAGTCCGTCGAGTAAAATCGATGGGATTTTTGCGATAATAGCACGAAAGGCTGCCAAGCCATTGACAATTGGCTCAAAGTCGTATATACTTTTACAAGCTAAAGTGATAGCGTGATGGAACGCTAAAGACTGGAGGAAATACATCATGAAAAACCGAAAAACACGGCGTATAGTATTTACCCTGTTGTGGGTAATAGCTTTTGCGCTGGTCAACTATCCTATCGGAGCAATATTCTCCACCAAGCTGGAGCCCTTTATTTTGGGTATGCCTTTCAGCGTGTTCTATTTTTGGACCGCCTATACTCTGTTGATCCTTGCAGGCGTTTTATTGGCCTGGAAGGTCATGCGCGATTAAGGGGAGGATAAGGATATGGCTAATTGGCAGATCACTATCATTATTGTTGCGATATATTGCGCTGTAGTTTTGGCTGTTGGTGTATTTACCCGTACTAAGGGAGAAACTACCCTTTCGGATTATTTTGTCGGCAACCGTTCTTTGGGCGCTTTTGTGGCGTTCTTTACCTATGTCGCTACTTTCCACAGCAGCTTTGCGTTCATAGGTGCTGCCGGTCAGATGTATTCAGTAGGCATTAAATTCTTTGCCACCTTTACCTCCTGCGTAGTAAGCCCGCTGATGATATACATCATCGGTCGCCCCACATGGTATTTGGGCCAAAAGTATAACTATATGACTCAGGGTGAGCTGGTAGGCGATTACTATGAAAGCAAGGCTTTGCGTTATCTTGTAGCCATCGTAAGCCTGGTATTCCTGGTTCCTTATCTGCAGAGCCAGATAGCAGCCGGCGGTATCATTTTTGAAACCATAACCGAAGGCCGCGTTTCCTATCTGATGGGCTGCGTGATCCTTTATGCGGTCATCATCGGTTACATTTTGTTGGGCGGTTTTAAGGCTGTTGCATGGACCGATACCGTTCAGGGCATCCTGATGATCGTTATGATTTGGATCGCCGGAGGCGTTATTCTTGTTAAAACCGGCGGCAGCATGAGCTGGACCAACTTGATGCAGACCATGGCGACTCAGTTCCCCGAAAAGGTCATGGTTCCTCTTGAATACTGGCCCACCTACATGACCTCTTTCATTTCGTTGTTCGGCATTTCCATTTATCCTCCTTCTTTCCAGCGTTTCTTTGCTGTAAAGAACCCCAGGACTTTGAAGTGGCTGTCGGTAACCACCCCCATCTACCTCATCTTCTTCTATGTTCCGATCATGATGATCTCTTTCTCCGGCGTAGTTTATATGCCCGGTCTGCAAAAGGCTGATCAGGTAGTTCCGATGATGCTTACTCAGTATGCTTCCCCCGTTTTGGTCGGCTTGGTAATGGCAGGTGCACTGGCCGCTACCATGTCCTCCACCGACTCGCAGCTACATTCGGCTTCCTCTATCTTTACTGTTGACATTTACAAGGGCATCAGGCCTGACGCAAGCGATAAAAAGGCGCTGTTCAACGGCAAGGTATTTATCGTAGTTATCAGCGCGGCAGCATTGGCGCTCAGCGTTCACACCAACAAGCTTATCACCACCATCGTTACTATAGCTCTCGGCGGATGTCTGCAGATACTGCCTTCGCTTATCGGTGCCCTGTATTGGAAGGGCGCTACCAAGGCGGGCGCTATGGGCGGTTTGATCACCGGTGTTACCGTTGTTATTCTTACACAGTATGTTCCTGCCATGAAGACTCCCTTGGGTCTTTCCAGCGGCTTCTGGGGCTTGGTATGCAACCTGTTGGTATTCTTTGCAGTAAGCGCATTTACCGCTAAGCCTTCGGCAGGAAATATTGAAAAATTCCACGGTTATCTGGCGGAAGTAAACCGCCAGTGTGATGAAAAGGCGGCTTCCAATTGAGCGGCTGGTATGATCTTCACCTTCACGCCGGACCCGAAGCCATTCCGCGCAAGTATGACGCCATAGAAGCCGGCGAAGCGCTTGCAAAGGAAAACATGGCAGGTGCGGTACTTAAAAGCCATTACTTTTCCACCGTACCCTTTGTAAAAATGGCGTGGGAAAGAGGTGCCCGCAATGTGTGGGGATCTATTACCCTCAACCATTATGTGGGCGGATTGAATCCCTTTGCGCTAAGGGGATCGCTTGGTATGCAGCACGATGGACAGCAGTTGCTTAAGATGGTTTGGATGCCTACCGTTCATGCGCAGGCGCATTTGAATGTGCGGCACAGTGACGGAGAACAGTATGACGTTCCTCCCGAATGGACCGGTGGGCTTATCACCGGAACTCCCGTCGATCAGGTGCCGCCTATCAATGTTATGGCGGCCGAGACGCAGCATCAGCTTAAAGAGATACTGCGCATAATTGCGGCAAATGACCTTATTCTGGCAACCGGACATATATCCAAAGAAGAGGTCTTTCACTTGGTTCCGCTGGCCCGCAGCATGGGAGTAGAAAAGATCATTTTGACTCATCCGGCCTATGAGACGACCGAGCTGACGGTAGAGGATATCCTGCAGCTTACCGCTTTGGGCGGCGTTTATGCCGAACAAAGCTATGCTTTGATGCCGATAGACGACCTTACTCCTGCCGATGTGGCGGCCTATATCAAAGGAGTGGGCGCTGAGCATACCATCGTTACAACCGACCTTGGTCAGCGCAGCCGTATGTCCTCCGGCGAAGGTATGAAGCTGTTTGCTTCGCTGATGGAAGCCGAGGGCGTTTCGGCCGAAAACTTTGATAAAATGGCTCGAGTAAATCCCGCGAAATTGTTGGGCTTATAATATTACCAACATTAAAAGAGGCTTTTTAATTTTTGTTGGCAATAGAATATTGGGATAGTTTGAAGCAGTATCCCGCAGCGCTGCTGTCTGCATTGACAAAACTGAAGAAATCTGTTATAACACATATACCTTTAGCGGTATGGAGGTTAGTGTATGAAGCAGTGTATGGATGCCGATAATCTGCACCGCAGACTGAAAAAGATCATTGGTCAGGTGCAGGCAATAGACAGGATGATAGACGAGGATGTTCCTTGTGAAGATATCCTCTCACAAATCAATGCGGCGAAATCTGCTTTGCATAAAGCCGGGCAGGTCGTTCTTGAAGGACATATCAAACACTGTGTTAAAGATGGCATCGAACACGGTGACGCGGATAAAACCATTGAGAGCTTTACCAAAGCGGTTGAACGCTTTGCTAATATGCAGTGAAATTCAACTTTTTTGAAAGACAGTCTTTATGGCTGTCTTTTTTCTTTGCGTTGCTTGACAGTGTATACCCATGGGGGTATAATATGCGCATACCCCCATGGGTATAGAAAGGGAGGCCGGAAATGAAAAAAGTGATCGAAAAAGCAGAACGATTTATGGAACTGGGAGGTACAAAGAAAGATATAGCATTTCTTTTGATCTCCGGAATAGCTCTCATTATCAGTATTTTTGATTTGATGTCCCTGCCCTTTGATACGGCCTGGGTATCCATAATACTTTGCGGCTTGCCTATCATAATGGAGGCCGTCATCGGACTTGTCACTGCGCTTGATATTAAAGCAGATGTGCTTGTTTCTCTTGCGCTTGCAGCTTCTGTTTGCATTGGCGAGGATTTTGCCGCAGGCGAGGTCGCTTTCATTATGCAGCTTGGTGCGCTGCTTGAGGATCTGACGGTTGCCAAAGCAAGAGCAGGTATTGAAAAACTTGTGCATCTTACACCGCAGACAGCAAGAATCATCACAGACAAAACAGAAAATATCATTGCTGCCGAGAAGGTCACCATAGGTGATATTATCCGTGTTTTGCCCGGCGAGACAGTGCCGGTTGACGGCGTTATTATTTCGGGACAGACTTCGGTCAATCAGGCGGTCATTACGGGAGAATCATTGCCGGTGGATAAAACAGTGGGTGATGAGGTGTCTTCGGGAACGGTCAACCAGTTTGGCGCATTTGAGATGAAGGCCACGAAGGTAGGCGAAGACAGTTCCATCCAGCGAATGATCAAGCTCGTCCAGTCCGCCGATGCGGGAAAAGCCAAGATCGTTGGCCTTGCGGACAAATGGGCTACATGGATAGTTGTTATTGCTTTGACCGCAGCCGCACTTACCTGGATCATATCGGGTGAGATCATCCGTGCAGTTACAATCCTTGTTGTGTTCTGTCCGTGTGCTTTGGTGCTGGCTACCCCTACGGCAATTATGGCGGCTATCGGCAATGCGACCAAGCACGGCTTCCTTATCAGAGAGGGAGACGCACTTGAAAGACTGGCAAAGGTATCAAAGATCACCTTTGATAAGACGGGTACCCTTACCTACGGAACGCCAAAGGTCATTGCGGTGGAAACGGTTTCGGAATACGGCAAAGACGAAATATATGCCTATGCTGCTTCTGCCGAGCAGATGAGCGAACATCCTTTGGGCAAAGCTATTGTTCGCTGCTTTGGTGCAAAGCCTGCTGCAGCCGAGAATTTCAGGATGATACCAGGTGAAGGCGTTATCGCTGTTGTTGACGGAAAACAAATCAAAGCAGGTAATCTCAAACTGCTGAAAGATGCTCACCTTTCCAACGAATTTGAGGCAGGCGCCGAAAAATATCTGAACCTGGGCAGTACGGTGATATATATCGCTGTCGATGATATCCCCGCAGGCTATATCGTGCTTGCAGATACCATTCGCGAAGAAAGCATACAGATGATAGACAGTTTGCATAAACTCGGCGTTACCCCCGTATTGCTGACAGGAGATAATAAAAATGCGGCAGCTGCCATTGGAGATAAGCTGCATATCGCTGAGATACACGCTAACTGTCTGCCCGAAGAAAAGCTGAACTTTATTGACGGTTATCAAAAGGACGGGGAATCGGTCTGTATGATCGGTGACGGGATAAATGATGCTCCCGCGCTGAAAAAAGCCAATGTCGGCATTGCAATGGGCGGTGTGGGAAGTGATATTGCCGTAGATGCGTCAGATATTGCTCTTGTGGATGACGAAGTAAAAGAGCTGCCCCACCTGTTTGCGCTCTCAAAGAGAATGATGATGACTATTAAGCTGAACATGATATTCTCTATGGGACTCAATTTCCTTGCGATAGCGCTTGCTATCACAGGGGTGATAGATCCGGTCGTCGGTGCGCTGGTGCATAATGCGGGCTCGGTGCTTGTAATTATAAACTCAGCGTTATTGTTGAAATGGAGAAGCGAATAGTAACTGTTAAAATTATCGGAATACTTATTGATGCGCTTACTTTCTCCGTGATGATTGCAATGGCAATTCTTGGATAAGCATAAAATGAGTTGGCAAAATAGCGGCAGAGAGCTTATCCTTGCTGCCGGTCAAACATTTTTTAAAAATATGCTTTTCTGACTATTGACAGCCGCATGTGTTAGTGGTATAACGTAATAAAAATTGAATATGTTAAACCGTTGAAGC
>CAZSEO010000014.1:0-31386 GCA_964605985.1 uncultured Oscillospiraceae bacterium | reverse complement strand
TGAGAGTCAGGTGAGAAACAAGTTGTCAAATGGACCGCTGAGGGTGTAGTCAAACGGGGGTCTCCCGGAGTATTCTGCAACGTGTGGGCATACGTCAGTTGCCGGGGATATGTTGGTATCCTGACAAGCGCACGGGTCATTCCGTGAATCAAGGTGGCACCGCGGATAAGTTTTTTATTCGTCCTTGACAGAAGTATAGTTCTGTCAAGGACGTTTTTGTTTATAAATATCCCTTTGACGAATTATAAAGGTCAAAGGGATCTTTCTTATTTTAAGGAGGTAAATATAATGCTGATGACAAAACGCTGGCGTCATATAAGGCGCCGAATAATAAATATGCTTACTGAGGAAGACGACGACCCCAAACCTGCTTGAACCGATATGGAGGAGAATATAATGAAAAACGAAAAAGTACCTTACAAGATCTATCTTAATGAAAACGAGATGCCCAAGGCTTGGTATAACCTGCGTGCCGATATGAAGCAGAAACCGGCACCGCTTCTCAACCCCGCCACCCATCAGCCGATGAAGGCGGAAGAACTCGCAGGCGTATTCTGCGAAGAATTGATCGCTCAGGAACTGGATAACGATACGCCATATTTTGAGATACCTGAGGAGATACGCGATTTTTATAAAATGTACCGTCCTTCGCCGCTTGTAAGGGCATACTGCCTTGAGGAAAAGCTGAAGACCCCCGCGAAGATCTATTATAAGTTTGAAGGAAACAACACCAGTGGAAGCCACAAGCTCAATTCCGCCATCGCACAGGCATATTACGCTAAAAAGCAGGGGCTTAAAGGCGTTACTACTGAGACCGGAGCCGGCCAGTGGGGAACGGCACTTTCCATGGCCTGCTCTTACTTTGGACTTGACTGTAAGGTATATATGGTAAAATGCTCTTACGAGCAGAAGCCATTCCGCCGCGAGGTGATGCGAACCTACGGCGCTTCGGTAACACCATCTCCTTCGATGGAAACTGAGGTGGGAAAAAAGATACTTGTCGAACACCCCGGCACCACCGGAAGTCTTGGATGTGCGATTTCCGAGGCGGTTGAAAGAGCCGTAACAAGCGAAGGCTACCGCTACGTTCTCGGAAGCGTTCTCAATCAGGTGCTTTTGCACCAGTCGGTGATCGGACTTGAGACCAAGGCCGCTCTTGATAAATACGGCATCAAGCCGGATGTTATTATAGGCTGCGCGGGCGGCGGCTCAAACCTCGGCGGATTGATAGCGCCGTTCATGGGCGAAAAACTCCGCGGAGAGGCCGATTATCGAATCGTCGCGGTAGAGCCGGCATCCTGCCCCAGCTTTACCAGAGGCGTTTACGCTTACGATTTCTGCGATACCGGAATGGTTTGCCCGCTTGCTAAAATGTATACCCTCGGCAGCGCGTTCATCCCCTCAGCAAACCACGCGGGAGGGCTTCGCTATCACGGTATGAGTTCCACACTTTCCGAGCTTTATCATCAGGGATGGATGGAGGCTGTGAGCGTAAAGCAGACCGATGTTTTTGAAGCCGCCGAATATTTTGCAAGAGTTGAAGGCATACTGCCCGCTCCCGAAAGCTCACATGCTATTCGGGTTGCCATCGACGAGGCGGTCAAGTGCAGAGAGACCGGAGAGGAGAAAACCATAGTATTCGGCCTTACCGGAACAGGATATTTTGATATGCTCGCATACGAAAAATTCCATGATGGAAAGATGGATGACTATATACCTACCGATGAAGAGCTCGCGGTTTACCGTGAAAAGCTGCCTAAAATTGAGAAATAAAATATCGTTGCTTTTCTGCTTCGCTGATCAGACAGAAGGGCAGGCTGATCTTAAAATCAGCCTGCCCTTCTGCGCATCAGTCCAAATAGTTGCCTACAGGACTGGAATTATATTGCTTTATCACCTTGATGATAACCGAGCCGTCCGGCTGTTCGGTTTCTTCAAGGATCTTATACTGGGTACGGTTGTGTTCCAAGGTTTTCTTATAATGCTCGATCTCTTCCTTCACCAGCTTTACGGCGTAATCATGTGCGACATCTTCTTTGAGCATAAAATGAAGAGTCTGACAGATGCAGGCTGACTTTACTCGTTTCATAAAACATCACTCCGTTTGAAAAATAACGCGCGGCATATTACGCAACCGGAATTACGCATATCTGCCACACGTTGTATAAATATGGTAATTCAATTTTTCGGATTTTTCAAAGGGGATTTTAAATGAATTTTCAGCTGTTCTCATTTATATTAATTCACAATAAAGCTCCGGATACCGTAAATGATATCCGGAGCCTGGTTTTGTTTTACAGCTCGTATTCCTTGCGGATTATTTCGCCGGTCAGTACCTTGCCGGTGACAGTTCCGTAAAGCTTCATAACGTCCTTTTCAAGACGCGCTTTTTCCTTGGGGTCGGTGGTGGCTGCGTAGAGTGCATCTACGGGGTAGCCCGAAACCTGAGTGCCGCGCTTTTCGTAGTTGAGGATAGCGGAGAAGGTGGTCTTTACTATCTTTTTATCCTCGATATAGAGGTGAAGAGCAAGTCCGTACTCCGAAAGATTTTCGTGCATTGCAAGGCTGGAGAGGGGAGACATGTTGAAGTTGCCCAGCGAATATGCTACCGGCACTCCGTTTTCGACCTTGGCAAGCTGCGGGCAGTGGGAATGGGATGCGACCACCGCGTCTGCGCCTGCTTCAAGACCCTTTTCGACTACATACTGGCTGAAATAGCCGGGCTTGAGGTTGAACTGTCCGCCTACATGGGGGTAAAGGATAACGATATCTGCCTTTTCCTTTGCCTTGCGGATATCGGCCTGCATTTTATCTATGTAAGGAGCGACGACTTCCTTATCCAGCCAGTCGTCGGCGCGGGCGTAGGTGTGGCACATGCCGAGCCACTTTTTGATACGTCCTCTGGGTTCGTTTTCGAGCTTTTTGAATAGCTTGTCGACCCAGTCCTTTTCGTGCATTACGCCGGGAAGATAGGTGGGGCGATCCTGCGGGCGGAGTAGGTTTACAGTGCCCTCCCACTCGCCGGTGGCAAGATAATTGCCGCCGGAACCGCCGTAGTTGGTGCTGTATGTATTGATGACAACGGCTATCTTAACGCCGTTGACCTCGGTATAAAACGCTTCGGGGGCTTCGGTTCCGGGCAGGTAGGTGCCGCCGTGGCTGATGCCCTTTTCGTCGAGCACCTTGATGGTACGCACCAGGCCGTCGTAGCCGCGGTCGAAGGTATGGTTGTTGGCGGTGGAGATGAGATCGATGCCCGCCTTTTTGACTGCATCGGCGTATTCATCGGGGGCGTTGAAGGCGTAATGATGCTGTGTGTAAAGCGCTTCTTTGCCCGCGAGAGGAGTTTCAAGGTTGCTTATAACGTAATCCGATTGATCAAGCATCGGCTTTACATATTTGAAAACATCGTCGAAATCATATTTGCCGCCGGGGCGCTTTGCCGCTTTAAGAACGGGTGGTTCTATCATAATGTCGCCTAAAAATGTGATCCTCATATTCCGACTCCTTTGTTTTATTTACATCGATATAATATACCACTATTATTATATATAATGAAAGCAAACCAAACAACCGAAAAATCGTGAAATGCATATACAAAATAATTAGACGCCTATCGAAAAAACTGATAGACGTCTAACTTTTTTATATAGTGAAAAATTTAAAGCTGATAGTTTGACGGTATTGGTCGCCTGCCTTCAGTATAGGCGAGGGGAAATTGGGGTGGTTCACCGCATCGGGGAAATGCTGCGGTTCAAGGCAGAGGGCATGGCTTTTGCCGTAAATGGCGCCGTTCTTGCCGACCCGTTCGGTAAGAAAGCCGGAAGAATAAAGCTGCATGCCTTCAAGTGATGTGTGCAGTTCGAGTGCGATGCCGCTGGTTTGTGAGACTAATACCGCAGCGGGGGATGCTCCGCCGTTGAGTACAAAATTGTGGTCGAATCCGCGGCTTGCTGCCAGTTCAGGACGATGAAGCCTGCTTTCAAGCAAAACGGCGCTTCTGAGGTCCAGTACGGTGCCTTCGACAGAGGATATCTCTCCGGTGGGGACATTGCCTTCATCGGCAAGGGTATATCTATCGGCATTTACGGTGAGCAGGTGGTCATCTGTTTTGCCGTGGTCGTGGCCTGAAAGGTTAAAATATGCGTGATTGGTCAGATTGACCACCGTATCCTTATCGGACACAGCGTGGTATTCGATAAAAAGGGTGCTGCCCTTTAAAGTATAGCAGACCTCGACGCGAAGATATCCGGGAAAGCCCTCGTCGCCGTCGGGGGAATCGAGAGAGAATGTGACGCTGCTGCCGTCACAGGAATATTGCCACAGCTTTTTATGAAAGCCCTCGTTTCCTCCGTGGAGCATATTTGCCCCCTCGTTTGCGGTGACATTATATTCTTTGCCCTCGATCTCGAAACCTGCGCCGCCTATTCGGTTGGCGCAGCGGCCTATGGTGCCGCCGAAGCAGGCGTCGAGAGCTTGATATTGCTCAAGGGTATCGTAGCCGAGGCAGATATCTGTGGGGATACCGTTTTTATCGGGGACGATGATGGAGCGTATCGCTGCTCCGTAGGGGATAAGCTCGACCGAGATGCTGCCGTCGCTGATGACCAGCAGCGGAACATCAATTCCATCGATAGAGCCGAAAGGTTTGATCTTTATCATTATTTATCCTCGTAACCGTTGGGATGATTGCTGTGCCAGCTCCACGCGTCGGCGATTATATCATCGAGACCGCGTTTGGGGGCCCAGCCCAAAACCTCGGCTGCCTTTTTGTTGGATGCGATGAGCACCGAGGGGTCGCCTGCACGGCGGGGTTCTATCTTTGCGGGTATCTCTCTGCCGGTGATGCGGCGCGCGGAATCGATTATCTGCTTTACCGAGTAGCCATCGCCGCTGCCGAGATTGAAGGTCCCGCTCTTATCCTCGCGCTCAAGGTATTCGAGGGCAAGCAGATGGGCTTCGACAAGGTCGCGGACGTGGATGTAGTCGCGGATGCAGGTGCCGTCTGCGGTGGGGTAGTCGTCACCGAAGATGCCGATGTGGCTGCGCTGACCGAGAGCGGTCTTCATGACCAGCGGAATGAGATGTGATTCGGGAGAGTGGTCCTCACCGATACCGATATCGGTATTGGAGCCTGCGGCATTAAAGTAGCGCAGAGCGGCATAGCGGATACCGTGGGCGTTATCACACCACTTGAGTATTCCCTCGATGGCGAGCTTGCTCGCGCCGTAGGGATTGGTGGGGTCGGTGCGGTCGGTCTCCTCGATGGGCTGCTTTTCCGGCTCGCCGTAGGTTGCGGCGGTGGAGGAGAAAACGATGCGCTTAACGCCGTGCTTGTTCATAGCGCCGAGCATCGAAATGGAGCCCGCGACGTTGTTCCCGTAGTATTTGAGCGGATCGACAACGCTTTCGCCTACCAGAGAGAAAGCGGCAAAGTTGATAACGCCGTCAATTTCGTTTTCGGTGAATATCTTATCGAGAAATTCTCCGTCGCGAAGGTCGCCGATATAGGTCTTGCGGGCGCCCTTTACGGCATCCTTATGACCGGTGCAGAGATTATCGACAACAACGGTATCGATGCCCTTTTCAGCAAGAAGTGCCACCATGTGGCTTCCGATATAACCGGCGCCGCCGGCAACAAGAATAGTTTTCATACTAAAACTCCTCCTTATACATCAAACAGACTGAATAAAACGCATAAACGCATTCCTGCCCTCATCGGTGCATTTATAAACGCCTGCGTGTTCAAGAACCTGCGCGAAAACCTTGCCGACCTCGTCCTGAAGAATTTTCATGGCGTTTTCGGCGGTGAAAGAATACTGTTTTTTGAGCTGCTCTGCCCAATCGGCGTGCTTTTCGAGCGATTCGTCAGAGCGGATATCGCTGCCCGATACGAGCGCTTTTGCAAGAGCGGAAAGCTCGGCTTTGAGTCTTGCGGGCAGAACGGCGAGACCCATTACCTCGATGAGGCCGATGTTTTCTTTTTTGATGTGGTGCAGTTCCTGATGGGGGTGGTAAACGCCAAGTGGGAACTGCTCGGTGGTTATGTTGTTGCGCAAAACGAGGTCAAGCTCATATTTTTCGCCGCGTTTTCTCGCGATGGGGGTGATGGTGTTGTGCGGCTCGCCATCGGTCTCGGCAAAGATAAAGGCTGCTTCATCGGTGTAACCGCGCCACGCTTTCAATATTTTGTCGGCAAGCTCAACCAATCTGTCATCTTTTTCGCAGCTGATGCGGATGACCGACATAGGCCATTTCACTATCCCGCAGTCAACATCCTCAAATCCGGCGAAGGACACCTTGCGTTCGATGGGGGCTTTTTCCATGGCAAAGGTGTATCTGCCGCCCTGAAAATGGTCGTGGCTGAGTATCGAGCCGCCGACGATGGGCAGGTCGGCGTTGGAGCCGACAAAATAATGGGGGAACTGCTTTATAAAATCGAGCTGCTTGCGGAAGGTGGAACGCTCTATCTTCATGGGGGTATGCTCGCCGTTAAATACGATGCAATGCTCGTTGTAATAGACATAAGGGGAATACTGGAAGAACCAGTCCTTGTTATCGATGGTGACGGGGATGATGCGGTGGTTCTGGCGCGCGGGATGGTTCATTCGCCCGGCATAGCCCTCATTTTCGGCACAGAGCAGGCATTTGGGGTAGCCGCTTTGGGGCGCCAGCTTTGCGGCGGCAATAGCCTTGGGATCCTTTTCGGGCTTGGAAAGGTTGATGGTGATGTCCAGCTCGCCGTACTCGGTAGCGGCAGTCCACTTCATATCTTTTGCGATGCGGTAGCGGCGGATATAATCGGTATCCCGGCTGAGCTTATAATACCAGTCGGTGGCAGCTTCGGGGGATATGGCATATTTTTCGGCAAAGGTTTTTCTCACCTGCGAGGGGCGGGGAGTGAGCCTGCCCATCAGCTCGGTATCAAAAAGGTCGCGGCTGGTGATATCATCGCTGATAATTCCGTTATCGGCGGCGTAGTTGAGGATATCAGCCAAAATATCCTCAAGCGGGCGCTGCTGCTCCGATTCGGGCTGCCGCCGGTCGGAAAGGCGCAGCGCATCCATCAGCCGGTTGGTCGCCCAAACGCGGTCATCAGCTTCGATGAGCTGATTTGACAAGGCGTAGGATATAAGGTCGGATATAGCCTGATATATCATCTTTGCTTCCTCCTTACGCAAGTCGGATACCGCCGACGGGGCGGACCGAAACAACATGGCAGTGTCCTGCGCCCAGCACAGCCTCGGTTTGGGCCTTGAACGACTCAAGCATATCGAGCGGAACGAACGCCTGAGCGGTGCCGCCGAAACCGCCGCCGTGAACGCGGACGGCGCCGCGGCCTGCCAGCAGCTTTTCGCAGAGGGCGATGGTGAGCATCAGCTCCTGATAGGTGGTTTGACCGGTGGGTATGACGTTTTGGAGATACATGGCGGAGGAACGTCCCGATTCGCGGACAAGGCGCAGAAACTCGTTGAAATCGCCCTTTCTGAGCGCTTCGGCCTCATCGGCGGCACGGCGGTTTTCGGCGTAGAAGTGGAAGGCGCGGATAACCGCGCGGTCGCCTGCCGCTTTGCGAAGTTCGGGAAGAGCGGCGATGAAGTCGGATTCGGGGATCTCGCGAAGAACTTCTTTGCCGAAATGGCGGCTTATCGCTTTCAACTCGTCGGTGATGGAGGCGTATTCGGCGGTGAGGTCGGCATGGTCGGCGCCGGAATCGAGTATGCAGAGGGCATAGCCTTCTGCGGTGAGGTCGAGAGAGATCTTTTCCACAACGGGCGCGGAGGTATCGGCAAAATCGATGGCGACTACTCCGCCGACTGAGGAGGCGGTCTCATCCATGAGTCCGCAGGGCTTGCCGAAGAATACGTTTTCAGCATACTGGCCTATCTGCGCTATCTCAACGGCGCTGCATTTCCCCTGCCAGAAAAGCTCGTTGAGAATGGTGCCGATAAGCACTTCAAATGCGGCGGAGGAGGAAAGTCCGCTGCCGCCGGGCACATCGGATACGAGGTAAGCATCCAGTCCGGCGTTTTTAAGGGGACAGCCCAACGCCGACATCCTTGCAGCAACGCCGCGGATGAGCGCCGCCGAGGTGTTTTCTTCCTCGGGCTTGGGGGTAAGTTCAGAGAGATCGACTACGATGAGGGGGTAGCCCTGAGACTGCACCCTTATCATACCGCTTTGGTTGGGGGTGACGGCGGCGAGGATATCAAGGTCGACGCCTGCCGCAAGCACACAGCCATGCTGGTGGTCGGTGTGGTTGCCGCCAAGCTCGGTGCGTCCGGGAGCGCTGAAAAGCGCTTCGGGCGAATTGCCGAAGGCTTTGCCGAATCCTGAGATGACCGAGGCACAGCGGCTGCGCGCTCTGTCAAGGTTCTGACGTCCGTAAAGCGAGGTCAGGGTATCATCAAAGGCTTTTTTATCGAGAAGGTTTATCAAGTTATCCATGAATGTTGCCCTCCGTTTCTATGTTATGATTATAAATTAGCAGGTTTTGCGGGCGATTTCCATAGCGGAGAGTGATTTGAGATATGGATTTTTGTTGCATGAATCGGATCTGCGGTGTATCATTGTATAGAATGGATATTCAAAGGGGGAAGAGGCGGTGGCGTCAAATTTCAAATATTCCTTTAAGGCAGAGGAACACGCTGAGCTTTCGCTGGTGGTATATAATGTGGGATTTCAAAAATGCCCACCCGGCTATGGCTGGGGACCGGGCGTGAGAGACCACTATCTGCTTCATTATATAGTTTCGGGAAAGGGACGTTATCAAACCGAACAGGACTGCTTTGAGCTTGAAGCGGGCGAGGCTTTTTTGGCCTATCCCGATACAAAAATATATTACTGCGCCGACCCCAATGACCCATGGGAATACTATTGGGTGGGTTTTTCGGGCGCGGCGGCTCCGCTTTTGCTGGCGCAGACTCCGTTTTCAAAAAATGATGCCGTTCTCAAGCCAAAGTCGGGGGAACGGCTGAGACATGGACTATTGGATATATATAAGGCGAGAGGAAGCGATTATCCCAGTGCGGTGAGAATGGCGGGATATCTTCAGGCAGCGCTGGGGACCTTGATGGAAGGCGAAATGGGTGAGCGGCAGAAAACCGCTTACGACCATGCGCGCCGTGCCGCGGCTTTTCTTCAGCAGAACTACTCCGCTTCGATAGGGGTAGAGGATGCCGCAAGGCAGGTAGGAGTGAGCCGCAGCCACCTCTACCGTGCTTTTCAAAGCGAGTTCGGATGCTCGCCCAGCGAATATCTAACCGATTACAGGATACAGCGAGCCTGCCAGCTTCTGAGTCACAGCGACCTTGCGGTAGGAGTTGTGGCGGCCTCGGTGGGGTTTGAAGATCCGCTCTATTTTTCGAGAGTATTTCACCGCCAAATAGGAATAAGTCCCACACAATACCGTAAATACAGGAAAAAATAAGGCGATTTGGTCGAAAATTCCGGCATTGAAGCTAATAATATAGCAAATGATTTATTGACATTGCAATAAAAAGAATGTATACTTGTTAGTGTAGTATGGGGGTCTGCGGCTTGCGCGCTCCATACAAATTTTAAACATATGTTAGGAGAAGATCAACATGAAGAAGTTTATGGCACTTGTGCTGGTTGCCGTTATGGTACTCAGCCTTGCAGCTTGCGGCGGTTCCAAGCCTGCGGCTGCTCCCGCTGCTTCCGCAGCACCCGCAGCACCTGCAGCACCCGCAGCCTCTGAGGCTCCCGCAGCCGCTGAGAAGAAGACCATCGGCGTTTGCATCTACAAGTTTGACGACGCTTTCATGACCACCTACCGCAACGCTCTCCAGGAGATCCTTGAGGGTAAGGGTTATGAAGTTACCGTTGTTGACGGCAACAACGACCAGGCTAAGCAGAACGAGCAGATCAACACCTTTATCACCCAGGGCGTTGACGCACTCATCATCAACCCCGTTATGACCTCTGCCGCTGCTACCATCATCGATACCGTTAAGTCCGCAGATATCCCCACCGTTCTCATCAACCGTGAGCCCACCGCTGAAGAGATGGCTGCTTATGAGAAGCTCATCTACGTTGGCGCTAACGCTGCTGACTCCGGCACCTTCCAGGGCGAGCTTATTCTCGATACCAAGAACAAGGGCGACATCAACGGCGATGGCAAGGTTTCCTACATCATGATCCAGGGCGACCCCGAGAACATCGACGCTCAGCTCCGTACCGAGTACTCTGTTAAGGCTCTTGTTGACGCAGGCATGGCTGTTGAGCAGCTCAACCTCACCCGTGGTGACTGGGACCGTGAAAAGGGCCAGACCATCTGCGCTAACGACCTCGCTCAATTCGGCGAGCAGATCGAAGTTGTATTCTGCAACAACGACGACATGGCTATCGGCGCTCTCCAGTCCATCCAGGCTGCAGGCCGCACCGTAAACAAGGACATCTACCTTGTAGGCGTTGACGCTCTCGACGCTGCCCTCAACGAAGTTAAGGCCGGCAACATGACCGGTACCGTTCTCAACGACGCTGTTGGTCAGGCTACCCAGGCTGTTGCTTCCATGGAAGAGCTGCTCGGCGGCGCTACCTTCACTTCCGGCAACCAGAGCGTATACGTTCCTTACGTTAAGGTTACTCCCGACAACGTTGCTGACTTCATGAAGTAATTTCTAACCTCAGCAAAACAGAACACCAACCAAAGGGTGCGTGTGCTAAAAGGCGCACGCACCCCTTGTCCGTTAGTTAAGAGCAATAACAGCATTGGTCGTTTGGCTGTATTCCCGATCGTTTTCGCTATTCGGGAATAGAGCGGAACAACCAAAAACAGAAGGGGGCCAGTGAAAATTGTCTGAATATCGTTTGGAAATGCGTGATGTTGTCAAGACCTTCCCCGGTGTCAAGGCGCTCAATCACGCGCAGTTGAAGCTTCGTCCCGGCACCGTTCATGCTCTCATGGGCGAAAACGGCGCAGGCAAGTCCACCATGATGAAGTGTATGTTCGGTATATATCACATGGATGAGGGCGAAGTGATCTATGAGGGGGAAAAGGTCCAGATAAAGGGACCGCTCGACGCTCTCAACCGTGGCATCGCAATGGTGCATCAGGAGCTTCAGCCTATTCCTGAGCGCAGCATCGGCGAAAATATCTATGTAGGACGCTATCCTACCAAGAAATTCGGTCCCATCACTGTTATCGACCACGATAAGATGTATGCAGATGCGGCCGAAGTTCTCAAGGAAGTACATCTTAATTACGACCCCAGAGCCAAGCTCGGCACTCTCAGCGTATCTCAGATGCAGCTGGTCGAGATAGCCAAGGCTGTTTCGGCAGACTGTAAGGTGCTTATCCTCGATGAGCCGACCTCCTCACTTACCGCGGCAGAGGTAGAGGCGCTGTTCACCATCGTTAACGAACTGCGTGCAAAGGGCGTTTCCATCGTTTATATCAGCCACAAGATGGACGAGATACTCCTCATAAGCGACGAGGTCACCATCATGCGTGACGGTCAGTATATCGGCACATGGGACGCTAAGGAGCTGACCACCGACTTTATCATCACAAAGATGGTAGGTCGTGAGCTTTCCAACCTCTATCCTCACCGAGAGAACCTTCCCGGAGAGGTGATTTTCGAGGTCAAGGATTTTACCTCCATCAACCCTAAGAGCTTCCGTGACGCTTCTTTTACCGTCAGAAAGGGCGAGATACTCGGTGTTGCCGGTCTGGTAGGCGCGCAGAGAACCGAGCTGATGGAAGGCCTGTTTGGTCTCAGATGCCATACCAAGGGCTCCATCACCTACAAGGGCAAAGAACTGACCATAAACCAGCCCAAGGATGCCATCAACAACGGTATCGCGATGCTGACTGAGGATCGTCGTGCTACCGGTATTTTGGGTGTGCTTTCCATTGCGGACAACGTTTCCATCTCCTCTCTCAACAAATATCTTATCGGCGGCATCATGTTAGATGACGGCAAGATAGAAAAGCTGGTTCAGGAAAACGTTGCCAAGCTTTCCATCAAGACGCCTTCCTCCAAGACTCAGATCCAGAGCCTTTCGGGCGGCAACCAGCAGAAGGTTCTTATCAGCCGCTGGCTTGCAAACGACCCCGATATCTTCATCCTGGATGAGCCGACCCGCGGTATCGACGTAGGCGCCAAATACGAAATTTACTGCATTATCGCCGAGCTTGCCAAGCAGGGCAAGAGCATCATCATGATCTCCTCTGAAATGAGCGAGCTTATCGGTATGTCTGACCGCATCATGGTAATGTGCGACGGCAGAGTTACCGGCTTTATCGATGGCGATAAGGCAAATCAGGAAAACATAATGGCGCTTGCTACCCAGTTTGAATAAGGAGGAAAAGAGTAATCATGGCAAAGAAATTTGATATCAAAAAGTTTGTTTCCAATAACGCTATCATTCTGCTGATCGCTGCTCTTGCGATTTTCGTAGGCTGCAACAGCCAGAATTTCTTCACTTTCCGTAACCTCAACAACCTTATCGTTAACGTTTCTCCCCGCTTCATCATCGCCTGCGGCGTTTCCGGATGCCTTATCACCAAGGGTACCGACCTTTCGGCAGGCCGTGCGGTAGGTCTTTCTGCCTGCCTTGCGGCAATGCTGCTTCAGGATGTCAACTATGCTGCCCGCGTTTGGGGCGGACTTCCCGATATTCCCTGGCCGGTAGCCCTGCTTATCGTTATGGTCATCATGGCGCTGTTCGGCGGAATCGTTGGCTGCGTTATCGCTTTTCTCAAGGTCCCTCCTTTTATCGCTACCCTTGGTATGCAGACCATCATTTACGGTCTCTGCTCGGTTATCACCGATAACCAGCCCCTCGGCGGCTTTAAAAAGTCCTACTCCGCGGTTGCTCTCGGCAAGATCTCTCTCGGTCCGGTAGAGCTGCCTTATCTCGCGGTATTTGCCGTTATCGTTGGCGTGTTCATGTGGTTCCTCTACAACAAGACCCGCCATGGCAAGTATATGTATGCTATCGGCGGCAACGAGAATGCTGCACAGGTTGCGGGAGTTAATGTTCATGCTACCCTCATTCGCATCTATATGCTCGCTGCTGCCCTCTATGCGCTGGCAGGCTTCCTGGTAGGCGCAAAGGCAGGCGGCGCTTCCACCGCTACCGGCAACGGCTACGAGCTCGAAGCTATCGCAGCCTGCACCATCGGCGGCGTTTCCACCAACGGCGGCGTCGGCAAGGTCTCCGGCATATTGGTCGGCGTTTTGGTATTTGAGCTGCTCAAGATCTGCCTGCAGTTCCTGAGAGTTGACCCTGCCTATACTTACATTGCACAGGGCCTCGTTATCATCGTTGCAGTTGCGCTTGATCTTAGAAAGTACCTTGCAAAGAAGTAATATGTTTTTATTTTGGCAGGAGACCGTGGCTGCGGTCTCCTGCTGTGTTATAGGGTGAGATCATATGAACGAAAAAAATAACGACGGGCTTTCGGAGCAGCAGAATGAACAACGCGATCTGAGTCAGCTCAATTCCGTTGAAAGGTTTTATGAGCGCTTTCGCGGAGTTCCCATTAAAAAACTCGATATCTTTATTTGGGTATGTATCGCCGCTATCATCCTTGTTATCGCTGTCGGAACGCTGGACGCGAGAGGATTTTTCTGATACAAAAAATAAAAGTGCCTGCATTTCACGTCGGAAAATGCAGGCACTTTTTCGTTATCTGCTGCGGTTAAGTTTTTCCAGTTCCTCTATTATCCTTTGCCGCTGCATTTTAAGGTCGTAGTCGCGGCTCCACTGTTCTTTGGAAAGCTGTTCTTTTTCCTTTTTCAGCTTTTCCTGGTATTCGGTGATATGAGACGTTCTGGGAACACCGTGCCAAATTTCATTGTATATTTCAGGGTTATCTCTAAGCAGTTCGGCCTTTTGCTCGTCGATGCTCATGTTATCCCAGCGGTATTGATAACTTCGAGCCTCCTCGTTTTTTTGATCTGCTTTGGTCGGAATGGTTTCATAACCGGAAAATGACCAATAGATATTACGTATAGTGAAGATGATTTCAAATATAATGCCGATTGCAATTGCGAAATACAGGACCCATGCGTATTCCCATTTTTCGTTCCAAAAAGGTAAAGAAGTAAAAATTTTGTCCATCAACTCTCCGAGAGGCTCGATAGCGCCGCAAATAAGTCCAAATATAAAAAATAGGGGAATGCTTATTATGGCCGCCGGAATGGAATATATAAGCGCAAAAAACGGTGCAAGAAGGATATCTGCCAAAGGGGATTTGGGGCGCCGGTATCCAATTCGTTTTCTTGTTTTCATAAAAAACCTCCGAAATATTGAAGCTGAATATCAATGCAATATCATTTTTACACAGCCGTAAATGCCCGCATCATTGCCGAGCTTTGCGGTGACGATATCGGTATTTGCCGAAACATGGAAAGCGTATTTCTGATAATATTTCTTTGTACCTTCGGTTATTATGCTGCCGGCGCGGCTCATTCCGCCGCCGATGATGAATACATCGGGATCGACGGCACATGCTACACAACTCATGGCGCGGCCGAGATACTCGCAGCAGCGGTCGAGAATGGAGGATGCCATTTCTTCTCCGCTTCGGGCAAGGTCGCAGATATCCTTAGAGGTGAATTTCTCCATTTCACGCAGGGCAGAGGGCGTATCGCACCGCTTGAGCATTCCTTTTGCCATTTTGACTATTCCGTTTGCTGAGGCATACTGCTCAAGACATCCGCACTTTCCGCAGTTGCAGGGGATGGTCTCATCGGTATTTACTACAATGTGACCCACTTCGCCGCCACCGCCGTTTGCACCTGCGATCATTTGCCCGCCAATGACCACTCCGCCGCCGACTCCGGTGCCCAAGGTAAACATAACGGCACTGTTTTTGCCCTTGCCGCCGCCCTGCCAAAGCTCTCCGAGCGCGGCGACGTTGGCATCGTTGCCTGCCGCGACATTGGGGATAGACGGAAGCAGCTCGTTCATGCGGGCTTTGAGGTCAAAAACTCCCCAGCCGAGGTTGACACAGCGGTGGACGATATTTTCTGCATCTACCGGCCCGGGCACGCCAAGACCGATGCCGTCTACCTGAGCGGGATCGATATCCTTTTCGGTAAGCTTTTGATCTATCGAGGAAGCAACATCGGGCAGGATGCTCTCTCCGTCGTTTTCGGTGACGGTGGGTATCTCCCATTTATCGAGCAGGACGCCCTCCGAAGAAAAAAGTCCCATTTTAACGGTGGTCCCGCCTATATCTACACCAAACGCATAGCGCATAATAAAAACACTCCGTTTCTGATATATGAATGTATCCGTTTTCAATTTTAGAAGATATAAAATGATATGTCAATCGCTGCGATAGTGTTATCGGCGGCACAGATATATCCATTTGACAATGCGCGGTTAAAAAAGAAGTTTCAAAAGCGGCGTTGACTTTTACTCCAAATCGGGGATATCATAAAACATATTGCGGATAAGGGCGTACCGGATCTGTTCATTACAAAATATTAAAATTCAAAGGGGATAATTATATGAGAATAGCGGTAACTTATGAAAACGGTCAGATATTTCAGCATTTTGGACACACCAAGCAGTTCAAGGTTTATGATGTCCGGGATAATAAGGTGATCTCCGCTGAGGTGGTGGACACCAATGGAAGCGGTCACGGCGCGCTTGCGGGAGTTCTCACCGCCCTAAATGTTGATGTCCTCATATGCGGCGGCATCGGCGCAGGCGCTCAAAGCGCTCTTTCGTCGGCTTCAATAGAGCTTTACGGCGGTGTGAGCGGTTCTGCCGATTTTGCAGTCAACGAGTTTATCGCGGGCAGGCTGCTCTTTAACCCCAATATTCGGTGCGATCACCACGGTCACGATCACGGTGAGGGACACAGCTGCGGAGATCACGGCTGCGGCGGAGAGCATCACTGCCATTGATTTTTAGAACGATGCCGCCTGCGTATATCATTCGCAGGCGGCGCTTTATTTTGGCTTTTTACTTGATGAGCAGCAACAGCATGATTATAATAGTTTATGTATCAAATAAGCTGAGAGGTGTTTATTATGGCGAGAGCTTACGGCAAGCAGGAAATATATCAGCTGCTTGAACAAAAGGGTGTTTTGTTTGAGAAAATGGAGCATGCGGCCGTTTTTACTATGGAGGAAATGGATGAAGCGGGCATCACCCGAAAGGGCACGGTATGCAAAAATCTGTTTCTGCGTGATTTTAAGGGAAAAAATCACTATCTTGTAACTGTTCCCGAGCATAAAAAGGTGGATATGCGTGATCTTGCTGAACAGATAGGCAGCACTAAGCTGAGCTTTGGCTCGGCGGAAAGGCTGGATAAATATTTGGGACTTACACAGGGCAGCGTATCCCCGCTTGGTATACTTAACGATGAGAGCAAGTCGGTGGTAATGGTGTTCGACAAAGACCTCAAAGCGGATGAGGAGGTCGGAGTTCACCCCAATGACAACACTGCCACCCTTTGGCTTGCCTTTGATGCGTTGCGCAGCATTATAGCCGAGCACGGCAATCAGGTGGTCTTTGCGGAGTTCGCAAAATACAGCGAATGAAATCCACGTTATAAAAGGGGCGGGCGCAGCTTAGCCCGATCCCAATGGGTATACGTCGGAGTTTTAAAAAATACCGGATCGAACGCAAAATGGAAATGCGATAGCGATTTGCATAAAAACAGCTGTTCCCAAGCGAAAAAACACGGTTTCAAGGGCTGATCGAAGCCCTTGAAACCGTGTTTTATTGTGCATTATTTTTGCCGGAGCCTATTTTGCGAAGGGGCTGATTTCTATATTGGGGAATAACCGAAAGACTTAAGGGATAAATAATATCAGTATCACATCATATCGATATCGTTGATGTTGAGATGAAAATCGTAATCAAAGAAATTTGCGGCTTTGCGGCAGAGCAGCATACGCTCCAAGAATATCTCGAAATAGTTTGCAAGGCTGCTGAACTCGGTATCAACGCTGAGCACCAGCGTCATGGTTCGCTGCTCGGTATCGACCTTGAGCGCCGACTGGGTGACCGAATAGTTTACCCGGTCATGGATATCGAAGGTGGAAATATCGTGATTTCTTACGCGTGAGCGGCGAACATCGCTTTTATCGGCGATTATCAGTGCTGCCGCTATCGCGTTGACGGGATAGGCGGTGTGTTCATCGTGGTTGCCGATGGCGCTTATGACCTGCGCTATCTCAACGGGATCCATCCCCATTTTGTCCAGTACGCGAAACGCCATTACGGCGCCGGACTGAGCGTGGTCAAGACGGTTTATAACATTGCCGATATCGTGCAAAAAGCCTGCGATTTTTGCAAGCTCGACCGTTCTTTCGTCATAGCCGAGCTCAGAGAGTATGTTGTGAGCTACCGTAGCGGTTCTGGTAACGTGGGCAAAGCTGTGCTCGGTGAAACCCATGCTGCCGAGGGTAGCATCCGCCTGGCGGATATAATTTTTTATTTCCTCGTTTGAGGACACTTCTTTATAAGTTACCATACTTTAAGCCTCCTTTGTTGCGCTGTATCTTATTGCTCCGCCAGAATAAAGTGCGGCGGTATTATATTCTCTAAATGCTGTTTAAACCAGTATATTCCCATTTTATGAATTTTTCAACATGGAAGAACGCTGAAGGAGGAAAAATGATATTTGTAAAAATCAAAAAATTCTTTTGCCGACGAGCCGTTATTATAGCTCTTATTGTTTTGTCCGAGCTGCTTATGCTTTGCGGGATAATTGCGGTATGCTCGCATCGGCTGCCTGCTGTCAGCATCATGCTGCGGCTGGTCAGCATTGCTGCGGCGGTGTATCTTATATCTCTGAGCCATAATCCTGCTTATAAGGTCGCGTGGTTGATGCTTATGCTGCTGCTGCCCGAGGTCGGAGGGGTGGTTTATCTCATTGGCGGCAACAAGAGGCTGCCGCGAAAACTGAAAAAGAGGCTGGATGAGTTTTATGACCGGCGGCTGAAAAATATCACGGTCGATTCGGGGTGCCAGCCGGATATTGCGGCTCTTTATCCGAATTTTTATCCGGTGAGCGTCTATCTGAAACGGTGTACGGGATTCCCCGCATGGAACAACACGCACTGTGAGTTCTATCCAAACGGACAGAAGCTTTTTGAGCAGATCTGCGAAGCGATGGAACAGGCTGAACAGTTTATTTTTATGGAGTATTTCATTATTTCAGACGGCGCACTGTGGCAGCAAATAGAAAAGATACTCATCGCAAAGGCGGAAAAAGGCGTGACGGTGAGGGTGGTGTATGATGATTTGGGCTGCATAGATGTTTTGCCTGCGGAGATACCTAAACGGCTTGAACAAATGGGCATAGAAGTGGCGGCGTTCAACCGCTGCCGCCCTCACCTGTATTCAGCGATGAACTACCGCGACCACCGAAAAATATGTGTGGTGGATGGAAATATCGCCTTTTGCGGCGGGGCGAACATATCGGATGAATATATCAACAGGCTGCCGCGCTGCGGCCACTGGAAGGACACCGGCGTGATGCTGCGCGGAGACGGGGTATGGAATCTTACGCTGATGTTTCTCAACCTTTGGGATTTTTCCTGCGGGAGTTTGAGCGCGCTTTCGAAATATATACCTGATGAAAGCTGCGTTTCGGATGGGTTCGTTCAGCCGTTTGGAGACAGTCCGCTCGATGAGCTTTGCGTGGCCGAAAGCGTAACGATGATGGGGGTGTCGAGGGCGAGAAGATACGCGTTCATCACCACGCCATACCTTATACTTGACTGTGAAATGATAAAAACTCTCACTGCCGCTGCGCTTTCGGGGGTGGATGTTAGGATAGTGACTCCGTGCGTGCCCGATAAGTGGTATGTTCACGCTGTATCACGCAGTTTTTACCGGGAGCTTCTCAGCTGCGGTGTCAGGATATTTGAATACACCCCGGGATTTATCCATTCCAAACAGATGGTTTGTGACGATGAGTTTGCCATGGTGGGAACTGCCAACATGGATTTCAGAAGCTTTTATCTGCATTTTGAATCAGCGGTATGTATCTACGGCGGCAATGCGGCAGAACAGGTAAAAAGAGATTTTGAACAGCTTTTTCAATGCAGCAGTGAGATCTCGGTTGGAGATACATTCAGATTTCCGCTTTGCCAGCGGATAATTGCGGCGGTTTTAAAGCCGTTTGCCTCACTGTTTTAATTAGATGGAAAAACAGCATTGACAGGTGTGGTTTTTAAGGCTATCATATTGTTATATACCAACACCCCGTGGGGGTGGGTAAGGAGGTATGAATTATTATGAAACAGACCTTTGATATAACGGGAATGACCTGCTCCGCATGTTCTGCAAATGTTGAACGGGCGGTGAAAAAACTCGACGGTATCGAAACGGTAAATGTCAACCTTTTGACAAACCGAATGACCGCCGAATATGATGAGCAAAAGCTGGATGACAGCGTTATAGTAGGAGCGGTCATCGCTGCCGGATACGGCGCTTCGGTAAAAGGGGAGCAAAAGGGTCAGGCCAAGGCTGAAAACTCGGTGATAGAGGATGAGGCAAAGGGCATGATGCGCCGCTTAAAGCTTTCGGCGCTGTTTTTTGTCCCGCTTTTCTACATCTCGATGGGAAGTATGCTGGGTTTTCCGCTTCCCTCTTTTATGCAGGGCTATGAAGGAGCTTTGGCGTTTGCCTTTACCCAATTTTTGCTGACCCTGCCGGTAATGTATATCAACCGCAAATTTTTCCAGGTGGGCTTTAAAACGCTGCTGCACGGCGCTCCCAATATGGATTCGCTGATAGCGATAGGCTCATCCGCTTCGGTGCTCTACGGCATTTTTGCCATCTACCGAATGGGGTATGGCCTTGCGGTGGGGGATGCCGCGCTGGTACATCGATACCACATGGACCTTTATTTTGAATCGGCGGCAATGATACTCACCCTTATAACGGTGGGCAAGTATCTCGAAGCACGCTCCAAGGGCAAGACCGGCGAGGCAATTGCCAAGCTGCTCGACCTTGCCCCCAAGACCGCTACTGTTATGCACGGCGGCGCCGAGGTGGAGATACCGGTGGCTGATCTCAAAAAGGGTGATATCGTTGTGGTCCGCCCCGGCCAGAGCATCGCTGTTGATGGAGTTATAGTTGAAGGATCTTCCGCCGTAGATCAGTCGGCGCTGACCGGTGAGAGCATACCGGTGGAAAAGACGGTGGGCGATAAGGTCATCGCCGCGACTATAAACAAGACCGGTTACTTTAAGTTTGAGGCACAGCGTGTAGGGGATGACACTACGCTGGCTCAGATAGTCCGCCTGGTTGAAGAGGCGGGAAGCTCCAAAGCCCCAATAGCAAGGATGGCTGACAGGATAAGCGGGATTTTTGTGCCTGCCGTTATAATCATCGCGCTTATTACAGGCGCGGTATGGCTGATGGCGGGGCAGAGCTTTGAATTCGCCCTCTCTTGCGCGATAGCGGTTCTGGTCATTTCCTGCCCCTGCGCGCTCGGATTGGCTACTCCTGTTGCGATAATGGTCGCCACCGGACGCGGTGCGCAGCTTGGCATACTTATCAAATCCGCTGAAGCGCTTGAGACTGCCCATGGCATCGATACCGTTGTGCTGGACAAGACCGGAACCATCACCGAGGGCAGGCCCCACGTTACCGACATTTTCTGCGAGGACGAGGACAAGCTTCTCAGGCTGGCGGTATCGCTGGAAAACGCTTCGGAGCATCCGTTGGCGGAAGCCGTTTGCGGATATTGCGCCGAAAAGGGGGTCGTCGCCCTGCCGACTTCTAATTTTGAGGCGGTTTCGGGCAGAGGTGTTGCGGCGGATATAAACGGTGTTTGCTGCCTTGCGGGCAATGTAGCCTTTATGACCGAAAACGGTATCGATTGCACCGATTACTCCGCGCGCTGCGACAGCCTTGCCGATGAAGGAAAAACCCCGCTCTATTTTGCTGAGGACGGAAGGCTGATAGGCGTCATTGCCGCTGCCGATATCGTCAAGCCCACCAGCAAGGAAGCTATAAAGGCGATGCGCGACATGGGTATTGACGTTATAATGCTGACCGGAGATAACAAAAAGACCGCCGAGGCTATACGCCGCCAGCTCGACCTGACCCGTGTCGTAGCCGAGGTGATGCCTCAGGATAAGGAACGTGAAATAAACGCTTTGCAGCAGCAGGGCAAAAAGGTAGCGATGGTAGGCGACGGCATCAACGATGCCCCCGCGCTGACCAGAGCCGATGTCGGAATAGCGATAGGTGCCGGAACCGATATAGCGATAGAATCTGCCGATATAGTTTTAATGAAGAGCGATCTGTTTGATATAGTTTCGCTGCTCAAGCTTTCAAAGGAAACTATCAAAAATATAAAAATGAATCTGTTTTGGGCGTTTTTCTACAACTCAGCGGGGATACCGCTGGCAGCGGGGCTGTTGTATCCTCTGTTTGCATTAAAGCTCAATCCCATGTTTGGAGCTGCCGCAATGAGCATGAGCTCCTTCTGCGTGGTCACAAACGCTCTGCGTTTGCGGTTCTTTAAGCCGCAGCACGGCGCGTTGGAGATAAAAGAAGAAACGAAATCTGAAACTGTGGAGGAAAAAACTATGACTAAGATCATGAAAGTTAACGGAATGAACTGCAACCACTGCAAAATGGCAGTGGAAAAGGCTCTCTCTTCGGTAGTCGGCGTTACTGCCGCTGAGGTAGATCTCGCCGAAAAGCAGGCTGTCATCACCCTTGCTTCCGACGTTGCGAACGACGCTCTCACCAAGGTCGTTTCTGACGCAGGGTTTGAGCCGGTAAGCGTTATCGATAAGTAATTTGGGGGAGGTTTGCGATCATGCGTGCCGACAAGCAGAAGGTATCTCAGCTTATAAAAACGGCGCGTGGTCAGCTCGACGGCGTTTTGCGCATGATCGAGGATGACCGCTACTGCATAGACATCTCCACTCAGCTGCTTGCCGCTGACGCGGTGATAAAAACCGCCAATCGCGAGGTGCTCGCTGCCCATATGCAAGGCTGCCTTACTGAGGCTGCCAAAATTGGCGAGACCGATAAAATGGTCGAAGAGCTGATGAAGGTAATGGAAAAGATGATGAAGTAACGAAAAAAGGGATGCGTTTTTAAAACACATCCCTTTTGGCATTTTTTACGCCGCCGTTATTTTGGCGGCCATAACTGTCATGTCGTCTTCACGGTCGGTCAGGCGGCGGTCATGGGCGGTGGAAATGAGGTTTCTGCAAAGCTCCTCAAGAGGCTGATCGGCAAATGCCGCTATCTGTGAAGGGATCCATTCGCTGCCGGTTTCGATGACACCGTCGGAGAGCATAACTATTATGTCGCCCTCCGACAAGGTCACCGAGGTGCGCTTGGCTTCGGCTCCGCTGAGTATCCCGGCGGGGAGAGACTGCGCCTCCACCGTACAGCACCGTTTGCGCCGATAAATAAAAGTTGGCGCGGCACCGGCTTTGTATATATCAAGTCTGCAGCTGTAAAGATCGAGTATCGCCGCGTCAACGGTGCAGGATCTTTCTTCACCGCCGCCTGAGAGCAGGGCGGCGTTCACCAGCCGCAGCGAAGATGGAAAATCGGCACCTGCTTTGAGAAGCCGTTCAAACAGCGAGGTGGTCAGGGTAGCGTCAACTGCCGCGGGGCTGCCTATCCCCATGCCGTCGCTGAGCAGCAAAACCGCCCGGTTTTGAGCCGAGCTTATCACTTTGCAGCTGTCACCGCAGAATTTGTTGTGACCGGCGGCGCTTTGAAAAAAAGCCGCTTCCATTCCGTATACCGGTTTTGCGGTCCAAAATATTCGAGAAACAGCTCCTTCGGGGGTGTGTTCGGGCGCGGCAAGTTCCTGCATCACTATTTCTGACAAGTCGGAGGTCACAGCCGGGATGAGCAGCCGCGGTGCTTTATAGGCGGGCAGCTCGACCAGTATGCTGATATGCTGACCGCTGTCGAGATAGCAGCATACCGAGCTTTGGCTGCAATCGAGCGAATCGATATATCTCGTGACCGCTTCGGCGGTTTTGGAGGGGGCACAGCGGTATTGTTCCAACTCGTTCTGCATGGCGGTCAGCAGGTCACCGATGCCTCCGAATTGATCGCCGGAAACGCTTCTGAGCTGAGAGAAATGGCGGCGCTCTATGCGGCGCGCCATATATCCGGTGGTTTGATCGTTTATGGCGGCGAGCATTTTATCGACGCGTTCACACTCAAAATGAGAGGGCAGGTCGCTCTTCTGCGCGGCGCCGTTGGCTTTGGCTGCGAGAAAGGCATGGTTTAAAGCGTCGGCGGTGTTGTCGTAGCCGGTCTGCCAGCATTTTGGTGAGCTTTTGCAGCCTTTGCAGACTGCCGAGCAGCTTTTTGCAAACACCGATTCTATCGGGTCGGAGCCTATTTCGGATAGTTTTTTGGAAACTTCATCGGTGACGGCGGAAATATCGCTTAAAGCCTCTCTGATGCGGGAAAGCTGAGAGGTGACGACCCGTCTGAGCATTTCGCCCTCAGCACAATCCGAAATGGCGGAAAAGCCGAGCTTCCTTAGTGTTGACGAAGGAAAAACAAGCGTCACTGCGCAGCCGAGCATACATTCCAGAAAAACAAGGTGTATTCCCTCGAAACCGCGCTGGGCGCAATAGGTCAGCAGCATGGCTGCGGTAAAGGCGGTGCAGCTGCCGCTTTTGCCGAGCGGAGAGAATATACCGCCCGCAAGGCCGCCTGAGCAATAGCACGCCAACATATAAGGCTCGTTCGATACCGCGGCGGAAAGCCCTGCCGCCACGGCGGCAGCGGAGCTTATCCCGGCGGAGGTGTAGAAACCGCAGCACAGTATAACGGCGCAGGCAAAACCGTGTGATAACGATATTCCCCAAAGGGAAAATGAACTTAGCCCCATATAAAGGGCGCAAAGCATTATTCCTGTGCAAACACCGTTGGAACGGGTGAGACAGGCACCGTCATAAAAGGCGAGCCGTGCTTTTCGAAAAAGTATGGAAGCGGTAACGGCAACGGCTGTTTCGCACACTGCCATAACGATGCCGTGATGAGAGGTCTTGGCAGCTATTGCGATGGCAAGTCCGGTAACCGCCACCGTTGAGCCGGCAAGAAAAGGTGAAAGCATAGTCACACTGCTGTCGGGAAGAAATGAAAATACCCATCTGAGCGCCAAAAATACGGCGATGCAGGCGATATAGCGCACCGAACTGTCGCCGCCGGGCAGAAGAAGATAGCCCAGGGCGGCACCGGCACAGGACGAAAGCAGAGACTTTGGCGTTGAAGAGCTTGCCCACGCTATCCCGAAAGGGGCGGCGGACAGCATTATAGAAGCCCCGCTCATGACCATCCCCAAGGCTGCAGAAGCAGCCTGTTGCACGATATGCCCTGAGCGGTGCAGCTTTTCAAACAGCTGTGAGGAAGCTGTGACCGAAGTTGACATCAGATGACCTCCTTTGAGTTATATAGAAAATACTGTAAATACAATTTTATGCCTGTGATGATGAAAAAAGTGTCGTTTCAGATACGAAGGAACGTCAGTTAATGGGCGAATTTATCGGGATTCTTGACAATATCGCCCGACTATCCTAATATAAGAATGTTAAGCTGTTTGAGCCGCAAAGTGACTGTGAAACGCTTTGCGGATCTAGAATTATGGAGGAAGCATTATGACAGACCTTACCAGCGCGCGCACCAGATTTGCGCCCAGCCCCACCGGATATATGCACGTGGGCAACCTGAGAACGGCGCTTTACGCCTACCTTGCCGCAAAGGGCGAAGAAAACGGCACTTTTATCCTCAGAGTTGAGGATACCGACCAGGAACGCTATGTTGAAGGAGCAATGGACGTTATATACAATACCCTCAAAGAGACCGGACTTGTTTGGGACGAAGGCCCCGACGTAGGCGGCGATTACGGCCCCTATATCCAGTCTGACAGACGCGATATCTATCGCAAATATGCCGAGCAGCTGGTTGAGCAGGGCGACGCTTATTACTGCTTCTGCGATAAGGAGCGCCTTGACGAGATGAAGGCTGTTCAAAAGGCTTCCAACTCTGTCTCCAAGTATGACCGCCACTGCCTGCACCTCTCTAAGGAAGAGATAGCCCAAAAGCTCGCAGCAGGTGTGCCCTACGTTATCCGCCAGCGCATCCCCGACAGCGGTACCATCACCTTCAACGATGAGATCCGTGGTTCCATCACTGTTGACTGCGATACCCTCGACGATCAGGTGCTGCTCAAGGCTGACGGTCTGCCTACCTATAACTTCGCAAACGTAGTCGACGACCATCTTATGAAGATATCCATCGTTATCAGAGGCACCGAGTATCTCTCTTCCGCTCCCAAGTATGACCTTCTTTACAAGGCTTTCGGCTGGGAGATACCCAAATACCTCCACTGTCCGCCAGTTATGAAGGACGCTTCCAACAAGCTCTCTAAGAGAAACGGTGACGCTTCTTATCAGGATCTTGTTGCCAAGGGCTACCTCAAGGAGGCTGTTCTCAACTATATCGCCCTGCTCGGCTGGAGCCCCAAGGGCGAAAAGGAGATAATGACCCTTGACGAGATGAAGCAGGAGTTCTCCATCTACGATGTTTCCAAGTCTCCCGCTATATTTGACCCGGTCAAGCTCAACTATGTTAATGCTGAATATATTCGCCGCATGAGCCCCGAGCAGTTCTATGAAGTGGCGCTGCCCTGGATGAAGCAGGCTGTAAAGCGCGAGGATATCGATCTTCACATCATGGCTTCTTCGCTGCATCAGCGCTGCGAGGTTCTCGGAGACATTCCCGCACAGCTCGATTTTATCGACGAGATGCCGGAATACGATATAGAGCTTTACACATCCAAGAAGATGAAGACCAACCCCGAGGTAGCGCTCGATTCGCTCAACAAGATCAAGCCCGTTCTTGAGGGTATTGAAGATTTCACCTTCGACAACATCCATTCCGCGCTGTTCGCGCTCATCGAGAGCCTTGGCTGCAAGAACGGTATAATCCTCTGGCCGCTGCGTGTTGCTGTCAGCGGTAAGCAGTTTACCCCCGGCGGCGGCATCGAGATAGCTGCCACCATCGGCAAGGCAGAGACCCTTGCCCGCATCGAAAAGGGCATCGAAAAGCTGAAAGCAGCTGTTGAAGGCTGATAAATAATATTGATAGGCGATTTAAGATTTCACCGAAACCTGAGGAGGGACATTTTATGCAGTATAATATTTCCGACAATATGAGCGATGTCAAGGGCTCTATAATCCGTGAGCTTTTTAAGCTTGCAAAGGACCCCAACATGATAGGATTCGGCGGCGGAAACCCCTCGCCCGAGACCTTCCCTGTTGAGGAGATCGCAGAGATAACCGCAAAGGCGTTTAAAGAGGACGCAGTATCGGTGCTGCAGTATGGCCTTTCCGAGGGTTATACCCCCCTGCGTGAGACTATGAAGAAGCATCTTACCGCAGTTGAGGGCATTGATTTTGAGGATAATGAGCTGCTTATCGTTTCGGGCGGTCAGCAGGCTGCCGACCTTTCCACCAAGGTGCTGGCAAACCGCGGCGATGTTGTTCTTACTGAGGATCCCGCATTCGTGGGCTGCCTCAACACTTTCAGAAGCTACGGCGTAAAGTTGGTAGGCATTCCGGTAGACAGCGACGGTATCAATATCGAAAAGCTGGAGCAGGCACTTAAAGAGAACGAAAGAGTCCGCTTCCTTTACACCATCCCCAGCTTCCAGAATCCCACCGGCTACACCATGTCTGCCGAAAAGCGCAAAAAGGTATATGAGCTTTGCCAAAAGTATGACATTATGATCTACGAGGATAACCCCTACGGCGAGCTGAGATTCTCGGGCGAGAGCGTTAAGCCCATCAAGGCGCTCGATACCGATGGCCGCGTTATCTATGCGGGAAGCTTCTCCAAGGTAATGGCTCCCGCGTTCCGCCTCGGCTTTGTTGTTTTCAACAAGGAGCTGACCGGCCGCATGACCGTTGCCAAGCAGTGCACCGACGTTCATTCCACCGTTTTGTTCCAGTATATCTGCAATGAATACATGACCAAATACGATTATGCGGGACATATCGAAAAGACCAGAGAGATCTATCGCAGAAAGTGTGATCTCATGCTTGAGGAGATGCGCAAAAAGATGCACCCCGCAGTCAAGTTCAATCAGCCTGAGGGCGGTCTTTTCGTAATGGCGTTCCTGCCCGAGGGAATGGATTCCTACCCCTTCGTTCAGGAGGGCATCAAGCGCGGCGTCTACTGCGTTCCCGGCGTTGCCTTTGCCGCTGACGCTTCTCAGACCAGCAACGGCTTCAGACTGAATTATTCCACCCCCAGCGACGAGCAGATAGTTAAGGGCGTAGATATCCTTGGCAAGCTCTCTTACGAATGGCTCGAAAAGTAATTACCTATTCAGAGGAGTTTTGACATGACCGAACAGATCCAGGCCCCCGAAAAAAAGCCGATAGTCCTTTCGGGAATACAGCCCTCGGGACTTATAACCATCGGAAATTATTTGGGAGCCGTTAAAAACTGGACCGAGATACAGGAAAAATACAACTGCCTGTTCATGATAGCCAACCTGCACGCTACCACCGTCCGTCAGGAGCCGGCAGCGTTGCGCAGAAACACCCTTGAGGGCTATGCCATGCTGCTTGCCTGCGGCATCGACCCCGAGCGCAGCATCGTGTTTATCCAAAGCCAGAATCCCCACCACGCAGAGCTGATGTGGGCGCTCAACTGCTTCACCCAGTTCGGTGAGCTTTCGAGAATGACCCAGTTCAAGGATAAGTCTGCAAAGTATGCCGATAACATCAACGCAGGACTTTTCACCTATCCTGTTCTGATGGCGGCTGATATACTGCTCTATCAGGCTAACCTTGTCCCTGTTGGCGCTGATCAGAATCAGCATGTTGAGCTGGCTCGCGATATCGTAAAGCGCGTAAACGGCATTATGGGCAACGTATTTACCGAACCGGAGTGCCTGTTCCCCAAGGCGGGCGCCAAGATAATGTCGCTTAACGATCCCACCAAGAAGATGTCCAAGTCCGATCCCAACCCCAAGGGCTATGTTGCCGTTCTTGATCCCAGGGACACCATCATCAAAAAGTTCAAGAGCGCCGTCACCGATTCGGGCAGCGGTATCTACCGTTCGGAGGACAAGGCAGGCGTTTCCAACCTGATGACCATCTACTCCGCTTTCACAGGCAAGAGCGATGAGGAGATAGTTGCTGAGTTTGAGGGCAAGGGCTACGGCGATTTTAAGGTCGCTGTCGGCGAGACGGTGGCCGATGCTGTCGCTCCCGTTCAGAACCGCTTCAACGAGCTGATGGCTGACAAGGCGTACCTTGAAAAGTGCTACACCGAGGGCGCCGAAAAGGCTATGAGAATTTCCCGCAGAACCCGCGACAAGGTTTATAAAAAGATTGGCTTTACCCTTTGATAAAGATAAGACCGCTCTCTATCTCGCAGAGCGGTCTTTGTCTTGCGTAAAATCAATTTTCCCGAGTGGAAATTTTGAAACTAAAATATTGTGAAATACAGGAGAAGATGGTATTATTCTTTTAAATTAAGAACCGCCCCTTCCTTTATTGGCAGGCTGTGGAGAGGACTTGTAAAAAATGTGAAAAGGAGAAATATACATGAAAAAATTTTTAGCGGTTATTCTTGCCATTGTTACGGCAATGAGTATGGCATCGGTATCCTTTGCCGAATGGGTAAGTAGTGAAAGCCTGTTCGTTTTTGACGAACCCCTCGATCTTGATGACGATACCAATAATATGACTGCTGATGTGACCGGGATCCAGTACGGCGACACTGTTTACTTCAGTATCTATGATCAGGAAGATTATTTTAGAAGGGAGAGCGGAGGCTTTTTAAATGGTATTGCCAGCAAAAAGTTCATGGAAAATGTAAAGATCAAGACCACCTTTGAAATGGGAGAAGATATCGTTGAGAGTGTAGAGATCGTTAAGATGAACGCTTCCATTGACGGCAAAAATGAATATGCCGAGTACTTCATCGCCGTTAAGCTTGCCGACAAGGCCGTTACCTATGACACCGACGTTATAGGAACCTTTGAGATCGACCGCAAGGCTCTTAAAGCAAAGGATATCGGTCTTGACCATGACCTTCCCAAGGTTGACGGAATGACGGTGGATTTTGCCTTCCCCGTATTCTACACAAGAAACTGGAATGCTTTCGCTGAAGATTTCCTTGTAGAGGATGAAGTAAACCTTAAGTATGACGAAGCATATGCTCTCAAGTTTGATTATGACGATGAGGCGGAGATAGTATTCGGCGGCAAGGACGGTCGCTTTGGCGATGAACAGAACGAAGGCGTATTCACTGTTGACGTTTCCGGTCAGGGTAAGGTATTCATCAAGTGGAATACCGAGCCTGACGAGGCTATCGCTGCGGCAAACGAAGGCAAAGAGATGTACTTTGTGAACTTCGGCGGCGTTAAGTTCAACCGCGCGGGCGAATATGTTTACGAGCTTGAAGATGCCGCTGCCGCTTATGAGGTAGTTGACGGCAAGCTGGTTGAGATACCCGGCGTTGAGATCGAAGACGATGAGATCACCTTCCGCACCAATAAGCTCGGAAGCTATGTATTTGCAAAGAGCGAGCTTGTGAACCCCTAAACTGAATCTTGACGAAAGCCCCCGATTTCGGGGGCTTTTTTGCGCCTTAAAACAAGAACTTTGAGAACATTGTAAATAATTTGTGAAACCCCTTGACTTTGCGGGCATATAATGTTAATCTACATTTAGCACTCAGGCATTAAGAGTGCTAACTCGATAAAAGGGAGGTTCGGCAATGGCTCTTGACGCAAGAAAAAAGCGGATACTTGAAGCTGTCGTCGAACAGTTTATCGAAACAGGTGAGCCGGTCGGCTCAAAATTCGTTGCAGCCGCTATGAAAAATATAGTTTCATCGGCAACGATAAGAAACGACATGGCCGCGCTGGAAAGCGCAGGCTATCTCGAACAGCCGCACACCTCATCGGGCAGAGTTCCCACCCACATGGGCTACCGCCTTTATATCGACGAAGTGATGAAGCCGCTGCCGCTGACCCTTTCGAGAAGAGCTGAGATAGATGCTCTTTTCAATGTGAGAAACGCCGACCCCGATCAGCTGCTTGAGGATGCTGCCGCCGCGCTGGCTTCTCTCACCGGGCTGGCTACCGTTTCAACCACTATGATACCCTCGACGGTGACGGTCAAAAAAATAGAGATAATCCCCGCGGGTGAGCGCACGGTAGTGATACTGCTGATAGCATCATCCGGCGTTATCAAGAATAAAGTTTGCAGAGTGGATTTCACCGTTACTCAGCAGATAATCGATTTCTTCCTCAAGTTTGCGCAGAGCAGGCTGGAGGGCAAGAGCATCGATGAGATTACCAGCTCATATATCAGCGCTGTGAGCGTTTCGCTGGGCGAATATGCAAGGCTGTTCATGCCGGTTTTCGCGGCGCTTTACGATCTCGTCAAAGAGATAAACGAAGGACAGTATTTCACCAAAGGCATAACCAATCTGCTTGGATATGATGAGCTTTCAAAAGGCGCTTATGAGCTTTTGGGCTTTATAGAGCGCAGACAGGAGATGCTCGGTATAATCGGAAGCAACGATGAACCGATTCAGATATTCATCGGCCACGAATCGGCGGCTATTCCGCTTTCTGAAAGCTCGGTGTTGATAGCAAGATACAACATCGGTCAGAATGCGGCCGGCGCGATAGGCCTTATAGGGCCGGTAAGGATGAATTATTCCGAGCTGCTGCCACATGTAGAATATTTCGCGCAGACATTAGGAAAACTTCTGAGCGAGACATATAACGAATGATATCGAAGGGAGACACCCAAATGGCTGAAAAGGAAAAGACTCAGGCTCAGCAGACTGAGGAGGCAGAGACCCAGCAGGCTGAGCACACCGAAGAAACTCAGCAGCAACCCGCCGAAAAAACCGAGCTTGAAAAGCTGCAGGACGAGATAGCGGCGGTAAACGACAAATATCTCAGACTGATGGCGGAATACGATAACTTCAGAAAGCGCAGCCAGCGTGAGCGTGACGCCATCTACCCCGAAGCTACCGCAGCCGCAGCCGCAGCGTTTTTAGCTGTAGCGGATAACTTTGAAAGAGCGCTTGCCGCAGAGTGTGCCGATGCTGAATACAAAAAGGGCACTGAGCTGGTGTTCCAGTCGCTGAAGGATTCGTTTGCAAAGCTGAATGTAGAAGCGTTCGGTGAGGCGGGCGAAAAGTTCGATCCCAACTGCCACAACGCGGTGATGCATATCGATGACGAAAGCATCGAGGCTGAAACTGTTGTCGAGGTGTTCCAAAAGGGCTATCGCCTTAAAGACAGAATAATCCGCCACGCTATGGTAAAGGTTGCAAACTGACAAAGAAACTTTTTGAAAAAAGTTTCCTTGACCTTCAAAAACTTTTACTCTTTGG
>CAZSEO010000013.1:0-49973 GCA_964605985.1 uncultured Oscillospiraceae bacterium | reverse complement strand
CGGCGGTGATCTTCTGGATGACCTTGCCGCCGGAACCGATGACCTCGCGGATCTTATCGGGATGGATCTTGAGAGAGAGCATCTTGGGAGCATACTTGGAAAGCTCGGGTCTGGACTCAGGAAGAGCCTTGAGCATGATCTCATCAAGGATATAGATGCGCGCTTCCCTGGTCTTTTTGAGCGCCTCAGCGATGATCTCATAGGTAAGACCGTCGATCTTGATATCTACCTGGATAGCGGTGATACCGGTATGGGTGCCTGCTACCTTAAAGTCCATATCGCCGAAGAAGTCCTCAAGGCCCTGAATATCGGTCATGGTGATCCAGCGGTCGCCCTCGGTAACAAGTCCGCAGGAGATACCTGCTACGGGTGCCTTGATCGGAACGCCTGCGTCCATGAGGGAAAGGGTAGAAGCGCAGATGGAAGCCTGAGAGGTAGAACCGTTGGAGGAGGTGATCTCAGAAACTACGCGGTAAGCGTAGGGGAATTCCTCGACAGAGGGGATAACGGGCAGCAGAGCCTTTTCAGCAAGTGCGCCGTGACCGATCTCGCGGCGGCCGGGGCCTCTGGAGGGTCTGGTCTCGCCTACAGAGTAGGACGGGAAGTTATACTGGTGCATATAACGCTTGCTGGTCTCGGTAACGTCGATGCCGTCGAGCAGCTGAGCATCGGAAACGGGGCCGAGGGTGGTGATGGTGAGAGCCTGGGTCTGACCTCTGGTAAAGAGGGCGGAGCCGTGAACTCTCGGGATAAGACCTACCTCAGCTGCAAGAGGACGGATATCATCAAGACCTCTGCCGTCAACGCGCTTGCCCTCGTCGAGGATCCAGCGGCGAACGATATACTTCTGAAGCTTATAGATAGCCTCATCGATCTGGTAAGCCAGCTCGGGGAACTTTTCATCAAACTCGGCGTGGATCTCGTCAACAACGGGAGCGAGGCGCTCTTCGCGAACATTCTTGTCGTCGGTGTCGAGAGCGAACTTGACCTTGTCGATAGCAAATTCCTTAACAGCCTCGAAGAGATCGTGGTCGACCTCAACTTCGGTGTAGGGGACCTTGGGAACGCCGATCTCAGCCTTAACGTCAGCAATGAACCGGGCAAGCTTTGCGATCTCCTTGTGGCCTGCGATGATAGATTCCATAACGAGGTCGTCGGGGATCTGCTCGCCGCCGAACTCGATCATGCATACCTTGTTTACATCGCCTGCAACGGTGAGGGTCATGGTGCTGTTTTCGCGGTCAGCTTCGCCGGGCATGAGAACGGGCTTGCCGTCTACCATGCCGACCATGATACCTGCGATGGGGCCGCCCCACGGGATATCGGAGATGGAAAGGCAGAAAGAAGCGCCTGCCATGCCGCAGATCTCGGGGTTGCAGTCGGGATCGTAGGAGAGAACGGTCATAACGATGGAAACATCATTTCTCAGATCCTTGGGGAAAAGGGGACGCATGGGGCGGTCTACCATACGGGAAGCAAGGATAGCTCTGTCGGTAGGTCTGCCCTCGCGGCGCAGGAAGGAACCGGGGATCTTGCCTGCGGCGTAAAGCTTTTCTTCAAAATCGACCGAAAGCGGGAAGAAGTCGATGCCGTCACGGGGCTTTTTAGCCATGGTGACGTTTACCATAACGGTGGTCTCGCCGTAGCGAACGAGGCAGGCTGCGTTTGCAAGCATGCCGATCTTGCCGACCTCGAAGCTCATGGTGCGTCCGGCGAATTCGGTCTCAAATATTCTGTGCTCGAATAACATAAGTTTCTCCTCCTTGAATTTAATTTCCTTTTCAAAAAGAGGAGCTTTCAAACCTGCTTTTAGCAATGAATCCGAAGCTTTTTAAGTCAAAAGCGCCCGATTCACGGCTAAAAAGGCAGTGATCGCAAGGTCCTCTTTCTGCTGATAAAGGCAGACGCGAAAACGCGCCTGCCTTTACGGTTTCTAACTTAGCGGATGCCGAGCTTAGCCTTGATAGCGCGGTAACGCTCGATGTCGGTCTTCATGAGGTAGTTGAGCAGGTTCTTTCTGCGGCCAACCATCTTGAAGAGGCCACGACGGGAATGGTTGTCGTTGTGGTTAGCCTTGAGGTGCTCGGTGAGGTCGCTGATCCTTCTGGTGAGGATAGCGATCTGTACCTCAGGGGAACCGGTGTCGCCCTCGTGGGTAGCGTTAGCGAGAATGATTTCGTTCTTCTGTTCTTTGCGCAGCATAGTTAAATACACTCCTTTATATTATTTGGCTCCGCCGCAGCATTGGGCAGAGTGTTGCTCGAGATGTCGAGTCCTGCTCCCAAAGCCGAGGTCGGGTCACATACCCAAAGATTATATCACTATAATAATGGTTTGTAAAGAGAAAATTATTCAAAAATCATTTTAAAAAATCTTCTCTTTTAGGGCTGAAATTGTCGATCACGCAAGCCTTGCTGACGCATTTAACTCCGTGGGGCTTGTGAGGCGCCAAAAAGATGTTGTCTCCGGCGCTGAGGGTCACGATCTCACCGTCAACGTCGAATTCGAGAACGCCCGAAACGACATAGCTGGTCTGAGCATTGTGGTGGCTGTGGGGCGCAAGTACTACACCCTCTTCAAAGCGGAATTCGCAGGTCATCATCTCATCGCCGTAGGCAAGAATTTTGCGGGTCAGCCCCGGCTGTATCTCTTTGGCTTGGACGAGTTTTCCGTTTACATACATTTTTTACACGCTCCTTGTCTGTTTCAAAGGTACGATATCACGTGCCTGCGCGGCGTTTTTAAATATGGCATCTTTCAGCGCTTCAAGCGAATCAAATTTCTGCTCGGGGCGCAAATACTCGATAAACTCGGTCTTTATATTTTTGCCGTAAAGGTCGCCCGACCAACCGAGGATGTAGCTTTCGGCGGCGGCATGGTCAGAGCCGACGGTGGGCTTTATACCGACGTTCGTAACAGCGGCGTGAGCTTTTCCGTCTATCGTGACGCGGGTAGCGTAAACGCCGAATTTAGGTGAGGCGAACCTTGGCGCGATAGGCTGATTCGCGGTGGGAAAGCCTAACTTTCTGCCAAGCTTATTGCCGTGTTCCACCGCAAAATCTATCGCGAAGGGGCGGCCGAGCAGGCGCTTGGCTTCTTTTATATTGCCGGCATCGAGTGCGGCGCGTATCCTGGTCGAGCTTATCGGTTCGCCGTTATCCAAAACGGCGCCCACCTGTACGACCTCTACTCCGTATGGGGAGAGAAAGCGCCTGAGCTCCTCAACGCCCGCGGCGGCGCCCTTGCCGAAACGGTAGTCGTAGCCACAGCAGACCACCTTGGCGTTCATGCCTTTCATCAGACCTTCAACGGCAAACTGCTCGGGAGAAAGTCCCATGAAGGATGAAAAATCGGGGATGAGCAGCCAGTCTGCACCGAGAGCTTCGACGGTTTCGGCTTTGAGAGAGAGGGATTGCAAAAGCTTTGCTCCCTTTTTGGCGGCAGGGCTGTTTTCAGACATCGAAAAAGAAAAGACGCAGCATTTAAGCCCTTTATCCTTATAGCCCAAAGCGGCATCTATAACTGCCTTATGGCCGCGGTGTACACCGTCGAAAAAGCCTACCGCAACGGCGGTCGGCTCAGAGCTGTTTATGTTTAACGATTCGAGTATCTTCATTGAATCGATCCCTTTCGGAACATGATCGTTGAGATAGTATCAGAACTTTTTCAGCCTCATGCACTGCTCGGTATTGGAAACGGTGCCCATGCCGAGAAATACGCCTTCGCACCATACCGAATAGCGTCCGTCGGCAAGCTGACCGAGTTTTTTAAGGCTGAGAGCCACTCCGTTTGAAAGCATACGCCCCTGCCACTGACCGACGTCAAGCCGCGTCAGGCTTTCAAAAGCCGAGGAAACGGGCAGCAGTTTTGTCAGCAGCTCGCCGCTGTCGGTCAGCTGCTGCGCCTGCTCCATAGTGATGCAGCGGTCATCGGTGTAGCCGTTGGAGGCGGTCCTGCGCAGTGCGGTGAGCGCCGCGCCGCAGCCAAGAGTATCGCCTATATCGTGGAATATAGTTCTGACGTAGGTGCCGCGCGAGCATTTTACTTCAAACTCGGCGCAGCGGTTCTGCTCATCAAAGCTGAGCATCTCGAGCGAGATTATATTGATCTTTCGGCTGGGGCGTTCTACCTCAATGCCCTCGCGGGCGAGGTCGTATAGCCGCTTGCCGTTTACCTGAACGGCGGAATACATCGGCGGGCGCTGGTCTATCTCGCCGCGGAAATCGGGCAATACAGCTTCCAGCATATCGCGGCTGACCGCCATATCGCTTTTGGAAAGCACTGTTCCGGTGATATCCTGCGTGTCGGTGGCTATGCCGAACTGAACACCTGCGCGGTAAACCTTTTCCTCGCAGGGCATTATATCGCAAAGGCGCGCAGCGGTGCCGAAAAGGCAGGGCAGAACGCCGGTCGCCATCGGGTCAAGGGTACCGGCATGGCCGATGCGCTTTATCCTGCTCATTCCGCGCAGCTTTGCGATAACGTCAAAAGAGGTGAATCCCTTGGGCTTGTCTATCAAAAGTATGCCGTCGGACATAGCTTAGATGTTCTCCGTTTCAAGTTGTTTGAGGCAAACTTCTACCAGTCTGCGCTCTGCGTTTTCTATTGTGTCGAATATGCGGCAGCCGGAAGCCCTGACATGACCGCCGCCTTCAAATTCGCGGCAGATGGCGGAGCTGTCGGCAGCTTTGGTGGAGCGCACCGAAACCCTTATTGAACCGTTATCGCGTTCTTTAAGGGTGATGCCGATGTCAACGCCCAGTATTTCGATGGTCTTGGAAGCAAGTCCCTCAAGTTCGCTTTCATCGATACCTGCCTGCTCCAGCATGGGGATAGTGACCGAGATAACGGCTATCCTTCCGCCGGCGTAGTAGTGAGCCTGCGAGAGGGCAAGCGATTCCACCTGTATCTGACCGCGTGTTTTGGATTCGAAAAGAGCCACTCTGATGCCGTTGAAATCGGCGCCCTTGTCCATCAGCTCGGCTGCGACGCGCATGGTACGCGAGGTGGTGGAGGAGTATCTGAAGCCGCCGGTATCGGAGGACATGGCGGTGAAAAGGGCGGTTGCGATATATGGGGTGATCTCGGCTCCCATTTCGGTCAGAACGTCATAGATCGCTTCGCCCGCGGAACCGTAATCCACCAAAAAGGTATTGTCGGCATACATAGGATTGGTGCCGTGATGGTCGATGCAGAGATCAACGTGGGGTCTTGCCTCCGGCGGATCGAGCAGCATCTTGGGGGCTGCAACGTCAACAGCGAGGATAAATCCGGTCTCAAATTCCGCAGGCATTTCTTTGTGAAGAAAAGAAAGATTGGCAGGGAAAGGGCTGGAGCACTCCACCTTTACCTGTTTGCCCATTGCGGTGAGCGCAGAGAAAAGAGCCATCGCGCTGCCGTAGGTGTCGCCGTCGGGGTCGCGGTGGCAGAGTATCTTGATATTATCCTGCTGCATCAGGATCTCGGCGCAGCGTTTAGCATCAATCTTCACTGTCCTTTACCTCCAAAGAGTTGAGGATTCGGTTGATGTCAGCGGAATGCTCGATGGAATTATCGGCTATAAAACGCAGTTCGGGGGTATGGCGCAGATCAAGGCGGCGGCCCAGCTCACGGCGGACAAAGCCTGCCGCGCTTTTGAGCGCCTTGACTGCTGCAACAGCCTTATCGCTGCCTGCGAGAGAGCTTACGAATACCTTGCAGGAGGAAAGGTCGTTTGAAAGGTCGATCTTGACTATCGACAGCAGGGAATCGGAAATTCTGGGGTCTTTCATCTCACGCAGAATGGCTGAAAGCTCACGCATAACGTCTTCCTGAGTTCTTGCGGCACGAAAAGACATGAGAAAAAGCCTCCTTTCAAAATTCAGGGTAATGCTCTGTACCGACGCGCAAACGCCGGTACAGTTTATCGGTATTGTTTGATATATCAGTCGCGGTATTCTTCCATCTCGTAGGCTTCGAATACGTCGCCTTCCTTGATGTCGGCAAACTTCAGGAGAGTCATGCCGCACTCATAGCCGGTGGCAACTTCCTTGACGTCGTCCTTGAAGCGCTTGAGGCTGTCGAGCTTGTCGTCTGCGATGATGATACCGTCGCGAACGACGCGGATGAGAGCGGTGCGGGAGATCTTGCCTTCGAGAACGTAGCAGCCTGCAACGGTGCCGACCGAGGAGATCTTGTATACCTGACGTACTTCGGCTCTGCCGAGATCCTTTTCGCGGATCTTGGGGGCGAGCATACCCTTGAGAGCGTCGGTAACGTCGTTGATGGCGTCGTAAATTACGCGGTAGAGGCGCATATCAACATTGTCGCGCTCAGCGGAAATCTTAGCGGAGGGTTCGGGACGGACGTTGAAGCCGATGATGATGGCGTTGGATGCGTTTGCGAGCATAACGTCGGACTCGTTTACCGCACCGACGGCACCGTGGATGACCTTTACCTTAACTTCCTCATTGGAAAGCTTTTCAAGAGACTGGCGGACTGCTTCAACAGAGCCGTCAACGTCGGCCTTAACGATGATGGGCAGCTCCTTCATCTCGCCCTCGGAGATCTGGCTGAAGAGGTTGTCGAGAGTCACCTTCTGATAAGCCTTGAACTGCTCTTCCTTGGCTTCGTGGCGGCGCTTGTCAACAAGCTCCTTGGCGAGACGCTCGTCTTCAACGGCGTTGAGGATATCGCCTGCTGCAGGGACCTCGGAAAGTCCGGTGATCTCAACGGGGGTGGAGGGGCCTGCCTCGGTGATCTTTTCGCCCTTGTCGTTGAGCATGATCCTTACATGGCCGAGAGCGGTGCCGGCGATAACTACGTCACCTGCACGCAGGGTGCCGTTCTGTACAAGAACGGTGGCAACGGGGCCGCGGCCCTTATCCAGCTTGGATTCGATAACGGTGCCCTTTGCGGCGCGGTCGGGGTTAGCCTTGAGCTCAAGGGTGTCTGCAACGAGCAGTATCATCTCAAGCAGATCATCGATGCCCATGCCGGTCTTTGCGGAGATCGGGATGCAGATAACATCGCCGCCCCACTCTTCGGGAACCAGCTCATATTCGGTCAGCTCCTGCTTAACGCGCTCGGGCTGAGCGGTGGGTTTATCCATCTTGTTGATGGCAACTATGATGGATATGCCTGCTGCTTTGGCGTGGTTTATAGCCTCAACGGTCTGCGGCATGATGCCGTCGTCGGCTGCAACTACCAGTACCGCGATATCGGTGACCTGCGCGCCTCTCGCTCTCATAGAGGTGAAGGCCGCGTGTCCGGGGGTATCGAGGAAGGTGATGGGTCTGTCGTTTATCTGGACCTGATATGCGCCGATGTGCTGGGTGATGCCGCCGGCCTCGCCGGAGGTGACGTTGGTCTTTCTGATGGCGTCGAGCAGCGAGGTCTTGCCGTGGTCAACGTGGCCCATAACGACAACGACGGGGCAGCGGGGTTCAAGTGCGTCATTTTCGTCAACAGTTTCGTCAAAGAGACGGTCTTCGATGGTTACAACGACTTCGCGCTCCACCTTTGCGCCGATCTCCATGGCCACCAGGGCTGCAGTATCGTAATCGATTACCTGAGAAGCGGAAGCGAATACGCCGATACCCATGAGACGCTTGACTATCTCGGCGGCCTGGACTTTGAGACGCAGCGCAAGTTCGCCGACGGTCAGTTCGTCGGGCAGGGTGACCTCGAGCTTCTGGCGGCGCTGACGCTCAAGCTCGAGACGGCGCATCTTCTCGGCCTCCTTCTCCATGCGGGAGCGGGCGGGCTTGCCTTTCTGCTGGCGGCTGGTGAACTTCTGCTTGTTGGGACCCATGTTCCTGGTGTTGAGGTTGGAGGGGCCCATATTCTCATAACGCTCGTTGTACTTATCGAGGTTTACCTGGGCGGAACGCATATCGACATGGCGGGAAGCGGGCTTCTCGACCTTGTTGGAAACAGGCTGCTGTGCCGCAGGCTGGCTCTGCTGGGGCTGTGCAGCGGGCTTGTTGTTCTGACGGTTATCCTGCTGGGGGCGCTGGTTGGGCTGGCTCTTTGCGGGACGGTCATTATTCTTAGCGGAAGGCTGCTGGCGCTTGTTATCAAAACTCTTTTTGCCGTCGTTCTGCTTTGCGGCAGGCTGAGCGGACTTGGATGCGGGCGCTTCTGCCTTTGCGGGAGCGGCCTCTTCCTTTTTAGAGCCAAGGGCAAAATAGGAATCGAGATTGGGCAGAGCGTTTTTCTGGGTGAAATGATCGAATACAAGATTCAGCTCTGCATCATTGAGTGCGGTCATATGCTTGCGCTGGTCGTCGGGGTAATATTTGGAAAGGAGATTGAGGACATCCTTGTTGGAGAGCCCAAGATCCTTTGCAACTTCGTGTACGCGGTATTTATCTATCATAAGTCAGTATCCTCCTCGTCGTGATTCTCAGTCGGTCGGCTCAAAGCCGTTTCGTGAAGCTCCATTGCCTTTTTGGCAAGTCCACGATCGGTAATGGCCATTACAGCCACACGTTTTCCCAACGAATACCAAATATCGTCGGAAGTTTCGGTTATCGTTATCGAGTCTATCGAAAGACCGGCGGCTTTTTTGAGCATCCGCTCTTTGGTCTTGGGAGAGACATCGCTTGAAAAGATAAGCAGACAGGCGCCGTCATTCAAGCTTTCGAGGACGGGATCAAACCCGAGCTTTATCTTTGCTGCCTTGCGGCAGATGCCGAGCAGCCCCAAAAGACTACCCTTGCTCATGTTTAAGCTCCTCCTCCATGGCGGCATATACCTCATCGGGGATCTGGCAGGAAAAAGCTTTCTCCAGCCTTCTTGCTTTTTTTGCTTTTATAAGGCAATCGGAAGAAGGGCATATATAAGCGCCGCGGCCCGGTTTCTTTCCGGTGAGGTCGAGCGATATTTCTCCAAGAGGGCTTTTTACCACCCTTACCATTTCACGCTTAGATCTATGCTCACCGCATCCGGTACACATGCGAAGCGGTATTTTCCTTTCCTTCATTGTTTAAGACCTCCGATGTTGTGTGGCTTATAATATTTGAACGCTTATTCGGCGGAAGGCTCGGGATCGTCTTCTCCGTAGAATCCGCTTTCGGGACGGATATCTATCTTCCAGCCGGTGAGTCTTGCGGCGAGTCGGGCGTTGTGACCCTTGTTGCCGATAGCAAGCGAAAGCTGATGGTCGGGAACGGTGACCTTGCAGGCCTTGGGGTTCTCGGTGTCTATCTCGACCTTGAGAACGGTGGCGGGGGAGAGGGCAGCCGCTACAAACTCTGCGGGATCCTCGGAGTAGCGGATAACATCGATCTTTTCGCCGCCGAGTTCTTCAACGATGGTGTTAACTCTCGCGCCCTTGGGGCCGATGCAGGCGCCTACTGCGTCTACATTGTCATCCTTGGAGTAAACGGCTACCTTGGAACGGGTGCCGGCCTCGCGGGAGATGGACTTTATCTCAACGGTGCCGTCGTAAACCTCGGGGATGTTCATCTCGAAAAGGCGGCGGACCAGTCCGGGATGGATGCGGGAGATCATTATCTTTACTCCCTTTTCGCCGCTGACCACATCGGAAACGTAGACCTTGATGCGGTCACCGTCCTTGTATTCCTCGCCGGGCACCTGCTCAGACTTGGGAAGGATAGCTTCACTGCGGCCTATCTCAACGGTAACGCTGCCGCGCTTGGGGTCGGTCTTCATAACGGTAGCGGTAACGATATCGCGCTGCTTGGACTGATACTCTGCGTAAAGCTGTCCGCGCTCAGCCTCTCTGATGCCCTGGCGGATCACATGCTTTGCGCTCATTGCGGCGATACGTCCGAAATGCTTGGGATCGAGCGGTATCTCGATAACGTCGCCGATCTGGGCGTTCTTCTTTTTGCCCTGAGCCTCACCGAGACCGATCTCAAGAGAGGGATCCTCGACTACCTCAACTACCTGCTTTCTTACCGCTACGAAGAAACGGCATTCAGTCGGGTCTATCTCAACGATGTTGTCCTCACCGCCGTTTACGTCACGCTTTACGGCGATGGAAACAGCGTTCTGTATCTTCTCTATCATATAAGGTACGGGAATGCCTTTTTCCTTTTCGAGCAGAGAAAGAGCTTCAAAAAACTCGCGGTTAGTCATTATTCTTCTCCTTTACTGTAATCATAGTCGTCCTGAAGTCTGATATATGCGGCTTCGGTCTTTTTTACCGAAAATTCCGTGCCGTTTTCATCTTTGATGACAGCGGTGTTGTCGCTGTAAGAGATGAGGTCGCCCGCTATCTCGCGTATGCCGTCTCTGGGACGGATCAGTCTTACGGTGACCGGTCTGCCGATGTTCTCCTCAAAATGCCACGGGCGGGTGAGCTCGCGCTCAACTCCGGGCGAGGAGACCTCAAGACAGTAGCTCTGGTCTATCGGATCGGCCTCATCGAGAATGGGATCGATAGCTCGGGAGAACTGCTCACAGTCGTTGATATCGACTCCGCCCTCCTTATCGATAAAATAGCGCAGGAACCATCTTCCGCCTTCCTTTTCAAAGCGGACGTCCCACAGCCTCAAGCCGAGAGAAAGGAGCACAGGAGCCGCGAGATCGGCTGCTGTCTGAGCGGTGTTCTGCTTTGCTGTAGCCATGTTTAACCCCCTATACATAAACAAAAGAGCGGGTGAAACACCCACTCTCATGTCAAACTTCTTGCTTACAATAGTTACTGTAACATATTATTTCGCGGTTGGCAAGGAAAAATTTATCTTTATCGAAAGATTTTTTTAAAATAGCGGGCAATAAATATGTCATTAGGCGGGGGGAGCCCCCAAAAGGTACAAAAAGAGAAAAAAGAGCATAGATATTAACTTGAAAAGAGTATGCATTGGTGTTATGATAATATATCATTTATTGATCGGTATAACGTTATTATACATAAATGTACATATTTGATGACGAGGAGCAAACACATGAGCATCAAAGAAAATTTCGGTATACACGTTTTTAATGACGCCGTTATGAAGCGTATGCTTCCTGCGGAGGTATATCTCAGCCTGCGCCATACCCGCAAAGAGGGAAGAAAGCTTGATGAGAGTATAGCCGAGCCGGTGGCCAAGGCGATGCTCGAATGGGCTATCGAACAGGGAGCTACACATTATATACATTGGTTCCAGCCGATGACCGATTCCGCCGCCGGAAAGAGCGAGGGCTTTCTTATGCCCAAGGGCGACGGCACCGCCATACTGAAATTTGATTCCGCCGCGCTGGTTCAGGGTGAGCCTGATGCTTCCTCCTTTCCGTCGGGCGGCATAAGAAACACCTTTGAGGCAAGAGGATATACCGCATGGGATCCCACCTCCTTCGTTTTCGTCAAAGATAAGACCCTTTACATACCCACTGCTTTCTGCGGGCCCTCCGGCATCGCGCTCGACCAGAAAACTCCTCTGCTGCGTTCTATGGATGCAGTTTCCACCCAAATGGTCAGAGTTCTGCGCCTGCTGGGAGACAACGAGACCAACCGTGTCACCCCTATGGTCGGTGCCGAGCAGGAGTATTTTCTTATCGACCGTGAAAAATATGAGCAGCGCCTTGACCTCAAGCTCTGCGGAAGAACTCTTATCGGCGCTCAGCCGCCCAAGAGCCAGGAGCTTGACGACCATTATTTCGGAAGGGTAAGACTCAAGGTATCTTCTTTTATGCACGAGTTGGACGATACCCTTTGGAAACTTGGCGTTGCCGCCAAGACCAAGCATAACGAGGGCGCGCCTACCCAGCATGAGCTTGCCACCGTTTACGATTCGGCAAATCTCACCTGTGATGCCAACCAGCTAATAATGGAGCTGATGAAGGAGATAGCAAAGAGCCACGGAATGGCCTGCCTGCTTCACGAAAAGCCCTTTGCAAGGGTCAACGGTTCGGGCAAGCATAACAACTATTCCCTTTCCACCGATAAGGGCAAAAATCTGCTTTCTCCCGGCGCACATCCCGAGAATAATCTTGTGTTTATCCTGCTGCTGTCAGCTTTTGTCCGCGGCGTTGATAAGTATTCGGCTCAGCTTCGCCTTTCGACAGCCACCCCCGGCAACGACCACCGTCTCGGCGGCTTTGAGGCTCCCCCCGCAATTATCTCGATGTTCCTCGGCAAGAGGTTCACCCATCTGCTTGCCAGCTGCGACAGCTTTGACGAGGAAAGCGGTGAGCGTTCGGTATCTGTCGGCGTCGAGGCTGTTCCCGCAGTGCTCTCCGATGACTCCGACCGCAACAGAACTTCTCCGTTCGCCTTCACCGGCAACAAGTTCGAGTTCAGAATGGTCGGTTCGGCACAGTCGGTCGCACTGGCTAATATCACTCTCAACGCTATCCTTTGCGACAGTCTTGACTATTTCGCCTCTATCCTTGAAAAGAGCGATGATATCGAAAAAACGGTAAGAAAGATAGCTGTCGATACATATAAAAACCACAAGCGCATCATAATGAACGGTGACAACTACTCCAAAGAGTGGCAGGAGGAGGCAGAGCGCCGTGGCTTGCCTCACCTTTCAAACGCGCTTGATGCCGCTATGGTTTGGGAATATCCCGAAACAGTCGATCTTTTCAGCAGATTCGGCATATTCTCCAGGCTGGAATGTGATTCGAGATATGAGATAGCTATTGAGCATTTCAGCAAAATAGTCCTTATCGAAGCCAAAACGATGCTCGAAATGATGCAGCGGCAGGTGATCCCCGCGGTTATAGCAGCGGCCGGCAAAAATGCCGACAGCCTGAAAAAGCTGCGCGATGTTGGTCTTGACAACGCTGAGATAGCCGATTATGCCTCCAAGCTTTCCGGTTCGGCGTCTGAGCTTTACAAGCTGACCACCAAGCTCAGAAACGATCTCAGCAAGCTGCCCTGCGGAGAGCTTGAAAAGAGCATATATATGCGTGACGTGATACGCGGCGACATGGCGGCTATCCGTGAATGTTCCGATGCCGCCGAGAATATGGTGGATGAAAAGGAATGGCCGATGCCTACATACACCGACCTTATGCACAGGGTTTGAAAAAGTGTTGAAAATATCTCTTATATTGTAAAATATCACTAAAAGGTTAAAATTTACGGTGAAATTGCACAAACTCGAAATATTTTCGAAATTTTCTATTAACATTTGAGATATAAAGGTATATAATATAAGAATATAAGGAGGCAGTGTGCCAAAAAACGGCATCTATGCCTCGAAAGGACTACCAAATGACTCTTGAACAAAGGCAACAAAAACTCGATCAGCTGCTTATGGCCTATCAGCGCTATTTCGATATCCAGCGCGATGTTGAGACAGAGGGAGAAACCTTCGCTGCGGCGGCACAATTCCATTCCACTTCTGAGAAGTATGTGCTGGTCAAAAAGGCTAAGCTTTGGTCGCTGGAAAATAATGAGTATGCCTATTTCTACACTACCGATCATCTTGATTTGGCAGAGTTTGAACGTGTTCAGAAAAATGCACTTGCGGCAGGCTCCAAGCTGGTAGTTCCACACAGCGAGCATATGTATTCTTATGTCACGCTGGTCATCCTCGCTGATGAGATAGATGAGGATGCAGCCGAAGCGCTCAAAAAGATCCGCTTCGAAAAAAGCTTCAGGCTATCGCTCCATGGCTGGATGGAGTTTAGAATAGCAGCAATCTCCTTTTCCGACGATAAGATAATAACTAATCGTGCGGGAAAGGGTGTTCGGGAAATTCTCGAACAGAATCTGCAATCAAAAAAGAGAGGAGAAAAAACTTAATGAATGCAGTATTAGTTCTTTTGGTTGGCTGCGCTATTCTTGTCGTTGGTTATATCACCTACGGTAAGTGGCTCAGCGAGCAGTGGGGCGTTGACGCTTCCCGCGTTACTCCCGCTCATGAGCTTGAGGACGGCGTTGACTACGTCCCCGCAAAGGCTCCCGTACTTATGGGTCACCACTTTTCTTCCATCGCAGGTGCAGGCCCCATCAACGGACCTATCCAGGCCGCAGTTTTCGGTTGGGTTCCCGTTGCTCTTTGGGTTCTCATCGGCGGCATCTTCTTCGGCGCTATGCACGACTACGGCGCTCTGTTCGCTTCTGTAAGACATAAGGGTCAGTCGATAGGCGAGGTTATCGCTGCTAACATCGGCGAGCGCGCTAAGAAGCTGTTCATCATCTTCTCGTACCTCACCCTTCTGCTTGTAGTTGCAGCTTTCGCTTCCATCGTTGCAGGCACCTTCAAGTCCACCTACGTTGACGGCGTTCTCGACGTTGCCGCTTCTTCTGCAAACGCTTCTGTTGCAATGATCTCCATCCTGTTCATCGCAATGGCAGTTGTTTTCGGTTACTGCGTATACCGCAGAGGCGCTCCTGTTGGCATCGCTACCGTAGTAGGCATCGTTGGCATCATTGTATGCCTTGTTATCGGTCTGAACTGGCATCCCATTTACCTCAGCAACACTGCTTGGATGATGGTTATCGCTGTTTACATCCTCGTTGCTTCGGTAGCTCCCGTTTGGATCCTTCTCCAGCCCCGTGACTACCTGTCCTCCTTCCTGCTTTACGGCATGATGGTAATCGCAGCTGTAGGCATTCTCGGCGCCGGCATTATGGGACAGAACACCAGCATGGCTATCCCTGCTTTCACCAGCTTTACCGATCCCTACACCTCCCTCGGCAACATGGTTCCCGCTATCTTCATCACCATCGCTTGCGGCGCTATCTCCGGTTTCCACAGCCTTGTTGGTTCCGGCACCACCGCTAAGCAGCTTGATAAGGAATCCGACGCTAAGCCCATCGCTTACGGCGGCATGCTCATCGAGTGCGCACTGGCTCTCATCTCCCTCTGCGCAGTAGGCTTTGTTTGGGCTGAGTACGAGGCAGGCACTCTCCGTGCTCCTACCACCGTATTCGCTACCGGCCTTTCCAGAATGGTTGCATCCATTCCCGGCCTTGAGGCTACTCAGACCACCATCAGCGCTCTGCTGATCCTCGCAGTTTCTACCTTCTGCCTTACCTCTCTGGATACCGCTACCCGTCTGGCACGCTATCTGTTCCAGGAGTTCTGGCTCAAGAACGGCGAGACCTACAAGGACGTTAATGACTTCAGAAAGGTTCTTTGCCATCCTTTCGTAGCTACCCTTATCACCGTTGTTATCGGCGTAAGCCTCGGCCTTGGCGGCTACTCCAAGATCTGGCCTCTGTTCGGCGCTGCTAACCAGCTGCTCGCAGCTCTGGCTCTTCTCGCAGTTGCTTCCTGGCTCGGCAACATCGGCAAGAACAACAAGATGTTCCTGTTCCCGATGGGCTTCATGCTCGTTATGACTCTTTGGTCTCTCTGCCAGACCATCATGGCTAAGCTCGGTGCTATCTCTGCCGGCAAGGGCGACACCGGCGCTTACCTCCAGCTGTTCTTCGGCGTTGTTCTCTTCATCCTGGCTATCGTTCTCACCGTTGAGGGCGTTCAGGTTATCAAGAACGGCAAGAAGTCCGCTGCTAAGTAATTAAGTTAAAAGCTTAAAAACTTAAATGGAAGCCCTCTCGGTATCATGCCGAGAGGGCTTTTGGTATTGTTAAGTGATTTTCATGCCATTGAAGATCTGAGCGGACAGCCTTCTTAAAAATACGGATTTAAAAGTATAATTATATCGCTCAAGTTATTTGAAATCCAAAAACGGAAAAAGATATGCCCAACGCTGAATACCGACCGGCGCTTCTGCCAATGCTCCTGAAAAGGGAGGGCAAAACGATATGAGGATACCTAAGCATATAGGGATAATTCCGGACGGAAACCGCAGATGGGCAGTCGGACAGGGCATGGGGAAGGAACAGGGATACAGCCATGGCATCACTCCCGGGCTTGCCGCTTTCAGGCTTTGCAAAGAGCTGGGGGTTGAGGAGCTTAGCTATTACGGCTTTACCGTTGATAATACCAAGCGGCCTAAAATACAAAGGCTTTCCTTTACCAATGCCTGTATCGATGCGGTAAAGCTGCTTTCCAAGGAGGATGCTGAGCTGTTGGTTTTGGGCAACAGCGATTCGGCTATGTTCCCCGAGGAGCTGAAGCCATACACCGAGAGAAAAAAGTTTGGCAGCGGCGGTATAAAGGTGAATTTTCTCGTTAATTACAGCTGGGAATGGGACCTTGGTATAAACAAAGACGGCTGCCGTTTGCATTCTTCCGATGTTTCGCGGGTCGATCTTGTGATACGATGGGGAGGCAGGCAGCGGCTTTCTGGCTTTCTTCCGGTGCAGTCGGTTTATGCAGACTTTTATTTTATTCCGGATCACTGGCCCGCATTTGAACCGCGGCATCTTACCGATGCCATCAGCTGGTATGATAAGCAGGATATCACACTTGGAGGATAGATCATAAGAAAGACGCCGGGCTCAATGACCGGCGTCTTTAAAGGTTTTATGTGGAATTATCATGGAATAAGGTGGAAAATGTGATATAATAACTGTAAACAACTATTATATCACATGATGTCCAACGCCTCTCCCCTTGCGGGGCAACCGGCTTTTGATGGACAAGTATATCATTCGCGCTCTGCGCGCATGATATACTGATTTTACAACAGGAAAGGAGCTGCATTTTATGTCTATTATAAACATGAACGCTGAAAGCTATCAGAGATATATAAATCAATCGGACAAGCCGGTTTTGGTGGACTTTTGGGCGCCGTGGTGTACCTATTGCCGCAGGCTTGAGCCGGCTCTTGAACAGACTGCCGAAAAATATAAGGATTCTATAATATTCGGTAAGATAAATATCGATGACGAGCCACGGTTGGCAGAAGAGGAAGGGATAGAGCTGGTTCCCACTCTGATGCTGTTTAAAGCGGGGCGGTTGGTCGATTCCATTGTGGCTCCCGAATCTAAATCCCAGCTTGAGGAATTTATCGAGGGGTCGCTTAACAGCCGTACAAAGGAGAATGAGGCACAGACCAAACTGCATGACATGATAGTTGTCGGCGGCGGACCGGGCGGTTATACTGCGGCGCTTTATGCGGCAAGAGCGGGACTTGATACCGTGGTGCTTGAAAAGCTTTCTGCCGGCGGGCAGATGGCGCTAACCGAGCAGATAGATAACTATCCCGGATTTGAAGATGGAGTTGACGGTTTCATCCTTGCCGAAAAGATGCAGAAGGGAGCCGAGCGTTTTGGCGTAAAGCCGGTGTTGACCGAGGTTTTATCGCTTGAACTTTCCGGTGATGTGAAAAAGGTCAAAACCGGCGAAGGCACATTTTACAGCAAGACGGTAGTGCTCGCAACGGGAGCCAATCCAAGAGAGCTTGGCGTTGAGGGCGAAAAGGCGCTTATCGGAAAGGGCGTAAACTATTGCGCCGCCTGCGACGGGATGTTCTATAAAGACAAGACGGTCGCTGTTATCGGCGGAGGAAACAGCGCGGTGGCAGATGCGCTGATACTTTCGCGGTTGTGCAAAAAGGTGATGATCGTTCACCGCCGCGATACTCTCAGAGCGACAAAGGTATATCACGATACACTTGCCAAAACCGAAAACGTTGAATTTAGGTGGAACAGTGTAGTTTCAGAGCTGCTGCACGATGAAAAACTAAGCGGTGTTCGGCTTAAAGATGTGAACAGCGGAGAAGAAACGGTATTGGAATGTGACGGAGTTTTTGTCAGTGTCGGCAGACAGCCCGCGACAGAGCTTGTCAAAGGGCAGATAGAGCTTGACGCTTCGGGATATATCGTATCAGACGAATCGACACGAACCAATATCCCGGGAGTGTTCGCAGTCGGTGATGTGAGGACCAAGGCGTTGAGACAGGTGGTTACCGCCGTGGCGGATGGTGCGGTCGCCGTTCACTATGCCGAGGAATATCTTGTAAGCGGAAAATAAATAGAAATTCGCTCCGTGCTTTACCGCGCGGCGTTTCTATTGTTAAAAAAACGGCATGAAATATTGTTGCTGTTCACGATAGAAATATATAGCGGCGATATGGTATTCTAAATACATTCATTTATCTTAAAAACAGCCGAAAGGATAGGTAAAATGGATAGACTGACAGATATTGTAAATGAAAACTGGGAGTTTTTTCATGCTCATCCCGAGATGGGGCATGAGGAGGTTCAAACTGCCGCTTATATCGCGGAGCATCTGCGCGCCTATGGATATGACGTGACCGAAAAGGTTGGATCCACCGGCGTTTTGGGTGTGTGGGATACCGGAGTGGAGGGCCCCTCTTTTGCGCTCAGAGCCGATATGGATGCGCTGCGTTTTATTGTAGGCGGCGAAGAGAAGATATATCACGGCTGCTGCCATGATGCGCACTGCGCTATACTTTTGACTGTCGCCAGGCTGCTCAAAGAGCAGGATACAGTTAAAAAGGGCAGGCTTACATTGGTGTTCCAGCCCGCAGAGGAGCCGGCTGACGGCGCATATGCCGTTATTGAAAGCGGGGCGCTTGACGGAATAGAAGAAATGGTAGGGCTTCACCTGCGAAACAAGGATGACGGAGCGGTAGGTTCTCTTTCTGCAGCGCTGATGAGTCAGGGTCTGGGGGTCCTCACCGTGACTATCCGCGGACAGACCTCTCACGCTTCGCAGCCGCACAAGGGAATAAATGCGATAGAGGCGGCGGTGCTTTCGATAAACGCCGTCAACAGTCTCAGATTTGATCCGCTGATAAGCCATTCCATCAAGGTCACGCGCTTTTGGGCCGACGCCACCGGAGAAAACACTATCCCGGGCATCGCCGATTTTTCGTTCGACCTTCGCTCTGAGGATAACAGACTGCTTGAGGAAATGCGCAGAGCCGCTGAAAAGGCGGTGCGCTGTTGTGCCGAAACGGTGGGGGCCGACTGCGAATTTAGATATGTGATGAACCCCGCGGCTCAGCCCGATCCTGAGCTGACCGAATACTGCCGTCAGTGCATCATTGAGGAAACAGGCTGTGTTATGCCCGATATGATGACCCCCGGCGCCGATGATTTTCACTGCTATGCGCAGGTCGGAATAAAAACCGCCTATATGGGGCTTGCGGCTGAGGTGGATCCGAGGATACATGTTTACGGATGCAGCTTTAATAAGGATTGCCTGCCCATTGGTGTAAGAGTGATGATGCGTATAGTAAAGGGCAAGCTTGGATAATAAAGAAAAGCCCCGGCGCTTAACCGGGATGATAAAAGCGACCAAAGCCATCAATAAACCGATGGCTTTGGTCGCTTCTGTTAATATTATTAATATTTATTCGGCATTCCAACGCAGGATGGGCTTGCGTGCCGCCGCAACATCGTCGGGTCTGCCGATAGGGGTGGTAAAAGGCGCCGAATGCAGGCGTTCGCCATCCTCTTTGGCTTCGGCGAGTATCTTTTCAAATACCTCTGCCGCCCAGTCGAGTGTTTCCTTGCTCTCAGTCTCGGTCGGTTCTACCATCAGAGCCTCGTGAACGATAAGGGGGAAATACATCGTCGGCGGATGCATACCGAAATCGAGCAGACGCTTGGCTATTTCCATTGCGGAGGCACCGGTTTCTTTCTTCAGCCTGCCGACATCGATGACGAACTCGTGCATACAGCTTCCGGGATAGGCCATATCATAGCCCATGTCAGCCAGCTTTTTCATCAGATAGTTGGCGTTGAGCACCGCTCCCTGAGCGGCCTCGGGGATACCTTCGCTGCCGAGAGTCAGGATATATGCGAGCGCACGAACTACAACGAGGAAGTTGCCATAGAAACTTCTCACCTGACCGATGGAATTTTCGGGTGTGACGAGCTTATAGCATCCACTCTGTTTTTCAACGATGGGGGAGGGCAAAAACTGTGCGAGCTGTGCCTTGCAGCCTACCGGTCCGCTTCCGGGGCCGCCGCCGCCGTGAGGAGTGGAAAAGGTCTTGTGGAGATTGAGATGGATGCAGTCAAAGCCCATATCTCCGGGACGTGCCATGCCCATAACGGCGTTTAGGTTGGCGCCATCGTAATAGCAAAGTCCGCCTGCATCGTGAACTATCTTGGTTATCTCAAGGATATTGGGATCAAAGATACCGACGGTATTGGGATTGGTGAGCATAAGTCCGGCGGTATCGGGGCCGACGGCGGCTCTCAGTCCGTCGAGATCGACGCAGCCCTTGCCATCCGATGGGATGTTGACCACCGAAAAGCCGGCCATGACAGCGCTGGCGGGGTTGGTGCCGTGAGCCGAATCGGGAATGATTATCTTAGTCCTTGCGGTATCGCCGCGATGCCGGTGATATGCGCGGATGAGCAGCAGACCGGTGTATTCACCGTGAGCGCCAGCTGCGGGCTGCATAGTCATGGCGTCCATTCCGGTGATGGCACAGAGCAGTTCAGCCGACTGATGGATCACCTCAAGGCAGCCCTGAACAGTGTTTTCGGGCTGCAGAGGGTGTATTCCGGTGAAACCGGGCGAAGCGGCAAGCTCCTCGTTGAGGCTGGGGTTATATTTCATGGTGCAGGAGCCGAGGGGATAGAAGCCGTCGTTTACGCCATAAGTCTGCTTTGCAAGCTCGGTGTAATGGCGCTCTACGTCTATTTCGGCAAGTTCGGGCAATGCGGGCGCGCCGCCGCGGATAAATTCAGCCGAAAGCTCAGCCTCCGGGGTGGAACAAATGGGCAGCAGACTGCTGCTGCGTCCGGGAACGCTGCGTTCAAACAGAAGTTTCATATTGCCGCCACCTCCTTGAGGGTATTTACAAGAGCATCGATATCGGCTTTTGAGTTCATTTCGGTTGCGCACCAGAGAATGCCGCCTTCTATCGGCAGACCGCCGAGAATGCCCTTTTCAGCAAGGCGTTCGGTGAGAAGTTTGGGGTCAACGGGACACTCGGTGACAAATTCGTTGAAAAAGGGCGCGAGATTTGCAAGATTAAAGCCGGGCAGCGCAGAGATCTGAGAAGCGGCGTAGTGGGCGTTGTTACAGCACTGGCGCGCGCACTGCTCCAGTCCCTTGGGGCCCATGGCGGCAAGATAGACCGATGCTGTCATGGCGCAGAGCGCCTCGTTGGAGCAGATGCTGGAGGTCGCCTTTTCGCGGCGGATATGCTGTTCTCTCGCCTGCAGGGTGAGAACGAAAGCCCGTCTGCCTTCGGCATCCTGTGTCTGACCGACTATCCTGCCGGGCAGACGGCGCATCATTGCGGAGCTGCATGCCATAAAGCCGAGGTAGGGACCGCCGAACGCCATCGGCAGACCAAGGCTCTGACCCTCGCCGACAGCGATATCGGCGCCGTATTCGCCGGGAGTTTTCAGTATGCCGAGCGAGATGGGGTCAACGCCCATAATGGCTTTTGCTCCCACGCTGTGAGCGGCTTCGATAAGAGCGGAGCAATCTTCAAGCGAACCGAAGAAATTGGGCTGTTGAAAATAGAGACAGGCATCATCAGCTTTGAGCGCGGCTTTGAGGTCATCGGGGGAGGTAGCGCCGTTTTTGACGGGAAGAATCTCCATGGGTATGCCGTGGCTCTCGCAGTAGGTTTTGATGACTGCCATCACCTGAGGATTTACAGCGCCCGAAACAACAGCGCGGCTGCGTTTGCGCTCCTGACACATGACGATGGCTTCGGCTGCGGCAACAGCGCCGTCGTAGACCGACGCATTGGAAACATCCATGCCGGTAAGCTCACATATCATGGTCTGATATTCAAAGATAGACTGCAAAACACCCTGGCTTATCTCCGCCTGATAGGGGGTATAAGCGGTCACAAATTCCTTTTTGGAGGTGACCGATTTGACGATAGAGGGGATAAAATGATTGTAGGATCCGGCTCCGCGGAAGATGGAGCGGAAGCGGCGGTTTTTATCCGCCATATCCGAAACGATATTTCTTACCTCAAGCTCGCTGCGCCCCTCGGGGATATCCGGCCTTGAAAGACGGATTTCTTTAGGAAGATGGTCAAACAGCTCAACGGCGGAAGAAAGCCCCAGGCTTTGCAGCATGGCTTGCTTTTCCGCTGCTGCGTTGGGGATATAGCTTCCCATTGTTATTCTTCCTCCTCACAGACCTTGTCATAATCGACGGCGCTGAGCAGCTCGCCCCACTCGGAGATTTCACCGACTCTTACCATCCACGCGCCGTAGGGATCTTCGTTGATGAGGGCGGAATCATCGAGAACCGCTTCATTTACTTCAAGAACGACGCCGGTAACGGGGCTGAACACCTCGGAAACAGCCTTTACAGATTCTACGTTTGCAAAGCTTTCTCCGCAGGTAACGGTGTCGCCGACCTCGGGAAGCTCGGCAAATACGAGGTCGCCCATCTGATACTGCGCGAAATAGGTCAGACCGATCTCAACGGTGCCGTTTTCAAGCTCTCGGACCCACTCGTGGGAACGGGCGTATTTAAGTTCGATAGGGGTGTTCATAGTAATTTCCTCCTGATATTTAAAATTTTTAATTAAAGCTTATAAAAGGGAAGCTCAACGACTTCGGCAGCTACCTTGCGGCTGCGAACTACAACTTCAACAGCATCGCCGACATTGACCGACCCGTTTTTGACAAGTGCCATGGCGTATGCGCCCTTGAGATAGGGACAGAAGGTGCCGGAGGTGGTGGCTCCGATCTCAACGCCGTCTTTGAGAACCTCCTGATGCTCGCGCAGTATGCCGCGGCCGGTAACTTTAAGTCCGACACGGATGCGGGCAGGCTCACCTGCCGCTTCAAGCGCTGCCTTGCCGATAAATTCTTCTTTTCCAAGCTTAACGGCAAAGCCGAGACCTGCCTCCAGCGGAGATATCTCATCATTCATCTCATGACCGTAGAGCGGCATTGCAGCTTCAAGGCGAAGGGTATCGCGGGCGCCGAGTCCGCAAGGGATAAGGCCGAATTCTTTTCCTGCTTCGAGCAGGCTGTTCCACAGCTTTTCGCCGTCGTCGGCGGCGCAGTAGATCTCATATCCGAACGAGCCGGTGTATCCGGTGCGGGAGATAAGGCAGGGGATACCATCGACCGGGACTGCTTTGGGGCAGAAGCTGTAATACTTTTCGGGGATGTTATCAGCTTCGGTAAGCTTAGAGAGTATCTCTTTTGCCTTGGGACCCTGCAGCGCTGCCTGAGCCACATTGTCGGATATATCCTCAAATTCGGTGTCGGGGAGAAGATTTGCTCTGAAATGGGCGGCATCTTTATCGCGGTTGGCGGCGTTCACGACAACGAAATATACCTCTTCTGCTGCCTTGTAAACGATGAGGTCATCAACGACGCCGCCGTTTTGATTGCACATGGGGCTGTATCTCACCTTGCCGATGGCAAGGCCGGTATAATCATTTGTAAGGATGTGGTTTAGGGTCGCGAGCGCACCCTTGCCCTTGACTATAAATTCGCCCATATGGGATACGTCAAAAAGTCCGCAGGCTTCTCTGACCGCCATATGCTCGGTTATAACACCGGTGGGGTATTCAACGGGCAGCAGATAGCCGCCAAATGGGACTATCTTTCCACCGCCTGAAACATGCAGGTCATACAGTGGAGTTTTCTTTTCCATTTTCGCATACTTCCTTTCGTTTGAAAAACAAAAAAGACGCACCTGTATTATAAACAAAGTGCGTCTCTGTCCTTTTGCCTGAAAGATGAGCTTCTTCGGCGCCGACCAAACGGCTCTCCAGAGTGTTGTCGGATTTTCGTCCTTTTGCCTGAGAGTATGACCCCTTCGGCGCCGCAGACACGGTCTCTCCAAAAATCGTCATCCAACATTTTATTAAGTTTAGGCTCTTTTAATCAGTATATAAGCCGAAGAAGCCAAAGTCAACTCGTGAGTTTAGCTGATTTGATAGTTCGAAATTTATTGATTAACGCTAAACATAAGATTTTTACAAAAGCTTATCGGCGCCTGATATCTTCCATTCGCCGCGGTTTTTACGGTTGTATTCTGCGATAAGCTCGGATATTTTGTCCTGAGTTTCTTCAACCTCGGCACGAAATGCCTGTGCCGACATTCGAAAAGCGCTGTGACCGGTTATTATCATCTGAACCAGCCGGTCGGAGGTGGCGACACGCACCTTATGGTTTTTGCCCAGCTGATAGGTGGTGCGCTCGATATAGTTGTCGGCGGTCTGAGCCTCTTTGGTGTAAACGATGTAGATGCCGTTTCGTTTTTCGACCGAGCCGGGGTTGCCCTTGACCTTATAGGCGTCAAAAACCAGAATGACCTCGCATTTTTTGAAGCTCTGATAATTTACGAGAATATCCTCAAGCAGCGAACGGGCAGCGCCGATATCCGCCCGGGCAAGCTCATTGAGATCGTCCCACGCAAAAATGATGTTATAGCCGTCAACGAGCAGATATTCGGGACCGGAGTACTTCGATACCTTCAGCTCATAACTGCTGTTGAGCTCGATCCGCTCAGCCTCTTTGTTTCGGGGCAGATAGCGCCGGGGATCGGTTTTGCCATAGGTGCGTTCAAAAATTGCGAGCACCTCTTTATCCAGTGCGCTGTTGCCGAGCCGCGCAGGGGCGGAATATGCCGCCTGTGCCGCCTTTTCTTCGGCGGACTGCCAGCCGCTGTTGACGTGCATATATTCTTTCACCTTGTCCCACTTTATCGAAACGCCGCTTCCATGCTCGCAGAAAACGGAGTCGGAGGGATTTTCGGTATCGCGGTCGGGGTCGTAGCCTGTCTCGAAGATTATCTCATCGGCGTTATGGCATACCTCATAACCGCGCAGCGAACAGGAAAGCTTTCCAAGTCCTTTGGTGTAGGCGGCGACCTCCTGCCAGTAGTTTTGCAGCCCCGCAACGGGAGCGTAGCCGGTGAGAACGGTGAGGTCATCTTCGGTTTCGGGGGCGTTTATACTGCCGCCCATGGTTTGCAGATCGGTCATCGCCCTGCCGACAGCATCGGGCGGAAGCTCGAGCCTGAAATCGTAGAACGGTTCAAGCAGGAGATTTTTTGCCTGCATCAATCCCTGACGAACCGCGCGGTAGACCGCCTGACGAAAATCTCCGCCCTCGGTATGCTTCAGATGAGCACGCCCCGCCAAAAGGGTGAATTTGATATCGGTGATATACGATCCGGTCAGAACACCGATATGCTCACGCTCCAAAAGATGGGTGAATATCAGCCTCTGCCAGTTTAGGTCGAGCTGGTCGGTAGAACACTCTGAACAGACGCGTATCCCGCTGCCGCGCTCCCCCGGTTCCATCAGAATATGTACTTCGGCATAGTGGCGCAGCGGTTCAAAATGCCCTGCGCCCTCTACTGTGTTTTCTATCGTTTCGCGGTATACTATCGAACCTACGTCAAATTCAACGGCTACTCCGAAACGGTCGAGAATAAGACGCTGCAGCACCTCGAGCTGGACCTGTCCCATCAAACGAACGCCAAGCTCTTTGCTCTGCTCGTTCCACAAAACACGCAGCATAGGATCCTCATCCTCAAGCTCGCGCAGCTTAGGCAGAAAGGCATAGGGTTCAATGCCCTGCGGAAGCAGCATACGGTAGTGCAGCACCGGTTCGAGCATTGCCGCCATCGAAGCAGCCTCAAAGCCAAGGCCCTGCCCGGGGCGGGTCTGGGTCAGACCGGTTACAGCTATAACGTCGCCTGCCTCTGCCGTTTCCAACGGCTGAAATTTTTCGCCCGAATAAAGGCGCAGCTGGTCGGCTTTTTCCTGCCAGCGGCTGTCGCCTTCGCTGGCGGATAGCATCGATTTTGCGTTTAAGCTTCCGCCTGTTATCTTCATCCAGGTAAGGCGGGCGTTTTTATTATCGCGCGATATTTTAAACACCTTTGCTCCGAAATCGTTTCCATATTGCGGAGAGGGAGAAAACTCAGTTAAACCGCTCAAAAATTCCTCAACGCCCTGCAGTTTAAGCGCCGAGCCGAACCAGCAGGGGAATACTTTCCGCTTTGCGATAAGGTCGGCTATACCCTCAGCTTTTATCTCGCCGGTATCCAAAAATTCTTCCAATGCCGCTTCATCACAGACGGCGATGGCTTCGTCACGCTTAGCGTCATCAACACAGAAATCGACACAGCCGCCGCTCAATTTGCGGCGCAGCTGATCCATCAGCGCCAAACGGTCGGCACCGTTAAGATCCATCTTGTTTATGAATATGAAAACCGGCAGCTGATAGCGCTCCAACAGTTTCCAAAGGGTGCGGGTGTGGCTCTGAACACCGTCGGTGCCGCTTATGACAAGAATGGCGCAGTCGAGAACCGAGAGAGTGCGTTCCATCTCTGCGGAAAAGTCAACGTGACCGGGGGTATCGAGCAGCGTAAAGGCGGCATCCCCCAGCGGCAGTATCGCCTGCTTTGAAAATATGGTTATGCCGCGCTCGCGCTCCTGCGCGTCGGTATCAAGAAAAGCGTCGCCGTGGTCAACTCTGCCGAGTTTTCGTTTGGCGCCGCTTAAATAGAGCATGGCTTCGCTCAATGTAGTTTTTCCGGCATCAACATGAGCCAGTATCCCAACGACTTTTTTCATCATATCTCCGTAACGCAAAAGCTTTATTCGTATTATCAAGCATTTGTAGCATACAACGGCGGATAAAGCTTTGTCAAGAAAGTGGAGCATATCGTTAAGTCGGCAGCGTTAATATAAATAAATATGTTGCGTTTATATGCCCTTTGAGGGTAAAATAGGAAAAAGAAAAATCCGTTTGATTCGAAAGGGGAACGATAATGGATCTTGCTATCTGTATAGGAAGCTCCTGCCATTTGAAAGGGTCTAAAAAGGTTGCGATGACCTTTGAACGGCTTATTTCTGAGCATGAGGTAAGAGATAAGATCAACTATTACGCTACCTTCTGTCTGGGAAACTGCCAAAAGGGAGTCTGTGTAAGCATTGATAAGCAAATATTTTCGGTCACTCCGGAAATCGCAGAGGAATTTTTTGAAAAAGAAGTTCTGAGCCGTATTGAAAAGTGAGGGGTATTTTATGGAACAGATTCTCAGACTGAAAAAATCCAACTGCAAAAACTGCTATAAATGTATACGGCGCTGTCCGGTGAAAGCCATCAGATTCTCGGCGGGACAGGCGCACGTCGTTGAAAACGACTGCATCCTCTGCGGACGCTGTTTTGCCGTCTGTCCTCAGAATGCAAAGCAGATATCCAGCGATATGGAAAAGGTCGGAGTTCTGCTGATGACCTCTGAGGTATATGCAAGCGTTGCGCCTTCCTTTGCGGCGGCGTTCCCCGGCATCGGTATCGATGCCCTTGAGGACGCGATGAAGCAGCTTGGCTTTGCCGGGGTGGAGGAGACCGCCATCGGCGCTACCATAGTAAAAAACGAATACGAGCGTATACTTCGAGAGGAGATGCCAAATGTTTTGGTATCCTCCTGCTGCACCAGCATAAACCTGCTTATACGCCGTTATTATCCTGATACATTGTTTGCTTTGGCTCCGGTCATGTCGCCGCTTCAGGCCCATTGCTCCGAGATAAAGCGCTGTCATCCCGGGGCAAAGACGGTGTTTATCGGTCCCTGCATAGCTAAAAAGCAGGAGGCGGCAGACGGCGACCTCATCGACGCGGTGCTTTCCTTTGAGGAACTTAATGAATGGCTGAATGAGAAAAAAATAAAGATCACTCCCAAAAAGGACGACCGCAAGGGCGGAAAGACGAGAATTTTTCCCACCACCGGCGGAGTTCTCAACAGTATGGAAAAGCTGCCCGATTATACATATCTTGCGGTGGATGGCATTGAAAACTGTTCCGCCGTGCTTGAGGAGATAAGAGCCGGCAGCCTGCACCGCTGTTTTATCGAGCTTTCGGCCTGTCAGGGAAGCTGCGCCAACGGCCCTCTTCTTGCCAAGAGACCCGCAAGCCCGGCTTTAAATACGGCGCATATCATGCGCTATACCTCCGAGGGCGAGTTTGAGGTCGAGCAGCCGCTTAAAGAGCTTTGCGCCAAGAGCTATCCCCCGATAAAGCCGAGCTTTGTTCAGCCGAGCGAGGCGCAGATAAAGGATATGCTTGAAAAGATGGGCAAGCACAGTGAACAGGATCAGCTCAACTGCGGCTCCTGCGGATACAATTCCTGCCGTGAAAAGGCGATAGCGGTCATTCAGGGCAAGGCGGAGCAGTCGATGTGCCTGCCTTATATGATGAAAAAAGCAGAGGGCTTTTCCGATACCGTCGTTGCAAATTCCCCCAACGGTATACTGGTCCTCAACGATGATCTTGAGGTGCAGAAGATAAATCCCGTTGCCCGCCGTATACTTTATGTAAGAAACGAGTTGGATATCCTTGGCGACAATGTTGTTCGCCTGATGGATCCCGCTCCCTTCCTGAAAGCAAAAGAAAGCCGCGGCAATATCATGAGAGAACGCGTTTTTCTCACCGAATACGGCTATCATGTTGACCGCACCATCATCTATAATCAGGAATATCATCTATTTATCTGCATAATGCGCGATGTGACCGATGAGATGAGCCAACAGGAGAAAAAGCTTGAAATGAGGCTGCATGCGGTAGAGATAGCGGATGACGTTGCCAAAAAGCAGCTCAAGATTGTTCAGGATATAGCTTCGCTGCTGGGTGAGACCGCCGCCGACACACTTATTGCCATCGAGCGCCTGAAGGAGACGATATCTGATGATTGAAAGTCTTTATGCCGATATAGGATATCAAAGCCTGACCAAGCGCGGTGAGATAGTGTGCGGAGACCATATCGAAAAGATAGAACGCCCCGATGGGTCGGTGGTGCTGGTGCTTGCGGATGGTCTTGGCAGCGGAGTGAAGGCCTGCATACTTTCCACCCTCACCTCCACCATAATCTCGCGTATGCTGGCTGAAAAGCTGCCGATAACCTATTGCGTCAGAGCAATTGCCGAGGCGCTGCCTATCTGTTCGGTCAGAAAAATGGCTTATTCCACCTTCACCGCCATAAATATCACCCCCAACGGAATGGCATATATAATACAGTATGATAATCCCGGCATCATGCTTTTCCGCAGGGGCAGCGAGATACCGATACCGTTTATCAGTATGACTGTCGATGAAAAAACGATAGAATCCGCCGCTATCCAGCTTCAAAAGGGCGATGTACTGATAGCGATAAGCGACGGAGCGGAACATTCCGGCGTGGGGCCCGGCATGAGCTATTCCTACGGATGGGGCAGGGATAATATAGCCAAATATATGGAACCGCTCTGCATTTCCGGATATTCTGCCAAAACGCTCAATACCATACTTCTTGATGAGTGTTATCGCCGCTATGAGGGTTCGCCCGGCGATGATACCACCGCTCTCACCGTTTATATGCGCACCAGAGAGCAGGTCAACCTTATGATAGGCCCGCCTGCGAATATCGAGGATAACGAGCGTATGCTGTCACTGTTCTTCTCAAAAGGCGGCAAGCATATCGTCTGCGGCGGCACTACCTCACGCATAGTTTCGGAATATTTGGGTAAGCCGCTGAAAGTTTCGATGAACTTTCAGGATGATGACATCCCTGCAATGGGAAGCATTGAGGGCGTTGACCTTGTTACCGAGGGCATCATAACCATCAACCGTGTTTTGGAATATGCCAGGGATTTTCTCAAGGACAACGAATCCTATATGAAATGGTGCTACAAACACGATGGAGCTTCTCAGATAGCGCGGATGCTGTTTGAAGAGGCTACCGATATAAACTTCTTCGTTGGCAGAGCGGTGAACCCGGCGCATCAGAACCCCGATCTGCCGATAACCTTCAGCATAAAGATGCAGTTGGTAAGAGAGCTTTCGGAGTGCCTTGAAAAAATGGGCAAAAAAATACGAGTCAGCTATTTCTGACAGGTAAGTTTATGCTGTCGTTTGAAGTGATTTTGTGATATGATAATAGCCAGTGAATCCTGCTTATAAGTTTTTATCGAGAGGAGCTAAAAATAATATGTTTGATTTGGTATTGACCGGCGGTATCGTCGTTGACGGAACCCGTTCCAAGCCTTATGCGGCCGATGTATGCATCAAGGACGGAAAGATCGCTGAGATAGTTGAAAAGTTTTCCGGAGAGAGCAAAGAGGTGCTGGACATTGCCGGAAAGGCAGTTTCCCCCGGCTTCATCGATATCCACAGCCATTCCGACGCTTGCCCGCTCGTTGATTATGAGCCGGAAAGCAAGGTTTATCAGGGCGTTACCAGTGAGATCACCGGTAACTGCGGTATCTCCATTCTGCCAAGCACCCCTGAGACCAATGACAGCATTGCAGATTACGTTTATAACCAGCTTGAACTGCCGGTAGGCGACCTCTCCATCAAAGGGATGCATACTCTCAAGGATTATGCCGAGCGCGTAAATGCCAAGGGGACCAATATAAACTACGGCCTGTTGGTCGGACACGGAACACTTCGCGGCGCGGTAATGGGCTTTGTCGACCGCGATCCCACCGATGAGGAGATGGAGCAGCTCAAGGCTGCCCTTGACAGAGAGCTTGCAAACGGCGCGTTCGGAATGTCGCTCGGACTTATCTATCCGCCCAGCGCTTTCTGCAAGAGCGATGAGCTGGTCGAGCTTGCCAAGGTGCTCAAAAAGCATGACGCCATCCTCTCGGTACATATGCGCAACGAGGGCCCCGGAGTATTCAGGGCGCTCGATGAGATGATCGATATAACCCGCCGTTCCGGTGTTCATCTTCAGATATCACACCTCAAGCTGATGGGCAAGCCCCAGTGGGGACGCTCTCAGGAACTGCTCGATAAGATAGAGGCCGCCCGTGCCGAGGGGATGAACATCACCTGCGACCAGTATCCCTTTACCGCTACCTCCACCTCTATGACCGCTCTTATGCCCCATTGGGCACATGACGGAGGATTGTCCGCCCTCTACGAGAGGGTCAAAAACCCCTCTGAGGAGCTCAAAGCTGCGGCCGGTCAGGAGATGGAAAACCGCGGAGGTCCCGCTGCGGTAATGATATCCAGCACCCATCATCACCATCCCGAGTGGGAGGGCAAAACCGTTGCCGATCTCGCCGCTGAATGGAACATGGCTCCTGTTGATGTTGTTATGAAGGTGCTTGCCGAGTGTGAGACTGCCGTTGCCTGCATCTACTTCTCCATCAACGAGCAGGATGTGTTCCGCATAATGAAGGATATGCGCATCGCTGTCGGCAGCGACGGATACGGCTTCTCTTATGACCGTTCCATCACCACCACCAGTCCCCATCCCAGAAGCTTTGCTACCTTCCCGGGATTTTTGCGCATCGCCCGTGAGCAGAAGCTGCTTTCGCTTGAAGATGCGGTCTATAAGATCACAGGACTTCCCGCTGAGATACTCGGTATAAAGGATCGCGGTATTCTCAAGGTGGGCAATGTTGCCGACATAACCGTTTTTGATGCCGAAGAGGTTCGTGATACCTCCACCTTCCTTGACTCGGTCAAAAAGCCGCAGGGTATACACCATGTTATCGTTGACGGCGGATTCGTTATCAAAAACGGCGAGGCTACCGGACTTAACAAGGGAACTGTTCTGCTGAAAAAGTAATAAAAAAGTCATTACCGCTCCTTTTAGGGGTGGTAATGACTTTTTAATATAAAATGCGGACCTTTAAAGTCGATAAAACCGTGTTTTTTCAGCTTTCCCAACTCTGAGGACATTGCGCTGCGTTCAACGCCCAAATAATCCGCCAAAGCCTGGCGGTCGAGCGGTATGATAAATTCGGCGCTGCGGTTGATTTTAGCCTGCTCATAAAGATAAGCCAGCAGCTTCTCTTTAGTGGTCTTTTGTGACATAAAGTGTATTTTGCTGTTGAGCGAAAGGTTTTTTTGCGCGACCACCTGCAACAGGTTTTTTATCAGCCGATTGTGAAAACGGCAGGAATTGGAGCATACCGTCAGCACTTTCCGATGATCCATCAGCAGCAGGCAGCTGTCGGACTTGGCATATACACTGACCGGCATAAAAGGGACGCCTGCACAGGCGAATGCCTCAGCGAAAAGGTCGCCCGGTCCGGCCTGCGCCAACAGGCTTCGATTGCCGTAAAAATCATCGCGGGATATCTGTATGCTGCCCTCCAGCACCATTCCTATCACGCCTGCGGGGTCGCCCTCTAAAAATACTGCTTCTCCCTTGGCCGCACTTTTCGTTTGGGCCTGAAGGCAGCCAAGCACCGAAGTAAGCTCGCTTTTGTCCATTCCTTCAAAAAGGGGAGTGGATAATAAAAGATCGAAATATTTTTCCATACCGACTCCTTCGTTGGAATTACAACATACATTATGCTTTAAGTATAGTATCATGGCATTGTAAAATCAATGCCGAAAGGAAGTTATATTATGATACGAAGAATAATTGAGATAGATGAACAAAAATGCAACGGATGTGGCGCCTGCGCCAAGGCTTGCCACGAGGGCGCTATCGGAATGGTGAACGGAAAAGCCAAGCTGCTTCGTGACGATTATTGCGACGGTTTGGGAGATTGCCTGCCCACCTGCCCGACCGGGGCCATCAAATTCGTCGAGAGAGAGGCTCTGCCTTACGACGAAGCTGCCGTTATGGCGGCAAAGGAAAAGGGCGGCTGCTCAGGTGGATGTCCCGGCTCTATGGCAAAAGAATTGAAGCTGCACGGCGAACAGCCTGCTGCTATGGCGACCTCACAGCCTTCGCAGCTCAGACAGTGGCCGGTGCAGATAAAGCTTGCGCCGGTGAATGCTCCATGGTTCAACGGAGCCAAGCTTCTCATAGCGGCGGACTGCACCGCGTATGCTTATGGCAGCTTTCATCAGGAGTTTATGAAAGGTCACATCACACTTATAGGATGCCCCAAGCTTGATGCTGTTGATTACTCTGAAAAACTTACCGAAATACTCAAAAACAATGATATCAAAAGCGTTACTGTTACCCGTATGGAGGTGCCTTGCTGTGGAGGTATCGAGTTGGCGGTCAAAAAGGCGCTTTTAAATAGCGGAAAGCTCATTCCCTGGAGCGTCGTCACTATTGGAAGAGACGGATCGATAGCAGACAGGACCTGATAAAAAGCCTCATCGCATTTTGGCGATGAGGCTTTTGGAATGATGCTTATTTTTTCAGAAGGTCGCGGATCTCGCGAAGAAGAACTATATCCTCGGGAGGAGCGGGCGGCTCTTTGGGCGCTTCCTCTTTTTTGCGGTGCAGACTGTTGATGGCCTTGACCACCATAAAAATAACAAAAGCGACCAAAAGGAAGTTGACTACGCTCTGGATGAAGTTGCCGTAATAGATAGCAGCTTCAGCAACATCGCCCTCAGCGGGGGTGATGACGTATTTCAGACCGGTGAAATCAATGCCGCCGAACAGCAGTCCGATTATGGGCATAACGATATCTTTTACCAGAGAATTGACTATTGAGGTAAAAGCGCCGCCGATGATAACGCCGACTGCCAGATCGATGACATTTCCGCGAGAGATGAACGTTTTGAATTCAGCGATAAGACCCTTGGGATTTTTCATTTTTCTTCCTCCATGGCAGGAAAATTTGCGGCCAGTAAAGCCTGATTATAGTTTTATAGTATAACAGACAGAGGGAAAAAGGTCAATAAACGGCAGCTTTAAAATGCTCAGGAGTATTTATCCTCTATTCCGCTGCAGGTTATGGTATGGAACAGCAGCATAGATTTAAGCCCCAAGGTAACGGTATCCTCAGCTTTGAGAGGGAAGGGAGGCAGCAGTATCTCGCAGTGCTCGGTCATATGGGAGCGGTAACGTTTTTTGTCGATGAACTGGCTGCGCATACGTTGGTTGACAAAGTGGACATGCAGCTCGTTTATCTCAAAATCGGAATTGTTTATCTCCACCATCTCGATAACGATGGTTTTATGACCGTGCTTTTTTATATAGCTTATAAGCTTGGGTTCAAATTTAAATTTCATTGGAACCTCCGTCAAATTTTATCTTGTTGATTAAGATTATAACCTTTCTTTGGAAAATGGGCAATACAGTAAGCTCAAATACATACATTGCTCCTTAAACGAAAAAATAGATAAAAAGGAGTGATAGCTTTGAAACGCATAACCGAAGCATGCATCTGCCAGACGGTATCTTTTAAACCCAAAGAAAATATGGAACGCACAGAGGCAATAAAGCTGATGATGAAGGAAGCACAGGACTATAAGGAATTTCTTGACCGGATAAAAACGCCTTATAAGATAATTGAAGAAAAGATAGCCGAAGATGGAGCTGTTGTGATAGAGCTGAGAAAGAAATACGGGCGTTACAGAATGGGGAAATATCTTGAATGAGGTATATGATCCCGAAATAATGCTTTAACCCTTTAAATCGAATTAAGTTTGTGCAAAATACCGATTGACTTTGTCGCTTTAAAGCTGTATATTTTATGCATATAATAAGCAGAAAGGGGATGCGGATAAATGAATAACAGAAAAAATACCGCTGCTCCCTTTGAAAACGGCTGCTTTTATTGCCAGGCTCGCTTTGCGGGTCGATTTAGCGTGTCCGAAAAACGTCCGTTATAAACAGTAGCCTAACTTAGTATTTAAGCGGTTCTGTTTTCGGACGGGACTGCTTTATTTTTATAGGCGAAAGCCTAAAAAGGAGATATTTAAAATGAAAAAGAATGTTATCGCTCTCGTTTTGGCAGCAGCAATGATAGTTGCTATGACAGCCTGCGGCGGTTCCGCACCCGCTTCCTCCGCAGCTCCTGTGGCTCCCGCAGCTCCTGTGGCTCCCGCAGCTCCTGTGGCTCCCGCAGCTCCTGCTGCTCCTGCCGAGCCCGCTAAGGCAAGCTATACCGTAGGCATCTGCCAGCTGGTTCCTCACGTTGCGCTTGATGCCGCAACCCAGGGTTTCAAGGATGCGCTTGAAAAGGCTCTCCCCGGTCAGGTGACCTTTGATGAGCAGAACGCAGCAGGCGATCCCGCAACCTGCGCTACCATCGCAAACGGATTCGTATCCTCTGATGTTGACCTTATCATGGCCAACGCAACTCCCGCGCTTCAGGCAGCTGCGGCAGCTACCGGCGATATCCCGATCCTTGGCACCTCTGTAACTGAATACGGCGTTGCAATGGGCATTGAAAACTTTAGCGGCACCGTTGGCACCAACGTATCCGGCACCTCTGACCTTGCTCCCCTCAACGAGCAGGCTGCAATGATAAAGGAATGGTTCCCCGATGCAAAGACCGTTGGATTGCTTTACTGCTCCGCAGAGGCTAACAGCCAGTATCAGGTAGACGAAGTTAAGAAGTTCCTTACCGAGCTTGGTTACGAGGCTACTCTCTATCCCTTCTCCGATTCCAATGATATGGCTTCTGTTACCCAGACCGCTGCAAACGAGTCTGACGTTATCTACGTTCCCACCGATAACACCGTAGCTTCTAATGCCGGTATAGTTGACAATGTTTGCCGTCCCGCCACGATCCCCTTGATCGCAGGCGAAGAAGGCACCTGCGGCGGCTGCGGCGTTGCAACTCTTTCCATCAGCTATTATGACCTCGGAACCGCTACCGGCGAGATGGCTGCAAAGATCCTCACCGGTGAGGCAAATGTTTCCGAAATGGCTATCGAATACGCGCCTCAGTTCGTTAAGAAGTATAACGAAGCTATCTGCGCCGATCTCGGTCTCACCGTACCCGCGGGCTACGAAAAGATCGGCTGATATAAAGGCTTATTAAAATACTCCGATAGGGGGATATCAAATAATGTTGGCGAAGTTCATCAGTGCGCTGCCGGGAGCCGTTTCTCAGGGACTTATCTGGGGTATCATGGCGATAGGCGTTTACATAACCTATAAGATACTCGATTTGTCTGACCTGACGGTAGACGGCTCTTTCTGCACCGGTGCGGCTACCTTTGTGGTGTTGTTTTCGGGCGGTACAAACATTTGGCTGGCGCTTCTCGCGGCATTTGCAGTAGGCGTTTTGGCTGGTCTTGCCACAGGCCTTCTGCATACCGCCTGCGGTATACCCGCTATACTTGCAGGTATACTGACCCAGCTTGGTCTGTGGTCGATAAACCTTGCCATAATGAATATGAAGGCTAACGTTTCCATCAATGTTATAAACAAGGATGTGCTCAACAGGCTGCTCGTTTCGCTGCGATTCGTTCAGGATGTAGCTAAAGGAACGCGTCCCCTCTATCAGCACCCGATAGTTGTGGTGGGCCTGTTTTCTGTTGTGCTCATCCTTATCCTCTACTGGTTCTTCGGAACCGAGCTGGGCGCTTCGCTCAGAGCTACCGGCTCCAATGGAAATATGGCGAGAGCACAGGGGATCAACACCACATTCACCAAGCTGCTTGGTTTTATGATAGCTAACGGTTTGGTTGCCGTTTCGGGCGCTATGCTGGCGCAGTATCAGAGCTTTGCCGATATAAACATGGGCAAAGGCGCGATAGTCATCGGTCTTGCCGCTGTAATTATCGGTGATGTAGTTTTTGGCAGGCTTTTCCAGAACTTTGCTTTAAAACTTTGCTCGGTTTCGCTTGGCGCGGTCATCTACTACGTTATCATACAGGCTGTTCTCGCTGCCGGACTTGATTCCAACTATCTCAAGATAATCTCCGCATCGGTAGTTGCGGTATTCCTTACCGTTCCTTATTGGAAGGGTCGCTATTTTGCCAAGGTAAGCGTTAAGGGAGGTAATGGACATGCTTGAGCTTAAAGATATCCGCAAGACCTTTAATGCGGGCACGGTAAACGAAAAGCGTGCGCTTCAGGGCGTGAATCTTACCCTCAACGACGGTGACTTTGTTACCGTTATCGGTGGCAACGGTGCGGGAAAATCCACCATGCTCAACGCTGTGGCGGGAGTATGGCCGATAGATTCCGGTTCGATAATCATCGATGGTGTTGATGTTACCCATCTTCCTGAGTTTAAGCGTGCGCATTTCATCGGACGCGTATTTCAGGATCCCATGATGGGAACCGCCCCCACCATGCAGATAGAAGAAAATCTTGCTCTTGCGTTGCGGCGCGGTCAGGTGCGCGGATTAAAGTGGCATATCACCAACGCTGAGAGAGATCAGTACCGTGAGCTGCTCAAAAAGCTCGATCTCGGTCTTGAGGATCGTCTGACCAGCAAAGTGGGACTTCTTTCGGGCGGTCAGCGTCAGGCGCTGACGCTGCTTATGGCTTCGATGAAAAAGCCTAAGCTGCTGCTGCTTGATGAGCATACAGCTGCGCTTGATCCCAAAACAGCGGCAAAGGTTCTTGAGCTTTCGGACAGGATAGTTGCTGAAAGCAAGCTGACCACCATGATGGTCACCCACAACATGAAGGATGCCATCGCTCACGGCAACCGTCTTATCATGATGTATGACGGGCGCATCGTTGTAGATGTAAGCGGCGAGGATAAAAAGAAGCTTACCGTTCCCGAACTTCTTGAACTTTTCGGAAAGGCAAGCGGCTCTGACGAAGCCAATGACAAACTTCTGCTTTCTTAAAAAGATAACATTTCAAGCTGTAAAAAGGGAGCCGCTGCAGAATGAAAGTTCTGCAGCGGCTCTCTTTTTCACGGCCAGACAGGGGCTGACCATTAATTGTTTTTAGAAGCTTTTTCAAGGCGCTTGGCCTTGCGTGCTGCCTTACGGTCAGCGCGGTCCTGCTTATCAAAGATGAGGTAGAAGGTGGGGATAAATATAAGGGTAAGAACGGTGGAGAAGGTAAGACCGCCGATAACGACTACCGACATGCCCTGCATCATCTCAACATCGCCGCCGATGCCCAATGCCATCGGGATAAGTCCTACGATGGTGGTGATGGTGGACATAAGTATCGGACGCATTCTTGTTCTGCCGGCATGGATGACCGCATCGCGGACATTCATACCCTGTGTTCTGTTGATGTTTGCAAAATCGATCAGAACGATGGCGTTATTAACAACTACACCGACCAGCATAACAAGACCGATAAGGGTGGTCATACTGACCGAATGTCCGGTGATAGTAAGCGCGGTGAAGGCGCCGGTGAGCGAGAAGGGGATGGATATCATAACGACGATCGAAAATCTCATCGATTCGAACTGGATAGCCATTACCGCGAATACAAGGAATATAGCGGTAAGCAGTGCGGTTCCGATAGAAGAGAACTCATCCATCATCTGATCCATTGTGCCGCCTGCTCTTACAGAAACGCCGGTAGGCAGGTCAAGCTTGCTGACGATATCAACAGCCTTGTTGGTCATAGAAGTTATGTCTGCACCGCTGTCGGGGGTACCGGAAACGGTAACGATATAGTCGCCGTCCTCGCGGGAGATGCTGGTGGGACCTTCCTCGTATACCAGCTGAGCGATATCCATAAGGGCTATCTGGCCGCCGCCGCTGGTGTCGATCATAAGTCCGTAAAGGTCGCTGACGGTTTCATAGCTGCCGCTGGGGAATTCTACCTTTACGTTGTAGTTGGTGCCGTCCTGACTGTAAGTCATGGCGGTTATGCCTGCGATCTTCTGAGATGCAGCCTGCAGCGCGGAATAGGGGGTGAGACCTACCGAGCCGGCAAGGATGGGGTCTACAATGAGCTTTGCTCTGGGGTCGCCATCCGCTATGCTGGAGCTGGTGGTATGGATACCATCCATGTCATATAGTGCAGCCTCAGCTATAATAGCAGCTTTTTTGAGATCGTCGTAATCGGAACCGATAAGCTCAACTTCAACATCAGAGCTGCTGCCGAAGCTCATGGCATTATCGGCACTGGTGGTGATAGCACAGTTCTGAATATGCGAGGTGAGGTCGCGAATGCGGTTTACAAAATCGTCGGCAGAGATCTTAACATCATCATTGAGGTTGATATTGACCGAGCTGCCGCCGTTTCCGCTTACTCGAAGGGTATAGTTTTTGACCTCGGGCTGGTCGGTGATTATCTTTTCGATCTCAGTCATGATTCGATCGGTTGCTTCAAGGCTGAGGCCGGTCTTGGTCTCAACGGTGAGGGTAACGCCGCCGCGGTTCATTCTGGGCATAAGCTCCATTTCGATATTGGAGAAGAGATATCCTGCGATAGCAAGACAGAGCACCGCACATACCACAACTATAAATCTTGCGTTGATAGCCTTTTTGAGCAGCTTGTGATAATACTTGTCGACCACTTTGAGTATGTGATTGCATACAGATTCCATTTTTTCTTTGGGCTCAAGCTTGACAAAGAAAAGAGGAACGAGGGTCAGCGCGCTGATAAGGGAAGCAAGGATAGAGAAAACTATGGTAAAGCAGGTATCCTTGAAAAGCTGACCTGCCATACCGTCCATCATTGCGATGGGAAGGAATACTACAACGGTGGTGGCTGTGGAAGCTATTACCGAGCCGGTAACGAGGTTGGCGCCTTCTGCGACGCTTTCTTCGAAGGTTCTTTCCTCGTCCCTTGCCAGGAAGCAGCTTTCCATAACTACAATCGAGTTGTCAACCATCATACCGATACCAACTACCAGTCCGCCGAGCGACATGAGGTTTATCGTCATATCAAAGAAGGACATCATTACCAGTGCGGTGAGAACCGATATAGGCATTGACAATCCTACGATGAGGGAGGCGCGCCATTCCCCGAAGAAGAAGAACAGTACCAGCACCGCGACCACCAGACCGAGTATCAGCGAGGAAACGACGCTTTCAATGTTATCCATTATATCTTCGCCGGAGTTGGAGTTTACGGTGAGGGTAAGGCCGAAGGTTTCGTCGTTATTGAATTCGTCAACAACGTCCATTATCTGGTTGCAGATATCGATGGTGTTGCCGCTCTGCTCCTTGGATATCGAGATGCTTACCGTTTCAACGCCGTTTCTTCGGCTGTATGAGGTGCGCTGCTGCTCAGCCATATAAACGTTGGCAACGTCGGATACATGCAGGATGTTGCCGCCCTTGGCAGATATCGGAACATTTGCGAGCTGCTGATAGAAATCGTAGCTCTCATTGCCGACCAGGCTCAGGTCGATATCTCCGCGTTCGATAGAGCCGACAGTCATTTCAAACTCTGCGTTGGCGATAGCGTTGGAAATATCCTTCATGGTGAGTCCGTACTGGTTCATGCGGTCCTCGATAAGCTCAATACTTATATATTTTCTCGAACCGCCCGAAACGGTAACGCTTGCAACGCCGTTTATCTTTTCTATCTCGGGAACAAATTTATCTTCGATGTAGTTGGTGACATTTTCTGCGTTTTCGGTGGCAACCGACAATCTCATTACCGAACTGTTCATGTTGCTCGAACTCATACGCATTACTCGCGGATCATCGCAGTCGTCAGGAAGATTTACACGCTCGATAGCGGTGGTGACGTCCTGATACTTTTCATCCATGTCGCAGTTATAGGGGAACTCCATTCTTATCATGGAGCTGCCCTCACTGGAGGTGGAGGAAATGCTTTCAACGTCGCTTATGGAAGCGAGCGCGTTTTCGATTTTTTCGGTTACAGCTTCGTCTATTTCATCCGGGGATGCGCCGGAATAGCTGGTTCTTATCATGATCATCGGCATATCCATCTCGGGGGTGGATTCTATCTTCATTCCGAAAACGGAAGAGGTGCCGAAGATGAACAGGGCCATAAGGCATACCGTGATACAGACAGGTCGCTTTACCGCAAAATTAGGCAGTGAAAACATTTATATCACCCTCCGTAGCCTTAGTTGGCGGCGGTGCCGTCAAGGGTGGATTTGCTGACGGCTGCGCCGTCAGCAAGCTTGGGGTGCCAGGTGGTGATTATCGCATCCTTATCCGAAAGGCCTTCAAGGATGGACACCTTATCGGTAGTGGTCATGCCTACTACTACATCTACACGGCGGGCGGTACCGTTATCGTAAACATAAACGTAAGGCTGGTTGCCGTCGTAATAGATATTGTCGAGAGATATGGTGAGGGTATTCTCTTCGATAGCGGTGATGGCTTCGACCTTAATGACCGCACCGGAGCGGTTGGTGCCGATATCCTCGGTGAGCTGTGCCTTCGCGGGATAAAGTCCGGTGGAGGAGTCGGCATCGGGGGAAAGCTCGATGACCTCGGCAGAGTAGTATTTGTTGTTGTAAAATACCGAAACTTCTGTGCCTATATCCATGGCGTTGGCACCGTCCTCAGAGAGGGAGAAGGATACGGTGGGGGTACCCTCCTGCGAGATGATATAGGTAACGGTCTGAGCAGAGGCGTTGTCGTATTCGCTGATATTCTTAGCGGCAACTACACCCGAAACAGGCGCGTAGACCTTTTGGTTTGCCATAGTCTTTTGAGCATCCTGAAGGGTAAGCTCTGCCTGAGCGCGGTTGATATCGCGGGTGACAGCATTTTCACCGGAGGTCATGCTCTTATATATCTCATATTGCTCAACTGCCTTGAGATAGTTGTCATAGGCATTTTCGAAGGAGGTTATCTGGTTTTTGAAGGTGGTGGCACTTGCGTAATCATCTATAAGGTCGTTATACTTTTCAAGCGCTGCTACATAGGCGGTCCAGTTTGCGGTGGACTCATCGGCGTCGTATGCCTCTTCAACTTCCTTTAGCTTTTTGCGTACACGTCTGAATTCAGCAAAGTCAAAGTCGTCATCGGTCGCTATCTCAAGGGTGTTGCGGGCGCTTTCATAGCTGTTTTGAGCTGAGGCGATGGCTGATTGATAGCTAAGCTCAGTCAGCGCGTTTGCAGAACCGCTTTCAGCCGACTCAATATCGTTGATGGCTTTCTGATATGTAAGCTCTGCTTTTTTCAATGCGGTCTCAGCATCGGAAGGATCAAACTCGAACAACAGGTCGCCCTTGTTTACAACGTCGCCCGCGTTGACATAGGTTTTTGCAACAGTTCCGCTTACTTCGGGGTATACCTTTACCGTCTGAGAGGCCTCTATCCTTCCCGCGAAGTCGGTCTTTCTCGAAAGCGTTTCGCGCTCGGGATAGGAAATGTTAACGGTAATGGCGGCGGATTTTTTAGCGGCGCCCTGTTCGCCGGCCACCGGTGCGTTAGCCGCAACGGCGGAGCCGCTATTGCAGGCTGCGGTGGTGAGCATTATTGCTGCGGCCATCAATACCGCACCGATACGGGTGTGTTTTTTGATTTTGAGATCCATAACTTCAACTCCTGAATGTAAATTCGATCTTGATTAAAAAGTTTATCATCGTAATATTAACTGAATATTAACTCCACCAAATACCTGTGTGAAATTAGGCATCTTTAGCAAAGTCTTTATATGTAAGCAGGATGAATTGTTGTTTTTTATATGTTATAATTAATATATAGTTTATAATATTATCATCGGAGGGCGGCGGAGATGTTTCATATACTTGTTGTGGATGATGACAACGAACTGCGGCGCGGCATCTGTTCGGCACTGGTAAAAAACGGATACAAAACGACCGACGCGGCGGATGGAGAGCAGGCGCTGCAGCTTTTTGAGAAGGAATATTTTGACCTGATGATATGCGATATCCTTATGCCTTCTCTTAACGGGTATGAGCTTACCAATGTGCTGCGTCACGATAAAAACAATATCCCGATATTGATGATAACTGCGCTCGATACCTTTGCCGATATGCGGCGGGGCTTTTCTGCGGGGGCTGATGATTATATGAAAAAGCCGTTGGATATAAACGAGCTTTTGCTGCGTGTTGAGGCGCTGCTGCGCAGGGCCCAGCTGATAAGTGAGCGAAGGATAGTTTGCGGTGGCTTGATACTGGATTATGACGCTCTGACAGTTTCGGGCGGAGGCTTCGATGAGCTTCTTCCGGCAAAGGAATTCAGTTTATTGTATAAGCTGCTGTCCGGCGCAGGAAAAATATTCACCAGGCAGCAGTTGATGGATGAGATATGGGGAATGGATTCCACCACCAACGAAAGAACGGTGGATGTTCACATCAACCGTCTGAGAGAGCGGTTTAAAAGCTGCAAAGATTTTCAGTTGGTAACGGTTCGCGGAATAGGCTATAAAGCTGTCAAAAACAACGATTGAAAAGGGTACACTGAAATTATAGCCAAGAGCGGTGCCGCGGAGGAATTTATGGAATCAAAAAAGAGACTTTATCTGATAGATTCACTGCGAGGATTTTCGGTGCTGAGCATGATATGCTATCACGCGCTTTACGATATAGTGGCGATATACGGAGCTGATGTCGGCTGGTATTTTGATACCCCGGGATATATATGGCAGCAGTCGATATGCTGGAGCTTTATATTGATATCGGGCGCTTGCTGGGGCATGGGCAGATCTCCGCTCAAGCGCGGGATGATAGTTTCACTGTGCGGGCTGGTGATAACCGCCGTGACTTATTTCTTTATGCCGTCGCAGCTGATAATAATGGGGATACTGAGCTTTATAGGCTTGGCGATGCTCTTGATGATACCGCTTTCAAAAATTGCCAAAGAAAGATATGGGCTGTGGTTTGCGGCATCGGTGCTGCTGTTTTTGCTGACGCGAAATATAAACAGAGGATATCTCGGCTTTGAGAGTGCGGTGTTGACGGCGCTGCCTGGAGAGCTTTACCGCCTGCCTTTGGGATATGTGGTCGGTTTGCCTGCCCCGGGGTTTTATTCCAGCGATTACTTTTCGCTGATGCCGTGGTTTTTCCTCTTTGCCGCAGGGAATTTCGGCTGGCAGCTTATAAAAAATAAAGCTGAAAAAACCGAGCTGCTGTATAAGGATATACCGCTGCTGGGCGCGATAGGCAGAAAAAGCCTGCCGGTATATATGCTGCATCAGCCGGTGACGATGGCAGCGATCGAACTTGTATTTTGGCTGATGCTGTGATACAGGTCCTTTGATTTTGATTGAATTGACAAGTCGAGTGCAATATAATAGTAATGATATATCGCTGATACCGAAAATATCTCCATGTGTTTAGGGGTGTATTAAATGCGTATAGTTGTTGTAGGAGCGGGCAAGGTAGGCGTTACCCTTACCGGTATCCTTTCGAAAGAAGGACACGATATCACCATCATCGACAGTTCCAGTCAGGTCCTTAACGAGACCCAGGAGATGCTCGATGTTGCGGTTGTTGAAGGCAACGGGGCGCTGCTGGAAGCGCAGCAGGCGGCCGGAGTGGAAAAAAGCGATCTGATGATAGCCGCTACTCCCAGCGATGAGATAAATATGCTTTGCTGCCTGGTGGCTAAAAAGCTTGGCTGCCGCAGCACTGTTGCGCGGGTAAGAAATCCCGAATATGATCAGCAGCTCGATTTTCTCAAGGAGGATATGGGGCTTTCGTTTGCTATCAATCCCGAAAAGACTGCGGCGAAAGAGATATTTCAGATATTGCAGTATCCCTCTTTTTTGAAGAGGGATTCCTTCGCGAGAGGATTGGTGGAGCTTGTCGAGGTCAGGATAAAGGGCAACAGCGAGCTTATCGGCAAGCGTCTTGACAGTTTGGGCGATATGTGGAAGGTGAACGCGCTGATATGCGCGGCCGAACGTGACGGAGAGGTGTATATCCCGTCCGGCAGCTATACCTTTGAAGCGGATGATAAAATAACGGTGGCGGTGGAAACGGCGCAGCTCGATAAGCTGCTGGATACTCTCAAAATACCGCAGAAAAAGATAAAGCATGTTATGATAATCGGTGGAAGCCGTATTTCGGAGTATCTCGCTTTGATGCTGATAGATGAGGGCATAAGGGTAACTCTGTTTGAGATGGATAAGAACAGATGCGAGGAGCTTTCGGTCGAACTGCCCAAGGCGCTGATAATCAACGGCAACGGCGCTGAAGAAAACCTGCTTTATTCCGAAGGGCTGTTGACCACCGACGCTATGGTCACGCTGACCGGGATAGATGAGGAGAATATAATAACCTCGCTGCTTGCCAGCCGCATGGGAGTTCGCAAAACCGTTACCAAGCTCAACAGGCTCGATAATATCGGCATGCTGAGCGATCTTGGCTTGGATACCATGATCTCACCCAAGCATCTCACCGCAAACGAGATAGTGCGCTTTGTCCGCACTATGGGTGTTGAGGACGGCGCCAAGATGGATACCTTTTACCGCATCGCGGACGGCAGGGTAGAGTCGATCGGCTTTACCGTTCCGGCAGACGCGGGATATCTTGATACGCCTCTCTATAAGCTCAAGCTCAAGCCCAACACCCTTCTTGCCAGTATCATACGAAACGGCAGGGTGATGATCCCCAAAGGCTCCACCACCATGAAGGCAGGGGACAGCGTTGTTATAGTCACCTTTGCCGGCGCGCACAAGATATCCAGCCTTAAAGATATTTTCACTGTTAAATATTGAGGTATCCGGCATGAATGTCAAAACCATCACGATCTATTTGGGACATATAATAAGGCTGGAAGGGCTGTTTATGCTTCCGGCTGCGGCTATTGCGCTATACTGCGGAGAAAGCTCATCTTTTATTGCTTTTGCGTCGGTTGCCGCTGCGATGCTGGCTGTAGGTATTTTGATCTCACGAATAAAAAGACCGGAGAGAGGCATTTACGCGCGCGAGGGATTTGTTACCGTTGCATTGGCGTGGATAGCCATATCCTTTTTCGGCGCGCTGCCGTTCTGGTTCAGCGGAACTATACCCAGCTTTATTGACTGCTGGTTCGAGACCGTTTCGGGCTTCACAACAACGGGAGCTACCATTCTTACTGAGATAGAAAGCCTGCCGAGAAGCATACTTTATTGGCGCAGCTTTACCCACTGGCTCGGCGGAATGGGTGTACTTGTATTTATGCTCGCGGTAGTTACACACAGCCGCAGCAGCGGCGAAACGCTGCATCTTCTCCGCGCCGAAAGCCCCGGCCCGGTAGTTGGCAAGCTGACCCCCACCATGCGCAGCACCACCCGTATACTTTACGGTATCTATATCGCCATGACTGTAGTTTTGGTGATTTTGCTGCTCATCGGCGGGATGAGCTTATTCGATGCGGTCACTCACGCCTTTTCCACTGCCGGAACAGGCGGATTTTCAACCATGAACGCCAGCATAGCGGCATTTCCAAGCCCCTATATACAGACCGTTTTGGCAGTGTTCATGCTGCTTTTCGGCGTGAATTTCAACGTCTATTACCTGTTGCTTATGAGAAAGGCGAAGATAGCGTTTGCCAACGAGGAGCTTAAAGCTTATTTCCTGATAGTTGCGGGATTTACCGCCGCCATAACAGCAAATATAATGTCGATCTACGATGATTTTGGCAAGGCGCTGCTTGATTCTTTCTTTCAGGTATCTTCTGTCATCACGACTACCGGATTTATGACGGCTGATTTCGACCTTTGGCCGGAATTTTCAAGGTATATGCTGACGGTGCTTATGATGATCGGTGCTTCGGCGGGTTCTACCGGCGGCGGTATAAAGGTTTCCAGAGTGCTTATTCTTGCAAAGTCATCGGTCAGCGAGATAAAGAGACTTGCTCACCCCCAGGCGGTGAGCGCCCCAAGAATGGACGGCAAGCGCATTGAAGATAATGTGGTGCGAGGAACCTACACCTTTATGACCCTTTATGTGTTCATATGCGTCGTGTCAATGGGCTTGATCGCGGTAATAGATAAGTTCAGCTTTGAAACTACGGTAACGGCGGTCCTTACCTGTATTAACAACGTAGGACCGGGCTTGGATATTGTAGGACCTACGCGGAACTTTTCTGTTTTTACTCCGGTATCCAAGCTGATACTATCGTTCAATATGCTTGCGGGCAGACTTGAGATATTCCCGATGATAATGCTGATCGCTCTCTGCGGAGACATCAGGCGAGGCAAAAAGAAAAAATCTTCAAAATAAAAAAATCCGGGGTCTCCCCGGATTTTTTATAACCTGATGTCATACTACCTTGAAGTATTTCATGATGGAAACTACTATGCCGCCCCAGCAATAGAGGTCGATGAGGTTGGAAATAAAGCTTATCACTGTGCCGACAAGAGGCATACCGGTCAAAAATCCCAAGATAAAGCCGGTGGCTATGGTAAGCAGAATATAACAAACGACGGAGATCAACAGTCCCTTTACGGTAGTAGCCTTTGCGCTCAACGGAAAAAAGCCGTCCAAATTACTCACGCTCCAATAATATATTATATGCTGATATGTTACCGCTTTTTACATAATATGTCAATAAAACAGGCAGGCATCGCGCCTGCCTTGAATATCACTTGAGCAGTTCCAAAATGGCAGCCTTGGGGCGTGCGCCTACCGTGCTGGAGGCCACTTTGCCTTCCTTCATTACCACAAGGGTAGGGATGCTCATAACATTGAATTTTGCCGCCAGTTCGGGCTGTTCGTCGACGTTGATCTTTCCTACCTTGATCCGGTCGTTTTCTTCGGCTATCTCGTCAACTATGGGGGATACCATACGGCAGGGGCCGCACCAAGGCGCCCAGAAGTCGATAAGAACGGTCTTTTCAGAATTTATAACTTCCTGTTCAAAATTTTCTTTGGTTATAGTCAGTACAGACATATTTTTGACCTCCTGTTAAAAGCTGATGATTTTTATTCTAATGAGATTTATTATATCCTGCATATAGTTTTAAGTCAAAGCAAATATTGGAATTGTGGGTCAAGGCGCATTTGACATGATGGGCCGCCTTTGATAAAATTATAGAATAGTATCTATGGGAGTGATAAGGTTGGATAAAAAAAGGATATTTGCTATGTTTCTCGCCGTATTGATGTTGGCATCGGCAATATGGTCTGCCCTGAGCCTTGTTTTCCTTTGGTAGACACGGTAATGAGAATATAAAAAACCTTTGACATCCGTTTGAGATGCCAAAGGTTTTTTTATCAGAATTTGGAAAGATGAAGCTCTGAATCCTCCATAGAGTGGGTACGGGGCAGGTGATCCTCCTTGACTGCAAACAGACGAGCAAACGATGAAAGTGAGATGAGACCGAGCGTCAACGCGCCGATGATGGTGAAGGCACCTATGCCAACAGTGAGAAACAGATCGTTTTCACCGTTGAGGGCATGCAGCATGGCTCGGTAGAGAGAGCCGCCCGGGACGAGCGGTATCAGTGCGGGCGCTATATAAAGTGTTGCCGGGGATTTTTGTATCCGCGCCATTATCTCGGCAAAGACGGCTATCGAGGCGCCTGCCGCGAAATATTGCACAAGCTCACCGTAGCTTGCAAACAGCTCGTAGAAAAACCATGCAACTCCGCCGCCGAGCGCGGCTCCCAACAGCTTTTTGCCGCGAATATTGAAAAATATACCAAAGCCGAATGCAGCAAGAAAAGCACAGAACGATTTTATATACATCATGCTTTACACCCCCAAAAAGGTACGCAGCGTTGTAAGCGGCAGCATAACGCCGATGGCGACGCCGGTTGCAACTATGGTAGCTTCCGCGCCTTTGAGAACACCTGCGTTGAGATCGCCGGCAACGAGATCGCGGACTGAGTTTGTCATCGAAAGGCCGGGTACAAGAAGCATCAGTGAGCTTATGGTTATAACTTCAAGATCAAGATAGGGATAAAGCTTTGCCATAACCAGCGAAGCGGCAGAACATACAGCGCCGCCAACGATATTGTTTAGCAGGGTGCCGCCGTTTGAGCGCTCCATGATATTGGTAGAGATCCTTATGAGGATCCCAACAAGGGCGGCCGCAAAGGAATCATATATATCGCCGTTGAACAATATCGCAAAAGCGCCTGCGCTCAGCGCCGCCATAGCATATTGGAGCATGGTGGGGTAGGTGGGGCGCTGCTTTATCTCTTTAACGGCAGTCAAAATCTCGTTGAATTCCGGCGTATCGTTGCAGATGGTCCTGGAAAGCTGGTTGAGCTTGTCGACATTGTCGAGATTGAGGTCGCGGCTGTATACACGTCTTGTCGTGGTAAAAGATTTGCCCTCGGAATCGCTCAGCGTAACAACAAGGCTGGTGGGTATGGCGAAAACATCAGCTGATATACCATAAGCGGAAGCTATACGGCAGATGGTATCTTCGACGCGGTGTATCTCGGCGCCGTGGCTGAGCATTAGAAAACCTATCTCAGAGGATATGTCGGTCAGTCTTTTTAAGGTCATACTATTTCACCTTTAAATGCAGAGAGATTTGTAATTGCATATTGAGGACATTATATACCTTAAGAAGGAAAAATACCAGTATATTATTTATTTGATAAATTTTGCAGGATTTGATGCAAATTCTGAATTTTATTACAGTAAGGTGGTAAAATGAGAATTATAGCAAGCCATGGACTTGAATTTAGGGATAGAAAAGGTATAAAATAGATACCGACAAAAGAAATGGCCGTAAAATATGCAATTTTTCCGTCAAAACACTATACAATCCCAAATTGTTGTTGTATAATTAATAAGATATCAGGCTAGAGAGGACTTAAATCAAATGCAGAGAGTTGAAATAAGAGAATTGTTCGCTTCTCCCGCTGAATTTGCGGATAGAGAAATAACCGTCTGCGGATGGGTCAAGACGCTTCGCCACTCCGGCGCGATCGCTTTTGTTGAGCTTTCGGACGGCGGATGCTTCAAAGGCTTGCAGGTGGTCGCGGCGCAGGATGAACTTCCCGGCTTTGACGAGCTGGTGCGCCAGAACGTAGGCGCGGCGCTTATCGTAAAGGGCAAGCTGCTGCTCACCCCCGGGGCTAAACAGCCTTTTGAGCTGAGGGCTACCGAGGTGATGGTAGAGGGCGTATCCTCTCCCGATTATCCGCTTCAGAAAAAACGCCACAGCCTCGAATACCTTAGAACTATTGCTCATCTCCGCCCGAGGACCAACACCCTTTCGGCGGTTTTCAGAGTAAGAAGCGTAGCGGCGTTCGCTATCCACAAGTTCTTCCAGGAGAGAGGATTTGTATATTCCCACAGCCCGATCATCACCGGCAGCGACTGTGAGGGCGCGGGCGAGATGTTCCGCGTTACCACCCTCGATCCCGAAGATCCTCCCCGCAATGAGGATGGAACCATCAACTGGGAAGAGGATTTCTTCGGAAAGCCCACCAGCCTTACCGTTTCCGGTCAGCTTGAGGCGGAAGCTATGGCTATGGCTTTCGGCAAGGTTTACACCTTTGGCCCCACCTTCAGAGCAGAGCGCTCCTTCACCGCGCGTCACGCGTCTGAATTTTGGATGATAGAGCCTGAGATCGCTTTTGCCGACCTCGATGACAATATGCGTCTTGCTCGCGATATGATAAAGTCGGTGCTGGCTTATGTGCTTGAAAACTGCCCCAACGAGATGAAGTTCTTCAATGACTTCTATGACAAGGGCCTTATCGAGCGTCTTAACGGCATAGTAAATTCCGATTTCGCAAAGGTCACCTATACCGAGGCTATCGAGATACTCGACAAGGTAAAGGATAAGTTTGATTATCCCGTTTTCTGGGGCTGCGATC
>CAZSEO010000012.1:0-53000 GCA_964605985.1 uncultured Oscillospiraceae bacterium | reverse complement strand
CGCATGTTGGCATTGCCCTCAGTAAACAGGTAACAATACTTTTTGCTCATTTTTGTTCCTCCTAAATTATTAACGGCTTCATCTTCAGAAGCACGCATATAAGCGCCTACTATGCGGCTTTTTCTGAAAAACCGCATAGCGACGCAACTTTAACATTGCTATTATATCAGAGAATGTTTTTGATTTCCACATAAATAAATGCGGATTTCAGATTTTTACAAGCAATACAAATTTTTATTTATAATGCTCGTTTCAATTAGAAAATATGTATATAGAGATTATTTGTTCTGCCATGCTCCGTCCCATACAATGCGGCGGTAAAGCTCAGGATCGGTATCGCCCTCGGTAGAGATGAGAAGAACATGGGAATTTTCATCCAGACCGAGATGTTCTTTCAGCTCTGGATATTCTCCTTTGCGGCAGAGCGAATCGATAACGCCCATGCCTACCGCGCCGCTTTCTCCCGATACTACCGAGGGGTCGCCCTTGACGGGAGCAGCCAGCCTTCTCATGCCGTTTGCGGCAACGAGGTCATCGCAGGAGAGAAAGGCGCCGGCGTGATTTTTGAGTATATCCCAGGCGAGGGTGTTTACCTCGCCGCAGCAGAGCCCTGCCATGATGGAGGCAAGGTCTCCGCCGACGACCTCAGCTTCGCCGCTGCCTTCAACGGCGGAACGGTAGTAGCAGTCAGCCGCGCGGCATTCCATAACCGCGATCTTGGGCGGGTCGTTGGGGAAACGATTGACAAGATAGCCGGCAACGGCAGATGCCATCGATCCGACTCCTGCCTGCAAAAATACATGGGTGGGCTTTTTTATTCCAAGCGCATTAAGCTGCTCAAGAGCTTCGTCGACCATGGTGGTGTAGCCCTGCATTATCCAAGCGGGTATCTTTTCATAGCCGTCCCATGCGGTATCCTGAATGACGGCGGAAGAGGGGGTAGCGGCAGAAAGCTCGGCTGCCTTTCTTACGCAGTCATCGTAGTTGAGCTCTTCAATAGTCACCTCGGCGCCGAGCGCCTTGATGTGGTTGAGGCGGTTTTGGGTGCTGCCCTTAGGCATGAGGACGACAGCCTTCTGACCGAGCTTGTCGGCTGCCCACGCAACACCGCGTCCGTGGTTGCCGTCGGTGGCGGTGAAGAAGGTGCAGGCGGGAAAGTTGTTTTTAAAATCCTCAGAAGTGAGAAAATCGTAATCCACCTCGCTTATATCCCGCCCAAGCTGCTCTGCTACAAATTTGCCGATAGCATAAGAACCGCCGAGAACTTTAAAGGCATTGAGCCCGAAGCGATAGGATTCGTCCTTTACATAGATGCCTCCCAGCCCCATCTCTTTGGCTGAGCCACTTAAATTTGCAAGAGGAGTGACCGAATACTGCGGAAAGCTTTTGTGAAAGTTTCTCGCGTTTTCAGCTTGCTTTAAATCAACGAGAGAAAGATTTTTGTCATCGGTTTTGGGAAGAAGGTTTTTGTTCCATTTGATGCTGCTCATAAAAGTCTCTCCTTTAAATTAGTCGTTTAACCGGTGGAGGATGCAATTTACAACTCCGTTTACCACCTCGAGAATGGCGTAGCCCCGCTTGCCGTCGCGGGGTTTGCATAAGCTCCCGGGGTTTATGCACTGCACTCCGAAAATCTCTTTGTGATACTGGCAGTGTGTATGCCCGAACAGTGCCGTGCAAGCGCCGAGCCGCCGCGCTTCCAGCGCGAGGCGGTCGGGACCGCGGTCTACACCGAGGGTGTGTCCGTGGCAGATGAAAATTTTTGTGCCGTCGATGTTGATGATGTCGGAGCTCGGTTTAAGCGAAGCCCAGTCACAGTTTCCGCTGACAGCTTTGACCGCAAGATAAGGCTGTGCGGCAGAAAGATCTTCAACGTCATCTTCGCCGTCGCCGAGGTGAACGACAAGGTCTATTTTACCCTTGTATTCAAGTACGAGATCAAGAAGCGGAGAAAAGCTTTTGTGGGTATCCGATACGACAAGAATGTTCATTGAAAATCCCTCCTGACGGAACATCAAATTAAGGTTATCATGCCGTATAATCTTTGTCAAACCAACTTTTTAAAGCTTGGTAAGAATTATAAACAAGCTTTAAGAATAGCTATTTGTGAAGCCGTTTTTCAGAGGTGATAAAATGCAGGTATCCATTATTCTCAGTACCGCGGCGGGGCTTTCTACCATTATCGGCGCGCTGTTCGCGGTGATAAAAAGAGAACCGCCCAAAGATATGGTTTCATCGGCGCTCGGATTTTCAGCGGGGGTCATGATAGCCATGTCGCTCGTTGACCTGATACCGCACGCCGTATCCACCCTCGCGATAGAGATGCCGGGCGCCGCGGGGATAACAGCCTGCATCTGCGCCTGCGCCGCGGGGATGCTGACCGCGCGTCTGCTTGACCTGATGGTGGCCGAAAGCAACAAAATCAGCAGCCGCCTTATGCAGGTCGGGGTGTTTTCTATGCTGGCGCTGATGCTGCATAACATCCCCGAGGGGATAGCTGTTTATCTGAGCACCGAGCAGGATATAGTGATGGGCGCGCATCTTTGCGCGGCTATCACGCTGCATAACATTCCCGAGGGGATAGCGGTGGCGATGCCGATATGTGCCGCGACCGGCAGCCGCTTTTTGGCGATTTTTATGGCTGCCGTTTCGGGGATGGCGGAGCCGCTTGGGGCAGTGTTGGCGCAGCGGTTAATCGGAGCGGATATCGGTGAACGAGAACTGGCGCTGATATTCTCGGGGATAGCGGGGCTTATGATGGCGACCGCATTTTATGAACTGCTGCCTGAAGTTTTTTCGGAAAAAACTGCAAAATCCGCCGCTTCCGGTGCGCTTTTGGGCATACTTGTAATGGTTTTGGGCTGCTGTATAGCGGCGTGAGTAAAAAGTTTTTGAAATAATTGTAAAAAGTAATATAAAAGGCTTGCATTTTACTGAAAATGGTGTAGAATAGTTTTAGCACTCAGGGATTGAGAGTGCTAAAATTGTCAAATAAATTGATAAATATAAATGGAGGAATCTAAAATGACTATCAAACCTTTGGCTGACAGAGTTGTTATCAAGATGGTTGAAGCTGAGGAGACCACCAAGAGCGGCATCATCCTCGCCGGCTCCGCTAAAGAAAAGCCCCAGGTGGCTGAAGTTATCGCAGTAGGCCCCGGCGGCGTTGTCGATGGCAAGGAAGTTACCATGTATCTCAAGGCAGGCGACAAGGTCCTCATGAGCAAGTACGCAGGCACCGAGGTAAAGGTCGATGGCGTTGAATACACCATCCTTCGTCAGTCCGATATTCTCGCTATCGTTGAATAATTATCAGAGAGGAAGATATTAACATGGCTAAGATCATTTCTTACGGTGAGGACGCCAGAAAGTCCCTTCAGATAGGTATCGACAAGCTTGCCGATACCGTTAAGATCACCCTTGGACCCAAGGGCAGAAACGTAGTTCTCGATAAGAAGTTCGGCGCTCCCCTCATCACCAACGACGGTGTCACCATCGCCAAGGAGATCGAGCTTGAGGATCCCTTTGAGAACATGGGCGCTCAGCTTGTAAAGGAAGTTGCTACCAAGACCAACGACGCTGCAGGCGACGGCACCACCACCGCTACTCTGCTCGCACAGGCTCTTGTTCGCGAGGGCATGAAGAATGTTACCGCAGGCGCTAACCCCATGGAGCTCAAGCGCGGCATCCAGAAGGCTGTTGACGCGGCTGTTACCGCTATCAAGGCTAACTCCAAGGAGGTTTCCGGTTCTGCCGATATCGCTTCCGCAGCTACCGTTTCCGCAGGCGACGCCGTCATCGGTCAGCTTATTGCTGAAGCTATGGAGAAGGTCGGCGCTGACGGCGTTATCACCCTTGAGGAATCCAAGACCGCTGAGACCTATACCGAGGTAGTTGAGGGCATGCAGTTCGACCGCGGCTACATCTCTCCCTACATGGTCACCGATACCGACAAGATGGAGGCTGTTATCGACGATGCTTTCATCCTCATCACCGATAAGAAGATCTCCAACATCCAGGAGATACTGCCCATGCTCGAGCAGATCGTTCAGTCCGGCAGAAAGCTCGTTATCATCGCAGAGGATGTTGAGGGTGAGGCTCTTGCTACCCTGCTTGTAAACCGTCTGCGCGGCACCTTCACCTGCGTTGCAGTCAAGGCTCCCGGCTTTGGTGACCGCAGAAAGGCTATGCTGCAGGATATCGCTATCCTCACCGGCGGTACCGTTGTTTCCTCTGACCTCGGCTACGAGCTCAAGGACGCTACCGTTGAGATGCTCGGCCGTGCAGGTCAGGTAAAGATCACCAAGGAGAACACCGTTATCGTTAACGGCGCAGGCAACCCCGAGGATATCAAGGCAAGAGTTGCTCAGATCCGCAACGAGCATGACGCAAGCACCTCCGAGTTCGACCGCGAGAAGCTTCAGGAACGCCTTGCAAAGCTTGCCGGCGGCGTAGCTGTTATCAAGGTCGGCGCTGCTACCGAAGTTGAGATGAAGGAAAAGAAGCTCCGCATCGAGGACGCTCTCTCTGCTACCAAGGCAGCAGTTGAGGAAGGTCTCGTAGCAGGCGGCGGTGTTGCAATGCTCAACGCTATGCCCGCAGTTGAAAAGCTCATCGCTTCTCTCGACGGCGACGAAAAGACCGGCGGCAAGATCGTTCTCCGCGCTCTCGAGGAGCCGGTTCGCCAGATCGCTGCCAACGCAGGTCTTGAAGGCTCTGTTATCATCGACAAGATCAAGCGTTCCCGCAAGGTCGGCTACGGCTTCAACGCAGCTGACGAAGTTTATGTTGACATGATGGAAGCCGGCATCGTCGATCCCACCAAGGTCACCAGAAGCGCTCTGCAGAACGCAGCTTCTGTTGCCGCCATGGTGCTCACCACCGAGAGCCTCGTTTCCGAGCCTGTTAAGGAAGAGCCCGCAGCTGCCGCAGGCGGCATGGGCGGAATGGGCGGAATGTACTGATAACGCTCCACCAAATAAATGTGAGAAGGAGCCGCTGTCTGACTTGTTCAGGCAGCGGCTTTATAATAAACTTATATAAATTATATAAATCAGGATGAATATGTAGTATAATAAGCTAAAAGTTTCGAATCATGAAAAGAGGGCGTATAAATGGTACATTTTGTCGGAGTTGGCAACGGTTCTGTTGATCTCATAACGCTGCGTGGAATGAACCTGCTCAAGCAGAGCGATGTAATAATATATCCTTACTCTAAGATAGAAAAAGCGCTGGTCAAAAAAATGCCGAGATTCGGTATTAAATATAATATCGAAGAAATGACTATTGAAAATATCGTGTCGGTCATAAAAGAGGCGGAATGGTCTAATATGGCCATAGTTATTCTTTCTACCGAAGAGCCTTCTCCCGAATGTGAGATGTCAAAGCAGATGGATGAGTTTGATAAAAACGGTATCCATTACGATTTTACGCCGGGGGTTTATCCCAAACGCAGATTTGAGTTCGGTTGATGTACGACCATCAGATTTAGCACATAAATATAGCAGTGAAAAACGGCGGTCGGCAATTTTGCCGGCTGCTGTTTTTAGCTGTATGCCGGAAAATCGGAGCACAGCGTTGAAAAAATCAGCAGTAAATACAGTGCTTTGTTTTAACCATGCAATGTGATATAATATAATATCAAGCTTTTGCAGAAAGGGAGGGCGGCATTTGTGGCGCTTGAGCACTATATCATCCGCGGCGATTCAAAGCTGCGCTGCGGCTATACCACCGGAAGCTGCGCCGCTATGGCGGCATCCGCTGCCTGCAGAATGCTGCTTTCTCAGAAAAGCTGCGAAAAGGTTTCACTGGTCACCCCAAAGGGTATAATGGTGGAGGCCGACATTGAAAACGCCGGACTGTTTGGCGAATACGCGGTATGCGCAGTGAGAAAAGATGCCGGCGATGACTGCGACGCCACCGATAAAATGCTTATTTACGCCAAGGTCGAATACGGCGGCGAGGGGATTTTTGTCACCGGCGGCGAGGGGATAGGCATCGTAACCAAGCCGGGGCTTGACCGCCCGGTAGGGGAATACGCAATAAATTCCATACCGCTGAAAATGATAATTGAAGAAACTCAAAAGGTCTGCCGCGAGTTCGGATTTGACGGCGGCATAAAGATAACGATATCCGCCCCCGGGGGCGAAGAGATAGCCAAAAAGACTTTTAATGCCAACCTCGGCATCGAGGGCGGCATCTCGATACTTGGAACCAGCGGAATAGTTGAGCCGCAGAGCGTTTCGGCACTTATCGAAAGCATCGGGCTGGAGATAGGGCAGCTTGCCGCCGAGGGTAATAAACGCGTGATATTTGCGCCGGGCAATTATGCCGAAAAATATATCGAAGAAAATCTTGACCTGCGGGGCATACCGGTGGTGAAATGCTCAAATTACATAGGGGCGGCGCTCGATTTTGCCGCAGCGCACCGCTTTGAGCAGGTGCTGATGGTCAGCCATATCGGAAAGGCGGTAAAAATAGCGGGCGGCATCATGGATACCCATTCGAGGACCGCCGACTGTCGCGCCGAGATATTTGCCGCACATGCCGCCTGCCGCGGAGCAGATACCGAAACAGTAAGAGCGGTAATGAACAGCACCGTTACCGAAAACTGCCTTGAGATACTTGACAGATCAGGATTTTTGAAGCCGACGCTCGAAAGCATATTCGCGGCCATCCAGCTTCATCTTGAACGCAGGGCGGCAGGCGCTTTTGAAGTCGGCGCGTTAACTTTCAAAAACGGATATATTCCGCTTGGCGGCACCGGCAAAGCGGATGAGATATTATCAGAATGGAGGGGTGAGCGGTGAAAGGTATTTTATATGGCGTGAGCATTGGGGTCGGTGACCCGGAGCTTTTGACGCTCAAAGCCGTAAAAACGCTGGAGCGCTGCGATGTCATCGCCTATCCCAAGACTAAGAGCGGGCGCGCCGTAGCACTTGAGACAGCACAAAAAGCGGTCGATCTTTCTCAAAAAGAATTGCTGCCGCTGGCTTTTCTCATGACGAGGGATGAGCATGAGCTTACTCAAAATTATAAAAGGCTTGCACAAGAGCTTGCAGACATCCTCGACTGCGGAAAAGATATCGCAATGCCGGTTTTGGGGGATGTTTCGGTCTATTCGACCTTTTCCTATATAGCGGAGCTGCTGCAAAAAAGCGGATACCGTACCGAGAGCATCCCCGGGGTGTGCAGTCCCTGCGCCTGCGCTGCGGCGGCGGGCGAGCCGCTGGTAAAGATGAGCCGGCAGCTGCATATAATTCCCGCATCGGCTGATATACAAGATGTTTTTGAATTTTCCGGCGTAAAGGTCGTGATGAAATCCGGCAGAGAGATATCCAAGCTGATAAAGCTGCTTGATGAGAAGGATATGCTGGAAAAGGCGGTGTTTATCGAAAACTGCGGTATGGATAATGAACGTATCCTGCGGGGGAAAGAGGCGCTCGAAACAGAGTTTGGGTATCTGACCACCGCCATTATAAAGGAGTAAGCTATGGTTCATTTTGTGGGAGCAGGCTGCGGAGCGGAGGATCTTATAACGCTGCGCGGCGCAAGGCTTATAAAGGAAGCTGACGTGATAATATATGCCGGAAGTCTTGTCAATCCGGCGCTTTTAAAGAGCGCAAAACGCGGCTGCCGCATATATAACAGCGCCGAGATGACGCTGGAGCAGGTTATAGCGGTGATGACCGAAGCGGAACAGGGCGGCTTAAATACCGTAAGGCTGCATACCGGCGACCCCTCTCTTTATGGTGCTGTCCGTGAGCAGATGGATGCGCTGAGAGCCAAAGGGATAAGCTGCGACATCACCCCCGGAGTATCGGCGTTCAGCGGCGCGGCGGCGGCGCTTGAGGCGGAATATACCCTGCCCGAAGTCAGCCAAAGCCTCATCATAACGAGAGCGGCAGGCCGCACCGCAGTTCCCGAGCGGGAGAGCATAGCCTCATTTGCGGCACACGGGGCTTCGATGGCGATATACCTGAGCGCCGGGCTCACCGAAAAGCTGCAGAGCGAGCTTACCGAAGGCGGTTATCCGCCCGAGACCCCTGCGGCGATAGTCTATAAGGCGAGCTGGCCTGAGGAGAAAGTTTTCAGATGCACCGTTTCCACCATTGACAAAACTGCAAAACAAAACGATATAAAAAACACCGCGCTGATAGTGGTGGGCGATTTTTTGGGGGCCGGCTATGAGCGTTCAAAGCTTTACGACCCCGGATTTGAAACGGCTTTCAGAAAGCGAAAGGATGATGACGCATGAAAGCGGCGGTGATCGCCTTCAGCGGCAGGGGACTTTCTTTAGCGGAAAAACTCAGCGACGCGCTGTCATCTCTCGGCTGGAGCGCGGAGTATTGCCGCTGTCCGTCGGGCGGACTGGCAGGTTGGGCAGAGAAAAATTTTGACAGCTGCGATTCACTTATATTCGTTTCCTCGGTGGGGATAGCGGTAAGAGCTGTTTCAGGACATATCAAAAGCAAGCTCACCGATCCGGCTGTGCTGGCGGTCGATGAGCGCGCAAACTGGGTGATACCGATACTTTCGGGGCATATCGGCGGCGCTAACCGGCTTGCCGAAAAGCTTGCGCCGATGATAGGCGCTGTTGCCGTTATAACCACCGCCACCGATATAAATCGCCTTTTTGCGGTGGATGTTTGGGCAAAGAAAAACGGCTTTGTTATAGCCGATCCCGAAAGGATAAAGGCGGTTTCCTCAAAGCTGCTCGCCGGTGAAAAGATAAGGATAAAAAGCGATTTTGATATAGAGATAAGCGATGAGCTGAGCGGTCAGATAGAGCTGACCGAAGACGCAAATTGCGATGTAGAGATATCGATGAAGCAGCCCGATAACGAAGCGCTTTGGCTAATACCAAAACGGCTGATACTCGGCATCGGCTGCCGAAAAAACACCACCGCCGACAAGATAGAAGCGGCATTTTCGAAGCTTTGCGGGCGGCTCGGCATCGATGAAAGAGCGCTTGGCGAAGCGGCAAGCATCGATATAAAATCGGATGAGCGGGGCCTGCTTTCGTTCTGCGAAAATCATTCGGTAATTCCGAGATTCTTTTCGGCGCGGCAGCTGAATGAGGTCGGAGGAGAATTTTCACATTCCGATTTTGTGCTCGACACTGTCGGCGTGGATAATGTATGCGAACGCGCGGCGGCAGCCGATGGAGCCCGGCTGATAGAAAAAAAGACCGCCTGCGATGGAGTGACCATGGCGGCGGCGGTCAAAAAAGATAATATCATCGTTACTCTTGACTGAGGTGAAAATAAATATGAAGCTTTACGCGGTGGGCATTGGTCCCGGATGCGAAAAAATGATGACCGGAGAAGCGATAGCTGCTATAAGGGAAAGTGATATAATCTTTGGATACACCACCTATATCGAGCTGGTCAAACCGCTTTTTCCCGAAAAGGAGTTTTTTGCCACCCCGATGCGCAGTGAAAAAGAGCGCTGCCTTGCGGCGCTTGAAGCGGCAAAAAGCAGAAATGTTGCCATGATTTGCAGCGGTGATGCCGGTGTTTACGGCATGGCCGGACTTTTGTATGAGCTTGACGCCGACAACAGCGGCATTGAGATAGAGGTGATAAGCGGCATCACCGCCGCGCAGAGCGGAGCCGCCCTTTTAGGTGCGCCGCTGATGCAGGATTTTGCGGTTATCTCGCTTTCCGACCTGCTGGTGGATTGGTCGGTCATCGAAAAGCGGATCGAAGCGGCCGGCATGGGCGACTTCACCGTTGCGATATACAATCCCGCCAGCAAAAAGCGGGTGGATAATCTTCAGAAGGCCTGCGACATACTGCTCAAATACCGCCCCGCAGATACCGTTTGCGGCATCTGCGAAAATATAGGCAGAGAGGGCGAAATGAGCGAAACGCTCACCCTTTCGCAGCTGCGCGAGCGAAAACTCAATATGTTCTGCACCGTTTTTATCGGCAGCAGCAACACAAGACTGGTCAACGGAAAAATGGTAACTCCGCGCGGATATGAGGTGCCGCGATGAAGCGGGTATTGCTTTTCGGCGGAACGACCGAAAGCCATGAGCTGGCGGATTTTCTGCTCGACGAGGGCTGCTGCGTCACACTCAGTGTAGCCGGCCGATATGCCGCCGGTCTGATAAAGCCGAAGAAACGGCTGACCGTCATTGTCGGCAGGATGACGGCCTTGGATATGGAGCGGTTTATCGGCGGTGAAAGGATCGAGCTGATAGTCGACGCTACCCACCCCTATGCCGCGGAGGCGACCGCCAACATAAAACTGGCAGCCCGAAATACCAAAACGAAATATCTGCGCTTTTTGCGTTCGGAAAGCGATACCGACGGATATATCAGTTGCGAAAATATTGAGCAGGCGGCAGAACTGCTGGCAAAAACCGACGGAATGGCGCTGATAGCTACCGGTTCAAAGGAACTTGAAAAATACGCCGCTTATCCCGAACTGCGAGAGCGGTGCGTGGTCAGAGTTTTGCCTACTGTTGAAGCGCTGGAAAAATGTGAACAGCTCGGATTCAAAAGAGAGAATGTCATAGCGATGCAGGGCCCTTTTTCCGAGCAGATGAATGCCGCGATTTTTGAGATGTACCGCATAAAAACTATGGTCACCAAGGATGGCGGCAGGGCGGGCGGTTTTGCCCAAAAAGCCGCGGCTGCCAAGCGCTGCGGTGTTGATATGATAGTAATAAAACGTCCCGAAGAAGCGGGGCTTTCGATGCAGCAAATAAAGGCTGAGATAAAAGAGGCTTTAGCGTAAATTGCCTTTGAGAGGAGCTGAAAAACGTGAAAATCACCGTTGCGGGATTTGGCGTCGGAGGGCTGAAAAATTGCCTGCCCCAAACGCTGAAGGCGATCGAGCAAAGCGATATGGTTATCGGCTCGCTGCGTCTTTTGAAAGACGCGGGGATAGACACTTCGCGCGCTGTTATCGCCGTAAAGGCGCAGGATATCGCTGATGCGATAGATCAAAGCGACGCAGATACCGCTGCCGTTCTGATGAGCGGAGACAGCGGATTTTTCAGCGGAACGAGGTCGCTTCTGCCGCTTCTTGCCGAACACGAGGTCACCGTTTTACCGGGAGTGGGAAGTGTTTCTTATTTTTCGGCGGCGATAAAGCTGCCGTGGCAGCAGTGGCATTTCTGCTCTGCCCACGGGGTCAGCTGCAGCGCCGCGCAGCAGGTTATAAAAAACAGATATGCTTTTTTTATAACCGGCGGGGAGAACAGCGCAGACTACCTCTGCCGAAAGCTTGAAGAAGCCGGATACGGTGAACTGCGTGCCTTTATAGGCTGCGACCTCGGCTATGAAAACGAGCAGATATTCACGCTTACCGTCAGCGAGGCGGCAAACATGGTATTCCCGCCGCTTTCGGTGCTGCTCATTGAAAACCCTGAACCTTATAAGGGGGTCAGATGCGGCATACCTGATGGGCAATTCATCCGCGGCGATATTCCGATGACCAAAAGCGAGGTAAGAGCGGTGGCTATCTCAAAGCTGCGGCTCAACCGTGACAGCATTTTATTCGACATAGGCGCCGGGACCGGCTCGGTATCCTGCGAGGCGGCGCTGCTTATCCCCGAGGGAAAGGTGTTCGCTATAGAGCGCGAAAACGAGGGTATCGAGCTTATCGCTGAAAACGCGGCTGCGATGAAAGCTTTCAACATTGAGTGTATCGCCGGCGAAGCACCCGAGGCTCTCGAGGGTCTGCCCATTCCGGATGCGGCCTTTATCGGCGGAAGCGGCGGCAGACTGCATGAGATATGCGATGAGCTGATAAAACTCAACCCCGATATCAGAATAGTTATCGCGGCGGTCTCGCTCGAAACGGTGGCGCAGGCGACCCGGCTTATCGAACTTCTTTTCCCCGAAAGCGCTGAAACGGTTATGATGCAGGTCAGCCGTGTCAAAAAGATGGGCGGTCACAGTATGCTGATAGGGCAGAATCCCGTTTATATCATCAGCGGAGGTGGCACGGGTGGCTGATTTCTGTCCAAGGTTTATGATCGCCGCGCCCAAGAGCGGAGAGGGAAAAACTACTGTCACACTGGCGCTGCTGCAGGCGCTAAAAAATATCGGCAAACAACCGGTCTGTTTTAAAAGCGGCCCGGATTATATCGATCCCATGTTCCACCGTAAGGCGCTCGGCATACCGGGGGCCAACCTCGATTTGTTTTTATCGGATGAAGAAACTGTAAAAGCCGTTGCTGCCAAGTGTTCTGAGGGGCATGATATAGCGCTGATAGAGGGTGCGATGGGCTTTTATGACGGCACCGCAATGACTGAACGGGCGAGCTGCTATCATCTTGCCAAGGTGATGAAAACTCCGGTGATACTGGTGGTTTCGGCAAGAGGCGCGGCATTGTCTCTCGCGGCGGTGATAAATGGGCTGGCGCAGTTCAGGCCCGATTCAAATATAAAGGGGATTATCTTAAACCGCTGCTCGCAGAGCTTATTTGAGAGGCTCGCTCCTGTCATAGAGCAAAACTGCGGCGTTGAGGCTTTGGGATATCTGCCGGAAATGCCGCAGTCTGAGATAGAGAGCCGACACCTCGGGTTGGTGACAGCCGATGAGATAAGCGATATAAAGGCGAAGATCTCAGCGCTGGGCGAAATGGCGCAGCAAACGGTAAAACTTGAAAAGCTTTTAAAAACAGCATCAAATTGCGAAAAAGCGGCAGTCGGCGGCGAAACAGAAAACAAAAACAGCACGGCGGTGATAGCCGTTGCAAAAGATGAGGCATTTTGCTTTTATTATGAAGAAACGCTAACGCTGTTCCGCGAGCTTGGCGCCGAAATAATAGAGTTTTCCCCGATTAGAGATGAAGGAATACCACAGAGGGCAAATTCGCTCTACCTTGGCGGCGGCTACCCCGAGCTGTTTGCAAAAGAGCTTTCGGAGAATGAAACTATGCTGCGAAGCGTAAAGGAAGCTGTTGAAAACAAAATGCCCTGCATAGCTGAATGCGGTGGCTTTTTATACCTGCACGACTTTATCACCGATCCCGATGGAAAGCGATATCCGATGGCGGGCGTTATAGCGGGCGGCTCGCAGCGCGGCAAGGGACTTTCTCAGTTCGGATATGTTACTTTAACGCCGAAAACTGACAGTATGCTCTGCAAACGCAAAGAGAGTATGGCGGCGCACGAATTTCACTACTGGCAGAGCGAAAACGCAGGCTCTGATTTTACCGCCCAAAAGCCCGACGGCAGAAGCTGGGACTGTGTATTTGCAAACGATAGACTTTACGCCGGATTCCCGCACCTATATCTTGCCGGCAACATAAAAGCGGCAGAGCGGTTTATCGCCGCCGCCAAAAAATACGGAGAAGAAAATGATACCGAGTGAGCTTCAAAAGTTGATAGATCCCCCCGATAAAGCAGCGGGGGCGCGCTGCAAGGCGCGCTGGGATTCGCTTGCCAAGCCGCTTGGCGGATTGGGAGTATTTGAGCAGCAGACTGTTCGCATGGCGGAGCTGTTTTGCACCGAGAATATCGATATTTCAAAACGCGCGGTGGTCGTGATGTGTGCCGATAACGGCGTGGTAGCGCAGGGCGTCAGCCAAACGGGCAGCGAGGTCACTGCTATCGTTGCTCAGAATATCGCGCGAGGAACGGCGAGCGTATGCCGCATGGCAAAGGTCGCCAAGGCTGATGTTTTCGCCGTCGATGTTGGAATGAATATCCATCCCGATATCGAGGGGCTGATCAGCCGTCCCGCTGCCGACGGAACTAACGATATCACCGAGCAGGCGGCAATGACCGCCGAGCAGTGTGAAAAAGCGATCTGTGTCGGTATAGATATGGTAAGAGAGCTAAAAGAAAAAGGCTGCACGATCATTGCAACGGGTGAAATGGGGATAGGTAATACCACTACGGCAACGGCTCTCGCCTGTGCACTGATGAAAATATCTTCCGAGGATATGGTCGGCCGCGGCGCGGGACTCGATGACAAGGGGCTTGACCGCAAGCGTATGGCGATCAGAAAAGCGCTCGAACGCTGCGGCGGAATGGATGAGCCTTTTGAGCTGCTGTGTCAGCTGGGCGGATTTGATATTGCCGCAATGGTCGGACTTTTCATCGGCGGTGCAATATACAACCGCGCTGTTTTGATGGACGGGCTTATCTCGGCGGTAGCGGCGCTCGCGGCGGTAAGGATAGAACCGGGATCCCAAAAGGCGATATTTGCAAGCCATCTCTCCTCTGAGCCGGCGGCGTCTTTGATACTGAAAGAGCTGGGACTGCCCGCCGTTATATCGGCGGGAATGCATATCGGAGAGGGAACGGGCGCGGTGGCGGCATTGCCGCTTTTTGATATGGCACTCAGCGTATATAACGATGCCTCTACCTTTGAAAAGATAGGGATAGAGGCATATAAAGATTATTCTGACGATACCGGAGAAGGATGAGCCATGAGAGCTTTGGTGACAGGCGGCAGCGGAAGCGGTAAAAGTGAATACGCCGAAAAGCTGCTGCAAAACTGCAAAAATAAAATATATTTAGCTACCATGCAGCCGTTTGGCGAAGAGGCTGATAAGCGTATAGCAAAGCACCGGCAGCAGCGAAACGGGCGCAGCTTTAAAACGCTGGAGCGCTATAGCGATATAGCCGGGCTGACTGAAGAGCAGCTGCCGCCGTCAAGCTCGGTTTTGCTGGAATGTATGGGCAATCTTGCCGCCAATGAACTTTTTGGTGACAAGGGCGGGGCAGACGCTTTAAAGCGCATCCTCGATGGCATCATGCTGCTGGAGAAGCGCTGCGAAAACCTCGTGGTGGTGACGAACGATGTGTTTTGCGACGGCTGCGATCATACAGCCGAAACAAAAGGCTATATAAAGTTGCTGGCTGATATAAACCGCCGTTTGGCGGAGAGGTTCGACATTGTGACAGAGGTGGTATGCGGTATACCGCTGACGCTAAAAGGAGCGGAAAAATGAACGTTTTTAAATCGCTGATACTTGCGTTTTCGATGTTTTCGAGGATACCTGTGCCCAAGGCGGAGTGGAACGATAAAAATATGAGATATATAATGGCGTTTTTTCCGCTGGTGGGAACGGTCATAGGCCTGCTGCTGATGGGATGGGGTTATATGGCGGCTTCTGTTAAAATGAGCAGAATGCTTTTTGCCTGCGGAGTTACCCTCATTCCTATTGCGGTGACCGGCGGCATACATCTTGACGGATTTTGCGATACCGCCGATGCGCTTTCAAGTCATGCTGTGCCTGAAAAGAAGCGCGATATTCTCAAAGACCCACATATAGGTTCATTTGCGGCGATATCGGTTTGCTGCTACCTGCTGCTTTATTTTTCGCTCTGCTATGAACTTTCGCTCAAGCGGGATGCGCTGATAATGCTCATCTGCATACATACCCTCAGCCGCGTTCTCAGCGGATTTTCGGTGCTGCTGATACCGAGCGACAACAAAAAAGGAACGCTCAGCGCATTTTCCGAAGCTTCCGATAAAAAGGTGGTCATCTTGATACTTGCCGCGATACTTCTGGCTTGTGAGGTGACGGCAATAGTGGTATCACCGATAGGCGGAGGACTTATATTGCTCAACGGATCCGCCTGCTTCCTGCTTTTGAAGCGCATGGCGCAGAATGATTTTGAAGGTATGCGCGGTGACCTTGCGGGATTTTTCCTGCAAATAAACGAGCTGCTGTCGCTGGTGTGCATCATAATCGCCCAAAAGGGGGGCTTCATGTGATACTGGTGATAGGCGGCGCTTACAGCGGAAAAAACGAATTTGTCATTTCAAAGCTTGGATTTTCAGAAAACGATATTTCTCCCGATCTGAATTCCGATGCGGTCGTTTTAACAGCTCTGCATGAGCTGTTGCGGGGTGTTGAAAATACTGAGGCCGTTATATCTGAGCTGATCGATAAGAAAGTCGTGATTTGTGACGATGTCGGCTGCGGCATAGTGCCGCTCGAGCGCAAAGACAGGCTTTGGCGCGAAAGAGTTGGACGTGTTTGCTGCCGGTTGGCAGAAAGAGCCGAAGCTGTAGTCAGGCTCAACTGCGGCATAGCTACCGTTATAAAAGGAGAGATCTCGTTATGATAGGCTGTGGAGTTATTGCAGTCGCTTTTCTGCTCGACTGGCTTTTTGGCGATCCGCCTTTTATTCCTCATATGGTGGTCCTCATCGGAAAAAGCATATCGGCAGCCGAAAAGCCGCTCAGGCGGCTTTTCCCCAAAAGCGAGTCGGGCGAAAAAGCTGCCGGACTTTGGCTTGCTTTGGGTATTCCGATGTTCTGGGGCGGCGTTACTCTGCTTATCGACGCGCTTTTGGTCTGCGTACACGCAGGGGCTGCCGTACTTTTTGAGGTTTTGATCTGCTGGCAGTGTTTGGCGGCAAGATCGCTGCAAAAAGCAGCCGAGAAGGTCAGGGTTAGCCTTGAGCAGGGGATCGATGAGGGCAGAAAAGCAGTATCCGAGATAGTCGGCAGAGATACCGAGCGGCTTGATGAAGCGGGCGTTATCCGCGCCGCTGTCGAAACGGTTGCCGAAAACAGCTGCGACGGAGTTATTGCGCCGCTGTTCTTTATGATGCTCGGCGGTGCGCCGCTGGCAGTGGCTTATAAGGCGATAAACACTCTGGACAGCATGGTAGGCTATAAAAACGAGAAATACCGCTGGTTCGGCCGCGCTTCGGCAAAGCTTGATGATATAGCCAACTTTGTCCCGGCGAGAGTTTCGGCGTTTCTTATTATGGCATCAGCATATCTTTGCGGATTTGATGCCAAGGCTGCATTCAACATTTTTAAGAGAGACAGATCCAATCACTCCAGCCCCAATTCGGCGCAGAGCGAGTCCGCCTGCGCGGGCGCACTGGGCGTACAGTTGGGCGGCCCCTCTTATTATTTCGGCAAGCGGGTCAAAAAGCCCTATATAGGCGACGCGACACGCCCGATAGAGGCTGAGGATATAACCAATGCATCTCAGATGATGATGACCTCCGCGATAATGGCGGAGATAGCGGTTCTTTTGATAAGGGGGATAACGATTTGGCTGCTGAGCTGATCCACGGAGGAGATATATACAGCTGTAAAATTGAAAACGGCATATATCCGCTGGATCATTCGGCCAACACCAATCCGTTCGGTATTCCCGAATCGGTGAAAAAGGCGATAGCTTGTGCGGCAAAAACAGCGGACAGATACCCCGATCCGCTCTGCAGAGAGCTTAGAAAAGCGATAGCGGCGCACGAGGGGATAGATGTGAAAAATATATATTGCTCAAACGGGGCGGCCGATATAATATACCGTCTTGTGTGGGCAAAAAAGCCGCAAAGGGCATTGCTTATAGCTCCCTGCTTTGCCGAATATGAGCTTGCGCTCAAATCAGTGGGGTGTGGGATAACAAGGCTTTTTACTGATGTGAAGAATAACTTTGACGTTACCGAAGTTATTCTGCAAAAGCTTGAACGCGATATCGATATCGTATTTTTGTGTAACCCCAACAACCCCACCGGAAGGCTTATCGATGATCTGCTGCTGCAAAAAATAGCGCTTCGCTGTGAAGAAAACGAAACTCTTCTTGTCATCGACGAATGTTTTTTGGGCTTTTGTGATGACTATGAGCGGCGCAGTTTGAAATATGCTGCTGAAAGCAGCCGCAATGTTGTGGTGATAAATGCCTTCACCAAGCTTTACGGTATGGCGGGCGTGCGGCTTGGCTGGTGCGTTTCGTCGGATGAAAAGCTGATGGTGGCGATGAACAGCGCAGGGCAGCCTTGGACGGTATCTTCTCTTGCTCAAGCTGCCGGAACAGCCGCGCTGAACGAAAAAGAATATGTTGAGAAAACGCGGGCTCTGATCCTATCCGAGCGTCGTTTTCTCACCGAAAAGCTGAACGGACTTAATCTGAAAGCAATAGAGAGCCACACTAATTTCCTGCTGTTTTACAGCAGAGATATTGAACTTGCCGCAAAGCTTGCCAAAGAACATATACTTATCCGAGATTGCTCTAACTTCTGCGGACTTGGTAAAGGCTGGTTCAGAATAGCTGTAAGAGGCAGAGAAGAGAATGAACGGCTGACAGGCGCGATAGCCAAGGCGCTCAAGGAGGAAGCATGAAAAAAGCAAAGCCGATAATGATACAGGGAACGATGTCGAGCGCCGGGAAAAGTCTTATCACGGCGGGACTTTGCCGCGTTTTCATGAAGGACGGATATCAGGTCGTCCCCTTCAAGAGTCAGAATATGGCGCTAAACAGCTTTGTCACTGCCGATAATAAAGAGATGGGCAGGGCACAGGTCCTTCAGGCGCAGGCCTGCGGCAAAGAGCCGGATGTAAGAATGAACCCTATACTTCTCAAGCCCACCAACGATGTAGGCAGTCAGGTGATAGTAAAGGGCGAAGCTATCGGCACCATGTCCGCCGCTAAATATTTTTCCTTCAAGCATAAGCTCAAGGGGGATATAACGGCGGCGTTTGATTCGCTGGCTTTGGAAAATGATATCATTGTCATTGAGGGGGCGGGCAGCCCCGCCGAGATAAACCTCAAGTCTGAAGATATCGTCAACATGGGCATGGCTGAGATGGCGGATTCACCCGTCATATTGGTGGGGGATATCGACCGCGGCGGAGTTTTTGCCAGCCTTTACGGTACTGTTGAGCTGCTCGAACCGCATGAGCGCGCAAGAATAAAGGGTGTTATCATAAACAAATTCCGGGGCGATAAAAATATCTTAAAGCCGGGACTTGACATGATAGAACAAAAACTCGGCATACCGATAATAGGGGTGATGCCGTATATCAAACTTGATTTGGATGACGAGGATAGTCTTTCGGAACGTTTTTTGCAGACTCCCGATGCGGCAAAGCCGATAGATATTGCGGTGATAAGGCTGCCGAGGATATCCAATTTTACCGATTTCAATGCGCTTTCCCGACATCCTATGGCGGCGGTGAGATATGTTTCTTCGCTTATCGAGCTGGGCAATCCCGATATGGTGATAATTCCGGGCAGCAAGAACACGATGGGAGATCTTAAATGGATGCGTCAGAATGGTATCGAGGCATCTGTAAAAAAACTTGCCGCATCGGGTAGAATCGTTTGCGGTATCTGCGGCGGTTATCAAATGCTCGGAAAAACGCTCAGCGATCCCGATAACACCGAAGAGGGCGGTGAGATGCGGGGAATGGGGCTGCTGCCGACAGATACCGTCTTTAAGCCGCAAAAGGTGCTGCGTCGGACCGGCGGAAAAACTTTGAAGCTGGGAACTGCTTTGTCCTTCCTTTCCGACAAGAGCTTTGAGGGCTATGAGATACACATGGGCGATACCGTGCTTGACGAGGGCGAAAGGGCGTTTGCCCATATTTCAGGCGGAACTGACGGGGCGGTGAGAGACAGCGTTTTCGGCTGCTATGTTCACGGGTTGTTTGACGGCGAACTGGGTAACGCTGTGGTGGATATGCTGCTTGCTCAAAAGGGGATCCAAGCCTCAGAGATGCTTATCTCTGCTCAAGAGCACCAGCAGCGCCAGTTTGATGTTTTGGAAAAGGCGATACGTGAAAATATCGATATCGATGCCGTTTACGGCATAATGGGAGTGAAATGATGGGTCAACGCGGTTTGATACATTATTATTATGGCGACGGCAAGGGCAAAACCACTGCCGCTTTGGGCCTTGCGCTGCGCTTTTCAGGTCAAGGCGGAAAAACCGTGATAGTGCAGTTTTTAAAAAACTCCCATTGCGGCGAGCTTGAGGCGGTCAAAAAGCTGGATAATGTGACGCTGCTGCGCGGAAAATACGGCGAGGGCTTTACCTTTTCAATGACTCGGTATGAGCTGGAGCAGACCGGGCTGATACATGAAAATAATCTGAAAACCGCACTGGAGCTGCTTAAAGATGGCGGTTTGCTGATACTTGATGAAGCGACTGACGCGGTCAAAACCAATACCCTTGATGAGCAGCTGTTAAAAGATGCTGTTTTCGGAAAAAACGACAATGTTGAACTGGTCGTAACGGGGCATGACCCGGTAGAATGGCTTGTCGCGGCCGCGGATTATGTTACTGAAATGAAAAAACACAAGCATCCGTTTGATAACGGCATAAACGCGAGAAAGGGCGTGGAATTTTGAACGACTGGAGAACTCTTGCTCCACAGGAGATAGAGCGCCGAAGCATGGAGATGATCGAAAGCGAGCTTGGTGATGTCAAAGCCGAGGGGATAGAGCGCATGGTTTTAAAGCGCGTCATCCATACCACCGCCGATTTCAGCTATGCCGAAAACCTGTTTTTCTCGCCTGATGCCGCCGAAAAGGGAATAGAGGCACTTTTGAGCGGAGCCGATATCATCACCGATACCAATATGGCAAAATCGGGGATAAACAGGTCGGCTTTAAAAAAGCTTGGCTGTGAGACACATTGCTTTATGGCGGATGAAGCAGTAGCTGCTCAAGCGGCAGCACGCTCGATAACAAGGGCGGCGGTGAGTATGGAGCATGCGGCAGCTATAAAAAAGCCTTTGATAATAGCGGTGGGCAACGCCCCGACCGCACTTTTGCGGCTGGCTGAGCTGATAGAAGAAGGCAAAATAGAACCAAAGCTGATAATTGCCGCGCCGGTCGGATTTGTTAACGTGGTGGAAAGCAAGCAGGTAATAGAAAAATGCGGTGTTCCGGTCATCTGTGCCCGCGGCAGGCGGGGCGGAAGCACCGTGGCTGTCGCGATATGTAACGCGCTGCTTTATGAAGCTGTCAACAGAAAGGCTTTGAAATAGTAAAACAAGAGAGATTCATGGAGGGTTTTTATGAGTGAGCAGCAATTAAGTGCATCCGCAAATACCGAACGTTTGGAGAAGCTTTTCAGGCAGAATTGCCATCAGCCCTGGGAACAGGCCATCGAGCCGATACAACTGAGTCCTCATGTTTTCTATGTCGGCGGGAACTGGGTGGGAACTACCCTTATAGATACCGGCGACGGTCTCATTCTTATAGACTGCGGAATGCCCTATCAGCTGTATACTATCTTTGAAGGCATAAGAAAGCTTGGATATGACCCCAGAGATATCAGAAAAATTCTTGTGTCTCACGGACACTTTGATCATGTGGGCGCGGCTAAGGCTGTTATCGAGTATACCAAAGCCAAGTCTTACGGTGCGAAAGAGGATCTCGCGGCATTTGAGGGAACAGACCTTGATGCGCTGAGAGTTCGCGGGCAGTACTATAACGGGTTTACACCTGATGAGTTTTTCGACGACAATAAGCCTATCGTGCAGGGCGATATTACCATAAGAACTATGCGTACTGCGGGACATACCTCCGGGACTACCTCGTTCTTTTTTGAGGATAAAGATGAAAAAGGTAATGTTTATCGCTTGGGTATGCACGGTGGCTTGGGACTTAACACCCTTACAGCTAATTCTCCCGAAGATATGGATCGTGTTCGTGCAGTGAGAAAGATGTACCGCAGCAATATGCAAATATTGAAAGCGATCCCTGTTGATATCGTCTGTTCAAACCATCCCGCTATGGCGAATATCTGTGAGCGCGCAGCAAAAGTCTGCGGCAAAACCAACCCGTTTTATGATCCCGATGCGTGGAATGAAATGCTTGACCGCTATTTGGCAATGCTCGACAGTTTGGAAGCGCAGGAACCTTAAAACACTCAAAAGTGGCTGTCGCAAAATGGAAATGCGATAGCGACTTACACAAAAAACAGTCCTTTCCAAGCGCAAAAACACGGTTTCAAGGGCCGATCGAAGCCCTTGAAACCGTGTTTTATTGTGCGTTATTTTTGCGGAGCCTATTTTGATACAGCCATTTTGGGCTGTATCACTCTTCCATCTGTTTGCCGAGGAAGCCTGCTGCAACATTAATAAGCTTTATTTCCGATTCTGAAGCGGTGGTATTCTCATCCCCGAGCATGAACATAATTGCACCGCAGACATCCCCCGAAGCGATTATGGGAGCAGCGACCAGCGCATTGCGGTCAACGCCCTCTATGGGTTGAAAATTTTTACCGTCTCCTGATTCCTTTGCATAATTTCGGCGGGATTCCATCAGTTCCTCAAGCGCAGCAGAAACTCTGCGCTCAAGAAGCTCTTTTTTGGGCAGACCTGCTACAGATATAACATGGTCACGGTCACATACTATGACAGGATAACCGCCGGCCTTTTGCAGAACTTCGGCATATTGTGAGGCAAAGGTCCCCAGCTCTCCGATGGGGGAATACTTTTTAAAAATAACCTCTCCGTCGTTATCGGTGAATATCTCCAGCGGGTCGCCCTCGCGGATTCGCATTGTCCTTCTGATTTCCTTAGGTATAACTACACGGCCGAGGTCATCAATGCGGCGAACGATTCCGGTTGCTTTCATATATAAATCTCCTTTGGCTTCAAGTCATGGTGTTAGTATTTGTTAGACGAGGGGATTTATACTTGCGTGAAATAAAAGATCGAATTTAACTAAATGGAGTTGTTTAATAATTATTCAAAGCTGTTTTTACCCTTTATACCAAATATAGGATATGATGTATATAAGATAAATTTGCAATAAATGAAAACCATTATTATCTTATTTTTCTCTATGAGTATAATATATATGCACCTATAATGAAGAAGAAATGCAACATATGCTTGCTGAGGGGGAACAGCATGAAGAGAATATATGCGTCTGTTATTTTGGTAGTGTTAGTTTTATCTTCTTGTTCGGGGGGGGAGTGCGATATATAGTGTGTCAACGGCGGAAGATTACAATTTGTCGATATCTGATGAGGTAGCCTCAATCTATGATGATCCCGATTTGCTGACGGCAAAGGAAACTATGACGAATTCTCAGGAAATTTCAAATGATCCTTTAAAAAACGCCGAGCCGGAAAAAATACCCTGCAAGATAACGGTACATGATAGGCCAACAGCAGAGCCATTGCCTGATTTAGACGAAAACGGGTGGATAAAGCTTACATACGATGATGTATATGATCCAGCTCCTATTAGAATAGATGATCAATACAGACAAAGTTTCTTTTGGATAGATGATAGCCGTTTCATATATCTTGATCAAATTTCGGTTCGATGTATAAATATATCTACAAACGAAAATCGAATACTAATGTCACTTTGCGATTTCAATGACATCAAAAACACAGAGTTTTTTGGATACGGCTCTGAGAAATTTCTCCAGGTTGGCGTGAACGGAAAAGATTCGGGTATGAATGCATATAATGAGGGAATATTTTTTAATGAAGAAAAAAGCATTCTCTATATTCCTACATATATCACTCATGAAGACAATACTTATTCTTACCTTTTCCACGCTTTCTCCTGCGATGATCTTTCCTATCTTGGAGAGCGGAGTGGCATCGATATCAATAGTAATAGCATCCCAAAAGAAACATTGATTTTTAATTATCGTGAATACCAAAGTACTCTGCGCGGGGACATGATAATAAGCCGTGGGGAAAATGAAAAGGGCAATTATAGCGAGTTGTTTTCAATTGACGAAAAAGTCGTTCCTTCTATTAGAAGTCTTTTTAAGGACAAAGACCGGATAGTTGCTTTTGGCTTAAAAGAAGGGGATGAATATCAAAGTTTATATAAACATTGTGAGTCACCTTCCGGCGACTATTTTATGTTTATAAACTGTACAAAAAGCGGTATTCCGAACGGATTTGATTTTTATTGGGCACGTGAAGCGGATATCCCGCTTTGGTTCGAGGTATATGACCGCAGCGGCGATAGAGTGAATGAATTCCTTATTGATGAGTGGGAAAAAGGCTATATTCAAAATCAAATATTTTGGGAGTCGGGAAATGCATACAGCGACCATTTTGGACATGCCTATGACTCAGGAAAGTTTAAAGATCCTGATGTAAAAGTGTTGTGGAAAGGAGAGGACCGCCTCTACATGAATGGCAAATATTTCCATGCTGACGGAACTCTGGCAGATGATAACAGTGTATTTATTGTTAAACAAGATACCCCAGGTTCCAATCTCGATTTGGTGTATCGCAACAGCAACGGGAAAGAAACGGTTATCAAGGCAGGCATAACTTCCCCCGAACCTGAAAGACTTGTATTTAATCCATCATTTACAGCATGCGTTTGGCTGGATCATTCTCAAGGAAAAATGGATATAGGAATATGCCAGTGGAAGCTTCCCCAAAAACTCGATTAGTATAATACCCCTTGCAGATATATGATCTGCGAGGGGTATATCTCTCTTGGAGTAATGTTGAATATTAAGAATTAGCTGAAAGCATGGAGTTCATTATTCTCCTTCTTCGAAGTCGCCTTCTCCAATATATCCTTCGTTTCCTCTGATTCCGCCACCAGAGCCTCCGGATATTCCGGGGATTTTTTCTTCGCCTTCTTCCAAACCATCTTTCTAAAAATATAAAGAGAACAAAAAACAAATGTGTAAACCTTATTTCTCTTAATTATCTGTTCAGTTTTCTATATGAGTTGATATAATTTAATTAATAGGAGATAGAGTGTTTATTGGAGGGTAACTGATATGTCTAAAATATATTTTTATCTTTGTATTGCTTTATTGATTATTATGTGCTTTTTTACATATGCGCTCTCTGATGCACTCGTTTTGACCACCGCAGATAGCGAAGTTTCTGTGGCAGATAAAATTTATTTGGATAATTCTTCTTGCGATAGTGTTCCGTTTGAGAAACATGCTGAAGGTCAGCATGTTGTTGAGGATAGAGATATTTCGCAAATAAAGCTTGATGAATATTGGAATCTTTGGCCGGGGCGAGGCGAAAGCTATACAAGTTGGAGCTATGAATTAGATAAATATATAGAGTCGATCTATGATGAAAACGCTTTCTATCCAATAAGGGTTTGTGATCCTCAAATCGTTAAGCCGTTGTCTGAATGTGGTGATAACGGTTGGATTATAGCTGAGACCAACAGCAAAAAATTTATTAAGCTTAGCGGAATATCAAGAGAACCAAGAGACACTTTTTATTGGTTGGATGATAATAGAGTATTGTATTTTGACCCTTTGGGATTATATTGTATTGACCTTAACAAAAATGAAGTTAAAACACTGATGCTTCTCAATAATATCTTTATTACCGATCTTAGCATTTATAATGATAATGTAGAAAAATTTGCAGTTGATTACTACAATCCAAAAGATATGGGTGGAGCAAGATACGGAGATGCCATTTATTTTGATAAAGCAAATAAAGAGTTTTCGGTTATGACATGCACTGGAACGTTTGACATTGATCCGTATGCTCTATACACATTTTCAGAAGATGACCTTTCGTTTATAGAGCGTAAAGATATGAGAGATGTGGAATTTTCTATTGATAAAACTGTGAGCGAAATTTGGTTTGATTCCTTGTATGGTGCTATAAACGGGTATATATCCAATGAAATCTCCGGCCCACTTGATTTTGAAGCAAGTGGTCGGCAGATATGGCTGAAAAACATATTCGATTCCAATGGTGCATTAAAACGCTTGAATCTTATGCCGCAGTACAATTATAGCTATTTGCGTTTTTCTCCTTCAGGAGATTACATTGATTTATATAATTTTACGAAGTCTGATAATGATCGCGAATATGATATTTATGAGACGAGACCTGATATCCCTGCCTATATTGAAATTTTCGATATGAATGGAAATCAAGTTGGAGAATTCGCATATAATGATTATTTCAGCTGGCAAAGCAGCCACCGTGCAGGCATAGGAGGCGAATTGTGGCATGGATGTGATCGCGTATATGTGGACGGAAAATATTATTACGCTAATGGAATACCGGTAGCCGGTAGTGTTGGATTCTTCGTTCAAAAAGATGAAACAGAGGAGTTCTTTGATTTGCTCTATCGTAAGGAAAATGGAGATCAAATTCTGATAAAAGAGAAGATTTCTAGGTCAATGAAGTTTGATAAGCTGGAAGATGTTTTGGTGTTTAATCCCTCATTTACTGCCTGTGTATTCAGATGCACAGGTAAAGAGGAATATTGTGACATAGGCATATGCAGGTGGGAACTGCCTAAAGAACTTGCCTGAATACATTGTGTAGTTTTAAAGATAGCGAGCCATCTCCGTTGAAAATGGAGATGGCTCGCTATCTTTAAAACAAAGAAATATATCATAACAAAGAGAGTTAATTGATACTCAATTTTTCAAATGTAAAAATCAAATGAGGGAAGAGTTTTAAGTATGATAAATATTAAATATAAGGGGCGATATAGGTTAAGAAATAGCATCTAAAACTACATCTAATATATGTACGGGATCAAGCTGGCCTGCCGTGCATTTTTCGGCAAGGCTGATTACAAATTCCTTGTCGCACGAAATATCTTTGATTGCGGCGATCGTATTCCAATTTGAATTTTCAAATTTTTGTGCGACTAAACCGTAACAAATGCAATCAAATTCGTCGTTTTTCATTTTGAGCGCTTTATATCGCAGCAAGTCTTTCCGCCCTTTCTTTTTGGAGTTCCATATCGTTTCTGAAAGCTTTTCGAGCTTCTATCATTAATTCTGAAAATTCGCTTTCGGAAAAGCCGAGTGCTTCGAATATTTTAAATAGTGTGGTCAGGTCGGGGATATGCTCGGAGCACTCCAATTGCTGAACACAATTACGGGTTATATCGCAGGTTTCGGCAAGAAAGCTTTGCGAAATGTTGAGATTTTTTCTCTTTTCATAAATGGCAGATTTTACCGCTCTTATCAGGTTTGGATAGTTTTTATGATTTCTGTTTAGCCTATGCATCTCCGGCACCCCCCACACAGAGGATATAATATATTGGAAATGATTTCAGCCAATTTAAATTGGTATTGTCTGAAAATGTCAAATTTTCTGAGATATTTAGCATATAAGTATCCAAATCCTAACATATAAAATTATACCTTTTGTGGCTTGGGCGCATTTTTTTACCGGCCTGCCGGTTAGGCAAGCCGGTAAAAAGCTATTTGGTTAAAGCTTTGGCTTTCGAAGAAAAATAATTATACTCTGAGAGTTTCGGTATGGGTCTCGGTTCCGGCCTTATAGGTTATTACAACGGTATAGGTCAGATCTTCATCAGCAGGGATTTCCTTGTAGAAAGAGAGATAATCATCGGTAGCAGTAGTAGAATAAGTACGAGTAGAAATTCCGGGGGCGCTGACAGTGAATGTGATTTTCAGGGACATGACGCTGTAAGTTTGCATAGTAGCATCAATGCAAAGATAGCCATCGATGATATCCGCTGCACAAGTAGCGGAGTTTATGTTGGTCCAGAGCGGTGAAGCAGGTTCTTTTATTGCATAGGTTCCGCAGGAGGCGGCAGCAGGGATGGTCAATGCACAGCACAGACAAACGGCGAGAAAAACAGATAGGGTCTTTTTCATTTTTAACATCCTTTCAAAATATAGTTGAGGAATGTTCCTCTATAATATAAACCCTGAAAAAAGAAAAATACTACGCATAAAACGTAGCATTTTTCAAAAATTTAGGACTAATTGTAATTGATACTAGTAATGGCTTGGTTATTATGGTTTAATATGAATTTCCTTAATGTTTTTAGCGATATCAATAATTTGGAGCTTATCCATGTTATTCGATGAAACATATACAATATTATCGCCAGCTATAAACACTAGATTTTTATAGTTCTCTTTTATTGTATATTCTGCCTTTATACCATTGATATATATTATTTCGTAATTACCGTCTTGTGTATCAAATGAATACCTTGATTCTTTGACAACTTTATTAATATGAATTTTAAGTGTTTGATTATTATTGGCGAAGCTAGCACTATATCTTAACTTATTGCAGTCTATCTCTACAAGCTCAAACCCATTCGGCAAATAAGAGGGATACAGTATCGTTTCCCAACCGGCATTAACAAGTCGCTGCTTAAATCGTTCAGGTATAGCCGTTTCCGCCACAAAGGTGGTATGAGTAGAAAAATTCTTGCCGACAAGATATTTCAGATGCTCCAAAAAAGCATCGGAGGAGACCGACAATACAGTGCCGCCGATAACGAAAACACCTAATATACATGCCGCAGCAGACGCCAGCTTCTTTTTGAAAGGCAGTATCTTACCCTTTTTAGGCTTGCTGTCGGCTGTTTCATTGTCTTTAAGCAGTTCTTTTATATTTAGTTTAAACTCCTCCGAATATTCGGGGTCGGGAAGAGCGGAATACTCGTCGAATAATCTTTCGGCTTCCTCTTCCTGCTCCAAAGCGAGAAGCTTGGCCGCATGAGTTATCATAACCTCGTTATATTCCTCAAGCAGCTGCCTGTTTTTATTGTTTTGCTCCATTTTTGCCTCCTGCGTCTCGACGGATATAAGCGAGGGTATCAGCGTTCTGATTCCATATAGCTTTTTATAAGCTTTTGACGTGCTCTTGTTAGCATGACGGATACGTTTGACTCGGTAATACCCATAAGATCGGCAATTTGTTTATAAGAATATCCATGGGCATATTTGTATAGTATGACAGCTTGGTAATGCTCGGGAAGAGTTTTAATTATCTCTTTGAGTTTATGGCGGTCGCTCATTTCTGTGTAGGCATCCCACACATCATCAGAACCATTGTGTGTATTATTTTCGTTGTCCATCATGTAATCCTCATATGGAACGTTGCTGATATTTCTCTTTGCCTTGTATTCACGCAATGCTTCATTCTTTGCGATTTTAACAACAAAGGCTTTGGTTTTAGGGCTGTCGATATCGCTTATCTTATGTACATTTTTGATCACTTTGATAAAAGTCTTTTGTACGGTATCCTCTGCCGCACTATGATCCTTGATGATGGATAACGCAGTATAGTAGGCAAGTTTATTATATTTTATAAAAAGCAACTCTGCTTGAGATTTATCAACAGCGCTGCGGCAATCATCCAATAATAGAGTCAAGAAAAACATATGATGTCTCTACTTTCGTTATTGTATTTTATCAGCGAAAATTGTCGGCAATTTGTTTTGATATGGCGATCAGCGCGTTTATCTTGTCGCCGGGACAGTTGTCGTATATGCTTATCCATTTCTCTCTCAATACATCTTTTCGAATATCTAAGGTAAAGAGATAATTTCCTGTCATCAAATAATTCAAATCAAAACCATATACTGTGTTCAGCATAACGATATTCTTTTTGCTCATTCCGTTTATTCCACGTTCGATAAGACCAAGACTATTAGCTTCCATTCCAAGCTTTTCAGCCATCTGAGCGCGTGTGATACCGGCATCTTTTCTCAGCTTTCGAAGTCTAAGGCCAAAGGCGGCGTTAGAAAACTCTTGGTCATTTACAGTCGGGTCATCGGCAATGTCAAGATTATCACTGATATTGATTTCATTAGTCATACTAACACCTCCATGGTAAATTATATCTATATGAGGCTTTAAATGAACGTGGTAACAGTCATAGATTATTAGTATTACTAATTAAAATTGAGCGAGATTTCAAAAATATTTTTCTAAACAAAAAACAAAAGTGTGTGGATCTGGATATCATAGTTTAGTATTGTCGGATCGCTGCGATTGTAAAGAAGAGGGAAATATACAACGAATTTATTATTTTGTATATTATATTTTGACGAAATATGGAGGCGCGTTTATAAATAGGAGGTCAAAAATGCAATAAAGATTGCGTTAAATTGAGGATGGTGCTATACTGAATTAAATATATACGTCTGCGTTTTATATAGACAAAATAATTATTTTGATATAAATAAAGGGATTGCCGATATGAAAAAATACGATTACCTGATAGTAGGGGCAGGACTTTACGGCTCTATATTTGCACGTGAGATGACAGATGTGGAAAAAAAGTGCATTGTAATAGATAAACGATCTCACATAGGCGGAAATATTTACACCGAAGAGGTTGAGGGAATCAACGTCCATAAATACGGTGCGCATATCTTCCATACCAATAATCGCGAAGTTTGGGAATATATCAATCGTTTTGCAGAGTTTAATCGCTACATCAACTGTCCTGTTGCCAACTACAAGGGTGAGATATACAACCTGCCCTTTAATATGAATACCTTTAATAAGATGTGGGGCGTTATAACTCCTGATGAGGCAAAGGCAAAGATAGAAGAGCAGGTAAAGGCTGCCGGTATAACTGAACCTAAAAACCTTGAAGAACAGGCAATAAGTCTTGTGGGAGTAGATATATACGAAAAGTTGGTAAAGGGATACACCGGCAAACAGTGGGGCAGGCCTTGCACTGAGCTGCCTTCCTTTATAATCAAACGTCTGCCGGTTAGATTTACATATGACAATAACTATTTCAATGCGCTTTATCAGGGGATACCTGTGGGCGGATATACCGCAATGGTAGAGAGGATGTTGACTGGTATCGAAGTTAAACTGGATACCGATTATCTTGAGAACAAGGTCGAGTTGGATACTCTCGCTGAAAAGGTAGTATATACCGGTCCCATTGATGCTTACTTTGGCCACAAGCTTGGAGCGTTGCAGTATCGCAGCGTAAGATTTGAGACTGAGGTTTTGGATACCGAAAACTATCAGGGCAATGCGGTAGTAAACTACACCGACTATGAGACCCCATATACCAGAATAATCGAGCATAAGCATTTTGAGTTCGGAACTCAGCCCAGGACTGTTATAAGCCGCGAATACAGCGCTGAATGGAAGCTCGGTGATGAGCCTTACTATCCGGTGAATGACAGTAAAAATGCGGCGCTCTATGAAGAGTACCGCAAGCTGTCAGAAAATGAGAGCAATGTTATCTTCGGCGGAAGACTGGGTGAGTATAAGTATTATGATATGGATGCTGTTATAGCTGCTGCGCTTAACAGGTTGAAAGAAGAAGCTGTAAATGTCTGAAACAAACACGGAACTTATATCTGTTTTGATGGGGGTATATTACCGAAAAGGTGATATATCCGCTTTGCAGCGCTCGGTAGCATCGATACTTGAGCAAGTAGGTTGTGAATTTGAGTTCATAATTTGCGATGACGGATCGGCGAAAGAGGCTATGAGTTTCCTTGATGAGATCTCAGCTGCGGATAGCCGAATAAGGCTTATACGGCAAGGCAATTTATTTTCTTTACCGCAGAAACTAAACGCTTGTCTCGCGGCGGCAAAAGGAAAATACATAGCCAGAATGGATGATGATGATTATTCCCATCCAAACAGATTCATTCAGCAGATAGATTATCTTGAGAAGAATTTGGATATTGCATTTTGTGGGTGTAACGTAAATCTTTGCAGAGGTGGGGAAGTTACAGGAAAGAGAAAACTTCCGCAATTTCCAACCGTAGAAGACTTCTATTTTGTGCAACCCTTTATCCACCCTGCGTTAATGTTCAGGCGTGAAGCACTTAAAAATGTAAACGGATACAGTGAAGACAAATACTGTATCTTGTGTGAAGATTATGACCTTTTGCTGAGGATCTATGCTGCAGGTTACAAGGGCGCGAACATCCAGCAGGAGCTATTTGATTACACATTGCCGCTTACCGCCAAGGGCAGCAGAAAAATGAAACATCGCTTCAATGAAGCGGTGACGAGGTATAGGAGATTTAAACAGCTGGGAAAACTGCCGGATGCTTTTCCGTATGTAATAAAACCGATAATCGTTGGGCTTATTCCCGAGTCTGTTTTGTACCGGCTTAAGCAAAGAAAAGGCAATTAGATATGAAAGGAACCCTCTATGATGCCAGCCGTAAGTGTTATAGTTCCTGTTTATAATGCGGAAAAATATCTTGAGCAATGCTTGGACAGCATTGTTTGTCAGACATTGGAGGATATTGAAATAATATGTGTAAATGACGGCTCGACGGATGAAAGTCAGAAAATACTGGAGCGATATGCTCAAAATGACAAGAGAATAAAGATAGAGGAACAGAAAAATCAGGGCTTAAGCTGCGCGAGAAATCGCGGCATGGAGCTGGCGCATGGTGAGTATATCGGGTTCGTAGACAGCGATGATTTTATTGCACCCCAAATGATGGAAAAGCTGTATATGATGGCAAAGCGGCATGATGCCGAAATAGCGATAGGAGACGTATATCTATACGATCATAATACTCAGGCTTTAAGCACATATAGGGATCAGGAATTTTACAGCAGAGTTGATGACAAATGTATTGATCTTGAAACAACGCCGGAACTTATTGGATGTATAGGAGCATGGGACAGAATATATCTTCGATGCTTTTTAGAGGATATACGTGCTAAATATCCTCCGGGGATGATATACGAGGATGCAGCTTTTACAGCAGATACATTGACAAAGGCAAAAAGGATAACATTATCTGCCGATAAGCTTTATTACTACAGAAAAAATGCAGGTGCATCTATCACCGATAAAGAAAAAAGCAATGACCTGTATAAAAAGCATTTTTTGATGATACAGAAGCATATGCAGAACGCTCTTGCTAAAACAGAACAGCCGGCAGAGGTATATACGGAATATATTAAATATTTTATTGGTAATGCATTTGCACATCAGATGTATATTGTATCGCATGATTATTTTAAAGAGTTCTTTTCGGAAGTAAGAGCGATGCTATTTGGAGGGCAAAAAAGAAGCTTGCCTGATGATGCTCAAAGCAAGCTAAAGCTTTATGCGTTTTTATTGGGATATGATCTGGTAAGATGCTGCCAATTATATTTTACGGTAAGAAAAACAGCAAGAAGAATCATAAAAGGACAGTAACTGTTCGGAGGTGTGGTTTGTGCATAAGACACCGTTTATATCTGTGCTGATGCCATCGCTTAATGTGGTCAACTATATTGAGCAATGTATTCAAAGTGTAGTGGATCAGACTTTGAAAAATATAGAGATCATATGTATTGATGCAGGTTCAACTGATGGAACGCTTGAAATACTGGAAAGATTTGCAGCCGAAGACAAAAGGATAACCGTAATAAGATCTGATAAGAAGAGCTACGGATATCAGATGAATCTTGGACTTGATGCGGCAAAAGGTGAATATATAGGCATAGTTGAGACTGATGACTGGATAGAACCCAATACTTTTGAAGTGATGTGGGATAAGGCTCAAAGCAGTAAAGCAGACGTTATAAAGTCTAATCATTTCAGATATACAACCAAGCCCAGAGAACTGAATGTAACTGTGGACAACCTGTTTAGGGTAAAAACAGACCGCATATTTTGCCCGAGTGATGAAGCAGCTGTATTTACGGTTATCCCTACCATTTGGAGCGCAATATACAGAAAATCCATGCTGGAGCAAAACACTATTAGATTTCATGAGACTCCAGGTGCGTCCTATCAGGATGCATCCTTTCAGTTCATGGTATTTGCGATGGCGGGGTCGATGTACTGCATAAAGGATTGCTTTTATCATTATCGAACCGATAATGAAGCCTCTTCCATGAATTCTAGGGGCAAGGTCTACTGTATTCGCGATGAGATGGAGCATTTTTATGAATATCTGAAAGAAAGACCGGAGAAGTTTGAAAAGCTGCTGCCGGTATTCTATGAGGAGAAACATCGTCATTATTCAAGTAACTACCGTCGTGTTGCTTTTGAATTTAAGAAAGAATTCCTGATGCATATGTATGAAGAATTCAAACCTTTGGAAGGCGGAGGGCTATTAAAAAAAGAACTGTTCGATCCTCCCCTTTGGAGAGAACTTGAACAGCTTTTGTGTGATCACAACAAGTTTTACAGAGACACATGTAAGCAGCGTCTTGGCAGAGAAGAGTTTTCGAGCACATCAGAATACATTGGTTATATGGTTAGATATGTATTTATGTTTGTGCCTAAAAAAATCAACCATGTTATCAGATGTTTGAGCGAACATGGTTGGGCTTATACATGGGATCAGGTGTTGAGGAAGATGAGAGTCAGATAAACAAAGTATAAATGTACACGCTTAGTTTGAGGCGCATGGAGACGATGTTTATTTGTATTAAATGTTAGGTAAATGATTTGTCGGGGGGGAAGAATTTGATATGTTGGTTCTTTTAACAGGAGGAGCCGGATATATTGGCTCACATACGGCGATATCTCTGTTAGAAAAAGGACATGAAGTAATAATTGCAGATAACTTTTCTAATAGCAACAGAAAGGTTATAACGAGGTTGGAGCGGATATCTAGTAAAGAAATTTTGCGCTATGAGACTGATATAACAAATTCTCATGAAATGGAAAAAATATTTTGCAGACATGAGATAGATGCAGTTATTCATTTTGCTGGCTATAAATCGGTAGGAGAATCCGTAGCACAGCCGGTTAAGTATTATATTAACAATTTGAATTCCACTCTTGTGTTGCTTGACCTAATGCAGGCACATAATGTGAAACGAATGATATTCAGTTCTTCTGCTACTGTATATGGGTTGGCACAAAGTGTTCCTTTGACTGAAGAATCCCCCACAAATTGGTGTTCTAATCCATACGGTTGGACAAAGCTGATGAGCGAACAAATACTTAAAGATGCAGCGGCAGCAGATCCTTCTTTGTCTATTGTATTGCTGCGATATTTTAATCCCATTGGAGCTCATCCAAGCGGTATGATAGGTGAACATCCTAATGGTATACCCAATAATCTGTTTCCTTACATTACGCAAGTGGCCGCAGGGAAATTACCTTATCTCAGTATATTTGGAAATGATTATCCTACTCCTGACGGCACAGGAATTCGAGATTATATACATGTTACCGATCTTGCAGAAGGGCATGTTGCGGCATTAGAGTATACGACTACACATGACGGCATAGATGTTTTTAATCTTGGTTCTGGATCAGGGTATAGTGTACTTGAAATGCTGGAAGCTTTTGTACGAGTAAATGGCGTAAGTGTTGATTATAAAATTGCCCCTAGAAGGCCCGGAGATATTGCAGTTTGTTATGCCGATATTTCGAAAGCTGAAAGGATACTGAATTGGCATCCACAAAAGACATTAGAGGATATGTGTCGTGATAGCTGGAGATGGCAAAAACAAAACCCGGATGGATATATTAAATAGTATTTTAAATGGAAAGGACAACACATAATGAAGGTTGTTTTGCTTGCAGGTGGTTATGGTACGAGAATATCTGAGGAGTCGCAGCATCGCCCTAAACCGATGATCGAAATAGGAGGTATGCCTATACTTTGGCATATAATGAAAGAGTTTTCGTTTTATGGATTTAATGAGTTTATTATTTGCGCTGGATATAAACAGCATATGATAAAAGAATGGTTTGCGGATTATTTTTTGCATACAAGTGATATCACTTTTGATTTTTCTGAGGGAAACAACATAATTGTACATAATCAAAAAACTGAACCGTGGAAGGTTACTGTTGTAGACACAGGACTTCATACTATGACCGGTGGGCGTATAAAAAGAATCCAGAAGTATATTGGTAATGAAAGATTTTTTATGACCTATGGTGATGGTGTCTGTGATGTAAATATCAGAGATTTGTTGGAATTCCATTGCAAAAACAATAAAAAAGCAACACTGACAGCGGTAAAGGTAGAGCAGCGTTTTGGCGTTTTGGATATTCAGGATAATACAGTAAGAGCATTCCGCGAAAAGTCTAGCAGAGATTCCGAACCAATTAATGCTGGTTATATGGTGTTGGAGCCCAGTATATTTGACTACTTGGAAGATGATACAACTGTATTTGAAAAGAAACCATTGGAAGCGCTGGCAAGGGAAGGAGAATTGGCTTCCTATCTGCATACAGGTTTTTGGCAGTGTATGGACACAAAAAAAGAGCATGAACAGTTGGAGTATTTGTGGGCAGACGAAAAGGCTCCATGGAGAGTTTGGGATAATGATTAATATGGTCAAGCAAATAGTTAAACGGTTATGGTATGAATATAAAACATGGCGTTTCCCAATAGCAACTAAGAACATATTATACGCATTTTTTAATAGAGAGATTAAAAAATGTTTCGGTGATAAGAATGAAGATATAACCGTTTACATTATTCGAAGCATAAATGACAAATCAAAGTTTTATACAGGACCAGTTCATAATTTAATGGCAAACTACTTTTATGTTATCTCACATATGAAGTATGCACAATTAAAAGGATGGATACCGGTTGTAGATCAATTAAACTATCCTGTTTATAACAGTATGAAAGAGCCGATAAACGGAGCGCAAAATGCTTGGGAGTATTTTTGGAAACAGCCCTCTGACGTAAAACTTGAAGATGCATATAAAAGTAAAAATGTTGTACTTTCCAAACGTGGTTGGTTTGGCCAATGGGATATGGGATATGACATTGAAAATTATACTAACAAGAAAACAATAAAACAGTTTTATGAGTTAGCAGAATTAGTTCCGATGAATGAGAAGACCCAACAATATTGTAATAGAACTAAAGACAGTGTTTTTTCAGGACAGGATAGAGTTTTAGGCGTATCTGTACGTATTGCAGGACATTCAGAGACTGCATTTTCACAGGGAGCTGGTCACCCCAGACAGCCTTCGTCAGAGGAAATGATAAAAATTGTAAAGGATCGCCTGCAGAGATGGGATATGAATAAGGTGTTCCTAGCTACAGATTCCGACTATGCTGTTGCAAAGTTCAGGGAAGCTTTTGGACAGGATTTGATCGTTATGACCAGAATGCGCAGTCCTATCGGGTATGATCAGAAAGATGATATGCTAAAACCTATGTATGATTCAAGAAATATCGTTCAGACAACGATGGACTATATTGCCGAAATGGAATTGCTATCTGCATGTAATGGTTTGATTGGATCTATTTCCAGCGGATTGAGATATGCTGTTGTGAAAAACGGGTCCAAATATGATGAAATAGAAATATTAGATTTGGGAAAATTTCAAGATAACCGAAAGAGAAAATAAATAGGAAGAAGATATTGTAATAGTGTTTGATAATGGTTAATAGAGGGAAAATCATGAAACAAGTCTTATTAATTGGAGGAAACGGCTTTGTAGGTAAAAATTTACAAGAATATTTTACTAAGAGAGATGATATCGAGGTATATGCTCCTTCCAGCAAGGAATTAAATCTGTTAGATGAAAATGCAGTATATACAACCTTGAGAAATACATATTTTGATATTGTCATCAATGCCGCTGTCCATAATCGACTGCGCGATTCGGCAGATTTGAGAAAAAACGAAGTTGAGCAAGATTTAAGGATGTATTTTAATCTTGAAAAGTACTCCAGCCTTTATGGAAAGATGCTTTATTTGGGTTCCGGTGCAGAATATGATAAAAGCAAGGATATTTGTTCTGTAAAGGAAACGGACATTCCTCATGGAATCCCAGTAACGGAATATGGTTTGGCAAAGTATGTAATTGGTAAAAGTATCGAAAATAGCAATAACATTTATAATTTCCGCATTTTTGGGTTGTTTGGCAAATATGAAAATTGGAGAACAACCTTTATTTCCGGTGCATGCTGCAAGGCGTTGAAAGGGCTGCCAATTACAATACGTCAGAATACAGTCTTTGATTATCTGTATATTGATGATTTTTGCAAGGCAGTGGAGTGGTTTGTAGATAATCAGCCTAAATACCATACATATAATGTGACTTCTGGGAAAAGGATTGATTTGATGACAATTGCGGAAAAGATACTGGAGATTAGTGGTATAAATGTACCTGTTTATGTTTGTAAAGAAGGCTTGGGGAATGAATATACAGCATCTAATGAAAGACTGGCAAATGAATTTGCAGAGTTCAATGTTACCAGCTTAGATGACGCATTGCTGAAGTTGCTGAAGTATTATAAAGAACATTTGAAAGATGTAGATATTTATTCACTGTTATATCAATAAGAAAAAGGAATTTAAAATGTATAATGCTTTTAAAATAATAATAAAGTCCTTTCTTTATGTGATTTTGCCTAGAAGTGAACGGAAGCATATTCAAAGGCGTTTGAATGAAACAAAGTTGGCATTTACTTCTTGTATGGAATTAAGGATTTTTTGGATACTCTGTAAGGTTATCCTTTTTCCTATTACATTAACCTTATCTCTTTTATGGGCGTTATTGAAAGTGATTGCAATATGGGTTTTACCAGATAACTTTTATTTTGACCTTAGATATGCATTGAAATATTTTATTGACGATATCTCTAAAAGGCACTTGGGTTTTAAACTATCTACCAAAAGATTGAAGCTGTCGTTGAAATTATTCATATATGGAAGAGAAAAATGGGTTTCCTTTGGAGATAAAAATCCAGATAAAACATTTTTCGTTTTAAGACCCTACTATTATATGGAACAAAATGAGTTTATGACTAGTGCATCCAATCTTTTGTTCCATTATTACAGAAATCTACAGCATCTATCCTATGCTATACAAAATGGATGGATACCTGTCGTAGACTGGCAGAATTATGGCCCATTTGCGCATGGTGAGGATTATCCGATTAATGGCACAACGAACTGTTGGGAATACTTTTGGAATCAACCTTCTGAGTATACATTAGAAGAAGTTTATCAGAGTAAAAATGTTATATTATCTTCTCGAAATAGTGTTGACTATGGCTTAATGCCAAGCAACGCAATTACGCCTCCATTTAAGAATTATGCACAAGGATTAGCAGAATTATGTCCCAAATATGATTCGTTAATTACATTGAATGATTTTACTAAAGAGTACATTGATAGGCAGCAAGCGCAGCTTTTTTCCTCGGATGAAAGGGTTTTAGGGATTTCTGTCCGGGGGGTATCTTATGGCATAAAAAATTTGGCGAATCATCCTAAGCAACCTAAGATAGAAGCATTGATGAAACGTATCGATAAAGTACTTGAAGAATGGAAAATCGATAAAATATATTTTGCATGTGAATTAGATACACTTGTGCAGATAATGAAAGACAAATATGGAGAAAAGCTCGTTTCATTGCCTCGCTTAAGATATAATGTTCAGCCTACAGCTGAAGATAATCCATTATATGTTCCTGGTCAGAGATATCAGACAAATCTGGACTACCTGACAGAAATGGTTTTACTATCCCGTTGTACCTGCTTGATGGGTGGTATGAGCAGCGGCTTGAGAGCTGCTATCATTTGGAATGCAGGAGTGTATGAACAAATAGATATTTTCGATAATGGGATGTATTAAGAATAAGGAGTGAAAGTAATGTGGGAATTTGCTGATGTATATAAAAAGAACCAATTTGCTGTTTCTTATTTGACATTGCATGAATGGAATTACAAAAAACTGAAGAAAAAATCTTTAAAAGCATTTTTGGATCGCTATGGATATAAAAAAATTGCTTTATATAGCTTGGGAACTTTGGGGAATATCTTTCTGGAAGAATTTTATGCTGAAAAGACAGACATTGCGTGCCTGATTGATAAAAACAACGGAAATTTCCCTCAGGAAATTCATGGGATTCCGGTAATCCCTCCTGAAGAAATCGGGGAATTCAGTGATGTTGATGCGGTTATTATCTGCCATGTATATTATTATAATCAGATTGCAGATGATTTAATCAAACTGGGTGTGCCTGAAGAAAAGATTTTATCACTGAATGACATCGTGTTTACTTTATAATATAGAAGGGGGGGAATTTTGATGAAAAAAGTTGGGATTACAACAACTGTTTATGGCAATAACTTTGGTGAAGCATTGCAGGCATTTGCAATGAGAAAAGCGATTAAAACTTATGTTGAGGATACTGATGCAGAAATCATTCAATACATCTGGAAAAGACATAAAGAACTGATAAATCCTGGTTATGAGCAGTATGCAGAAGCCATGATGGGCAAAAAGGCGATTTTTGATGAGTTCCGTCTAAAAGAAATCGGTGTTGATAATAATGTACTTGATCAATTAACAGAAGAAACGGTTCCTGCATTCGATAAATATGTATTTGGAAGTGACCAGATCTGGAACACAAATGCTTGGGAAATTCCTGAGTTTTTCGGTTCTTTTGTTCCAAAAGGGAAAAGCAAAATTGCATATGCAGCAAGTGTTGGATTGAAATCCGATAGTCCACTGCTGAAAACAGAGTTGTTTGAAAAATATATGGATACCTTTGATTATATTTCTGTTCGTGAAAAAGAGCATTGCGAATTGGTGAGAAGATTTACAGGTAAACCGGTAGAATTTGTGACTGACCCCACAATTTTGCTGGATTTAGAGGTATATGAAAATTTGATATTAAAATCTCGTGCAGAGAAGCCTGATAATAATTATGTGTTTTATTATCAGCCCCACTCTGCTGACGGTGCTATCTTAAGCTTGGTAAATAAAATCGCTAGATATAACAAGTTGGATGTAGTACATACATTTGCAGAAATACCTGAAATTATGTTCCCCAATAACTCTTATGGGGCGCGTTTCTTAGGCCCTTATGAGTTTCTGGATTACATCAAAAATGCATCCATGGTTATTACTAGATCTTATCATGCAGCAGTATTTTCTATTCTGTTCCATAAACCCTTCTATGTTTATGTGGACAAAAAAACGGGATCCAGATTTGAAAGCCTGTTGACAACTCTGGGTCTGGAAGACCGTCTGGTTTACGACTATATCAAACCTGAAGATGTAAGTTTTGAAATCGACTACACAGCTGTTGATGAACGCTTAAAAGCATTTAAAGAATCTTCTATTGCATATCTGAAAAAGGCTTTAGAATAAGTCTGATTTGGCGGTGAACAGATGATTGATTTAGTTATGAAAGAAGCATGCACAGGATGCGCAGCCTGTGCAGCTAGTTGTCCATTTGAAGCAATTTCTATGATGCAGGATGAAGAAGGCTTCTTTTATCCACAGATTGATGCTGTAAAATGTACTGACTGTGGATTATGTAAGCGTATTTGTCCCATTTATAAAGACAATACGGGAACGGATAAAAAATCTCATAAAGCTTTTGCAGCCAAATTGAAACAGAATGATGAAGTTTTAAAAAGTACATCCGGGGGTGCTTTTTATGCGATGGCTTGCCGTGTGATCGAAGGTGGCGGGGTTGTCTGGGGTGCTGCTTTTGAAAATGACTTTGTCGTGAATCATATTGAGGCACATACTATAGAAGAACTGGGACGACTTAGAAAGTCTAAATATGTACAGAGTAATATTGCAGGTGTTTATAAGAAGATTAAGCAGCAACTGGAATCCGGACAGAAAGTCCTTTTTTCCGGGACAGGCTGCCAGATTGCCGGTATAAAGAGCTTTTTGCGTAAAGAGTATGAAAATCTTTGCACAATAGAAGTTTTTTGTGCACAGGTATTCAGCCCTTTATTGTGGAGTGAGTATATAAAAGAATTGGAAAAATTATCTGGTTCAAAGTTAAGTTCTTTTGACTTCAGATATAAGCAAAAACCACAGGAACACTTGAATGACGTGGGTATTGCGGTGCCTGGATGGAAACGTGCCTGCTATAAAATGGTCTTTGAAAATGGAAATGAAATTGTTTTGCCGTGGGACGAAAGTGCATTAGCAAATGCATATACAAATAATCTGATTATGCGCAAATCCTGTAGTGAATGCAAATTTAAACTGTTTGATAAGGCAACAGCAGACTTGACAATCGGAGATTTTTGGGGCTGTGAAAACCATGAATCTACAAAGCATTGTTTTGATGAAAAAGGTGTTTCTGCGATTGTTGCACATACAGATAAAGGGGAACAGTTATTAAATACGGCACAGGATGATTTGATCATTGAACAGGTTGATTTGAATATTGTTGCTACGGGGAATCCCAGTGTAGTGAACCCGGAAAAACCTCATCCCAACAGAGATAAATTATATCAATCCTTTGTTGCGAACCGAAGTGCAAATGGAATGAAAGGCTCTTTGAACAGCCTGATTAAAGAAAACTTGGGCTATCTAGCGAATAAAACCAATGAAGCGTATTCGATAGGCTTATTTGGGGGATATAATACAAGAATGGCGATTTTAATGCTTTGCATGGCTTCTTCCAGTGCATTGGCATGGCAGTACAGTAATTCCAATATGATGAGCCTTATGGATGAAGCAGTTGAATTGCCCGATGCGATTAATTTACCGACAAACCCTTTTAGAGCGCAGATGTTGCAAGCAGATTTCGATAAAACATTTGCGAAGAATCTGGGAAAAAACAATAAGGATGATTCTAGAAATTATCTGGTGTTGGATTTTTCGGAAGAAAGATTTGAAAATGTTATCTGGGATGGGCACTATATTACAAAAAGCGATGCATTAAGTGATACCAATTATTTAAGCATTGAAAATATGAATAATTCTGTATCTATAACAGAAGAAGAATGGGAAAAGGCCTGCTTAAAATTTATAGATACGCTAAATGTTGGCTATAAGCCAGAACAGGTCATTCTTGTGAAAGCGTATTTATCTGAAAGATATGAGCTGGTGGATGGCGAATACCAGTATTTTGAGAATGTAGAGCAAATCCGTAGAATAAATGAAACATTACAGAAACGATATGACTTTTTTGCCGCACATTATCCTACTGCAAATATTATTGAAGTAAATGATAATACAGTATGCTATTGCGATGGGCATCATAAGCATGGTGTTTTACCATGCCATATGAATAAAAATTATTGCAGAGCATTGGCAAGCGAGATGCTGAAATGTTTTGTTAAATAAAGAAAGTTGGGGAATAACAGGTGACAAATAAAAATCACATGATTGATTTGATTAAACTTATATATAGTTTAATTATTGTAGGGTTGCATAGTGTTTACCTGATGAGTGATGGTATTCGTCGTATTTTTCCTCATGGCTACCTTAGCGTTGAGTTTTTTTTCATTGTTAGTGGCTATTTGATGGCAAACAGTGCCTTTAATAAGGACATTGCAGTGGATGTCTACATGTTGAAAAAATATAAGAGATTACTACCTTATATTATTTTCGCATGGTTATTGGGGGCATTAGTTATATTTTTAGCACATCCAGAATGGGAATTAATATTACATATAAAAAACTGGATAAAATCAATTTGGCATGTGCTCATGCTTGATTTGGCAGGATTTAACGGATATCAGATAATAGGGGCTTTTTGGTATTTATCTGCGATGTTTCTGACAATGCCGATGCTGTATTACTTTATAAAGAAAAACAACTTTTATGTATATGGTGGAGACTTTTTAGTAGCCATTTTTATTTATGGTTGGTTTATGAATAAGTATGGGCTAATTATCAATGCAGGTGGTAAGTTTTATCAGATTACCGCATTGTTTAGAGCGATTGCAGGAATGTCTTTAGGATGTTTTTGTTATAGAGCAGCTTATAAATTAAGTCAGATAAAATTTACTGATTTAAGTAGAGTTATTCTGACCATTATTGAGTGTTTAGGCTATATTGCATCTTTTATTATTATGTGCAGACCATGGACGGGAAAGGGGGACACTGTTACATTTTTCATAATTTTAGCATGGGCAGTGAGCATTCCCATTACATTTGCGCAGACGAGCTTTTCTGTGTTGCTTATTAAAAAAAGATATTGGAAAACTATGGAGTATATTTCTATGTTTTCGACAGCACTATATCTTTGCCATGGAAGAATGCAAAGCTTTGTTGTTGTGACCTTCCCACAATTGGTAACATTTGAAGAAAGGGTAATACCATACTATGTTATAAGTATAGTTGTTTCAATAATTTGTGTTTTATTCGTAAAGGAATATAATAAATTTTCAAATGAATATAAAAGCAAATTTATTAAAAAGTAAATTATTTAATTTGATTTTATAATTATCATATTGTATGTGGGGGAATAATTGTGCAAAAACGCATAGCAGACATTGTTGCAGATAGTCTGATCAAACATGATATTACAGATATTTTTACGCTGGTTGGCGGCGGTGCTATGTTTTTAAACGATGCGTTTGGTCATCGTGAAGAACTGAATGTTGTTTACAACCTGCATGAACAGGCGTGTTCTTTGGCGGCGGAAGGTTATGTGAGAGCCTGCGGCAAAATGGCGGTTGCCTGTGTTACAACAGGCCCTGGTGGCACAAATGCTATTACAGGTGTTCTGGGGGCATATCAGGATAACTACCCCATGCTGGTGATTTCGGGTCAGGTAAGATATGAAACATGTGCAGACAGCACAGGTTTGCCTCTGAGATTCATGGGGGAACAGGAGCACAATATTGTGGATACTGTAAAACCCCTTACAAAATACGCAGTTATGGTAAAAAATCCTGAAGATATTCTGTATGAAATCGAAAAAGCCATCTGGATCGCAGAAGACGGCAGAAAAGGCCCTGTTTGGGTAGATATTCCCATGGATATCCAGAGCAAGGAAATCGATACAGAGATCCTGCGTCATTTTAAAAGACCCGAGGAAGATAAAAAATGGGATAAAGAAACCTTCCTTAACGAACTGAAACGGGCAAAACGTCCTGTGATCCTGTGTGGTTCTGCGTTGAGAAGCACAGGCTATACAGATAAATTCCGTGTGCTTGCTGAAAAAATGGGTATCCCTGTAATGGCAGCAACATATAACGCAGACCTGTTCACAAATGATGGCGCATCCTATTATGGCAACTTTGGTATCATCGGGGGCCGTGCAGGTAACTTCCTGATGCAGAATGCCGACCTGGTAATCGGTATGGGCTGCCGTATGACATTCCGTCAGATCGGTTTCGACTATCAGCAGTTCTCTCCCAATTCCCGCCGTATGGTCATTGACGCAGATGCAAGTGAACTGAAAAAACCTACACTGCGTATTGATGTACCTATCTGCACAGATATCAGAAATGTAGTAGACGATTTGTTAGTAGAAGAAAGCTTTGATTTGGGCATGGAACAGAGTTGGAAAGCATATGCGGATATGCTTCTGAAAAAATTCCCTATTTATCAGGATAAATTCGATTCTGCGGCAGAAGGTCAGGTAAACCCTTATTATTTTGCAAAACAGCTGAAAAACTATCTGCCAGATGATTCTGTGATCGTTCTGGGCAACAGTACCATTGCTGCACATATCCTGCAGATGGGCGTTGATAAGCCTGCACAGAGAATTATCAACAATATGAACTGCGGTTCTATGGGCTATGATATTCCTGCGGCAATTGGTGCAAGTGTGGCCCACGGTGATATCACACTGATCACAGGTGACGGCAGCATTATGCTGAATATTCAGGAACTGATGACGATTAAGCACTATAACCTGCCTGTGAAGGTGTTTATCAGTTGCAATGGTGGATACAGAGGAATTGTGCGTTCTCAGTCAAATATGTTCCAGGGAAGATATACAGGCTGCACACCGGATACAGGTGTAGAAATGCCCGATTTTTCTAAAGTGGCGGCAGCATTTGATCTGCCTTATATCAAGATCAACGGACATAATGATCTGCGTGAAAAACTGGATCAGATCTATGCAATGGAAGGCGCTGTGGTTGTAGAATGGCCTCAGGATCCTGAACAGGTGATCGAGCCCCGCGTTATGAATCGCAAAGATGAAAACGGTAATATCGTTTCCTCTGGAATCGATGATATGGCTCCTTTCCTCGATAGAGATGAGTACAATAGTATGAGATATGAGGTTTTTTGTAAGGTGTAAATATGAAAATACTATCCATAATTCCTGTTTGTGAAGGCTCTCAAATTCTGCCAAATAAGAACTTGAGAGTTATAAATGGGAAACCTATGATATATTACGCAATCAATAATGCTAAAAAGTCAAAATATATCACTGATGTGATAGTTACTACCAATTCGGATGAGATCATTACTATTGCAAAACAAATGGGAGCAATTATCAAGAAAAGGGCTGACTATTTAAGCAGCACCGATGTCTCTCTTGAAGAAGTAATCTATGATGTGAAATCAACAATTGATTTTTCGGAATATGACTATGTTGTTACGATGCAGCCGATTTCTCCTATTTTGAAATGGACAACTCTTGACAGGGCGATTGAATACTGCATCGAAAATAGTTATGATACTGTAATATCTGTTGCGAATCGAGCACAGTATTATTGGAATATCGGATGCTGCGGAACGCCTGAACCAATGACGGTGCAGCGAATGAATAAGCATCAACTGCCTCCATTTTACGTGGAAACAGGTGCATTTTTGATCACACGACCGGAGTGTATCCGAAAAGACAGCAGAATCGGTGATCGCTGTGGACTGTATGAGATCAGCGGTGATGAGGCGCTTGATGTATTTACATTCGGAGATTTAAAACAGGCAGAGAATATTCTGAGCAGAAAGTCTGTTGCATTTTATGTCAACGGAAACGGGATTCGTGGGCTTGGACATATTTATAGAGTATTGCAACTTGCAGATGAGTTCTTTGCAAAGCCGGATATCTATTTTGACATCAATCAGACCAAGAGAGAATTTTTTGGGAATACGACACATATCGTTATGCCGGTAAACGGCGAGGAAGGTTTGATTTCTGCCATTGCGGAGAAACAATATGATGTTCTGATAAATGACATTCTGTCTACTTCCGAAAAGTATATGCAGACATTGAAAACGAATTTCCCCAAAATGAAGATCGTTAATTTTGAGGATGAAGGCGAAGGCGCAGAGTACGCAGATATTGTATTCAATGCATTATATGATGAAACATATGCTGAAAATGTTAAGGCGGGGGCGAATTATTATATTGCACCAAAGCTGTTTTTACTGTGTGAGCCGATCGAAATCAAAGAAAAAGTAAGGAATGTATTGGTTACATTTGGCGGTGCAGATCCGATGAATTATACGGATATGGTGCTGGAAGTGGCACAGCAGGAAAAATATAAGGGTATTCATTTTACATTTGTGATTGGGAGAGCAAAGAAAAATTTTGAAAGCTTGCTGAAAATACGGCGTGAAAATTTTGAAATACTCTATAATATTGACAATATGCCGGAAGTAATGAGCAGATGTGATATGGCTTTCAGCGCAAGAGGCAGAACCGGATATGAACTTGCTATGCTGGGAATTCCGACAATTTCTATTGCACAGAATGACAGGGAAGAAAGACATAATTTTATGTCTGAGAAAAATGGTTATTTATATATTGGATATAGCCCTGATTTGAAAATGATTGAGGAGACATTTGATAATTTGGTATTTACGTCAAAAGCAGAACGTGAAATGCTTCAGATGAAAATGCTATCGAACAACCTTAGAAGCGGTAGAAAGCATATCATGAATATTATTGATAACCTGTAAGTGCTGATTGTTTAATGGGAGGGATAAAGATGAAAAGACCGTTTATCATTGCAGAGGCAGGCGTAAACTTTTATGATACGGCAAAAGTGCGCGGTGTGACACCTCTGGAAGAAGCTATGCATTATATCGACGAAGCAAAAAGAGTTGGTATTGATGCGATCAAATTCCAGTCCTATAAAGCCAATACTATAGTTTCCAAAAACTCCCCGGCTTATTGGGATACTACAAAGGAAACAACAAAAACACAATATGAGCTTTTTCTGAAATTTGATTCTTTTGGAGAAGAAGAATATAGAAAGCTGTATGAATACAGCAAAGAAAAGGGAATTATGTTCTTATCTACTCCTTTTGATTATGCATCTGCAGATTATTTGAATGATATGGTAGACATCTATAAGATCTCTTCTTCCGATCTTAGCAACATTCCCTTTATCAGACATATTGCCAGAAAGAAAAAGCCTATTTACTTATCGGTAGGAGCATCGTATATTTCGGAGATTGAACAAGCTGTAAGAGCTATGCAGGAAGAAGGATGTCCTGAAATAGTACTTCTTCATTGTGTTCTTTCCTATCCTTGCAAAAATGAAGATGCTAATCTTAACATGATAAAGACATTGAAACGCATCTTTGCCGGAATAAAGATAGGATATAGCGATCATACATTGCCGGATGATACAATGACTATTCTGACTACTGCATATTTATTAGGCGCTGATGTCATAGAGAAGCATTTTACACTTGATAAATCACTGTCGGGTAATGATCATTATCATGCAGGCGATCCTGACGACTTTGAGCGAGCAATTAGTAACTTTAAACTGGTGAATACTATATTGGGACAGGAAGAGAAAACAGTTCTTCCGTGCGAATTGATTCCCCGACGCGAGGCGCGCAGATCGCTTGTTATTACAAGAGATATGAAAAAAGGGGATATCATTCAAGAGAGAGACGTTATGGCAAAACGTCCCGGAACCGGAATTTCTCCACAGTCCTTGGACATCGTTTTAGGTAGGAGACTGTTGGTTGACTGCCCTGAGGACACAATACTTACTTGGGACATGTTATAAAATGTACGCATATATGGGGAGGATCCAATGGTTGACTTGAGTTTTTATAAAGGAAAACGAGTTTTTTTAACCGGACATACTGGGTTTAAAGGCTCATGGATGGTTAAAGTATTGCTTTTTGCCGGCGCTAATATAACAGGATACAGTTTGAATCCTCCTACAACACCTAATCTATATTCGCTTTTGGATGCTGATTCTAAAATCAATAGTATAATTGGTGACATTCGAGATTTCGATAAGCTTAAAGATGTGTTTATGAAAGCTGATCCTGAAATCGTTATACATATGGCTGCTCAGCCTTTGGTGAGAGAAAGTTATCAGATACCCAGAGAAACTTATGATATAAATGTGATGGGTACTGTTAATCTGTTAGAGTGCGTCAGAATGAGTGGCCGTGTCAGAAGCTTTTTAAATGTTACAACGGATAAAGTTTATCAGAACAACGAGTGGTGTTGGGGATATCGTGAAAACGAGCCTCTCGATGGATATGACCCTTATTCTAACAGTAAAAGCTGCTCGGAACTGGTAACACATTGCTACTTCAACAGCTTTTTCAGCAACACATTAACGGCAGTTTCTACTGCTCGTGCGGGCAATGTTATTGGCGGAGGAGATTTTGCTGCGGATAGAATAATCCCGGACTGCATCAGAGCTCAACAGAAAGATGGTCTTATAGCTGTTAGAAACCCATATTCCACACGACCTTATCAGCATGTTCTTGAACCCGTGATGGCATATCTTATGATAGTTCAAGCGCAATATTTAGATAAGAAGTTGGAAGGTTGGTATAATGTTGGGCCTGATGATTGTGATTGCGTGACGACAGGAAAACTTGTAGATCTGTTTTGCAAAAAATGGGGAGAAAACGCCAAATGGGAAAACAAATCGGAGAAAAATGCTCCTCATGAGGCGGATTTCCTGAAATTGGATTGTACAAAGCTGAAAGTAACATTTGGTTGGACCCCTAGATGGAGCATTGAAAATGCTGTTGAATTGGCCTGCAAGTGGAGTAAAGTGTGGCTTGCCAACGGTGACATAGCAGCCGAAATGGACAGGGAAATAGAAGAATATCTCGATGTTGATAAAAAGGAATAAAGTATAGTACGCAGGAAGGTGTATTGGATGGCAAGATGGACAAGCGAACAGCAAGCCCGCGATGATATTAAGCAATTAGTGGCGGAGTATTATCATGAATATCACGAAAAAAAGAAGAGCTTCCAGCCAGGAGACCGTATTAATTATGCCGCAAGAGTATTTGATGAGAAAGAAATGTGTACTCTGACAGATGCGGTTCTTGATTTTTGGCTGACCACGGGGCGATTCTCTGACCAATTTGAAAGAGAATTTGCGGATTGGCTTGGCGTTCGCTATGCAAGTTTGGTAAATAGCGGTTCTTCGGCAAATCTTTTGGCATTTATGGCTCTTACATCTCCGGAGCTGGGTGAAAAGCAGATTAAAAGAGGCGATGAGGTAATCACTGTCGCCTGTGGATTTCCTACTACGGTAACGCCAATGTTGCAGTATGGTGCGATTCCTGTATTCGTGGATGTAACGGTCCCTCAATACAACATTGATGTCAACGCTTTGGAACGTGCGCTCAGCAGCAAGACAAAGGCTGTAATGATTGCGCATACATTGGGAAATCCTTTTGATATTGGTGCTGTAAAGTCATTTTGTGATAAACATGGGCTGTGGCTTGTAGAAGATAACTGCGATGCGCTTGGAACTAAATATATTATTGATGGCGAGGTAAAATATACCGGAACTATAGGAGATATAGGAACATCAAGTTTTTATCCGCCGCATCATATGACTATGGGTGAAGGCGGATGTGTTTATACCAATGATCCGTTATTGAATAGGCTCATTAAGAGTTTTCGCGATTGGGGAAGAGACTGCATTTGTCCGTCCGGACAGGATAACTTTTGCAAACATCGATTTGATGGGCAGTATGGTGAGTTGCCGCGAGGATATGACCACAAATATGTATACAGTCATTTCGGGTATAATTTGAAGGTTACAGATCTTCAGGCAGCTATTGGATGTGAACAGCTTAAAAAATTCCCGGATTTTATCGAACGACGCAGATATAACTGGGATAAGCTTCGTAAAGGACTGGAGCCGTTAAAGGATAAGATAGTCCTTCCTGAGGCGGAACCGAACAGCATTCCGTCGTGGTTTGGTTTTCTTATATCGGTGAGACCGGAAAGCGGATTAAACCGAAATGATATTACTGCGCATCTTGAGAAAAATAATATACAAACACGTTTGCTGTTTTCGGGAAATTTAATTAGACACCCTTGTTTTGATTCGATAAGGGGATCTGACTTATATCGTGTTGTTGGAGATTTGGAAAATACTGATTTCATAATGAATAATACATTTTGGATAGGTGTATACCCCGGAATGACGGATGAAATGATTGATCACATGATTGCGGTTTTATTTGAAATAATCAGATAAATAGTATTTCTAAAACCCTTTGGAAAGTGTGATCCATTTTCCGAAGGGTTTTGCCATGTAAATGATATATTGTTATCTGACAAGGAGGGAAAACATGAGCAAATATTTTGGGACAGACGGATTCCGCGGCAAGGCAAATGAAGGCCTCACCGCATATCATGCATATAAAATAGGACGTTTTCTTGGGTGGTATTATAGCCGTGGAAAGCGTGCTAAAATTATAGTAGGAAAAGATACCAGACGATCCAGTTACATGCTGGAGTATGCGGTGAGTGCAGGTGCAACAGCGTCCGGTGCAGACGTTTATTTGCTGCATGTTACTACTACACCATCGGTATCACATGTAACTCGCACAGAAGGGTTTGATTGTGGTGTGATGATATCTGCTTCTCATAATGCATTTTATGATAACGGTATCAAGCTGATAAACTGTGATGGCGAGAAGATGGACGAAGCCACTATTTCTCTGGTGGAGAATTATCTTGATGGCAATTTGGAAACCGATGGTATGATATGGAAAGAACTGCCGCTTGCCACTGAAGAGAATATTGGTGCAATTATAGATCATTCTGCTGGACGCAATCGTTATATAGCTTATCTTATTTCGTTGGCCATATATTCGTTTAAAGGTAGCAAGGTTGCTCTTGACTGCGCCAACGGCAGTGCATGGAGCATGGCACCAAATATTTTCCGCGCTTTAGGTGCAGATGCACATGTTATAAATGATACTCCTGACGGTCTCAATATTAACCGTAATGCAGGCTCTACCCATATAGAAGGCTTGCAGGAGTATGTTCGAGAGAACAAAATGGATGTAGGTTTTGCATTTGACGGCGATGCTGATCGCTGCCTCGCGGTGGACGAAAATGGTGACCTTGTGGATGGCGATAAGATAATGTATATCTATGGGTGCTATCTTAAGGAGCAAAATAAACTGGTCAATAATACTGTTGTCACTACGGTAATGTCTAACTTTGGACTGTATAAAGCACTTGATGAACTGAGCATTAGCTACGCCAAGACCGCTGTTGGCGATAAGTATGTTTATGAGCATATGGTAGAGCATGGCGACTGTATCGGAGGTGAACAGTCGGGACATATTATTTTCTCGCAGTATGCGCGTACAGGTGATGGCATCCTCACTGCGCTGAAGGTGATGGAAGTTATGCTGGCTAAAAAGCAGCCTTTAAGCCGTTTAGCTGCGCCAATGGCAGTCTATCCCCAAGTTCTGATAAATGTTAGGGTAAAAGACAAAAAGATGGCACAGGCAGATATTGATGTACGGAAAGCAGTACAAGCTGTTGCTGATAAGCTAGGTAACACAGGGCGTATTCTTGTTCGTGAATCTGGCACTGAGCCAGTAGTGCGTGTAATGGTGGAGGCTGAAAGCGAAAAAATTTGTCGTGAGTTGGCACAATCGGTAGTAGATGTTATAAAGGGAAAAGGATACGCAATATAGTTGAAATATTAAACCAAGAGGAATAGTAAATGACATTCTATCAGGCAGAAAATTATGAAGAGATGAGTCGTAAAGCTGCTGAAATTATTGCGGCACAGATAAAATCCAAGCCCGATTGTGTTCTTGGCCTTGCCACCGGATCGAGCCCGGTTGGAACTTACAAACAGCTTGTGTCATGGTGCAGCAAAGGTGAATTGTCTTTTTCTGAGGTCCGCAGCGTGAACTTGGATGAATATGTTGGCTTAGCACCGGAACACAAGCAGAGCTATCGCTATTTTATGCAGGATAGTCTCTTTGACCATGTGGATATAAAGCGCGAGAATACCAATGTTCCGCAGGGATTAGCTGAGGATCATGAGGCGGAATGCGCTCGATACAACAAGGTGATCAGCGATCTTGGTGGAATAGACCTGCAGCTTTTGGGCCTTGGTCATAACGGACATATTGCATTTAACGAGCTGGGCAGCGGATTTGAACTTGAGACCCACACTGTTGCATTGACAGAAAGCACAATAGAAGCTAGCAAACGCTTTTTTGAGTCTGCTGACGAGGTTCCCCGTCGGGCGTTCACTATGGGAATTAAGAGCATTATGCAGGCATGCAACATACTGATGGTAGTAAGCGACGAAGCTAAGGCTGATATTGTTTGCAGGGCTTTTACTGGCAAAGTAACTACAGATGTTCCGGCATCTGTGCTGCAGCTTCATCCCAATGTGACGATCGTAGGTGATAAGGCCGCCATGAGCAAATTGGTCGAAGCAGGCGTTGAAGTATTATGATTTAAAAATTAAAATTAGGATTTTTCCTACAACGTGTTAAACAGAAATACAAACATCCATTACATTAAAATTCTAAAGCAGACAAATAACCACCAGCTCTGTGCATCTGTCAAGGAAAAGTAGACAATAAAAAACACCGTGGTTTTAGAAGCCCAGTTCGGTTTTGTACTGAACTGGGCTTTTGTACCCCAGAGCGGCCGCAGGACGCCTGTTGTTGAAGTAATGCCTGGGCTAATTGTCCACACCGACCGAGGATCCCAATATACTTCTCAACGTTTTC
>CAZSEO010000011.1:0-53829 GCA_964605985.1 uncultured Oscillospiraceae bacterium | reverse complement strand
TGCCGAATTGTGTAAAGGTAGCACGACAGACTCTGACTCTGTTTGTCTGGGTTCGAATCCTAGTTCGGCAACCAAAAACGACCGATTAATGATCGGTCGTTTTTTATTTCACCTATATTTGAGCATACAAAAAAGCGAGTGCGTGAGCACTCGCTTTTTGCAGATCAGATAAGAGTTAGAGATTACTTGAACTTTCTCTTTCTTGCAGCCTCGGACTTTTTCTTACGCTTTACAGAGGGCTTCTCGTAGTGCTCTCTCTTGCGAACTTCCTGAAGAACTCCAGACTTTGCACACTGTCTCTTAAATCTTCTCAGGGCGCTGTCCAACGACTCGTTGTCCTTAACGCGAATTTCTGACATTTACTATTCCCTCCCAACGCCCTAGGCAGGAGTATTTATCCTTAGGCGGATAACGAAACTATTATACAATAATTGATACACCGGTGTCAAGAGTATATCGTCTTATTTTGCAACGATATTTACAAGCTTGTTGGGCACCACGATCTCCTTGACGATGGTCTTGCCCTCAAGCGCGGAAGCCACCTCAGCAACTGCCTTTGCAGCGGCGAGAGCCTCTTCATTGGAGCAATCTCTCGGAATGGTAACTCTGCCGCGCAGCTTGCCGGAGATCTGAACGGCGATCTCAACGCTGGCATCGATGCACTTGGCAGCGTCAAATTCAGGCCATTTCTGCTGGAATACCATACCGCCGAAGCCGCAGAGCTCCCACAGCTCCTCTGTGATGTGGGGAGCGAAGGGATTAAGGAGTATCAGCAGCGTCTTATACTCTGCCCTGGTAACGCTCTTTGCAGCGTCTATCTCATTGAGCAGAGTCATCATCTGAGCGATGGCGGTGTTAAATGCCAACACCTCGATATCCTCGGTGACCTTCTTGATGGTCTTGTGCATAGAGCTTTCAAGCTTTGCGGAATATTGGTCGGAATCGACCAGCTTATCCTGCAATGCCCAAACTCTCTCAAGGAATCTGGTGCAGCCCTTTATGGAAGAGGACTTCCAGGGAGCGGCCTTTTCAAAGTCGCCCATGAACATCTCATACATACGCATAGTGTCTGCGCCATAGGTACCAACTATCTCGTCGGGGTTGATGACGTTGCCGCGGGATTTGCTCATTTTTACGTTATCCTCGCCGAGTATCATGCCGTGGCTGGTGCGCTTTGCGTAAGGCTCGGGAGTGGAAACAACGCCGATATCGTAGAGGAACTTGTGCCAGAATCTGGAGTAGAGCAGATGCAGGGTGGTGTGCTCCATGCCGCCGTTATACCAGTCGACCGGCATCCAGTAGTCGAGCGCTTCCTTGGGGGCGATGGCGGTATCGCATTTGGGGTCGATGTAACGCAGGAAGTACCAGGAGGAACCTGCCCACTGGGGCATGGTGTCGGTCTCTCTGCGGGCGGGGGCGCCGCACTTGGGACACTTGACGTTTATCCAATCCTCAAGCTTTGCAAGGGGACTTTCGCCGTCATCGGTGGGCTCATAGCCCTCGACCTCGGGCAGACGCAGCGGCAGCTCGCTCTCATCGAGCGGAACATATCCGCAGTGCTCGCAGTGAACGATTGGGATAGGCTCGCCCCAATAGCGCTGGCGGGCAAATACCCAGTCGCGCAGCTTGTAGTTTACCTTTTCGTGGGCAACGCCCTTTTCCTTGAGGTATTCGATTATCTTCTTCTTTGCATCCTCAACAGAAAGACCGTTGATGATGCCGGAGTTTACAAGAATACCGGTGTCGCAGTCGGTGAAGGCTTCTTCCTGAACGCTCTTTTCGCCACCCGAAACTACCTCGATGATGGGCAGATCGAACTTCTTTGCGAACTCCCAGTCGCGGGTATCGTGCGCCGGAACCGCCATGATGGCGCCGGTGCCGTAGCTCATGAGAACGTAGTCGGATACGAAGATCGGGATCTGAGTATCGTTAACGGGATTGACAGCCATAACGCCATCGAGCTTAACGCCGGTCTTGTCCTTTGCAAGCTCGCTGCGCTCAAAGTCGGACTTATGGGCAGCTTCCTCACGGTAAGCCATAACGGCATCGAAATTGTTTATCTTATCCTTCCACTTGTCGAGGAAAGGATGCTCGGGGCTCATTACCATGTAGGTAACACCGTAGAGAGTGTCGGGGCGGGTGGTGTAAACGGTCATAACGTCGCCGGCGGTGGTGCCGAAATCGACCTCCGCGCCGGTAGAACGGCCTATCCAGTTTTTCTGCGAGACCTTGACGCGGTCTATGTAGTTGACCAGGTCGAGATCGTCGATAAGGCGCTGAGCATATTCGGTTATTTTCAGCATCCACTGGCTCTTGACCTTGTGGATAACTTCGCCGTGGCAGCGCTCGCAGGTACCGTTTACAACTTCCTCGTTTGCAAGAACCACCTTGCAGGAGGTACACCAGTTAACATTCATTTCCTTCTTGTAGGCAAGGCCATGCTTAAACAGCTGAAGGAATATCCACTGGGTCCACTTGTAGTAGTTGGGATCGGTGGTGTTAACCTCCTTGTCCCAATCAAAGGAAAGGCCGAGCGCCTTGAGCTGAGCCTTGAAGTGAGCCACGTTATCGCGGGTTACTATCTCGGGATGGATATGATTCTTGATAGCAAAGTTCTCGGTGGGCAGACCGAATGCGTCCCAGCCCATGGGATACAGGACGTTGAAGCCCTGCATACGGCGCTTTCTTGCAACGATATCGAGCGCGGTGTAGGAGCGGGGATGTCCAACGTGAAGTCCCTGAGCGGAGGGGTAAGGGAACTCTACCAGAGCGTAAAACTTGGGCAGAGTGTAATCATCCTTTGCGGCAAAAGCCTTTTCTTCTTCCCATATACGCTGCCATTTGCTTTCGATCGATTTAAAATCGTATTTCACTCTATTCACTCTCCATGACGGCATTGCCGTTTTATATTATTTTTATTTATCCCATTCTATCTCGGGTGCATCGCCCCATAGTCGCTCAAGAGCGTAGAACTCTCGAGTCTCTTTCAGGAACAGGTGAACGATAACGTCGTCATAGTCCATCAGGATCCAGTTTGCGGTGTTGTAGCCCTCGATGCGTTTGGGCTCGTAACCCGCCTGAGACATCTTTTCTTCCACCTCATCGGCAAAGGATTTGACCTGAGTGGTCGCGTTGCCGGTGGCGACCACAAAGTAATCGCCGATGGTAGTCAGCGTTCCGATATGCAGAACTCTCACATCGATGCCCTTTTTGTTATCTACAAGCTTTGCGACCTTTATCGCCTTTTCCAGTGTAGTCATCATCATGCCTCCTTTTCATTTATCATCTCGCGTTCCTTTAAAACGCGGCGGTAGCGGTTGTAAGCGTCAGCGGTGGTTTTAAGCAGCGGCAGCCTCTTTTTCGCGACCTCGCCCAGCATGAAATCCAGCGCCTCCATCATGGCTTCTTCTATCGATCGGTAGCATTTAGCCCTCAGCGCCTCCACTCCGGGATAGCTGCGCTCGGCGGAAACCAGGTCGGCAAGGTATATCACCTCTTCGATGGGAGACATCTCTCCCCTGCCGGTGGTGTGATATCTCACCGCATTTATTATTTCTGCGTTATGTATCGAAAATTCACTTCTGATATATTCTGCCGCGGCATAGCCATGCCAAACCTTGGGACTGTCAAGAAATGCTTGATCATTAATTATATCAGAATCTTTCAAAATGTTCAACATCTCGTCATGGGATATCTCTTTGCAGCAGTCGTGAAGCAGCCCCGCGATATAGGCCTCGTCTCCATTGAGCCCATAATTCTGTGCCAGGCGCAGCGCCTCGTTGGCCACATTGAGGGTATGGGTAAAACGGTGCTGAGAAAGCCTTGCTCTGAGCCGGCCCATTATCTCATCGAGATCGACCATAAGCTTTTGATCTCTGCCATAAAGCCCGTTCTGCAGGATATAGCGCTCCACCTTTGCAGGAACTCCGCCGGCAAGCTCGCGCTCATGGCGCAGCTCGGTGGAGGAAAGCTCTATCGCTTCAACATCCACTACCTCTGTTCTGCCGCCAATGGAATTTAGCTTTTCACACTGCTCAAGCAGCGCCGGCAGCTCCTCTTTTTCACGCGGGATAGCGGCTATCCTGACAAGATGCAGTATCTCCTCGGGGGCGCGCCACTGAAGCAGCGAAAGGAACATATCTCCGCCCATCAGCAAAACGAACTCGTCATCGGGGCGGTCTGCCAGCAGCAGGCGCAGCGTGCTTACGGTATAACTTTTGCCTCCGCGGCTTATCTCGATATCGCTTACCACCGCGTTGGGGATATCCTGCGCCGCAAGTCGGCACATCTCAAGGCGGTGATGCGCCGCAATGACTTCGCTGCCGTCCTTATGAGGAGGCAGCGCCGCCGGAATGAGCATTATCTCATCAAGCTGCAGCTTTTCCACCAGCCTTTTAGCCAGCGAAACATGACCGTTATGTATCGGATTGAAGGTCCCGCCGAAAATACCTATTCTCATGGCTATCTCCTCCCGGTAAAAGGTCTTTTGCCGTTATGATGTCAATCGAGTTTGATGACAGGATCTTTTTCGTTTCTGCGGTAAAGCACGAACTTTCTGCCGATAGCGTCAACTGCGACTGCTCCGGTCTTTTCAGCGAGTATGTTCGCAAGCTCTCTTGCGGTGTAGGGCGAGCTTTCAAGCACGCTGCACTTGATAAGCTCACGCTTGGTGAGCATCTGCTCCACCATAACGATCTGCTCTTCGGAAAGCTCATACTTTCCGAACTGAGCGATAGCTTCGATATTCTGCGCCATGCCTCTGAGCTTGGCACGCTGTTTGGAAGTGATCTCCATTATATTTCTCCTTGTCGCTGACAGCCAAGAAATCTTTTGAAAAAAGTTTCTTGGAACTTCAAAAACTTATAATCTTATAATCTTATACTAAATCATCGATGCCCTGCATCATAGCTCTGAGCGCCTTGCCGCGATGGCTCATCGAATCCTTCTCCTCCGCCGACATCTCAGAGCTGGTCACATCACCCACATAGAAAATGGGGTCGTAACCGAAGCCATTTTCGCCCTTGGCTTCATAGCCTATCTTGCCCTCAAAGGTGCCGCGAAATACACGCTCCCCTTTTTCTGAAACCACTGCGATGGCACACTCAAATCGCGCGGTGCGCTTCTCATCGGGAACTCCCGCCAGCTTTTCGATTATGGCGGCATTTTTTACGGTGTAAGGGGTGTCCTCACCCATAAATCTCGCCGACTGTACCCCCGGCTCGCCGCCGAGAGCGTCTACGCAAAGCCCCGAATCATCCGCCATGGTAGCGATGCCGGTGGCTTCAAATACCGCTCTCGCCTTTATCAGCGCGTTTTCGGCAAAGGTGTCACCGTTTTCGACTACCGTTTCCATTATTCCCTCGGGCGGAGAAATCAGTTCTATGCCCTTCGACTCCACCATTCGGGAAAATTCTCGCAATTTTGCTTTATTGTGCGTTGCCGCGATAAGCTTTTTATTCATTGCCGTCACCAAAAAGGTCGTTTGCAAACTCTGCGGCATTAAACGGATAAAGGTCGTTTACACCCTCGCCTACGCCGACATATCTGACCGGCACGCCGACTTCGTTCGCGATAGCGATAACAACGCCGCCCTTGGCGGTGCCGTCGAGCTTGGTGAGGATGATGCCGTTTACCCCTGCAGCCTCCTTGAACTGGCGGGCCTGGACCAGCGCGTTCTGACCGGTGGTCGCGTCCACTACCAGCAGCACCTCGGGAACGCAGTCGGGCAGCTCTTTGGCGATAACTCTGCGGATCTTTGCAAGCTCATCCATAAGGTTTTTCTTATTCTGAAGCCTGCCCGCGGTATCGCAGATGATAACGTCAGCGGCTCTCGACTTGCCTGCCTGCAATGCGTCGTGAACGACAGCGGCAGGATCAGAGCCCTGCGAGTGAGCGATAACGGCAGTGCCGGTGCGCTCGCCCCAGATATTGAGCTGCTCGATGGCAGCGGCACGGAAGGTATCGGCAGCCGCAAGCAGCACCTTTTTGCCCTCTGCCTTATATCTTGCCGAAAGCTTGCCGATGCTGGTGGTCTTGCCGACGCCGTTTACTCCTATCATAAGAAGAACTCTGGGCGAATCGGTGACCTCATCGGGGGATCCAACGCTCAATATCTCCTCGACCACCTGCTTGATAACGGGGCGTAGCTGAGAAGCCTCGGCGAGACGCTCCTTTTTAGCACGCTCGCGTAGCTTTTTAACGATAAGCTCAGCGGTAGCAACGCCGGAATCGGCCATAATGAGCTGTTCTTCCAGCTCCTCAAAATATTCGTCATCTATCTTGGCGGAAAAGGAAAGTGCTCTCAGTCCCGCGCCTATATTTGAAAAGAGTCCCATTTTTTAGCCTCCTTCTTGTCTTCGACGACCAAGAAACTTTTTGAAAAAAGTTTCTTGGAACTTCAAAAACTTTTAATCTTCTATAAAAATAAAGTTTGGGTCCACCCTTTTCAAAGGGTGGCAGGGTCAAGGGGCGGCGCCCCTTGTGTCACTTTATTCCAAAGCCTTTCTCTATCTCAGATACCTGCAGCTCAAGCAGCTTGGAAACGCCTTCCTCCTGCATGGTGACACCGTAAAGCACGTCGGCTTCCTCCATGGTGCCGCGGCGGTGGGTGATGGCGATAAACTGCGTCTTTTTGGAAAGCCCGTGCAGATACTGCGCAAATCTCACGACATTTACATCATCGAGTGCCGCTTCTATCTCGTCCATGAGGCAGAACGGCGAGGGATTTACTTTCAGTATCGAGAAGAATATAGCAATAGCTACAAAAGCCTGCTCGCCGCCCGAAAGCGCCGCGAGATTCTTTATCAGCTTTCCCGGCGGATGCACCGTGATCTCGATTCCGCTTTCAAGGATGTCATCCGGTTCGGTCAGCGAAAGCGACGCGCTGCCGCCGTCGAACAGCTCCCTGAAGGTGACGCCGAAGTTGCGGTTTATAGCTTCAAACTTCTCGGCAAAGATGTTCTTCATCTGGTCGGTCAGCTCGTTTATAAGCTTGGTAAGCTCGGCCTTTGAGCTTTCAACATCCTCAAGCTGACGTGACAGTTCAGCATGGCGGGCAAAAACTTCCTTGTATTCCTCGATAGCATCCACATTTACCGATCCGAGCGACTTTATCTTGGAGCGCAGCTCCGAAAGCCTTCTGTTGGCGGCGGCGATATCCTCTATCGGCTCCGCCTGCTCCTCGGCATCCGACTGGGTCAGCTCATAGTCGTCATAAAGTCTTGAGATGAGGTTTTGACGCTCGGTGTCTGCGGCATTTTTCTGCTCGCCCAGCCTTACGACCTCTCGGTAAAGTCCGTCACGGCGCTCACACTCGGCACGCTCTTTTATGCGAAGCTCAGAGCAGAGCTTTTCGCTCTCTTCGCGCTTTCTCATGGTGTCGAGCACCGCCTGCTGCGCCTGTGCGGCATTGTTTTTGCCGTTTGCGATAAGTTCGGTCAGCTCGGCTATGCGTGCGCCGGCATTTTCTATCTCAACATTAAGTGCGTCGATACGCTGCTGATGCTCGTCGTTTTTGCTGTCGGCGGCGTTCATCTGCTCATTGAGGCGTGCGGCCTCATTCTCATGGGTCTCAATGTCACGCCGACAGAGCAGAACAGCCGAAGCACAGTCGTTCTGAGCGGTCATCAGCTCGCTTATCCGAGCTGTGACAGCGCTGTTTTGGTCGACGAGGTCGGCTATCTCCTTCTGCAAACCGTCAAGCTGCTGCTGCAGCGACTCGGTCAGCTCCCTGGAGGAGGATGTCTTTTTCTTCATCTCGTCGATGCGCTGGGTGAGCAGTTCGCGCTCGTTCTCAGCGAACCTGACCTGGCGTACAGCCTCGTCAAGACGCGCCTTTGCGGCGTTCTGCTCAACTGTGCAGCGGATCTTATCCTCTTCGCAGGTCTTTTTCTGCGCCGCTATCGCGTCAAGCTCTGCCGAAAGCGCTGAAAGCTCCCTGGCGGCAGCGTCGCGCTGAACGGCGACGGCATCGCGCTTGACTTCCAGCTCTTTCGCTTCTTTTTCAAGGCGCTCAATTTCGCCCTGCCTGCCGAGTATTCCCGCCGACTTTGCGGTATAGCCGCCGGTCATCGAGCCGCCTGCGTTAACCACCTGACCGTCAAGTGTTACTATTCTGAAACGGTAGCCGTGCTTCTTGGCGATAACGACCGCCGAATCCAGATCCTCCGCTACCACCACTCTGCCGAGCAGCGAAGCAACGATGCCGTCGTAGCGGCTGTCGCAGGAGACGAGATCACAGCCAAGGCCAACAAAGCCGAACATATTCTCAATGCCGTTTGTATCAAGCTTGCTGCCCTTTACCGAGGTCAGCGGCAGGAAGGTAGCCCTGCCCGACTTGGAATTTTTAAGTATCGATATAGCGCGCTTTGCGGTATCCTCGTTATCAACAACTATGTTCTGCATAGCGCCGCCGAGAGCTGTCTCTATCGCGGTGGCGTATTCGTTTTCAACGCTTATCAGCGAAGAAACAGGGCCATGAACACCCTTTATCGCCCCTGCCCTCGACTGTGACATCACAAATTTTATCGACTGGGCAAAGCCCTCCATGTTTTTATCCATGTCGGAAAGGAGCTTTGCCTTTTGACGGCGTTCGCCTATCTTCTGCTCAAATTGAGCTATCTGATCGTTGAAACCGTCCACCTTCTGCGCACGGGAGGACTGCTTGAGCAGATATCCCTTTGCGGAATTATCAAGCGAGGTGAGGCTCTCCTCTATCTCGGCAAGCAGCTTTTCACATTCCGAAAGCTCGTTTTCGGCATCGGATACCGCCTTTTCGCGGTCCGCCTGAGCCTTTTCAACGGCGGCTATTCTCTCGGCGCTTTCACCGAGAATAGAATCTGCCGCGGTGGAATCAAGCTTTGCCGCTTCGATAGCCTCAAAAGCGCCTGCTCTGCGGGAACGCAGCTCATCGAGCTTTTTATCCAGCTCTTTCTGCTGCTGCGCCTTTTCGGATATGCTGTTTCTGATTTCTTCGCCTTCGCGCTTCTTGGTTTCAAGCTCGGCATTGCAGCTTTCTATCGCTGCCTTCACCTTTTCAAGGGCGGCTGCCGTTTCTTCCCTGGAACTGCCAGAAAGCGCCATCTGTTCCTTTATCTCAGCGATGGTGCGCTCGTTATGGCTGATATCGTTGTGCAAAACGGCGCGCTGCGATTCATAGCCCGCCGACTGCTCGCTTATGCGGTTCATCTCATCGCGCTGACGCTCTATCTCGACCATCAGCTCTCTGCCGCGTTCGGTCTCCTCGTTGAAAAGGCGTTCGCACTCTCTCGCGGCGGCTTCCGCCTCGTTGTAATCTGCCTGCGCAAGCAGCAGCTTATCCTCGATAGCGGCGGTCTTGTCGCGCAGCGCCTTGAGGTTGTGCATCCAGACAGATACTTCCAAAACCTTTTTCTCGCCCGCCAGCTCAAGGAATTTATGCGCCTTCTCCGACTGTATTTTAAGCGGTCCGATGCGGCTGTCCAGCTCTGCAAGTATATCTCTGAGTCTGAGCAGATTATCTTCGGCAAGCGCCAAACGGCGGGAAGCCTCGTTTTTGCGATAGCGGAATTTGGAAATTCCGGCAGCTTCTTCAAAAATCTCGCGGCGCTCTTTGGAACGCGCCGAAACTATTTCGGCGACTCTGCCCTGACCGATTATCGAATAGCCGTCCCTGCCGAGGCCGGTATCCATAAACAGCTCGGTTATGTCGCGAAGCCTTACCAGTGCACCGTTGATGCGGTATTCGCTCTCGCCCGAGCGGTAAAGCCTTCTGGTTATCGAAACCTCGTCCCCTTCAAAGCCGGAGAGGGAATGGTCACTGTTATCTATCGTCAGCGTTACCGAAGCAACGCCCTGTGCCTTTCTCGCCTGAGTTCCGCCGAAGATGACGTCCTCCATCTTGCCGCCGCGAAGCGTCTTGGTGGATTGCTCGCCCAGCACCCAGCGGATAGCGTCAGCAATGTTGCTCTTACCGGAGCCGTTGGGACCGATAACGGCGGTGATACCGTCGTTAAAGCTGAGAAAGGTTTTATCTGCAAAGGATTTAAAGCCCTGTATCTCTATTGATTTGAGCCGCAAATGAGCACCTCCTTTATAGGTGTTTTAACTGCGGATAAAGCGGTTTGCAGCTTTGATCCGAGATCATGCGTATCCCGTAGCCGAGATAGCTTAGTTTTTTTAAATTGCATTTATGCTGACCGCTCATGCGTGAGATATCGCGCGGATGCACCGCGACATGATATTCACCTTTCGGCAGCTTTTCAAGCTGTGCGAACAGTCGGTTCAGCATTATTTCACTTTCACAAAGTTCGCGGAATGCCGGGTGATAAGGTCCGCCGAGCATTTTTTCTTCAAGCTCCTTCGAGGGGTGCAGCCCTACGCGAATGATGCGGATGTCAGGGGCATACTGCCCGAACAGCTCCATCACTCGTGTGGTGCGGCGCACTCCTTCTTGAAGTGAAAGCGGCTGATATTCGCCGCGCTTTACCCTTGCCCCCAGCTCGGTGCCTTCTATCGCTATGGTTGGGTATATCCTCACGGTGTCGGGGCGGCACTCTATTATCTTCATGGCGGTATCGCAGCAATCCTGCTCGGTCTCACCGTCTAAGCCTATCATCATCTGAAGCCCCAGCTCAAAGCCGAAGCGCTTGATGCGCTCAGAGGCTTCGATAACGTCAGCAGCAGTATGCCCGCGGCGGTTTTTTTCTAAAACCCTGTCGCATAGCGACTGCGCCCCAAGCTCTATCGCCGTAACGGGGTAGTTCTTTAAAAGTGTCAGCATCTCCTCTCCCACCGCATCGGGGCGGGTGGACATTCGGATACCGCAGATGCCCTTGCCTGCGAATTTTGCGGCAGCTTCGAGCAGCGATATCATATAATCCCTGTCGATAGCAGTAAAGCTGCCGCCGAAAAAGGCAAGCTCCAGCTCTCTGTCAGAATCGAGCGCTGTCGCCTCGCGGCAGAGCTTTTCAACATCCTCGGGAGTGGGCGGCTGCTGTGCGCCCGAAATGGTGCGCTGATCGCAGAAGGTGCAGCGGTGAGGGCAGCCAATGTGCGGCACGAATACCGAAAGGTTGCCGTGTTTTTTCTCGCCGCTCACAGTTCGATACCCATGAGCAAAAGCGCTTCGCGGGCAGCGCTCTGCTCTGCGGCCTTTTTGCTGCGTCCCTCGCCCCTGCCGATGACGTTGCTGTTGAGATGCACCTCGACAGCGAAGCACTTATCATGATCGGGGCCTCTTTCGTCAGCGAGAACATAGCTTATCTTTTCCTCGGGATTTTTCTGTATTATCTCCTGAAGCTGAGTCTTATAGTCGTGCAGGTCGCTGCCGGCGGCATGGCTTGCCTGCTCGGTGATAAAGGGTAAAACGAACGCTCTTGCCGCTTCGATACCGCCATCGAGATAGATGGCGGCGATAAGTGCCTCAAACGCGTCTGCAAGGATGGAGGGGCGTTTTCTGCCGCCGTTATGTTCCTCGCCCCTGCCCAGGCGCAGAAAGCTGCCGAGCTTTATTCTGTTTGCAAAGCCTGCCAGCGCAGTCTCGCATACCAGCGACGCTCTAATCTTTGTCAGCTCACCCTCCGGCACCTTGAGATGACGAAAGATGTAATCCGAAACGATGATGGAAAGCACCGCATCGCCCAGGAACTCCTGACGCTCGTTGTTCTGATCGGCACCCTTGCTCTCGTTGGCAAAGGAGGAATGGGTAAGCGCTATTTTAAGATAAGAGCTGTCTTTAAAGCTGTAGCCTATAACCTTTTCAAGCTCATTCATCGGCTGCTTCCTCCGATTTGAGCAATGCAACTCCGCGCTCTATCTCGCCGCAGACATCCTGCTCAACGCAGATCTTTGCCTGACGGATAGCATTTTTAAACGCTTTCGCATCGGAGTTGCCGTGAGCCTTGATAACAGGCTTTTTAACGCCGAGAATGGGCGCACCGCCCTGTTCCTTGGAATCCATGCTCTTTTTAAACTCCGCAACAGGCTTTTTCACCAGCAGATATGCGGCCTTGGTAGCGGCGTTGGTATAGAAAACATTTTTGAGAACTGCGCCAATAAAGTGGCCAAAGCCCTCGCTGAGCTTGAGCACGACGTTTCCGGTAAAGCCATCGCAAACCGCTACGTCGCAGCCGCCGTTAGGCAGCTCTCTCGCTTCAACATTGCCGATAAAGTTGATGCTCTTGTTTTCCTTCATCAGCTTATAGCTTAGCTGCTGAAGCTCGCAGCCCTTATGCTCCTCAACGCCGATATTGATAAGTCCGACCTCGGGGTTTTCGCTGCCGAGTATCCGCTTATGATAAGCGGTACCCATAACGGCAAACTGGTTGAGCATCTCGGGGCGGCAGTCGCTGTTGGCGCCCGAATCTATCAGCAGATAAAACTTTCTTTTTCCGCCGGTGGGGATGAGGGTAGCGATAACGGGGCGCTTGATGCCCTTGGAACGCTTGACTATGAAGGTAGCGCCTGCCAGCAGCGCGCCGGTGGAGCCCGCCGAAACAACCGCGTCCGCCTCGCCGTTTGCAACCAGTTTAAGGCCCACCGCCATAGAGCAATCGGAATATGCTTTAAGTATCTTGGTAGGCTCCTCATCCATCGGGATGACGCTGTCGGCCTGATGGAAAGTTATCTTTTCAAGCGGTATATTGTTTTGCCCGGCACATTCTTTCAGCTTTTCGCAGTCGCCGGTAACTATCATTTCAACGCCGTATTCCGCAACAGCGGCAGCCGCTGCCTTTAGGGGTTCAAGCGGTACATTATCTCCGCCGAAGCCGTCAATAACTATTCTCATAATTTTACCCTCCCTGTCGAGTCAATCAAAATCTATCTTCTGCATCAAATCAAGGGAACGCTTTGCAAGCTCGCCGTAGCGCTGCTGCTTGTCCCGTATTTTGCTTTCCATCGCGGGCAGTATGCCCATATTGCTGCCCATCGGCTGAAAATCCTTTGAAGCGGTGTCGGTAACGTGACCCATCAAAGCGCCTATCATCGATTCGGCAGGAAGTTCTATCGGCGGCTTTCCGCCAAGCTCTCTTGCCAGCGAAAGGCCTGCCCAAATTCCGCTCGCCGCCGATTCCATATAGCCTTCAACTCCGGTTATCTGACCGGCGAAGCGGATCCGCGGCTCTTTCATCAGGCGCTGCCATTTATCCAGCAGCCTGGGCGAATCGATAAAGGTGTTGCGGTGCATAACGCCGTATCTTACAAATGAAGCGTTTTCCAGTCCCGGTATCATCGAAAAGACACGCTTCTGCTCGCCGAATTTAAGATTGGTCTGAAAACCGACGAGGTTATAAAGGGTGCCCTCGCGGTTTTCGGCCCTCAGCTGGACTACCGCCCAAGGTCTGTGCCCGGTGGCGGGATCGGTAAGGCCCACCGGCTTTAAGGGTCCGAAACGTATCGAATCCTTCCCGCGTGATGCCAGCACCTCGACCGGCATACAGCCCTCGTAAACGGTAAGATTTTCAAAGTCGTGAAGCGGCGCACGCTCGGCGCCGACCAGTTCAGTCATAAACGCCTCATACTGCTCCTTGTTCATGGGGCAGTTGATATAATCGTCATCACCTCTGCCGTATCTGGCGGCAAAAAACGCCTTGGACATATCTATCGAAGAAAATTCAACGATGGGAGCGGCCGCATCAAAAAAGCTCAGGCGTTCAGCGCCCGTTTTCTCCGCTATCGCGTCGGAAAGCGCCTGCGAAGCAAGCGGACCTGCCGCTATGATGACACAGCCATCTTCGGGTATCTTTGTTATCTCGCCCTCTTTTACCGTTATCAGCGGATGGGAGCGTATGCGCTCGGTGGCAAGGCGGGAAAACTCCTCTCTGTCTACAGCCAGCGCCCCGCCTGCAGGAACGCTGCTTTCATCCGCGCACTGCAGCAGCAGCGAACCCATAAGGCGCATCTCCGCCTTGAGCAAGCCCGCGGCGGATTCCACCCTCGCCGCCTTGAGCGAATTGGAGCATACCAGCTCGGCAAACCCGGCGTTGTGGTGGGCAGGAGAAAACTTCTGCGGCTTCATCTCACAGAGCGTGACTTCTATACCGCGCTGTGCCAGCGCCCATGCGGCTTCGCAGCCCGCAAGCCCCGCGCCTATTACCGTTACTGACATTTTCAAACCTCCTTTTGCCTTCGGCGGGCAAAACTTTTATTTTTTATCGGCGGCTCTCTCATAGCCACAGCCTTCTTTAAGGCAGCGAATGCCGCCGTAGCGGCCCGCCTTTTTGAACAGATAGCTGCCGCACTTGGGGCATTTATCGGGCAGCGGCTTATCCCAGGTCATAAAGTCGCAGTTGGGATAGCTTGCGCAGCCGTAGAAGCCGCGTCCCTTTTTGGACTTTTTAGCCAGCATTTCACCGCCGCACTTGGGGCAATAGCCGCCGGTCTTTTGAACTATCTTTTTGGTGTTCTTACACTCAGGATAGCCCGGGCAGGCTAAAAACTTGCCGAATCTGCCGATCTTTATCACCATCTTGCGCCCGCAAAGCTCGCAGACCTCGTCGGTCTCTTCATCCGGCACCTTGACTCTGACACCTTCCATATTCTTCTCGGCGGTCTTGAGGGTAGCGCTGAAGTCGGAATAAAAATCTTCGAGAGTCTTTACCCAGTTTTCATCTCCGCTTTCAACGCGGTCAAGGTCATTTTCCATTCCCGCGGTGAATTTAACGTCAACGATATTTTTAAACTGGTCTTTGAGCAGCCTGGTTACCGTTTCACCGAGAGGGGTAGGCATCAGCGTTTTGCCGCTGCGCTCAACATAGCCTCTGTCGATAATGGTGGAAATAGTGGGCGCATAGGTAGAGGGGCGTCCGATGCCGTTTTCCTCCAGCGCTTTTATCAGCGAAGCTTCGGAATATCTTGCGGGGGGCTGGGTGAAATGCTGGTTGGCCTCCACCTTTTCTTCCTTCAGCTTATCGCCTTCGTTCAATTCGGGCAGCGCTGCCGACTTGCCCTCATCGTCGTCGCGGCTCTCCTCATAAAGGGCGGTGAAGCCGTCGAATTTCACTGCGTAGCCGCTCGCCTTAAAGGTATAGCTGCCCGCCGCGATATCCACCGACATGGTATCAAGCTCGGCATTTGCCATCTGGCTTGCGATAAAGCGCTCCCAAATGAGCTTATAAAGCTTATACTGCTCTGCCGAAAGGCTCGCCTTGACCTGATCGGGGGTAAGCTGCGGCATCGAGGGGCGTATAGCCTCATGCGCGTCCTGCGCGCTGTTCTTGCTTTTGAACACCCTGCGGGAGGAGGGCAGATATTTCTTGGTGTAGTTGCTCTTGATATATTCCTCGGCGGCAGCGGCGGCTTCGTCAGAAACGCGCAGCGAATCGGTTCTCATATAGGTTATAAGACCGATGGCGCCGTAGCCTTCCACCTCAACGCCCTCATAAAGCTCCTGCGCTACCTTCATAGTGCGGCGCGCCTGGAAGCTGAGCTTTCGTGATGCCTCCTGCTGGAGAGTGGAGGTGGTAAAGGGCGGTGCGGGCTGGCGGCGGCGCAAGCTCTTTTTGACGCCGGCAACTATCCACTCGGTGTTTTCAATATCTTTAAGGACTGCGTTTGCGCTCTCCTCGTTGGGCAGCGCTATCTTTGCGCCGTCTTTAAGCGCCAGCTTTACGTCAAACGCCTTTCTCGAGGATTTAGCCTTGAGCTTTGCATCGACGGTCCAGTATTCCTCCGCCTTGAATTTGCGGATCTGATCCTCGCGGTCAGCGATAAGGCGAACCGCAACCGACTGAACTCTTCCTGCCGAAAGGCCGCGGCGGACCTTCTTCCAAAGGAAAGGGGAGAGCTTGTAGCCAACTATTCTGTCGAGCAAACGTCTTGCCTGCTGTGCATCTACCAGATCCTGATCTATCGTTCTGAGGGCAGCCATTCCGTTTTGGATGCCGCTCTTGGTTATCTCGTTAAAAGTCACACGGTTTTTGTCATCCAACGAAAGCCCCAGCATATGCGCCAAATGCCACGATATTGCCTCTCCTTCACGGTCAGGGTCGGTCGCGAGATATACTGCATCAGCCTTTTTCGCCTGCTTTTTGAGGTCGGCAATAAGCTCTTCTTTGCCCTTTATCTCCTGATACATAGGGGCAAAGCCGTTTTCAAAGTCAACACCTATTTTAGATTTGGGCAGATCTCTGACATGACCCATCGATGCGATGACCGAATAATCCTTGCCGAGATATTTTTGTATCGTCTTTGCCTTGGCAGGCGACTCTACGATAACGAGTTTAGACATATCGATATGCTCCTTATCTGCCGTTTCGTTATGATTGAGGTATCCCTCTTTATCACTGCGATCTCCGCAAACGGCATTGCGGAGATTCGTTATGCTGCAATGGGAAGAAAACCGAAGTGCAGCTGCCTGTCGGTTCTATTTTATGCGGCTTTTCACCATTCGTCCCGGAAGTATCTCGATCAATCTGAAAAGTTCCAGCCCGGTGAGGATGGTAAGCATCTCTCCCGCCGTGATGTCAAGCTGCTCACAAAGGTCGTCCACCGTGAGCTGACCGTTCACAAGAAGGTTCATCACTTTGGTCTGACGCTCGTTGAGATAAGGCGGCAGCTGAACCTCCTCCGCCTTTTTGGGCTTTGAAACCAACGCCTGCTCCTCCTTTTCCGAGAAAAGCGAGGTCTGCTGGTTGTTGGGCTGATCGATCGGGTAACCGTAGACCGCCTCGTATCTTCGAAGTATGCTCTCGCCGCTCACCGCCGGCTCAGCGCCCTGCGCCAAAAGATAGTTGCAGCCCTCGGAATTTGCCGACAATATGCTTCCCGGAACAGCGAACAGATCTCTGTTCTGACTTATCGCGTGTCCCGCCGTCAGCATAGTGCCGCTGCTTATCCTGCATTGTACTACAACGGTCGCCATAGAAACGCCCGATATAAGGCGATTCCTTATCGGGAAATTGTAAGGTACCGCCTGCGTGCCGAGAGAAAATTCGCTTATCACCAAACCGTTTTCCGGATTTTCGATAAGGGTGCGCAGCGCATGATTCTTTTTCGGATAATCGAGGTCGAGACCGCCCGCCACAAAAGCTATCGTTTTCCCTCCGGCTTCCAGCGCGCCGCGGTGGCAGGCCGCATCGATTCCGTAGGCAAGTCCACTGACGACAACTCCGCCAAGCGAAGCTATCTCGCCGCTTAGTTTTTTCGCCGCGGCCAGTCCGTATTCATCGGGATTTCTCGTTCCGACCATCGAAATGAGATAATGGTCCTTCAAAAGGGATGTATCGCCCACTGCGTAAAGCAGCAGCGGCATGGAATATATGTTAAAAAGGCTTTCCGGATAATCTGAAGAATCGGGCGTGATGATCTTTGCGCCGAAGCTCTCTGCATCGGCAATAATGCGCTCACATTCTTTAAGATTTGGAGACTTTATCCGCGCCTTTTCCTCATCGGAAAAGAAAGCATCGTTTTCTATGCGGGATAAAGGGGTGGATAAAATCTCCTGCGGATCGCCATATCTGGCATAAGCCTCATGCGCCTTTCGGCTGCCTATCCCGAAAAGCTGCTGCATCCACAGCCATTTTACAGCATCAATGCTCATAGCTTATCGCCTCCCGAAGATTTTTGGCAAGCCCTGCAAAGCTCCCACGCGAAAACGGTGGCAGCCATTGCCGCGTTTAAAGATTCGCTGCTTTCGCTTATCGGCAGTATCACACGCTTATCGCAGGCATCGGCTACCCTTTCAGAAAGCCCTGAGCCTTCGTTGCCTATCGCAACTACAGCACCATCGAGCGAAACGGTGTTGACCGCAACGCTTCTTTCGCCCAGTGCGGCGGCGTAAACCGTTTTGCCTGAGGCTCTCAGTTCGGCTATCGCGGCTTCAGCATCGGCAACGACATAGATATCCAGCCTTGCGGCAGCCCCCATCGAAGCGCGCAGCACCTTGGGCGACGCGGCATCGGGGCAATCGGAGGTCATTATTACGGCAGAAAGCCCGAACGCCTCAGCCGAACGCATTATTGTTCCGATATTTCCGGGGTCCTGCAGCGAGCAGAGCATCAACGCTCCCTTTTGGGTGTTCTGAGGCAGGCCATCTTTGCTAAGCCTGCCATTGCATATAGCGAAAATGCCCTGCGGAGAATCGGTCTGAGCTATCGTAAGGGCAAGCTGGTCGGTTATGAGCAGCACTCTTTCCGCTTCGGGCAGCTCGCCGCCCATTCTGGCAAGCCCCTGCTCGGTTATCATCAGATCGATTATCTCTCCGCCGCTTTTGGCATAATCACATATAAGCCTTACGCCTTCCAGTGCAAATTTACCGGATTGAAGCCGGTACTTCCTGGAGCCGCAAAGCTTTCGGTATTCTTTCAGAGAATTATTGTCCTTTGAGGTGACTTTTATCATGGCGCCTCCGCCGGGTAAAGATATCCGCAAATACAGTTCGCGGGTAGAACAAACGTCCGGTCTGAAAAAATCCAGCCGGACGTTTTATCTGTCGATTAGAGAGCAGCCTTAGCCTTCTCAACAAGTGCAGTGAAAGCTGCGGGATCAGCGATAGCGATCTCGGAGAGCATCTTTCTGTTGAGGGTGATACCGGCCTTCTTGAGTCCGTTCATGAAGGTAGAGTAGTTCATACCGTTCATACGGCAGCCAGCGGAGATGCGGGTGATCCAAAGCTGGCGGAAGTTTCTCTTCTTCTGCTTTCTGCCGATGTAAGCGTAACGGCCGGACTTCATTACCGCTTCCTTAGCAGTTCTGAACAGCTTGCTCTTACCGCCCCAGTAGCCCTTAGCGAGCTTTAATACCTTTTTTCTGCGCTTTCTGGTCATCATAGCGCCCTTGACACGAGCCATATTCTTATACCTCCGTTAGGTTGTTGTTATTTGTTTTCTCTTGCTTATTTGTAGGGGATGAGAAGCTTGACGACCTTAGCGTTGGTCTTGTCAGCCATGGTGTTCTGACGGAGTCTGCGGGTACGCTTGGTATCCTTCTTGGTCAGGATGTGGCTCTTGAATGCGTGAGCACGCTTGACCTTTCCGCTCTTAGTGAGATTGAAGCGCTTCTTTGCGCCCGAATGGGTTTTGATCTTCGGCATCTTTATATTTCCTCCCAAAAATTATTTCGCAGGTTGTTTTGCGGCGACAAACATCAGCATATGACGGCCCTCAAGCTTGGGTGCCTTTTCCATAACTCCGTTTTCAGAGATCGCCTCAAAAAAGCGTTCCATAACGCTCTGTCCCAGTTCGGGATGAGCCATCTCACGGCCGCGGAATCTGATAGAAACCTTAAGCTTGTTGCCTTCCAAAAGGAACTTGGTTGCCTGCTTGACCTTGGTGTTGAGATCGCCGACATCGATATTGAGCGAAAGACGTATCTCTTTGATCTCAATGACCTTCTGATTTTTGCGGGCTTCCTTCTCGCGCTTGGCCTGCTCAAAGCGGTATTTGCCGTAATCCATGATGCGGCAAACAGGCGGAGTAGCCTGCGGAGCGATCTTTACCAAATCCAGATTGCTCTCGGCTGCGAGTCTGAGCGCTTCCTTGGAATCCATGATGCCAAGCTGCGCGCCATCAGCACCGATCACTCTGACTTCCTTGTCCCTAATGTCCTCATTGATGAGGAGTTCCTTAATGCTAATGTTCAAGCACCTCCATTGCCTAACAAAAAGTGGGTGCAAAACTTATCGTTTCGCACCCAAATCAAGACTCGATAAAAACAGCTTATAAAGCCGGTTCACTCGGTATTGACCGTACGCATATGATAGATGCGCAGGTGAGAACGATGTGTTCTGCTTTGTTTTACCGATATATATTATCAAAAACGCAGCTTTATGTCAACAGCTATTTACAAATTTTTTCGATCATTTTTGTTTATTTGTGAGCAGAGAAATAATGCAGCTTGAGCTTGTTGGAAAGATACTCAAGAATATGGTAAGCGCAGATGCTGTTGCCCTTTCCATCCAGTCTGGGTGAGAAAGCGGCAATGCCCATTCTGCCCTCAACGGTAGCTACCATGCCGCCGCCGACGCCGCTCTTGGTGGGCAGGCCAACTCTTACGGCGAACTCGCCCGAGCCGTCGTAAAGGCCGCAGGTCACCATCAGCGATTTGACCACGCGAAGTATCTCATTTTCCACAACACGCTCGCCGGTGTAAGGATCGATGCCGTCATTTGCCATTATCATGCCGAACATCGCAAGATCCTCGGTGTTTACGCAGAGCGAACACATACGGAAATAGATATCCAGTATATCCTCAACATCCTGCTCGATTATGCCCTCGCTCTTCATAAAGTAAGCGAGCGAACGGTTCTTCATGCCGGTGGCCTTTTCAGACTTATACACCGCCTCGTCGATATCGATGCTTTCACGGCGGCAGAGTCTTCTTGCCAGCTTTAAAAACTGCCCGAAGGGATCCTCGCCCTTGATGCAGTTGACGGTAGCGATAGCGCCCGCGTTTATCATGGGATTGAGCGGCTTTCCGTCCTTGAGTTCAAGCTTGAGCATAGAGTTGAATGCGTCTCCGGTCGGCTCAACGCCGACATGATCGAAAACATATTTTGCACCTGCGGTTTGAATCGCAAGTATCAGTGAGATGGTTTTTGCGATGCTCTGTGCGGTAAAGGTCTGATCCCAGTCTCCGGAATGATATACCCCACCATCGATGGTGACAACAGTCGCCCCTATCTTATCGGGATCCACCTTGGCAAGCTCCGGAATATAATCCGCTACCTTTCCTTCTCCGAGGTGCGCCTTGGCGTGTTCAACTGCATTATCAAGATTACGCTGTATAGCGATCATGGCATCCGCTTCCTTTCGTCATATATCTTATTATATTTTACATTATCTTTCGATTTTTTCAACAGTGCGCAAAAATAATCAGTATACTTTTATCTCGCATCCAAGCGCAAACGACCATATCACACATTCGGCTGTCTTTATTCCCAAAACCGCTTCCACCATCTCTTTATAAAGCGTCAGCTGGCCGGAATATCGTTCCAACAGCGCGGAGGCATCCTTTACCCTGTCGGTCTTGTAATCCAGTATGACCGCCTTGCCATCCTCGATAAACAGACAATCGGCAACGCCCTGAAGCATGGTGGCTTCTTCTCCCCGGGAATATTTTTCTCTCACCGAGGGACAATCGGCAGCGCTTGCCATCACCGCGAATTCGCGCTTCACCTCCTGCGCCGACGATATCCTGCGGTAAAGCTCGCTTTCAAAAAAACCGTTTATTACGCCGATATCCACCAGTTCGCCCTGCTTTTCGGTGAGCATTCCCATAGATACCAAGTGTGCAAGCTCGCTTTCGGCGTTATCTGCCGCCGCGGCATAATCGCAATACTGCATAAAGGCGTGCACCGCCGTACCTCTGTCGCTGCCCGCCGCAGCTTTGGCGGCGAAAGCCGGCTTGAGAGAAAAACGGTAGCCGTCCTTTTTCCGGTGGGTAAGCTCAGATACCGACAGCTTGGCAGGCATCATCGTTGCCGCCGCGAAGGGATATTGGAATTCAATTTGGCGTTTTATAGCCTCTGTCGCCTCGCTGAGCATCTCGGGATCAGCGTTTTCCTTTTCCGCTGGGGGCTGTTGATCCTTTTCCTCATCAAGCGTCTCGCAGGCAGTATTCTGCCCTTCGATAAGCCGCAGCCTTATTCCGCCGAGCGTTTCGCCGATGCGCATAGCCTCCGCCACGTCTCCGCAGCAGCCAAGCGCCGCGAACATCCAGTGTGCATAGCTTTTGCAGTCAGCCGCTTCATAATCCTGTAAAACAGCACCCTCCGGTGAATATTTAAAGGCCGCTTCAAGCGCTTTTTTTACAGCAGCGGTCATTATCAGCTTTTCTTTAGCTCTCGTAACGGCAACGTAAAGCACTCTCAGCTCCTCTGAAAGCTGCCCCGAAGCGCTCTCCATCCTCACCGCCTCCAGCTGTGGGGTGGTCAGCTGTATCCTGCGAGCCTTTTCTCTTTTTGCGCAGGCAAAGCCAAGCTCGGCGTGAAGTGCCGTCGGGCGTTTGGCATCGGTGCTAAGATGCCCGAAATCTCTGCCCATATCGCAAAGCAGAACGATAGGCCATTCCAGTCCTTTCGAACGGTGTATGCTGGTTATGGTAACGGCATTTTTCTGTCCCGAAGCCGCCGCCGGGGCAAGGTCGCCGTTTTGTTCGGCAACGTTATCTATCACCTTCAAAAAGGCATGCAGTCCGCGTTTGCCCGCCTTACCAAACTTTTCGGCATACTGTATCAGCATAAGCAGATTGGCAAACCGCTGATCGCCGTTTTCCATCGAGCAGCAGCGAAGCCCAAATCCGGTGCGCTCCATCACTTCGCTTATCACAGCCGCGGCATCAACAGTATCGGAAAGCTTTCTTATGCTGTCAAAAAGCGACCGAAACCGCGCCGTTTTTTCATCCTTTTCGGCATAAGCCATGACAGCGGTATAAAAGCCGCCTCTTTTCTGCTCGGCTCTTATAACGGCAAGCTGTTCGGCGGAAAAATCAAACATTGGTGAAAGCATCGCGCCGATAAGCGAAATATCGTCGGTGGGGTTTGATACCGCCCGCATGAAGCTGAGCATCGCCTTTATCTCCAGCGCGTCAAGAAACCCGTTTTCGAGCGCGGCAAAGGCTTCTATCCCCGCGTTTTCGAGCGCTTCTTTGTATATAGCGGCGCGGTTTTTGGTGGAGCGCAGCAATATTGCGATATCCCCCGCCCTCACCGGGCGCATAACGCCGTTATCGAAAATCTCCGTCCCGCTTTGGATGAGCTCTTTTATTTTTTTGGCGGCGAACCGAGCCTCGAGCTGCGCCGCGTCGGCGGCAAGCAGACTGCCCTGCTCCAAAACGCAGAATTCCACACCGGCGGTATCACTTTCGGGGTAGCTTGCCATTGCCGAAAGCATATGGTCGCCGTCGTAGCATATCTCGCCCACCGTTTTTGAAAACAGCGGTTTGAAAATATTGTTTGCGGCCTCGATAATCTCTTTTCTGCTGCGGAAATTTCCGCTGAGGGTTATAAGTCTGCCCTCACCATCGCCGCAATTTTTATACCGCTCGCTCCTCGCTATGAATATCTCGGGGCGCGCCTGACGGAAACGGTAGATGCTCTGCTTTACATCGCCCACCATAAACAGATTTTTCCCGTTTGAAAGCGCGTTGACTATCATATCCTGAACGGCGTTGACATCCTGATATTCATCCACCATTATCTCATCGAAGCGGCTTTGCAGCCGACGCGCAAGATCGGTCAGATAAAAGCTTTCGCCCTCTTTTTTCACCAGCAGCCCAACGGTGAGCTGCTGCAGGTCGGAAAACTCAAATATACCGTCCTCTCGCTTTTTTTCTTCCAGTATATCGTCGGTGACTTCGGCTAACTCAAACAGCTTTTTCACCCTGGGAGAAAGATATTCGGCATCCTCGAGAAAGCCTGTGCCGTCGCAGAAAAACACCTTTTGGGTCAGCCTTTCGATAACGCCCTTATATTCCTTGCGCAGCGCCTGAAGATATTCCACCGTCTGCTCATCGACATTTTTGGCGCCGCCCAGTCTCGAAGGCCTGAAGCCGGCCGCAATATTGCGGCAGCCGTCCCAATCGCCCTTTTCGGCGCACTTCCTCAGCTCATCAAAAAAGCCTTTGTCCTCAGTAAACGGCTTGAGATAGCCTTTCAGCCCCGGGTCGGCAGTTATCGTTTCAATGGCAGGCTCGATAAGGGCAGTATATCTTTTTGATACCGTTGCAGCATATCTCAGCAGTATCTTGCCCCATACGCTCTCGCCCGCTTCGCCCCCAAAATCGTAAATATCAGCTTTTTCCTTTAGCCAGTCGCGGTAAAACGGGTTTGAGCGCGCAAAGCCAAGCAGGCTTTTTACCGCCTGCGCAAGACTTCCGTCGCCCTGTTTTTTCTCAAAAAGCGAAAGCAGCTCTTTAAACCGCTCATCACCGCTCTGATAATACCGCTCGAGCGCTTCGTTTGTCGCCTCATCGTATAGGTCGTCGGTCTCACGGCTGTCCCCCATTCTGAAAACGGCAGGCAGATCCAGCAGCTGGCGGTTTTCCTGAACGATATTGAGGCAAAGAGAATCTATCGTTCCTATAACGGCGCGTTCAAGCAGCCTGCGCTGCCTTCTCACCGACTTATCCGAGGGATCCGCTTCGATGCGCTCCGCAAGTTTTTTGAGCATACGCTGCTTCATCTCGGCTGCCGCCGCTCTGGTAAAGGTGACGACCATCAGCCGGTCGGCGTCGATGGGAGAGGTCTTATCCAGCATACGCTGCACCGCACGCTCGGTCAGAACGGCGGTCTTGCCGCTGCCCGCTGCGGCAGAAACAAGGATATTCTGCCCTCTGGCATCGATAGCGCTCTGCTGCTGGGCTGTCCATTTAGTTTTCGCTGCCATCGTTATCCTCCTCTCCCAGGACCTCACTTCTCGCAAGCGGCTGCTGTTCCCTTACAGTGTCGCCCGGCTCAAAGCCGCAGGCGGTTTTAAAATCACAGTAAGAACAGGGAGCAGCGCCTTTTTTGCATAATGGCTGCGCCATTATCTCGCCGTTATAAAGCTGTTCCACCATATCGGTCATCTTCTTGAATACGATGTGCTTTAACTGTTCGAGCTCGCCGCTGCTGTAAAGCGAAGCGTCTGAACGCCCTCTCGCCCCCTGCTTATAGGGGATGAATCTGCCGCCCAGGTCTTTTTCCATCGCTTTGAGCACCCGCTCGTCCGAGAGCAGCAGTCCGTTCATTTTATACTGCTCGCGGACACTTTTTATCACCTTATCGTCGTCAGCTCCATGGTCAACGGTGACGTAATCGCTCTGTGCGGGCAGATAAAGAGCACCCGCGGCACAAAGCTGCTGCTGTTCCACTATTGAGAAAAGGTATATCAGCATCTGAAGGTTAAGCCCGTAACCGACCTCTCCGATATCAAACTTTTTAACGCCGGATTTATAATCTATCACACGGATATAATTTTTCCCGTCTATCTCCGCCTTGTCGACACGATCCACCGTTCCCTCGGCAAAAATCTTTTTTCCGTCCGGGGCAGTAAGCACCACCGGCTCAACGTCACCGCCGCTTTTGACCTCAAGCTCAAAAGCGGTCGGAACAAATTCGCTCTGTTCAAGCTCCTCGGCAAGATTTTTTATCATCTCAAAAATGCGTCCGCACAAAAGCTCGATATTTCCTCGCATTCTCGCCGGTATCTCGTTTATATCTCCCGAACATTCCGCCATATATAGTTCGGCTTCTGCCTTTATCTCGCTTATAAGGTCATTTTCATCGAGCTGTGAAAGCCGGCTGCCATACCGCGTTACTATCATTTCGAGTATGCGGTGGATAAGCGTTCCCGAGTTTGAGGGAGATAGCTCCGCCCTGGAAAGCTTATAGGCTTTAAGCCCCTTCTGCATAAAGAAGCTGAACGGACATTTATAGAACTGTTCAAGGCGGCTGGGTGAAATGCTTATCTCATCTCCAAAAAGCTTCTCCATCACCTTTTTGTCGCTTATACGGTGGACGGGCTTTTGATATTCGCAGAGCCTTTCGACCTCAGCTTTGCCGAGTATGCTCTCCCCCGCCTCTCGGGCAGCCACGGAATACTCTCTGTCCCTTGAGTCTGCAAGAGCTCTTCTGAGCCCCCCCACCGACCATATCATGCGGCCGGGGGCAGGAGCAATTTCGATGGTAAGAGCCTTTGCCCTCGAAAAAATCTCCGACGGCATAAGCTCCTCTCCCGATATGTCACGCTGCGGGCAGCTGACAAAAAGCCGCTCGGTCGGCGCCGTCACCGCACGGTAGCAGAACATTTTCTCGGTATCCTGAAGGCGGTCTCCCTCGTTTAAAAGGTCCAGCCCCTTTTCGCAGAGCAGCTTTCTTTCCCGCTGAGAGAGCAGCCCCTCCGGCAGCTTGGTGTTGGGAAACTCCCCCTCAGCCGCGCCGAGCAGCAGCGCAGCCTTGACCTCCTCGCAGCGTATACGGTGAGCCGTTCCCACCGCCACCTGATCGATAGTGCGCGGTATCATGGCAACATCGAAGCTGCCAAAGCTTATATCGATAAGCTCGCATACCCGTTCGGGGGTAAAGCTGATGTTCTCATCTATTGAATCGAAAAGTTCCAGCATTGACACCAGCTGCTGCCATAGCAGCTCCTGTTCATCAAGCAGCTCCCGACGGACATTTTCTCCGTTTCGCTTATCCAAATGGCCCGCCGCCATCGAGTCGGCAAACTTCACTATGTTTTCCGCGGCGTTTATATCTTCGAGCAGTTGCCATATGCCACCGGCTATCCGGCTGCCGCTGCCGCTTTTTATCTCACGCGAAAGCTTCAGCACCGGTTGGGTAACGGTAATTCGCAGCGTATTGAGCTTTTCAAGCCGATCTTTATCCGCCGCAGTCATTCCGCCGGTCATTCCGGAGGGATTTTTTATAAACGGCTTTTTCCATTCCGACTGCTTGACCGACCAAATGTAGCAATAGTTTTCAACAAGGCTTATGTCCTCACTGTCCAGTCCCATCAGCGGTGACCTCGCCGCTTCGAGCCAGTCGGCATCCCTCGATGAGCAGGCACATTTCACCATCGCCATCACTCCGTTGGTCAAAAGCGAGGTTCGGGCGTCACGGCGCTCATCGATAAAGAAAGGAATTTTAAAGCGCTCAAAAATCGCCGGCAGAACAGATATATAACGTCCGAGGTCGCGGGCTATCACCGCCATCTCGCGGTATCTCATGCCGGAAGCGGCAAGTCCTGCTATCTCTGCGGCGGCTTCCTCAAGTTCGTTATAGGGCGAAGAACAGTTCACCGCTCTGACTTCTCCGCCGTTTTTTTCGCAGACAGGAAGCATTTCGCAGCGCTGGGCTTTTTCCATTGCCGCCATCGCCCCGGAGTTAAAAAAGCGTTGTGCCAAAACTATATGTTCTATACCGCATCCCGCCGAGTCCGCCAGCCCGCGAAGTCGGTTTTCGGTGTCTTTTGCCAGCGCAAATGCGGCGTTATCCTCATCGCCGGCATGATACACCGATATATAAACATTATCGGCGCAGCTCAAGAATGCCCTTATAAGCTCCAGCTCCGGCGCGGTAAAGCCGCCGAAATCATCAATAAATATTTCGGTGTTTTCAAGGTCGTGCTTTTCGGCTATAAGCCGCGCGGCTGCTTTCATCAAACCTGTGTCAGAAAGGTAGCTTTGACTCATGACCGCCTCAAAGCTGTCATATATAAGCGCCAACTCCGATATCTTCGCTTCAAAATCGCTCTCATCATGTCCCAAAGCGACCGCCGAAAGCTGTTCAGGGGTGATGCCCGCATTCTGCAGCTCTTTCACCGCCGAAAGCATCTGTTCAATAAAGCCCCTGGTATAGTAATTCTTTTTATAAACCTCAAGCTGATCCGATATCTCATCGAGCGCTATGCTCATCATAAAGTTTTCCGCAAAGGGCGCTATTTTGGACTTTCCGCGCATGAACTCGCCCGCTGCTTTTTCGGCAAAACGTGAAAAGCTCACTGCCTGAGCCATACCGCGGTGATCTCCGAGCTCGCGCTCCAGCCTGCGCTCGTTATAAAACGATGCCTGCTCGGGAACTATAAGCACAGAGTTTTTTCCGTTCTGCACAGCTCTGCGGATACTCTTGAATATTTCGGTGGTTTTTCCGCTTTTGGCAGCGCCTTTTATCAGATAGAGCATGACCTCAGCCCTCCTTGCGTTATATAACAATAATAGCATAAACCGGGCGGCTCCGCCATCCCTTTAAAGGGACAGCGGAGCCGCCTGCCATTTTTATTATTCAGTTTGCCTTCTGGCGGAGCTGGAGCCTGAGCCTATCCGATATCATTGCAATAAACTCGCTGTTGGTGGGCTTACCCTTGGTGTTGTGGATGGTATAGCCGAAATAAGAGTTGAGCACATCGACATCGCCTCTGTCCCAGGCGACCTCAATGGCGTGGCGGATGGCGCGCTCCACTCTGGAGGAAGTGGTGGAAAAGCTTTTGGCTACCGCCGGGTAAAGCTGCTTTGTCACCGAATTTATGATATCGGGGTCGTTCACCGACATGATGATCGCTTCACGAAGATAATGATAGCCCTTGATATGTGCCGGAACGCCTATCTGATGTATTATTTCAGTGACACTGAGCTCAAGGTTGACCACAGCGTTGCGGGCAGAGGTTATGGCGGAAACATTATCGGGCATCTGCTTTCCAACAGTTGCGATTATCCTGTCCACCATCATCTCAATATCAAAGGGACGCATGAAATAGTATGTCGCTCCGGCAGACATCATCTCTTGCTGCAGCGTATCGTTGTCAAATCCCGACATGACCATAAAGGTGGGCGGCTGCTTTCCGCTTTCCTTCACCATCTTCATTACGCCGAGCGCGTCAAACCGCGGCATGAACACATCCATTATCACCAGATCGGGGCTGTGCTCATTTATCGCCTCCAACACTTTTCTGCCATCCTTGGGCACATATATCGATTGGTAGCCGCACCCATGCAGCAAGGCGGTTATCTGAGCACAAAAATCCTTGTTGTCATCGGAAATCAGTATCTTGATATTCTCTGCCATTTATGGTTCCCTCCTGTAATATGGCTTGATATGGTTTTCCATATATTACCATATTATTCCAAAGGTTTCAACCCCATATTGGAAATTTCTGTAAATTAATTGTCAACTCTACAAATGCGTAAGTTTTTACGCCTCATTTTCCACTATTATCTGACAGCTTTTCATTGCATTCAAAGCAGTGTTGTGGCTGCCTGGAGTTACCCCCGCGCAGCACGCGGCATCCACCGTTATCTTTACCTCAGGCAAAAACGCCCTTATCAAAAGTGCGTTGGAGATAACGCAGATATCGGTGCAAAGCCCCACAACAGTAATGCTTTCGATAGCTTCACCTTCATTTTCGGCGCGAAGATATTCGCCCAGCTCGACCGAGCCGAAAGTTGGTTTATCTATCACCTGAGCATCGGGGCGAAGCTGCGCCAACTCAGATCGTATCTGCCAGCCCACGCTGTTTTCTATACAGTGGGCTACCGGCAGCATACCTCCCTCGCGGGAATCGAGATAGTTTTCGCCATGGGTGTCGCGGGTAAAAACCACCCTGCCGTCAAAGCTTTCGATCTTCTTTTTTACCGCGGGGACGATAGCGACCGCTTCCTTCGTGCCGAGCGCTCCGTCGATAAAATCATTCTGCATATCAACAACTATCAAAAATTTCTGCATCCGTGTCACCTCATATCACAAATATTTGTTTGAAATTATATCACAAAACATAACGACGATAAATAATTTACTGGCAATATAAACCCCGCGGCGCTATAATTTTGTTATATCAAAGATACGGAGAAGCAATATGATAACTTTAGCGGTAGCTCAGGCGAAATCTCTTCCCGATACAGCTTCAAACATCGATACAGTCATCAACCTTTCCAAAAACGCCGCAAAGCTCGGCTGCCGTGCGGTGTGCTTTCCCGAGGCGTTTTTAACCGGCTACCTGCCCGAACAGGCAGGCTCTGTCGCCATAAAAACAGCATCTCCCCTGCTCAGTAAAGTCAGTGATGCGGCAAAACATTTTGATATCGATATCCTCACAGGATTTTTCGAGCGCAGCGGCGATCGGCTTTTTATCACTCACGGGATATTTTGCTCCGATGGCAGAGCCGATTTTTACCGCAAGACCCATCTCGGTCAAAAGGAAAGTGAAATATTTTTGCCCGGCCAAAGCCTTGATATTTTTGATCTGAGCTGCGGGGTCAAGATCGGTATTCAGCTTTGCGTTGAAACACATTTTGCCCAAATAACCGAAACTCTTTCGCTCAGCGGCGCGCAGGTGATATTCGCCCCTCACGCCGTTCCCGATTCGTCCGGCAGCAGAGAAGCTATATGGAAAAAATATATCCCCGCAAGAAGCTATGACAACCGCGTTTATATGGCCTGCTGCAACCATTCCGGAGAGCGGTTCGGCGGCGGCTGCATGGTAACGGCTCCCGATGGCGAGATCATCGTCTCACAATTTGAAAATAAACCGGGGCTTATCACCTTCGACGTAAATACCGAACTGCTTGACAGATACCGCCGCGCTTCTGACAGCCACCGTTTCAGGTATTATCCTCCAATGCTGAAAAAAGAGCTCTGCCGCTAATGGCAAAGCTCTTTTTATGTTATGTATTATTATTTGCCGAGGATGATCCTGGTCAGCTCCATCGGGTCGACGATAACGCCGTCTTTATAAACGCGCATATTTCCGCTTGCGATCTCATCGATAAGGATGACCTCATCGTTGTTGTATCCAAACTCGAACTTGATATCGTAAAGGTCAAGTCCCTTCTTGGCAAGCTCGTCCGCAACTATCTTGGTGATCTTGAGGGTCTGAGCCTTCATATCGTTGAACATCTCCTGGCTCATGATGCCCAGCGCGGCAAGTCCTTCAGAGGTGATCAGCGGATCGCCCTTGGCGTCATCCTTAAGGGTACATTCAACGTATCCGCCTTCGAGAACGGTGCCGTCAGCGATATATGCTCCGTAGCGGCGGATAAAACTGCCGGTAGCCTTGAGGCGGCAGATAACTTCCAGTCCCTTGCCGAAAACCTTGGCGGGAAGCACTTCCATAGTAGCGTTATCGAGATCGGCAGCCACATAGTGAGTTTTGACTCCCTCTTTTTTGAGCAGCTCAAAGAAGAGGATGGAAGTCTCGAGGTTTGCTCTGCCGATACCTTCTATCTGCAGCCCCACAGTATTTTCGCCCGGATCGAACACGCCGTCTTTGCCGGTGCAGTCATCCTTGAACTTGAGCATAACGTTGCCGTTTTCAAGCTCGTATACGTCCTTAGTTTTTCCCTGATACACCATTTTCATTGCAATCATTCCTCCAATGCAAATACCCATTCACACGGCAGCAGCTTTTTGCGGAACATCTCCGTACTATCCGCCGTGAAATATCAATTTTTATAAGGCTGCGGCAATCAAGCAGATAAAACCGCCGCCTTGTAATTTTATCACATTCCAACGCGGTTGAAAATATTTTTGTCAATATTTATCGTCAGGAATCTCAACTTTTATATTTGCAATCAGCAACAGACCGCGTTTTATAACACGGTCTGTTTGCAGCATTATTTCGAGGGATCCATCTCAATATTGCCCTTTATCATAGCGCCGCGGGCAACTACCATGGTGGCGGCAGTTATGTTGCCGATAATGCAGGAGCCGGCATCAAGAGAAATATTATCAGAGATAACAACATCGCCGTTGATCTTTCCTGAGCAGCTGAGCGACTTGGATCTTACATTGCCGTTGACGATGCTCTTTTCGGTGACGATAACATCACCCGACACATCTATATCTCCGGTAACGCAGCAATCGATGAGCTGCAGCGTTTTTGCAGCAATATTGCCGACCAAAGCAGAGCGCACGGTCACGGTGCTTTCAGAGCTTACATTGCCCTTGAGCTCACCGGCGATCTCAACATCGCCCTTAGCTCTGATATTGCCCTCTATAACCATCGAAGGAGCGATATATGTAGCAGGAGAGACGATTTTTACATCAGATATCTGTTTAGACTGAGGGGCAGATGAAGCAGCTGCTTTTACCTCGGCGTTATCCTTAGGCGCAACGGGCTTTGCAGCCTCCTGAGCAGATACCTTCTCTTCCGATCCGTTTCCGACTCCAAACATATCGAACATTGCCTTATTCAGATTATTCTTTGCGCTCATAAAAATCTCTCCCTCATATTAGTTATTATACTGGTATATTACCGGGGCGTCCTTGGGGGTAAGGCGGTCAAATTCAAAGCCTTCCTTTTCAAGCTCTGCTATTATAAGCGGAAGTGCTTCTACCGTAGTTACTTTATCAAAGCTGTCGTGCAGCAGCACGACCCCTCTTTTCACATAATGTATGCCATCCATAACATTGGTCACCAGCTTATAAGCCGGCATGGGAGGATTCACCGCATCCTCGGAAGAAAGATTCCAATCAAACGGGACAAAGCCGCGGCGTATCATCTCCGAAAGCATCTCCTGATATAGCGTGGCATTATATACGTTGATGCTTCCTCCCGGGAATCGGAACAGCGTTGGCGTGTAGCCGGTGGTTTCGCGTATCTCGTTGAAAATCTTATACATATCGCCGAGATAATCCTCTACCGAATCGTATATCTTGCTGTAATCATGCAGATAGGAATGCATCGCAAGCGTATGCCCCTCGTCCACTATTCTTCTGAGTCTTGCGGTCGTTTCGGGCTCGTCATGATGGACCACGAAGAATGTCGCTTTGATATCGCGCTGAGAAAGGATATCAAGTATCTCCTCTGTTCTCAGTGTGGGTCCGTCATCGAATGTAAGGTATGCCACGCCTTCTTTGCGTTCGGTCGCCGCATATTTCTGCGGAGCATAAAAATCCGGGAAAAGCGACTGGTAAGAGGGTTCTTCATAATCCACCGGCTTTTTCTCGTCAGCCAGCGGGACCATTTCAAGCTTAGCCTCCGCCACCGCCTGTTCCGCAGCCGTTTTGGTCTCATTCAATTCCACATTGAGCCGGATCACCTGATTTTCTGCTGCTGTGAATTTGCCTTTATAATGAAAGGCAGAAACAGTAGGAACTATTATCAGAATAACTACGCACAGCAAGATCATGTTTTTAAAGAACCGCACGCTTCCTATGTAAGGCTCTTTTTCTCTGCCGCTTTGCTCAATTTCCGTCTTTTCAATATCCACATGCATCCCCCTTTCCTGCTGTTTTCAACGCAGAGCTTTATATGTAAATATTGTATCATACTTTTAGCTGAATGAAGCATTAAAAATACATAAAACACCTTTTTTATGACAAAAATATAACCCAAGACCTGTTCTGACATAAAATTTTGTCGGATATTCAAATTATTGCAGGTCATTCGTGTATCTTGAGCGGCAGCTCGTCGGGATCAAAGAAAAAAGTCATTTGCCACTATGATATCAGAGGAAAATCAATTTGTACAAAAGGAAGCGCGGCGAAACGCTGCGCTTCCTTTCATTTATGCTAAAGCAGGCAAAATTTTTTATCCCGCCGCACTCATCATATTTTCGATAAAGATTCCGTAGCCCCTCGTCGGGTCGTTTACGAAAACATAAGTAAATTGATGATACCTACACCTCAAAGTCCTCAACACTCAGCTAAATATAGCGGAAAAAGCCCATATTTCGGTAGATTTGAGAGCGAATTGACCTGTTCAGTTCGCTCTCTCTTATTTCCAACACAAAAAAGAGGTGAATTATGAGTATCAGCGAAAAGAGCACATACCGTATTTTAGACTTCTCACGTTTTCAACAAATTCTGATTTCGGGGGCGCAAGCGTCTTCCTTGGGATATAAAAAGTACAGACTGCAAGTAACAGTCTGCACTTACGATCCCGATGCTGTGACATTGGAATTATACGGGTATAATTGCTCTGTCAACAGTTACATGATTATCTCCGTCATTTTCCCAATCGGAAACAGCACTTGCGACGGGGTACACATCTGCAATATCTGACTTTACCGAAATAACCTCGCTAAAATGCCAACTGCGAGAAAATATGATCATGCGGGTTTGGCATTTGATTACGATAGCCATATCAAAAGCGATTTCATAACTGCCATCATTGACGCGAACAATATCCCTTACAACCTCAATTTCAGAAATCCTTTCAGACACAGGAATAACAGAGGCTGGCTCTACGCAAAACGGCTGAAAAACGGAGCCACTGATTGCTTCGCAGCAACGGAAGAAGGAGAGTTCCTCACATCCATCAAGGAACGGCAATTCCTGAACTTCGTTTATGACTTCGACAGAGCCGCCGGATGTGTTGATGCGAAGGTTTCCGTAGATCTCGTTGTTTTGAACTGCGCACTCATAGGAAACAAATTCGTTACCAATCATACTGCGGAGCAAATCAAGCATCTCACTGGATAGTGTAGCATATACCATATTCAATCCTCCTTAACAAAATGAATTTTTTGCCGCTTGACCGGAGAAACAATGCTGACCGATATGTCAACGGCAGGACTGTTGGGGGTAGATGTTTTTACACGATAGACGATACGTGTACCGTCAGGAAATACTGTTTGAACCCCTTTCCCGTTTGCTAGTTTGGATTCTTTTCCACCTTTACTGAGCAGTGAATAGAAATCCTTGGATGTCGCAACTGGGTTTTTGCTTTCTATAACACGTGAATTCTTTCCCTTATTGCCAAAATACCCGCTTTGTGTCAAATGAAATTTTTGGGAGGCTGCTTGCACATTGCGGGAAAACGCACTGTGTTGAGATTGACTGTTGGTCGCACCTTTTGTATTTCCATAGTTTCCGGAAGATCCAGTACCCATTATGCAGACCTCCTTCTTTTTGTGGAGATCCAATCTGGGAAGTTGACGAATCTTGCCCGATCTTTCACAGAGGCAAAAATCGAATCCGGCATGGCGCCATAAACCAAGACCACCTGGGGAGTCAGCTCATCTAACATAGCGGCAAGGCCTTCTCGAAAGTAATGCTTATTCTCGGCACTTTTGATACACCCGTATGTGCCAATAGAAACAATACTATTCCGGGGAACACCAAGAAACGCTATCTTTTCCGGTAATTCCGCTGTCGTATATGTGCGCTCATCGCCCCAACGCACATTGGGGACCACATACAACCCTTGCGACTGGAGATAATAGCCAACCGCTCGGTTCATATATGTATTTGCAATCTGCAAACACAACGGCATATCACGATACAGGGAACAGTCCGGAGAAATAACGCCGGCGAACTCCTGCAAAACAGGGAGTTGCTCTTTTGTGGCAGTCAGAACATCCGAAAATCGCTTGTCATGTTCGTAAAAATGCACAAATTCCGAATGGTCTGTGCTGCGATTTGTCATAGAAAAAGGGATTACTGCGCTGGGAATAATGATTTCTTTAGGCTTACTTAAAACGGGGATTTCCATAATCCCGTCAAAATAAGCCTTTGCGACGAGTTCTGCGTTGAACCCGTCATCAATGATGTGTTTCATATAACACCATCCTTTCTGCCGAGTTTCCGGCAACAAATGTTTAGTTTGTTGGAAATGCCAAATTGACATCCCAGAAAGGATACGCTACAATAAAACTGGTCAAGTTGGTTACTGTAGTGTATCCGACTCCATAGAAAGTTCCTTGCTTGTTGCTGCAACAACTTACAGGGAGCTTTCTTTTTTTGTTACAATCATAAGCATCACCTATCTTTACTGTATGGTACATATATCATTGCGCGAGTCCAAGGAGTTCGGAAAAATAGAAATTTCTCCCCCTCTTTTTGTCGTCGCCAAATAACACCCCCGCCTTTTCCAATGCGTTCAAATACCGCACAGCTTGTCCGTGAGAAATATTTAACTTGTCCTCTATGTAATTGGCTGTTAGGACAGGATGTGTAAACAAACATTCTATTACATCATCAAATTTGGGGCTGTTGATGATTTTTTGCACGGTACATTTTGTTTTTACATAAAGATTATTTAGTGAATCTATATACCCAATATGCTTGTTGGTTTGAACAATAATCTTATTTAAAAAGTACTTTATCCATTCATCATAACTGTTGTTACGGGAATTTGTTAACATATTATAGTACACACGCTTGTCCTGGTTGATCGCTTCGCTGATATAAAAGAACGGAAAATTGATGACATTGGCTTTGTATAAATACAAACTTACCAAAATACGTCCGACTCTTCCGTTTCCGTCTGCAAAGGGGTGAATAGATTCAAACTGAGCATGAATGATTGCGGACTTGATAAGAGGATGAACGCTAGAACCATTATTGATAAAATCAACCAACTCGTTCATATACTTCTTGGTTTCGTTATATGGGGGAGGAGTGAAAACAACAGTACCGACGCTATTTTCGATATGGTTATTCTTTATTTTATATTTACCAATAGGTTTGTCGGGGTTAAATGGTTCCAGATTGGTCATCATAATACGATGGATTTCCTGTATAAAGGAGTGCGTGAAATTGCCATTACGCAGATGGTCTGCACCATATATAAGAGCTTTTGTATGATTTCTGACTTCAACAGCCTCTTTTTCATCTTTGCGCTTTGGGTCGACTTCTCGCTCACAAATGTCAGACAGGGTTGTTTTTTGCGTGCCTTCAATATCCATTGAGGACAACACTTCTTTTTTGTGCAACATAGGTATCAAAATGCTATTGAATTGATATGTATCAATTTTGGCCTGCAAAATACCAAGATACTTCGCTGCATCTGCTAATTCGGAGACAAATAAATTGATATTATAATCATTTAAGCGGTCAGCGATATATTTAAGTGCCATAAGTATACCCCTTTCATCCATTGATATTATAGCAAATATTTCCTGCTTGTCAATCTCTATCGTGCATCTTTTTTTAAAAGATGCACGATAGAAGAAAAGAGTATCGTATTATGCCGCTGCGTCTAACATATTTTCAATGAAAATGCCATAACCCGTTGTAGGGTCGTTTACGAAAACGTGGGTCACGGCTCCCACCAGTTTTCCGTCCTGAATTATGGGAGAACCACTCATGCCCTGAACTATGCCGCCGGTTATTTTAAGCAGCTCGGGGTCGGTTATTCTTATCACCATATTTTTAGTAGAATTCGTTTCAGCTACCGATACCTTCTCTATCTGGACATCAAAGCTCTGCGGCTCTCTGCCCGAAACGGTGGTGTATATCTGTGCCGGGCCGGGGTGTATCTCGCTTCTTACCGCTATCGGCACCGCCTTATTCTGCGCCGGCGGTATGCTGCAGCTGCCGTAGATGCCGGTTTCATCGTTTTTGCTCAGCTCGCCTATCACCCGTCCCGAAGAAAAGGTACCTTTAAGCTCGCCCGGGAATCCGCTGCTGCCGCGGCTGACGCCCGTTATCGTCACATCCACCGCCTCTCCGGTGGAAAGAGGCATAAGCTCTCCGGTGTCAACATCGCAGATGGCATGACCCAGCCCGGCAAAGGTCTGCTTTTGAGGGTCGTAATAGGTCATCGTCCCTATTCCCGCCGAGCTGTCACGGACCCACATCCCCGCGCGGTATCGGTTGCCGGCATCCTCTTTTGCCGGAGTGATGCTGGTGTGCTTTACCTCGCCGTCTCTTATCAGCGTTACCTCCATCGGGTCTCCGCTGCCTGAGCCTATGATATTGCCCACATCCTCGTTATAAAGCACCTTTTGACCATCTATCGAAACTATGATATCCCCCGTTTTTATACCTGCGTTTTTGGCCGGGTTTACCGTTTTGCCCGAGACTTGCAGATCGGTCAGCCCCACGACCATCACTCCGTCGGTGAACATCTTTATACCAAACGGTGTACCCGCCGGAATGACGCTGTTGCGTTCGATCACCTCAACGCTCACCGTTTTTATCATGGCACCGCAGGGCAGCGACAACCTCATCGAATAGCTGTTGCCCGGCTTTGAGAGCAGTTCCAACGGAACGCTCTCAGCCCAGCTGCTCGATCTGATGTTCAGTCCCCCATCGGGAAAAGAAAACTCCTCGCCCGAAGCAACGTAATAGCGGTCGGGCAATATCTGCCCCAACACCAGCGCCGCCGTGAGAAGCCCGAGCATCAAAACCGCCGTCAGCGCCGCAAAAAGGCGAAAAAAACGTATCGTCACAAATGCACCTCCTTTCAAACTGAGGGCGTTTTGCCCTCTCGTTTAGCTTTTCTGAATTCTGTTTTCAAAGCCGCGGCAAATAGTTGTCCTAAAGCCATTCTCTGCTGTCTGTTCCAAGTCAAATTTTATTTTTTCGGCTTTATACCGCCCATTTTTTTAAATTTCCTTGCGGTTTCATCTAATTGGAAATAAAAATTTAAAAAATCCTATTTTATTATGCACCGCTCGGTAAATTATATTAATGATGATCTTGAGAAACGGGGCGCGCATATGATAATTTCACTTTGGCGTACTTTTTTGCTGTTTATAACAGTCACGGTGATGCTGCGGTTCATGGGCAAACGCCAGATAGGCGAGCTTCAGCCCTCCGAGCTGGTCACCACCATAATGATCTCCAACATCGCGGCGATACCCATCGAAAACATAAATTCTCCGATAATCAACTGTATGCTGGCGATAATTTTTCTCTCCTGCATGGAGGTGCTGCTCTCGGCGCTGACCCTTAAATTCCGCCGTTTCAGAGGTCTTGCGATGGGGCATCCGCGCTGCGTGATACGCGACGGAAAAATTGACGAAAAAGAGCTTCGCGCGCTCCGCTGGTCGCTCGATGATCTTATGGAGCTTATGCGTACCAACGGCATCTTTGATATCGACGAGGTCCTTTTCGCGATAGTGGAAACAAACGGAAGCCTTTCCACCTATTCCAAATACAAAAACCGAACCGTCACCAACGGAGATATCGGGCTTGAACGCAAGCAGGATGAGGCGCCGCCCGTTCTGATAATCTCGGACGGCGAGGTGGATAAAAACGCGCTCAAATACTGCGACATTGACGAAGAATGGCTGCGCGGCATATTGCTGCCTAAAGGTCTTTCACCCTGTGACCTGTTTATGATGAGCTGTGACCGCAACAAAAAATACAGAATGGTTCTGAAGGAGAAAAGATGAAGCGTGCGGCGATAGCGCTGTTGATACTTTTTATCATGGCGGCATTTTGTATAGTGTCGCTGATATATTTTGACCGCTCGATTTCGGAGATAATATACCACGCCGGTCAGATGGCAAATGCCATCGAAGCGCAGGACACGATCTCGGCTCAGCAGGCTCTTGACCGCCTTGGTAACGACTGGCTGCGGTATCAGGATCATTTCCGTATCCTTTCGGGCAGCGAGCCGTGTGAGCAGCTTGACCGTTCGCTGGCTCAGGTAAAGGTGTGGTTTCTGCAAAAAGAAAAAAGCCCCGAAACACTTTCGGAGCTTTATGATCTGATAAAAAAAGCAGAAGACCTGAGAAAGACCCAATCCCCCAGCATCATCAATCTTTTTTAATTTTACTGTTTTTCTGCTGCAGCCGCTGCAGCTCCTCCATGAAGGAATCGATATCCTTAAACTGACGGTATACCGAAGCAAAGCGGACATAGGCAGCCTCATCAAGCTCCCAAAGCTTTTCCATGGCAAGCTCTCCGATAAGGCTGGTGGGAAATTCGCGTTCCATCGAGTTTTGAAGCGCCATCTCTATCTCATCCACCGCCTTTTCTACCGAGGCAAGCGACACCTGTCGCTTTTCGCAGGCGTGAAGCATGCTGTTGAGCAGCTTTTCGCGGTAAAACGGCTGGATAGATCCATCCTTTTTCTGCACCATTACAGGTATTATCTCAACTACCTCATAGGTCGTAAAACGCTTTTGGCATTTAAGACATTCTCTGCGGCGGCGTATACGCTCGCCGTCATCGGCAGGACGGGAATCCACTACCTTACTTTCATCACAGGAGCAATAAGGACATTTCATCGGTGTTCCTCCGTTTTGCTGATATTCTGTCGAAAAAATACTGTTTGTAATCGATCCTTTCGAATAATTATACCGCTTTCTTCCAAAAATTCAACATTATTTTATACAAATCCGGCATTTTGGCGCAAAACCAGTTTCAGCGCATCAAAAAACTCCTCACGGCTCGGATCGAGTATACTGAGATCCTCCGCAGCCTGATAAAGCTCTCCCGGCGGAAGACAAAGCATGCCGCTTCTCTCCAGCACCGCGCCCAAGCCATCGCACATCACTATTTCGCCCGCTATCACAGCGCCTCCGTTTTTTCTTATCAAGGTAAAGCTCACCTGAAAATCGGGGGGCAAATTTTCCCGCAGAAATTCTTTCATATCCTTCATTTCACATCCTCCGTTTTTGTTACATCATAACCCATATGGATAAAAATGGAAACGAAAATCATTCTTGCTTTTCCCCTTTTTACCGACTGTTTTTTCATCTCACGGCATCGAAATCAGGTTTTAAAAAGATCAAAAGCGCGGCTTTCGCCGCGCTTTTGCCGTTTATTTAAGAAATCCGTCGAACAGTTTTATTCCTCTTGCCAAAGCCTCATCACCATCAAAGAACCAACTGTAAAGCTCAAGTATGATATTTCCGCCATAGTTCGAAGCCTTTAATGCGCAGGCAAACCGCTCAAGCTCAAAATCGCCCTCGCCCGGAGCCAGGCAGTCGCATCCGGCGTTGTGATCGCTCAGATGCAGGTGAGCCATATTTTTGCCCATTACCTTCATCATCTCAAAGGGCGATATCCCGGCTCTCACCGACTGCTTTACATCGAGCACGAACTCAACATCGGGTATGGCCTTTTTCATCTCGGCAAGAAATTCGATACTGCCGCTGTGACAGCGTGAAACATTCTCCTGACAGAGCCTTACGCCAAACCGCCTTGCCACCTCGCGCAGTCGTTCAAACTGTTCGAAATAAAAGTTGTTTTCAATCTTTATAAAGCTTCTCGCGCCGTGAAAAACAAATATATCGGCGCCCATTTCGACACAGGCTTCAAAGTAGCGGCTGTATTCGTCCGCCTCATCATCAAAGCGGCGTGGGTATTTTCCGAAAAAACCCACCCCTTCCGTTTCGGAGGAATAGGGATGCACCGAAACTATCTTTGCGCCCTCGGCGTCAGCCATCTCTTTAAGCGAACGCGCATAAGAGCGCCCGCGCTCTGACGGCGAAGCCAAAAACGCCTCGATATTTTTTACCCCAAGCCTCAAAAGATGCTCCAGCGACTGCTCGGTAAGCATCGGGAAAAGGCAGGAGGTAGAAGCTCCGGTTTTCATAAGATCCCTCCTTGCGGACATTTTAGCCCAGCGCTACATCCAGCGCCATCATAACTACGAATCCCAGCATCACACCCAGTGACGCGATGCTTTTGTTATCTTTAAACGATTCCGGTATAAGCTCGGCGCACACCACCGATATCATAGCTCCCGCCGAAAATGAAAGAGCGAGCGGCAGCGCGGAACGCATGGTCAGGGCGAATAAAACACCTGTCACGCCCGCTATCGGCTCCACCATCCCGGAGGCCTGCCCTATCGCAAAGCTTTTAAGGCGGCTGTTGCCGTCGGCTCTGAGCGGCATGGCTACGCAGGTCCCCTCGGGGAAGTTCTGCAAGCCTATCCCCAGCGCCAGCAGCGCCGCGCCGAGAGGCGAGCTGCCCGCGATGCCCAGCGCGGCAGAGCCGAACGCCACCCCCACCGCCATCCCCTCGGGGATATTATGAAGGGTCACCGCCCCGGTGAGCAGTATGCAGCGCCTGAGCCTTTTATTCTGATGTATGTCGGGACGCAGCCTCGAAAGCAGCAGCTCTGAAAGCATAACGAACAGCCAGCCCGCCAAAAATCCCAGCGAAGCGGTGAGCCATGCGTTTCGTCCCATCTCGGCGGCAAGCTCTATCGCAGGCGATAAAAGCGACCAAAAAGAAGCAGCTATCATAACTCCCGCGGCAAAGCCCATCATCATATCCATCATTTTTTGATCGACAGATCTAAAAAACAGCACCAGTGATGCACCTAAAACGGTAAACCCATAGGTAAATAACGTTGCAAGCAGCCCCTGGCACACAGGCGGCAGCAACAAAAACCAGTTCAACATAAGCCCTCCAAACATAAGACAGTCATTAACATCTTATGCCCGGTCGGCCTATGCTGACATTCAAAGGATATCGACCAATATGATTCTACTACAAATCGCCGTCAACGGCAACCGCACAGTCCAAAAGTTTTACTGTGCGGTGATCATATCATACTGCCGCGCTATCTCATACCAGGTGGCAGGTCCTACCGCGCCTATCAGCGGCAGACCGAACATCCGCTGAAACGCTTCGACCGCGTTTTCGGTCTGAACACCGTAGTAACCGGTTATCGGTATGATAGGAAGACTTTGGAATTGCTCTCCTATCGCCGTCAGATAGGTCTGAAGATCGGTCACCGCCTGACCGCTTGAGCCCTCGGTCAGAAAATATCCGGGATAAAGCTTTGCTTTTCCGCGCTCATAGCCCGGCTGTAATCCGCCCAAAACGTCGGAATATATCTCCAACAGCTTAGCCCATGTCGCCGCGCCTACAACACCGCTCACCTCCAGGCCATAAAAACGCTGAAATTCCTTTACCGCGTTTTCGGTCGAGGAGCCGAAATCTCCGTCTATTGAAACGGTATTCAGGTCGGGGTTGAAATAAGCTATAACGCTCAGCAGATACTGAAGCGCGCTGACACCCGCGCCCTGCGAGCCGGTCTCCAGCCTTTCAGGGTATTCAAGCGCCGCCTCGGTGTAGCTCAAGCCCTCGGAATTCAGCTCCGACAGCCGCTTCACGGCGGTGAAATACCGCTTTATCGCATACCAGGTCGCTTTATCCACCTGTCCGGTCACCGGAAGATCAAATACGCTCTGAAAATCTCTCACCGCCCGCTCGGTTGCCTCGTCGAACACACCGTTTACATTGTCTATCCTCGAGATGGCAGGATAGTTTTGAGCTATGCGGTTCAATTCCTGCTGTAAAATATTTACCTCGCGGTTGGCGATGCCGCGCGTGAGGGTATAGCCCGGAAAACTTTCATACGGCGCTCTTATGGGAGCGTTTTTCACTATATCGATATCGTTGCCGTAATAATACTGCAATATTTCATAAGGGGTCATGCCCTCGCGCGCAAGCGGGACCGTCCCCCACTGGGAAAGCCCCTCGCAGGTAGCGGTGGTCCCGTTGCAGAACTGTGTAAAATAAGGCTCTATACTGCCCTGCCTCACGACGTAATCGTTGAATGTCTCATCGACTATGTTGCTTATGTTTTCAAAAATGTCTCGGTCTCTTACAAACGCCTGATCGAAAGAGGTGGAATTGGTTATATCAAAATCATACCCTCTCGAGCGGTACCACTCGGTGTAGATACGGTTTAGGGCAAAGGTCGTGATAGCGTATATGTTGGCGCGCAAAGCGCTTTCGGGCCAGGTCGGGTATATCTCGCTCGAAGCCACGTTTTTTATATAATCTACAAACGGAACGGTCACGTTTGGCGCATCGGAATCCGGTCTTCCGAGATGTACCGTTATAGTTTCCGGAATATAAGGCGCCGGCATCATTATCCCCCTTTATCAAAGACGGTATATAGTTTTTTCGTTGATGGTCCTCGGTGCGGTATTGCCGCCGGCGGCGGATACTGTCAGCATATCTACTTTTTGTATCGCGGTCACATCGTCGAACACAGATATCTCCTCCACCACCGTGGTGACATATCCGGGGGCGCTGACCGTTACGGTATACTGTGCCCTGGTCTGTTCCGGCGTTTTGTCCGACTGAGGCGCCTGGCTCATCTCTTTATCGGGCGCCGGCAGATACAACACCGGTGTTTTTCCGCTTTCATCAGTCTTTACCGCAGCTATCTCACTGCCGCCGGCTGAAGCAGCATCGCTCACCACCACTGTTGCGCTCTCCACCGGGAACAATCCCGCCCCCGAGGTAACATTTACTACCAACCTTCCGATACCGGCAGCAGCCTTGTTTCCGGGTGCCGCTTCAACCTTTTCCTCAATGATATCCTCGATATCATCCGCCGCTTCCTCAGTGTCATTTATACCGTTGTCATCTGTTTGTTCCTCGGTTTTGTCGATGATCTCTTCTATCCGCTCTGCTGACGGCGGCTTTGCCATCGAAATGTCATTGTTTGCAGCAGCCTGAGCGATCTCCCGCTGCCTCTCTCTCAAAACAGACGGCTGCTCATGCCCTGTTTTTATGATCTGAGGATTTTCCTGCCCCGTCCTTATCACCGGCGGCGTTGCCCTCGCCCTCATTCTTTCCATCTCGAGGATATACTCTTCGATACTGCGCTTTGGCATACCAATCTCTCCTTTATAAAAAGCTTTCAAGTCAATGTATATGCAGAGACCTTCCCCGCAATTAAAACTGCTGCTAATATCTCTTAATTTGTGTCAAATAATGTATATTCCCCTTATTTCAGTTGAATATATTTTGCAATATTGATATAATTATATAGTTATTGTTCAATTACGGCATTATTCTTACTTCAGAAAAGGGAGCGTGCAAAATGAAATACAGTTTTCTAAATGATTACAGCGAAGGCGCACATGAATCCATCTTATCTGCCCTCAGCCTTACCAACCGTCTCCAGACTCCCGGCTATGGTGAAGATGTATTCTGCACACGGGCAGCCGACGCTATCCGCCGCGCGCTTGGACGTGAGACAAGCCAAATACATTTTCTCACCGGCGGAACTCAGACCAATCTTATCGTCATTTCGGCATTGCTGCGCCCCCATCAGGGTGTTATCGCCGCCGAGACCGGCCATGTAAACGTCCATGAATCGGGAGCTGTCGAAGCTACCGGACACAAAGTGCTCGCACTTCCCGCAAAGGATGGAAAGGTGACTGCCAACGCTGTCTCTGAGCTTTTGGCGTCGCATTTTTCCGATGCCAACGCTATACACTGCGTGCAGCCCGGAATGCTCTACATATCCCAGCCCACCGAGCTTGGTACCATTTACAGCAAGCAGGAGCTGACCGACCTTTGTGAAATATGCCACAGATATGATATCCCCTTCTTTATCGACGGTGCGAGACTCGGCTGTGCGCTGACCTGCGATTCCAACGACACTACCCTTTCCGATCTTGCCGAGCTTTGCGATCTTTTCTATATCGGCGGCACCAAGATGGGCGCCCTTTTCGGAGAGGCTTTGGTCATTAACAACACCTCTTACGGCAAGGATCTGCGATACATCATCAAGCAGAAGGGCGGTATGCTCGCCAAGGGCAGAATGCTCGGCATACAGTTCGAAATGCTCTTCACCGACGCCCTTTATTTCAAGCTTGCAAAGCACGCCAACGATTCGGCGAAACATCTTGCCAAGGGTATAGCCGATCTGGGCTACGGCTTTGATGCAGAGCCTGCCACCAACCAGTTGTTCCCTATCCTGCCAAGGGACATAATCGAACAGCTCAAAGAGGATTACCTGTTCGAATTCAACCACAAAGTCGATGACCAAAATGACTGTATCCGCCTTTGCACCTCCTGGGCAAGCGATATCGATAAGATAGACGAATTTCTCTCTGACCTCGCACTGCTCAGCGGCAAAAAGTGAGTTTTTGCGACAAAGTTTAAATTCAATTCATATTTTTGTCACATAACCACAGATATTTGTCGAAAAGTTTTGCTTTTCGGATAATTTAAATACTGTTCGATTTAATATATACTTATAGTGTATATTAAGCGCATCAAAAACGCGCTTTTATAAACGTTTCAGCTTACCGGCTCCTGCGGAATATGCTGAGACATCATGCCGCGGGGCATCTCCGCGGCAAAGAAAAGGGGAGGTGCAGCACATCCAAATGCGTTGGGCCTTGCCGTGCAGCAGCGGCAAAGCCAATACCTGCGGCTGGTGTGCCGCACAAACAAATTAATTTAAGAAAGAGAGTGTTTTAAAATGATTGGTTCTTTTATCGGCTCGCTCAGCGGTGTCCTCTACTATCCCATTCTGATCATCGTTCTCGTCGTTGCAGGTCTTTACTTCTCCTGGAAGACCGGTTTCGTGCAGATCCGCCTTTTCCAGGAAGCTATCAGAGTTATCTCTGAGAAGCCCGAAAAGGAAGGCTCCGTTTCTTCTTTCGAGGCTCTGATGGTATCCACCGCATCCCGCGTTGGTACCGGCAACATCGTCGGCGTTTCCACCGCAGTTTGCCTCGGCGGCTACGGCTCTGTTTTCTGGATGTGGCTTATCGCTATCATTGGCGGCGCATCCGCATTTGTAGAGAGCACCCTCGCCCAGATCTACAAGCGCCGCGACAAGAACGGCGACAGCTACGGCGGCCCTGCATACTACATCCAGTATGCTCTGCATAACCGCGGCATCGCAGTTCTCTTCGCTATCTTCCTCGTACTTACCTACGCAGGCGGCTTCAACATGCTCGCTTCCTACAACCTGCAGTCCTCTTTCGCAGCTTACAGCTTCTATGACCCCGCTGTTACCCCCTGGATCATCGGCGCTGTCATGGCTCTCCTTGTTGGCTGGTGCATCATGGGCGGCGGCAAGCGCGTTGTTAAGGTAGCTTCCGCACTCGTTCCCTTCATGGGCGTTATCTATGTAGGCGTTGCTCTCGTTATCATCGTTCTCAACATCGGCTCTATCCCCGCTGTTTTCGCTGAGATCTTCCGCAACGCATTTGACTTCAGAGCTATCTTCGGCGGCGTTGCAGGTTCCTGCATGATGTACGGCATCAAGCGCGGTCTCTACTCCAACGAAGCAGGCGTAGGTTCCGCTCCCAACGCGGCAGCTGCTGCTGACGTTTCTCACCCCGTAAAGCAGGGTCTCGTTCAGATGTTCTCTGTATTCCTTGACACCATCGTTATCTGCACCGCTACCGCTCTTATGTGCCTCTGCTCCGGCGTTCCCGCTACTCCGGAAGTTGCAGGTGCAGTTTACGTTCAGCAGGCTGTAAGCACCGTATTCGGCGGCTTCGGTCCCATCTTCGTAACTGTTTCTATGGCACTCTTCGCATTCACCACCCTTATCGGCAACTTCTTCTATGTCGATAACTGTCTCGCGTTCATCAACAAGGGCGAGATGCCTTCCGATAAGTTTATGAAGGGCTTCCGCGTTGTTGCCGCTCTCGTTATCTTCCTCGGCGCAGGTCTCAGCATGGGTCTTGCCTGGGATATCGCAGATGTTCTTATGGCGTTCATGTGCCTCATCAACATCCCCGCTTGCTTCTGTCTCGGTCACATCGCTGTTGCCTGCCTTAAGGATTACGAAGCACAGCTCAAGGAATACAAGAACCCTGTATTCAGAGCTGAAACCCTTGAGCTCCCCGTTGGCGATCTTGATTACTGGACCTGATACTCATTTATTGTCTGCTCAAAACTGATATCTCCCCATATGAAAAGCAGCGCATCTTGCGCTGCTTTTCGATATTCTGACTTTGAAACGGAGGACAGCTTATGTATCCCCGCCTGCGCATCGACCTTGGTCATCTCAGCGCCAACATAAAAAAAGTCACAGAGCTTTGCCGCCGATATGGCATCCGTGTCACCGCTGTCACCAAATGCTTTACCGCCGATCCCGTTATAGCGCAGTGCTATGTCGATTCAGGCATTGAGATGCTCGGTGATTCCAGGGTAAAAAACCTTGCCCGCATGAAAGATATCAGCGTACAGAAATGGCTGATACGCCCGCCAATGCTCTGTGAAACAGAGGAGTTGGTGCGTTATGGCGATGTTTCTCTCAATTCCGAGATGGAAACGATAAGGGCTATCGCCGCCGAGGCGCTGCGTCAAAACAAGACTCACAAGGTAATACTGATGGCCGACCTCGGTGATATACGCGAGGGCTACATCGATGAGGATGAGCTTATCTCTGCGGCGCTTGAGACCGAGCGGCTGGAGGGGGTCGAGCTTTACGGCATCGGAACAAACCTCACCTGCTTCTCCTTTATCCAGTATGACACCGAAAAGATGACCCGGCTGGCGCAGCTTCGCAAAAAGGTGAGCGATGCCATTGGCCGGCCAATAGAGATAGTCAGCGGAGGAAATTCCGCCACCCTCGACCTTATGCTCACCCGCGGCCTGCCCAAAGGCGTTGACAACCTGCGTCTCGGCGAATCGCTGTTGGTCGGCAAGGAAAGGGCAAAATATCAATATCTTGACGGCACCTTCAAGGATACCTTTATTCTTGAGTGTCAGATAGTTGAGCTGAAAGAAAAGCCCTCGCTGCCGTGGGGAGAAATAGGCGTCGATTCCTATGGAAACCGCCCCTCTTTCGTTGATAGAGGCGAAAAGCGCATAAAAGCCATCTGCGCTCTCGGCAAACAGGATTTTGATGCCGAGACCACCCGCCCCTGCGACAGCGGCGTTATAATTCTCGGCGCCAGCTCCGACCACCTCATGCTGGATGTTACCGACAGCGAAAAAAGCTATAAGGTCGGTGACGTTATCGAGCTTGAGCTTGGCTATTATTCGATACTTCGCGCCTTTACCTCAAGTTATGTAGATAAAATTTATATCAGATAACAAAAAACCGTCCGGCTTTGAAATGAAGTCAGACGGTTTTTATTGTTATTTTCGATATCCCTCGCGGCCGCGCACCTTATTTTTGCTGTTTACCGTTTTCTTGTGATTGACCGAATCGGCACTATTCAGATGCAGCTTCATCACCGGGTCTCCGGCTCCGCGCTGTGTCATCATAACGCTCTCTTTTATCTGAGATGCAAGCATACGCTGACGCTCCTGCCTGCGCTGCTCGCGCAGCTTGAGGTTGCGATGGCGGATAAGCAGCAGAACTATAAAGCCTACCGCCAAAAACGCCGGTATCGCCCAAAGCACCTGCCAGCCAAGTCCCATTCTTTCTGTTTTGTCATCGTTTGGGATATCGGCTACTGCCATTGCCGCAACAGCCCTTTCCACCGTTCTGTGATCCCATTCCAGATCGACGGTCATCAGCTCATTGCCCTCGTCATCAACAAATTCTGCCTTTGGAGCTATCTCGTCATCCTCGCCGTAGCTTAAAGGGGCGATAAGGTTCACCTTTATATCCGCCTTGGCTGTCTCGGGGGAATGCACTACATAAAAGCTCTGCTTGGGGATAATGACCTCCGCGGTCTTAACACCGTCTTTGTCGTTGACGGCAATAGGGGTATCTTCAAACTGCTTCACCGTTATCTCCGAAACGGCAAAATTTTCAAAGCAGTGATCAAACAGCGCTATGGTATCTCTGAATTTTTCATACTGTGTTTTGCTGTCCATTACGACACAGATAAGCTCCATGCCGTTTCTTTCAGCGATGGTGACCATTGTGTGGCGCGCCTCGGGGGTCCAACCCAGCTTGCCGCCGGTGGCGCCCTCATATGTAAATTTGGATTTCACGAACATCATGTGATGTGTTCCGATATTTCGCTGTATCGGCTGCTTATTGGTTGGCGGAACGGAATAGCTGTGCGCCCCGAAAACCTCGCGGAAGCCATCTATCCCTATTGCCCAGCGCGTTATCAGCGCCATATCATAGGCGGTCGTGTAATGTTCCTTGTTGTGAAGCCCGTGGGCGTTCATAAAATTTGAGTTGACCGCCCCTATCTCTGCCGCCTTATCGTTCATATACTGCGGAAAGTTGTCGATATCTCCCGCTATATACTCAGCCAGACCGTTAGCGGCATCATTCGCCGATTCTATCATGGTAGCGTTGAGCAGGTCATTTACAGTGACGACCTCCTCCTCGGTCAGCGCGATGTGGGTGGAGCCGCGCTCGATGGAATGGGTAGCCTTATAGGTCATGGTGTGCTTGTCGTTGGGATCACCGTTTTCAAGCGCTATTGCGGTGGTCAGTATCTTGGTGATACTGGCAGGATATTTTTTCTTATCTGCCCCGCGCGAAGCCAAAACCTTCCCCGATTTGGCTTCCATCACGACATAGGTATCGGAATTTATGACCGGAAGTTCCGCAAAAGAAACAGTCCGTACAGAAAACAGCATTATTAAAGAAAGCATCAGTGAAAATGCTTTTTTCATCAAAAAACCTCCGTATTGCGCCCGTTTTTTATTATCCAAGGTCGTAATAACCGCAAATACTGAAATATTATATCACAATTTGGTGAATAAGAGGTGAAATCGTCGGCATATCATCAACTTTTTGTCCGGTAATTTTTAGCAAAAAGCTCATTTTGTTTTCTCAGGCACCGCTATTATATTGGTCTCCCAGTTGGGAACGTAGGGCTGATGGCGCATATAAAGCCGATAACCGGGCAGCATCTCTCGCATGAGATTCACCAGTTCAAAAAAATCCCACATACGGTGATACGCCGAGACCAACAGCCTGGGCCGGCAGCGCTTCAAAGTTCTTTGGGCGCCTATCAGCGCATCTTTTTCGCTGCCCTCAACATCCATCTTGATATAGCTGACGCTGCCATCGCCCACAATGTTATCGATGGTATCCACTTCTATCTTTCTCTTTCCACTCGCGCTGACCGAGGAATTGCGGCTCGCCTCGGTGGAGAAGGAAAGCTCGCCGCAAAAACTGTATACCCCCTTGTTGAGGCACACCGCCTGCGGAGTTTTGTTTATCAGCTTTTTAAAGTTTTTGGGGTCGGGTTCAACCGCGGTTATGCTCTTGTATTTTCCGTCGGTAAAACCCAGCAGCTCTCTCACCGTGTCGCCGTCATAAGCGCCGAGGTCGAGATAATGCTCGTCCTCCCCCACTTTGAGCAGTTCAGTATATATCTCGCTTTTGTCGGTCTCCATCTGACGCAGATATCGGATCTTTCCGCTTATCTTGTACAGTACCGTGTTTTTGAAAACCAGCCTGCTCTGCTCATCATAAAGGGCGGCGTATGCCTTTTCTATCTGGTCTTTGCGTTCGATAAGCACCCTTTCGTCGAAGCGCTCTTCTCCGAACAACGGAAGATCGGGCGCGTAAAACTCATGTTCAGAAGCCATGTTGTCAAACCGCTCCAGCATATCGGGCAAAAAGGAACCGAATGCCAGCAATATCACGGCATCGGCAGGAAGCTCGGAATATTTTATCACCCTATGCCCCAAAAAGCTGTGCCCGCGAACAAATTCATCGCTTGCGAACACGCCTGCCAACGGTATACCGGTGTCATCCAGCTCACGCTTGAGCTTTTCCGCGCCGTTGCCCATGCCGTATATATAAACAGGCTTATCACACCCGCTGAGATATTCAAAAAGCGACATCTCCACACTGTTGCCGGACATATCTATCCCTCTCCATCTGTTTATGCCTCACAGAGAAAAACGCGGATTTGCCGTCAAATCCGCGTTTCAAGCCATCTTTACTTGAGGCGTTTGCATTAAACTTTTTCTGTCGGCGCCTGCTGCGCATAAATATTTTTAGTCATAACGTCGGTATAGCCGACTATGTTATAGCCCTCTTCTGCCAGCAGCTTTTCGGTGGCTTCGCGGCTGTTTGCGCTGCTGCCGCTGCCGGATATAAAATAAAGCTCAATGGGCATCTTTTTGGGCAAAAGCTTTATAATTGAATTAAATGCCGGCGCGGGATATCCCGCCCATATCGGACATGCCACCACTATGCGCTCCACTCCGGTCCAGTTTATATCGGTAGGTTCAAGCTCAACCGCTTCCCTCTTCATCGCCTGACGGCTGCCCTTCAAAAAGGCATTGACAACAGTGCGCTTTTTCTTTTCGATCACGCGGCAAAGCTTAAATCCGTTTTTCGCCGCCATATCCTGAACAAACTTTTTGGTGGAACCGTTAAGCGAATAGTATAATATCAATCCCTTCATGGGGGAACACTCCTTACAAAATAACGATAACTATATATTACGCCAATAATCCTTTTTTGTCCATAAATCCAACTTATTATTCTCAAATAATTCAAATGTCTTTGACGATTTATTTACCTATTTCGCTAAATTTATTCACGAACCTATTGTAAAATATAAAATGTAGAGTGATTCCAGCAATACAGACGATTTGTTCCTCTCCAAATTCTCCTTTTCTTAAAAACAATACCGCCGAAAAATTCGGCGGTATTGTTTTTGCTAAGATAAATACCTATAAAATCGCATTAAATATTGTATATTATGTCAATTTGCTTTTTTCTCATTTTACCCTAATATGTTATTGGAGATTTCATTACTCTAAACCACAACATTCCGGAGGTAAAAGATATGGGCAAATACGTTGTTAAGGAAACCAAAACCGGCATCAAATTCGACTTGCTGGCAGCCAACAGCCAGGTGATCGGCACCTCTGAGGTTTATTCCTCCAAGGCCGGATGCCTCAACGGCATCGAGAGCGTAAAGAAAAACGCTCCCATCGCAGCGGTTGAAGATCAGACTGTTGAAGGCTACGCAACCGAAAAGCATCCCAAGTTTGAGATCTATAAGGATAAGGCCGGCGAATTCCGTTTCCGCCTCAAGGCAAGAAACGGCGAACCCATCCTCGCTTCCGAGGGTTATACCGCAAAGGCTTCCTGCCTCAACGGTGTTGAAAGCGTTAAGAAAAACGCCGGATCTGAGATCGCTGAATAACCGCTTGTTACAAGGGTGACCGCTTTATGACAGGCGGTCACCTTTTTTATGAAGCTGCCAAACTCTCCGGCATTGACACCGTCTACACTAAGTACTAAAATTGTAACGGAATAAACAAACCCGCAAAACCAAAGGAAGTGAATAAATGAACAAAGAGATGTTTTTCCGCATATTGAACAGCGAAATGGAACTCGCCACCGGATGCACCGAGCCGGGAGCGATAGCGCTTACCGCCGCCTATGCCGGAAAGGAACTTGAAAAGCTCGGCGATACCGTTTGCTCGATAAAGATCCTCGCCTCTGTGAATATCATTAAAAACGCTATGGCAGCCGGCATTCCCGGAACCGATTACACCGGCATACCTTATGCCGCAGCAATAGGCTTTTTTGCAGCAGCCCCCGATAGGCAGCTGGAGGTGATCAACAGCGTTTCTGATGAAGTATATCAAAAAGCAGAAGAACTTGTCACCTCAGAAAAGGTCACGGTTATGCTTGCCGATGTGCCCAATAAGCTTTATATCGATGTGACCGCTCACGGCAAAGAGCATACCGTTCGGGCGGTGATAGCCGACCTGCACACCAACCTGACGCTGATCAAAGTGGATGGAGAAACGATTTTCGCATCTGAAAGCGCTGCCGATCCCCAAAGCGGCAAGGACACCGTCTCCCCCGAGGAGATAGCAGAATTTCTTACCGTTCAGAAAATCTTTGATTTCTGCGATAAGGAGCTTGACCCCGAAAACGACCCCATCGATATCATCAGGCAGGCTATCGAGGTCAATTCCCGCATCTGCGAGGAGGGCGTAAAACACAAATACGGCCTTGCGATAGCCCATATACTTGAGCGCAACTGCCGCGAGGGCGTTATGACCCGCGACATGACCACCAACTCGATGATAATCACCTCCGCCGGCGCAGACGCACGAATGGCAGGCGCGCCGTTTTCTGTTGTAACCAACTCTGGCAGCGGAAATCAGGGCATCGCAGCCACCATGCCGGTAGTTGCCATGGCTGATTGGCGCTATCTGCCCGAGGATAAGATGATCAGAGCGGTAACGATGAGCAACCTTATCACCATACGCATCAAATCCCGCTTTGGCCGTCTTTCAGCCATGTGCGGCGCTTCGGTCGCGGCAACAGGCGCCTCCTGCGGTATCGTATATCTTTTGGGCGGCGGCTATCAGGAGATATGCAACACCATCCACAATATGATAGGCAACGTCACCGGCATGCTCTGTGACGGAGCAAAGGCCGACTGCGCCCTCAAAATATCCAGCTGCACCAACGCCGCTTTTCAGGCAGCGCTGATGGCTATCCGCGGCGTGAGGGTAAAGCACACCGACGGCATAGTTGAACACAGCGTTGAGCGCACCATCGATAACTTTGCGATCCTCGGCAACGAGGGCTCAGTCCCCATGGATGCGGCTATACTTCGCATGATGCTCAACAAAGAGCCGGGCGAATTTTAACTTTATAACAGGATCAAGCCCCTCTTTCGGGGCTTTTTCTTTGCCAAATCGACTTTTATCCGCCGTCTTTACGACGGCGATGTGAATCCTTGCCGCCGTTTCTGTTGTAGAAAATGGTTGCTTTTGGCATCTGCACGATATTTATCATATTAAAGCGCCGCATATGCTTGACTAACCGCGTCAAAAGCGATAAACTGAAATGTAATGTTTATGCCGACATGGAGGTTTTCAAATGAAGAACAGCGAAAAAACAATGGAAAAAGTTGTCGCGCTCGCCAAAGGACGCGGCTTTGTATACGCAGGCTCCGAGATATACGGCGGACTTGCCAACACCTGGGACTACGGTCCTCTCGGCGTAGAGCTGAAAAACAACGTAAAGAAGGCATGGTGGAAAAAATTTGTTCAGGAAAGCCCCTACAACGTGGGCCTGGACGCTGCCATCATCATGAATCCCCAGACCTGGGTCACCACCGGTCACGTGGGTTCCTTCTCCGATCCCCTGGTGGACTGCAAGGGCTGCGGCTCCCGTC
>CAZSEO010000010.1:54870-55782 GCA_964605985.1 uncultured Oscillospiraceae bacterium | reverse complement strand
GCTCTTCCACCACCGAGCTTATCTTTGAGGACTGCATCGTTCCCAAGGAGAACCTCCTCGGCAAGGAAGGCGACGGCTTCAAGATCGCTATGAAGACCCTCGACGGCGGCCGTATCGGTATCGCTTCTCAGGCTCTCGGCATTGGCGAAGGCGCTATCGACGAAGCTATCAAGTACACCAAGGAGCGCGTTCAGTTCAAGAAGAGACTTTCTCAGTTCCAGAACACCCAGTTCCAGATCGCTGATATGCACACCCGTATGCAGGCTGCTCAGTACCTCGTATACGCTGCTGCTTGCAAGAAGCAGAACGGCGAGAAGTACGGCATGGACGCTGCTATGGCTAAGCTGTTCGCAGCTGAGGCAGCAAGCGACGTTACCCGCCGTGCAGTTCAGCTCTTCGGCGGTTACGGCTACACCCGTGACTACCCCGTTGAGCGCATGATGCGTGACGCAAAGATCACCGAGATCTACGAAGGCACCAGCGAAGTACAGCGTATGGTAATCGCCGGCGCACTTCAGGTTAAGTAATAGGAGGCATACTGGACTTATGAAAGCGATTGTTTGTGTAAAACAGGTTCCTGATACTTCCGGCAAGGTTGCCGTTAATCCGGACGGCACTCTTGACCGTGCCTCTATGGCTACCATCATCAACCCCGATGACATGAGCGCTATGGAAGCTGCTCTCCGTCTGAAGGATGCTACCGGCTGCAAGGTCGTAGCAGTTACCATGGGCCCGCCCCCCGCAGAGGGCATGCTCCGTGAGCTCATCGCTATGGGCGCTGACGAAGGCGTTCTCATCTCCGGACGTGAGTTCGGCGGTTCCGATACCTTCGCTACCTCTCAGATCATCGCAGCAGGCATCAAGGCTATCGGCTTTGATTCTGAAGACGTAATCTTCTGCGGCCGCCAGGCT